>DATLYZ010000019.1:0-112076 GCA_035574255.1 Gemmatimonadales bacterium | reverse complement strand
CGGGTCCGACGCGCCAGGCAGGAGCCAGCCGTCGTCACTCAGCGAATCGAGAAGCCGGCGCGCCACGCCGGCGATCGTGTCCCGGTCGAAATAGATGAGCACATTGCGGCAGAGGACGAGGTCCATCCCCCAAATCCCGGTGGCGAGAGACGGGTAGGTATCCTCCGCGAGATTCAGGTAGCGAAACTCGACGTCCTCCCGTACGGTCGGGGCAAGCTCGTACCGCCCGCCGACGGGCGTGAAATAGCTGCGCACCACGTGCTCGGGGACCCCGCGCAGCGACCAGCGGCCGTAGAGTCCCCGCCGCGCGGCGGCGAGGGCGCGCCGCGACAGGTCCGTCGCCACGATATGCGCCGCCCCGCCCCATCCCTGCTGGCGCAGCAGCATGGCCACCGTGTACGGTTCCTCCCCCGTCGCGCACCCCGCGCTCCAGATGCGGAGCGGGCGATCCCGAGGCCGGCGGGCGAGCAGCGCCGGGAGGATGTCGCGCGCGAGGACGGCGAACTGCTCGGGCTCGCGGAAGAAGTAGGTCTCCCCCACGGTGATCTCGGCCACGAGATCATCGAGCACGGCTGGTTCCGTCTGCAGCCGGACGAGATAAACGTCTGGCGTGGCCGGGTGCGCGCGCTGCATCGCCCGCGCGAGCCCCGATTCGAACGCCGACCGCCGCCCCGGGCCGAACACCAGGCCGGTGCGCTGCCGCACGAGGTGCAACGCCGTCTCGACGACCGGCGGCGCCGGAGTCGTGCCCGGGCTCATCGGTACCCCCAGCGCTCCGGCGAGCGCCCCCCGGACGGCATGGCAGCGGCGTCGCCGATCGCGGCGTCCACCTGCCGCGCCTCCTCGAGCGACAGGAAGCGGTCGAGATCGTGGATCACCAGCAGGCCGTCCGGCAGCTTGGCGATCCCCGCCACGTGTTCCGCTCCCGGCGCGACGCGCTCCGGCGGCACAATGGCGCGTTCTTCCACGTCCACGAACCCCAGCGCACGGTCCACCCGCAGCGCCACGACCCGGTGCCCGGTGCGGGCGATCACGAGGTGCTGCTCGGGTGCCACGGGGACGGACGGGAGGCCAAACCGTTGCCGCAGATCCAGCACGGGGACCAGGGTGCCCCGGAGGTTGATGACCCCTTCGACGATCGGGGGCGCCTTGGGAAGCGGGGCGATCGCCACCGCCCGGACGACCTCCTGAAGGACCTCGACAGGGAGTCCCAGACGCCGGTCGGCGACGGCGAACTCGAGGAACTGGTGCGTGGGTGCCTCAGGACACGTCGTGGTCCGACCTCGCTCGAAAATCGGGGGGAGGCGCGACCGCCGCCTGACCGGGCGCCTTGATGCCGTCGCTGGACAGCGGGCACCGGTACCCGAGGACGGGCCTGTGCCGCGGTAGCCCTGCCTAATATAGCAAGGATGAGATCGGTCTCGCCTCTCCACAAGCAGTTCCCGGCCAGGATGCCGGTAGTTTCCCGAAGATGGCGCTGTTCCGGATCGCCAAGCCCTGGTGGGAACGGGAGACCCCCGGCATACCCGCCGAGCAGGCCAGCCGTGGATTCCCCGGTCGAGCGCCTATCGCATGGCCCGGATGGGCGCGCGTTGCCCTGGCGCCTGCTCGACGCCCAGTCGACCGAGAACCTCAGCATCTACCCGGCGTGCCGGTGCCAATCCGGGGTTGACCGGCGGATCCTGCCACCCCTGCCGCGCTGTCGCCCCTTCTATTCTTCCGCAGCCTGCACACGGCGCCGGCGCGGACGGCAGGACCGCAGGGGCGGACCCCTTCTCGCCGGCCATGACCCCGAGCGCCTTGCGCCCAGCACGCCCCACCCTGCCCGCAGCACGATCCCCCCGCGGCCGCCTGCTCCAGGTGCTCGGGGTGGCCTTCGGGCTCGCCGTGATCGTCGGGAACACCATCCTGGTCGGCATTCTCCGCACCCCGGGCGACGTGGCCGCCCGCCTGCCGGACCCGGGGCTCTTTCTCGGGATCTGGCTGGCCGGCGGGATCTACGCGCTCCTCGGCGCGCTCTCCCTCGCCGAGCCGGGCGCCATGGTGGCGGGGTCGGGGGGGCAGTACGTCTTTGTGCGGCGCGGGCTGGGAGAGTATCCCGGCTTCGTCGTGGGCTGGAGCGACTGGATCTCCACCTCCGCCAGCCTCTCGGCCGGGGCCATGGTGTTCGCCGAGTACCTGGAACCCCTGGTGCCCGCGAGCACCGGGCGAGGCACCGGTGTCGCATGCGGGGTCGTGGCGCTCTTCGGGCTGCTCCACTGGCGCGGCATCCGGATCGGCGATCTGTCCCAGCAGATGCTGAGCGCGCTCAAGACGGCCTGCTTCGCGGCGCTCATCGCGGCCTGCCTGTTCCTCCCGGTCCCGCCGGGCGATCGGCCGGCACCTGCTGCGGTGCCCACCGGGGCTGCCTTGTTCGGCGCCGTGATCGCGGCGCTTCAGTCCGTGATCTACACCTACGACGGCTGGACCGGCCCCATCTACTTCGGCGAGGAGGTCAAGCACCCCGGCCGGGACATTCCGCGGGCCATGGCCGGCGGCGTGGTGCTGGTCACGGCGATTTACCTCCTGCTCAATCTGGCGCTGGTGCGGGTGCTCGGCGTCGGGGCGATGGCGGGAGACCCCTTCGTGGCGGCCACGGCCGGCCGGCTCCTGTTCGGGGGGCGCGGGGATCTCGTCATCCGGCTGCTGGTGCTGGTGGCGATCCTGGGCGGCCTCAACGCGCTCACCCTCATGGTCTCCCGGGTGCCGCTCGCGATGAGCCGCGACCGGCTCCTGCCGGCCCGATTCGCGAGTGTCAACCGGGGCGGTACCCCTACCGTGGCGCACTGGGCCAGCGTCGCCATCACGGTGGGGTTCATAGCGTCAGGCACGTTCGGCACGGTGCTCGCCATCGCCGCCTTTTTCTTCGTCGCCAACTACGCGCTGTCGTTCGCCAGCGTCTTCGCCCTCCGGTGGCGGGAGCCCGCCACCCCGCGCCCGTACCGGGTCCCGGGCTATCCCTGGACCACGGGCCTGGTGCTGGCGGGGTCGCTGGCGTTCCTGGCGGGCGCGGTGGCGAGCGACTGGGGCACCAGTTGGAAATCGCTGCTCCTGCTCGGGGCGAGCTATCCGGCCTATCGGGCCGTCTGCTGGGTCCGGTCCCGGGAGGCGTCCGGTGCGCCATGAGGGGCCGCGGTTCTCCCGGGCCCTCGTGCGCCCGCCCGGCGAGACGTTCTCGGCCGGTCTCACCAGCGGGGCCCTGGGGCCGCCGGATGTGGCGCTGGCTCTCCGGCAGCACGAGGCCTACTGCCGGGCGCTGGAACGGGCCGGCCTCAGGCTGACGCGATTACCCCCCGACCCCGATCATCCCGACTCCACCTTCGTCGAGGACACCGCCGTCATCACGCCGCGCGGCGCGATCCTCGCCCGCCCGGGAGCGCCCAGCCGGGCCGGAGAGGTCGAGCGGATCCGGCCCGCGCTCGAGGCGGAGTTCGGGGCGCTCGCCTCCCTCGAGCCGCCGGCCACGCTCGACGGCGGGGATGTGTGTCAGGCAGGCGACCACTACCTGATCGGCGTGTCGGCACGAACCAACCGGGAGGGCGCGCGCCAACTGGCGACCTGGCTCGGCGGGCTGGGGCTGGGCGCGAGCGTGGTGGATATCCGCCCGATCCCCGGCCTGCTCCACCTGAAGACCGGGCTCTCGTGGCTGGGCGGCGATCGGCTGCTCGTCGCCGAGCCGCTCCGGCGCCTGGCGGCACTGGCCCGCTACGAGCTGCTCCCGGTCCCGGCCGGCGAGGACTACGCCGCGAACTCTGTGGTCGTGGGGGGCTCGGTCATCGTTCCGGCCGGCTACCCCGGCGTGTCCGCCATGCTGAGGAAACTCGGACTCGAGATTCTGCCGGTGGCAATGTCGGAGTTCCGGAAGATGGACGGCGGAGTGAGCTGTCTGTCGCTCCGGTGGTGAGAGTCCCGCTCATGCACCCCCTGGCTGGCAAGCCGGCTCCCCCCGACCCGGCGTCACTCGAACGGGAATACTACGAGCGCCGTCCGGACCCCGCGGACCCGGGCCAGCGAGTGAGCTTCGGCACCAGCGGCCACCGCGGCACGCCGCTCGACGGAAGCTTCACCGAAGCCCACCTCCTCGCGATCACCCAGGCCATCGCCGACTTTCGCGCCGCCCGGGGTATCGCGGGGCCGCTCTTCCTCGGCAAGGATACCCACGCGGTCTCGAGGCCCGCAGAGCGTACCGCGCTCGAGGTGCTGGCGGCGAATGGGGTCACGGTGATCGTGCAGGCGGACGACGGGTACACCCCGACGCCGGTGATCTCCCGGGCGATCCTCCGGTACAACGCCGTCGGGGGCCGCCCGCCCGGAGCGGAGCGCGGTGAACCTGGGCGACGGGGGGAACTCGCCGACGGCATCGTCATCACCCCGTCCCACAATCCGCCCGCGGACGGCGGCGTCAAGTACAACCCGCCGAACGGCGGCCCCGCCGAGACGGACGTCACCACCTGGATCGAGGAGCGAGCCAACGCGCTGCTCCGGGGCCGAAACCACGAGGTCCGGCGGGTTCCCTGGGAGGCCGCCCTCAGGGCCCCCACGACTTACCGCCGCGATCTCGCCGGCCCGTACGTCCAGGAGCTGGCCGGCGCGCTCGACCTGGAGTCGGTGAGGCGCGCCGGGGTGCGGGTCGGGGTTGACCCGCTCGGCGGGGCATCGCTGGGTCTCTGGGACCGGATCGCGGATCGCTACGGGCTCGCGCTTACCGTCGTGAACCGCGCGCTGGACCCTACCTTTCGCTTCATGCCGGTGGACCATGACGGCAGGATCCGCATGGACTGCTCGAGTCCCCATGCCATGGCCGGGTTGGTGGCGCTCAAAGATCGGTTCGACGTGGCGGCGGGCAACGATCCGGATGCCGATCGGCACGGCATCGTGACGCCGTCGGCGGGGCTCCTCAACCCCAACCACTACCTCGCCGTGGCGATCGCCTATCTCCTTGCCCACCGGCCGGGCTGGTCCCCGACGGCGAAGGTGGGCAAGACGCTCGTCTCGAGCGCCCTCATTGACCGCGTGGTGGCCGAGCGAGGGCGCACGCTCCTGGAAGTGCCGGTGGGCTTCAAATGGTTTGCGCCGGGGCTCTTCGAGGGGACCTGCTGCTTCGGCGGCGAGGAGAGCGCCGGGGCGAGCTTCCTCGCACGGGACGGGAGCGTCTGGACGACCGACAAGGACGGGATCCTGCTCGGTCTCTTGGCCGCGGAGATGACTGCGGTGACCGGGAAAGACCCCGGCCTGCTCTATCGAGAGCTGGCGGACCGGCTCGGCGCACCGGTCTACACCCGGATCGACACGCCCTGCAGTCCGGAGGACAAGGCGGCTTTCGCGCGGCTCACCGGGGACGCCCTGCGGACGGCCACGCTGGCCGGCGATCCGATCCTCGCGAAGCTCACGCGAGCGCCGGGAAACGGGGCCGCGATCGGCGGGCTCAAGGTGGTGACGGCGAACGGCTGGTTCGCGGCCCGGCCGTCGGGCACGGAGAATGTCTACAAGCTCTACGCGGAGAGTTTCAGGGATACCGCGCACCTGGAGGCGATCGTGGAGGAAGCCAGGGAGATCGTGCGGCGCGCCCTGGCATCGGCGGGGGCCCGGGTGTGACGGGTGGGGGTTGTCCGCCGATGACGCTGAGGGCGTGGAACCCGACTTGGGGTGCCCGACACCGTCCACCGAGGGCACGGAGAGCACAGAAGGTGGTCTCCGCCGAGGGCGCAGAAAGGACAGGGGTCGGTGTTGTCCACTGAAGGCGCCGAGCCCGCAGAAGGGGGGGTCTACCGAGCGCACCGAGGGTCGTGAGGTGGGGCGGAGGCAGAGCGTGCGGAGAGGGCAGTGGCGCGAGCGCGGGAGGGGGGACGGGCCGTCAGGCGAGGCGGGCGACTTCGCGGTGGCGAAAGCATCGCACGAGATGATCGTTCACCATCCCCACCGCCTGCATGAAGGCGTAGCAGATCGTGGAGCCCACGAAACGGAATCCCCGCCGCCGGAGGTCCTGGCTCATCGCGTCCGACTCGGGCGTTGTCGCGGGCACCTGCGTCAGGTCCCGCCAGCGGTTCTGTTTCGGCCGGCCGCCCACGAAGCTCCAGACGTAGCGGTCGAAGCTTCCGAACTCGTCCTGGACCTCGAGAAACGCCCGGGCGTTGGTGACGGCGGCCTCCACCTTGAGGCGGTTCCGGACGATGCCCGGGTCGCGGAGTAGGCGGGCCACGGTCGCCGGGCGGTAGCGCGCCACCCGCTCGGGGTCGAACCCGTCGAACACCTCGCGGTAGCGGGCCCGCTTGTTGAGGATCGTTTCCCAGGAGAGGCCGGCCTGGGCGCCCTCCAGGATCAGAAACTCGAAGAGCTGACGGTCGTCGTGGACCGGGACGCCCCACTCGGTGTCGTGGTAGGCGCTGTAGAGGGGAGAGTGGGAGCCGAAGCAGCGCCACACGTCCTTCACAGCGCGACCTCACGTGCCGATCGAGTCCGGGTGGCTGGCGGGATGCAGTCCTGTCCCCGCGCGGTGGGTTGGGGGGAGGGTCTCCCGGATCGGTACGATGAAGCGCCGGTCATCGCCAGGCGCGAGGCACCGCCTCGGGCCTGGCCGGTGCGATCGCGGCTTCACCCTCCGGCCCCGCCGTCAGGCGGGCCCGGATGGCTGGGAGGTCCCGGAACCCGACGAGCCGCCTCGTGTCCTCGTCCCACAGCGTGAGGCGGAGCGTCTCGAGGCTCTGCCGGAGCGTGAGCCGGGTGACGCGATGCAGGGCGCGGTTCTCGTCGAAGCAGCGCTGGAGGTGGTAGTTGGGGATCCGGCTGGAGAGGTGGTGAATGTGATGGAGCCCGATGTCGGCGGTGAACCACCGGAGGATCCGGGGCAGGACCAGGTAGGAGGCGCCTTCCAGGCCTGCCGCGTGGTAGTCCCAGCGCTCTCGGTAGCGCCAGTAGGTGTGCTCGTACTGATGCTGGACGTAGAACAGGTACACGCCCACCGAGCCGGCGATCAGGACGATGGGGAGGTGCACCAGCAGGAAGCGATCGAGCCCCACGGCCCAGCCGAGGCCGGCCGTGAGCGCGACCAACCCGAGGTTGGTCCAGTGGACGCTGGCCCATTCCCGGGTCCAGGCCCGGGGGGCGTCGGCCGGGAAGCGGTGCTTGAGGATGAACTGGTACGCCGGCCCCAGCAGCAGCATGACGGCCGGGTGGCGATAGAGGCGATAGAGCAATCTCTTGAGCCTGGGCCGGCTCAGGTACTCGCGCACGGTGAGGGTGTCGATGTCACCAAAGCTCCGGCTGTCCAGGTTGCCGGAGCCGGCGTGGTGGATGGCGTGGGTCTTCCGCCAGTAGGCATAGGGAACCAGGGTGACGACGCCGAGGACGGCTCCCACCGCGTCATTGGCGCGCCGCGACCGGAAGAACGCCCCGTGCCCGCAGTCGTGCTGCAGCATGAACAACCTGACCAGGAGGAGCGCCGCGGGGACGGCGAGGAGCAGGGTGAGCCAGTAGCCCACCGCGAGGCTGGCCACCATGGCGATCCAGAGCAGCGCGAACGGGCCCGCCGTATTGACGAGTTGAACCGTGCTGCGCCAGAGCACCGGCCGCCGGTAGGGGGCAAGCAGGGCCTGCCAGTTGATCTGCTCCTCGGGTGCCACGGTGCTCACGGTGCCTCCGGGTGACAAGTAGGAATGCGCCAGGCTCCGCGCGTTTCTGGATGCCAGGCACGACGGGAGGGGCGGGCCGGACGGTCGCGGTCAGCGATGGTCCTCTCCGGCCAACCGGGCGAGGCGGGACTGGACCTCTCGGACGGTTGCCTGGAGCACGGGATCCGGGTCCCGCCAGAGTTCCAGGAATCTGCGGTAGGCTTCGCTGGCCCGCTCCCGGTCGCCGCGCGCTTCGTACAGCTCGCCGAGCCGCTTGAGGCTGGGGGCGAGTCCCCAGGCGCGCTCGACCGTGCTCCACCCGGTGCCCTCGGGGGCGGCCGCCCTCGTGAAGGCTGCAAGCGCCGAATCGGCCATGCCGGCCCGCTCGTACGCGAGCCCCAGGTCCCAGTCGCCGCAGACCGCGCAGCCGGCCTCTCGGATCGCCCTGAAGGAGGCGATCGCCTCGCCGGGGCGCTCGTCCGCGAGGGCCAGGTAGCCCCGGGCCCGATACCACTGCCAGTCGCCTCGCCGCACGCCTTGGGGGACCCCCGCCTCGTACTCGGCTAGCAAGCGGCGGGCCTCCGCCGGCCGGCCGGCGGCGAGGTAGGCGGTGGCGAGGAGCGCGTAGGGCCGTTCCAGTTCGGGAATGGACGCGAGGGGATGCCGCTCGAGGGCTCGCTCCAGGACGCGGCGGGCCCCGGCCGAGTCGCCCCGGAACTGAGCGGCGAGCCGCGCCACGGCGGCCTCGTTGCCGAGGGCCTCGCCCGGCAGACCGCGCGCCAGGTTCACCGCGTTGTCGAGGCGGAACTCGCGCTCGGCTTCGGCGAGCCGACCCCGGGTCAGGGCCACGAGGGCGAGCCCTTGATGGGCGGCACTCTGATAGCTCGGCTCCCGCACCTGCAGGCTGAGATCCAGCCAGGCGCGCTGCGCGCTGTCCCATTGCCCCATGACCGCATGCGACACCGCCCGGGCGCGGGAAGAGACCGGCGACGCCGGCGCCCGCCGGCGCAGCGCCTCGAGCGTCCGGCGCGCGGCCTCCCAGCGGCCCTGCCCCAGCTCGGCGTTCAGGACCTGCAGCCAGAGGTTTCCGATGCCGGAATCCCTTGCGAGTCCCGCCACCGACAGCGATTCGGC
Organism: Gemmatimonadales bacterium; assembly: GCA_035574255.1. GTDB lineage: Bacteria > Gemmatimonadota > Gemmatimonadetes > Gemmatimonadales > GWC2-71-9 > JADJOM01. The sequence goes on along the minus strand of DATLYZ010000019.1, from coordinate 103,296 downwards.
CTCGGCGTAGCGGCCGTGCTCGATCAGGTGCAGCGAGAGATTGTTCACCGCGATGTAGCTCCCCGGATCCAGGGCGAGGATCCGCCGATAGGCCGCTTCGGCCTCCGCGGGATTGAAGTCCACGGTGCTGTAGTAGTAGGCGGTGGTATACTCCCGTTCATGGACCGGGAGCCGGTCGCGGAGTTGATAGGCGCGGGTGGTCGCGGCCACCTGGCGCGCAAAACTTGCGCGCGCGTTGCCGAGGGCCACGGCGAGCTTCCGCCAGGCCATGGCGAACGTGCTATCCGCCTGGAGGGCCTGCTCGAGCAGCGGGATCGCCTTTCCATGCTCGCCCTGATCGCTCAGGCGCGCGGCTTCGGAGTAGAGGCGGAGCGCGGCCAGCGAGCCAGTCGTCACCTGCTCGAGCGGGGCCCCGGCCCGAATGGTCCGCAGCGACTCGCCGATCCGCTCCCGCAGGCGCCCGGACAGCCGGTCGATCGCCGGGACGATGGCGCCGTCGTCCTCGGCGGTCTCGCGGAGGGCCACCAGTTCGGTGCCGTCCCCGGCATCGAGCAGGCGGACGGCGAGCACGAAGTCGCGTCCCACGGCGCTGATCTCGCCCGCCACCACCGCCTTGGCCCCTTCGCGAACGGCCACCTCGCGGGCGAGCACGGGGGTGAGGCCCGTGCCCGCGGGCCGCTGCATGCGCCCGAGGGCCTCCACCACGGCCGCGGTCGGCACGACGGCCACCATCGGCGACTGGGAGAGGTCGATCCGAAACGCCTCGGTGACCGAGGCGCCGAGGGTCTGGTCGGCGGTGCGGTTCTCGAAGTCGGCCACGATGAGCTTGTCGCGCTGCGCCAGCCGTCCCGCGGCAACCAGGGTGCCCACCGGCCCCACCCCGAGCAGGCGCATGGCGGTGTACCCGGTGGTGACCAGGCCGAGCGCGGCAAACGCCAGCGCGCCGCCCATCAACGCCTTCCGCCAGGTGAGGAACCGGTGGAGCGCCCCGGTCGGGGTCGGCTGGGCGCGGCCGCTCGCCCGGGCCTCGGCCCGGCGGCGCTCCAGGTGGCCGGTGAGCAGCATGACGGGCAGGCCGACGAGGAGGAGCACCGCCGCTCCCAGGAACACCCAGTCAGGCAGGCCCAGTTGTTGAACCAGCAGATACACCGCGCCGAGCACCCCGGCGGAGGCGCCGGCGAAGAGCGCAGCGATCCGGGCGGGGTGGCCTCGTCGAATGGCCGCCTCGGTGCCGCTGGAGACGGCGACCGGCGGGAGCGCGGCGCTCGAGGGTGCCATGCCTCCGCTCGGCGTGGCGATGGCATCGAGCTGGCTCGCCACCTCTCCCGCGCTCTGCCAGCGGTCCGCGGCGCGCTTCTCCAGGCACCGCATGATGACCGCGTTGAGCGCCGGCGGGACCGAACGGCGGTGCTGGCTGACCGGGTCCGGGGTCGCGGTGAGATGCGCGGCGAGCATCGCCTGCGGGGTGGGCGCCTCGAACGGGACCCGGCCCGCGAGCATCTCGTAGGCCAGCGTCCCCACCGCATAGATGTCCGCCCGGTGGTCCACGTGAGGGTCCGCGGCGGCCTGCTCCGGGGCCATGTACGCCGGGGTACCGAGGGCGACACCGAGCGAGGTGATGCCGGAGGGGCTTCGCAGGGTCCTCGCCCCCTCGGCGTGCTGGCCGACGGCCAGCGCCTTGGCGACGCCGAAGTCGGTCACTACGGCGTGCCCCTCGGAGAGCAATACGTTGTCAGGCTTGATGTCGCGGTGAACCACCCCGCGCCGGTGGGCGTAGGCCAGGGCGTCCACCACCTCGCGGAGGATCCGGACCGCCTCCGCGACCGGCAACTCGCCCTCCCGGGCGAGCTTCACCCGGAGCGATTCGCCGGCGATGTAAGGCATCACGTAATAGAGCAGGTCGCCTGACGCACCGGCCGTGAGGAGCGGGACGATATGGGGATGCTGGAGCTGGGCCGCCAGGCGGATCTCCCGCTCGAACCGCTCGGTATTGACGCCGGCGCCCATCTCCGGGGGGAGCACCTTGATGACGACCTGGCGGCCGAGGCGGGTCTCGACGGCCAGAAAGACGCGGCTCATCCCGCCACCGCCCAACTCTTTCAGGAGTCGGTAGCCGTCGCCGATGGCGTTCTGGAGGCGGGTCTCGAGTTCGACGGAGTGCTCGCAGAGTGAGGACGACCAAAAGGTACGGCGAAGTCGGCGGGGAGGCCAGCCGCACCCCGGCTACCGTTCCGCTTCCCGGAGCCGCAGCCGATCGAGCAGGGCCCGAAAGCGGGGGTGAGGGCGGAGCGGGTCGAGACGGGGGTCCACGGCCAGGAGCGCCATCCAATGGGTTCGCTCGCGATAGCCCGTCTCGAGCCACTCCAGGGCGGGTTCGGGTTCGCCCAGGGCGAGATGAAGGACCGCGAGATCGTAGGCCGAGACGAACCTGCTGCGGCGGAGTGCCGTGAGCTCCTCGAGCTGCCGCCGGGCCGAGCGAACGTCGCCGAGCAGCGCCTGGCCGTGGCCCAGCATCGCGAGCGCGAGGACGTTCCGCGCCGAGAGGCGTACGCTCTCCTCGAACGCCGCGACGGCACCGGCGGCGTCTCCCAGCTGCTCCAGCACGAGCCCGAGCCAGAGGTGGGCTACCGCATAGCCTGGGTCGAGCGCCAGCGCCCGGCGGTGGTGGTCCGCCGCCTCCTCGTACCGCCGGGCGAAATAGAGCTGCCAGCCCAGGGCGCCCACCATGAGAGGCGAGAGCGGGTCGAGCGCCACGGCGCGGCCGACGGATTGCACCGCCGCTTCGAACCGGCCCTGGATCGCCAGATAGTTGCCGTACCACTGGTGAGCCGTGGCGTAGCCCGGATTGAGCCGGATGGCTTCCTGGAAGGCGGCCTCCGCCGCAGCCCAGTCCCAGTCGTGGTACATGAAGGCGTAGGCGAGGGCGGCCTGGGCCTCGACCACCCCCGGGTCGAGTTCCAGGGCGCGCCGGGCCGCCGCCTTGGCGGCCGGAAAGGCTTCGCCAGGTGCCATGGTGCAGTAGAATCCCAGGATGACATAGGAGTTCGCCACCCCGGCGTGGGCCAGGGCGTAGTCGGGGTCCAAGTCCAGCGCCTGCTGGAAAAATCCGAGGCCGATCCGCAGGGCCTCCTCGGTACGCCGGCTCCAGGAGTGGCGGCCTTTGAGGTACAGCGAATAGGCCTCCAGGTTGTCGGTCGGCGGGAGCGCGCCGCCGGCGGGCGGACGGCCGCGCGGCAGCTCCAGCGCCGGGGCGGGGGCCGGGGCGAAGAGGCGAACCTGGAGCGCCGCGGCGACGGCCCGGGCGATCTCGTCCTGGATGGCAAATACGTCCTCCAACTGGCGATCGAACGTCGCCGACCAGAGCTGGAATCCGTCCGCGACGTTCACCAGCCTGGCCGTGATCCGGAGCCGGTCGCCGGCCCGTCGCACGCTCCCTTCGACGACCGCTTGCACGTTGAGCCGCTCGCCTACCTCCCGGATGTCCTGCGCCCGGCTCTTGAAGGCGAAGCTGCTGGTCCGGGAGACGACGTGCAGGCCCTCGATCCGGGCCAGGGCGCTGATCAGCTCGTCGGTCATCCCGTCGCTGAAGTACTCGTTGTCGGGGTCCGGGCTCAGGTTGGCGAAGGGCAGCACGAGGACCGACGTGCCCGGGGGAGCCACCGCGACGGCCTGCTGGCGCCGCAGCGCCTCAGCCATCTCGCTGCCTGACGAAAAGCGCTCCCCGGGCTCCCGGGCCAGCGCCCGCCGCACGATGCGGTCCAGGGCGTCGGACACCTCGCCGCGGCGGGTCCGGATCGGGGCGGGGGCCTCGGTGAACAGCCGGGCGAGGACCGCGTGGGCGGTGGGGCCCGCGAACGGCGGTTCGCCCGCCAGCATCTCGTAGAGGACCGCGCCCAAGCTGTAGAGATCGCTTCGGCCATCCAGCGCCGTCTCCCCCGCCGCCTGCTCCGGGCTCATGTAGGACGGGGTACCGACCGCGAGCCCCGGCTCGGTCAGCCGCGCCCCGCCGGCCGCGCTCACCGCGCGCGCAATGCCGAAGTCGGCCACCACCGCGTGACCGGCGGCGAGAAGAATGTTTTCGGGCTTGATATCCCGGTGGACGATCCCCCGGGCGTGGGCATAGGCCAGCGCCTCGGCCACCTCGGCGGCCAGCCGCACCGCCTCTTCGATCGGGAGCCGCCGCTCCCGCTCCAGGCGCCGGCGGAGCGACTCCCCCTCGACCAGGGGCATCACATAGAACAACTGGCCCGCCGCCGCCCCCGAGTCGTAAAGCGGAAGAATGTGGGGATGGCTGAGGGTCGCGGTAATCCGGATCTCCTGGAGAAAGCGGTCGGTGCCCAGCGCCGCCGCGAGTTCCGCTCTCAGCACCTTGACGGCCACCGCGCGGTCGTGCTTCAGATCGCGCGCGCGATAGACCGTGGCCATACCACCCTGGGCCAGCCGATCCTCGATCCGGTACCGGCCGGCGAGCGCCGCGGCGAAGGCGGCGGGGACGGGGCTGGCGCTGTCGCTCAACGAGGGGCGTGGCCTCCCATCACCGGAACACGCCGGCCAGGATGTCCACCACCAGGCCGGACGCCTGGAGCAGGACGACCCGGTCGCCGAAGATCGTGATCTCCACTCCCTCCCGCGGCGGGAGCCGCCGGCGGAGATCCGCGGGAATCCGCTGCCTCGCGATGCCCGAGGGGAGCGGTTTGCCGCGGGCCAGGTTCTTCACGATGCCCGGGGGGAGCGGCTTCACCGCCGTCCGGTGCTGGCGGAAGTACTCCATGATGATCCCCCGCTCCTGGTCGGTGAAGCCCGCGGTCACCGCCGCGGCTGCGGGGGGCTCACCGCTGCCAGGCTTGGCCCTGTCAGGCTTCTGGCCGTGGGCCGGGCCTGCCATGAGGGCCGGGGCCACCGCCGCGGCGAGCAACGTCAGGCGAAAAGACATGACGCTCGACCTCTCCGGGAGCGACGTCACGACAGCTTTTTCAGGGCGTCCGCCACGCGCCGGCTGTTGGGGTACCGCTCGCGAAGCGCCACCAGCACGGCGCGCGCGGAGTCAATCTGCCCCGCGGCCGCCAGCGCCTCGGCCCGAAGCACGCCGGTCCGGATGGCGAGGCTCGGGTCGTCCGGCAGGGGGCCGGCCGCGTCCAGCGTCGCCAGGGCGGCCGCCGGGTCGTTGCGATCCCGAAGCTCGGACTCCGCCGCGAGCAGGGCCGCCTCGTGCCCCCGCGGCAGATGCTGGACCAGTTCAGCCGTGAGCCGAGCCGCCACGGCCGGGTGCCCGGCCTCGCGGGCGGCCTGCGAGCCGTGGAAAAGCCCGGCCACCAGAAGGCGCCGCACATCGTCCGCGTCGCCGCGCCGGGTGCCCACGCCTCCCGCGTACGCATAGACCAGCTCCCCGCCGTGCTCGGCGGCCTCGTAGAGATAGAAGCACGCCACCAGCCCCGCGGCGGCCGACGCCATGCGAAGGCCGCGCTGCACCTTGGCCCGCCCGGCCAACCCCAGGGCGGCCAGCTCGAGCGCGCCCACCAGCAGCAACCAGTTCCGGGTCGCCTCCCCCAGCTCTTGGTGTTCCTCGACGGCCGGGCGGACACCGGGGATCTGCTCCGGCCGCTCATGCGCGTCGTCGCCGGTCTTCACCGCCGCGACGCCGGCCAGCGCAGCGGCGAGGAGCAGCGCGGCGGCGGCGGGCCGGGTCCACGCCGCAACCGGCGCCAGCGAGATCAGCCGGAGCGCCACGCCCACGAAGCCCAAGGCGACGACGAAGTGAACCACCTGAGGATGAAGGGGACCGAGATCGGGCATGTCGGATCGAGAGTGGATTGGAATGGAGGATGGCACCAAGGCGGCACGTCGAATCAATGTAACGCGAGGCGAACCACCCCGCCTCGCGCAAGCCTGGAGCCGCCGGGACTCTCGGGCCGGCCGGTCCCGGCCAGCCCGAGCGGGGCGAAACCGCCTCCCCGGCCTCCGGAACCGCCCCGTGTGCTACGGCTGGGTGGCGGGCCTCGCCGCCCGCTTCGGGATCCAGAACCCGGGGTCCGAGGCTCGTACCGCGGGCGAGACGTAGCTCATGCCGGGGTCGAGCCGGAAGCGCTGGGTCTCGTTGCTCATCAGGCCTTCCGTCGAGAACTTGCGGAACACCTCCTGCTCTTCCTCCGACGTGCTGCTCATGGTGGCATTGCCGTCCGCCAGGATCTGATCGAACTCGGCGTAGTCGTCCACCGAAACGAAGATCAGGAACGTGGGCTCGGGCATGCCGGCGAGGACCTGGTACACCCGGTAGCCGGTGCGGGAACCGGCGCGATCGGAGGCGCTGCCATAGGCCCGCGCCGCAGCCTCGAAGTCCCGCTCATGGCCGGGCCGCATCCGCCAGGTGGAGATCTCCCAGAACCGCGCCTTCGAGAGATCGGGGAAAGGCCCGCGGGACAACTCGGGTCGGGCAAGAGCCTGGATCGTCGTGACCTGGTCGAGGAGATCCGCGTCAGCGCGCTGCAGGCGGTTCAGTTCGGCGCTGAGGACCGGGTCCGCGGCCTCCCGCTTCATGGATTCGGCGATGGCGGCATGCGAGGCGAAGGGGACCACGAACCACGCCTCGTTGGCTCCGGTGAGCGAGGTAAGGGCGAGGTAATAGTCCGGCGATTTGGCCTTGGCGAATGCCGCAGGCCAGCCGGCCTCGAGCCGGGCGTGTTCGGCATTCCGGCCGAGCTTGACCCGTTCTCGGATGACGGTGATCATCGCCGGCTGCGACGTCGGCAGGTCCTGGGCGGAGGCCGTCCTGCCGCCACCCGCGAGCAGGGCGAGTGGAGCCAAAAGGATCAGACGTGGCTGCATGATGAGCCCACCTCAGGGGCAAAGGGCGAGGCCGCGATGGCTGGCGCCCAGCGCGAGCGCCGAGGATCTTCGCCCGGATCCGCCAAGGGGGAGGAAGCGGCCACCGCCCCATCCGCGGCCGGCGGCGGGTAGGCTACGCCCGATCCGGCTGCTGTCAAGGGCGTGCGACCTGCGGCCGCCCCCGCCCGCGTCTCCCCCGGTTCGGACGGAGGATCACCAAGCTGTGGCTGGCGGCCTCGCGGTCAGCCGGCGGCCCGCCGTCCGCCCCGAACCGCCGCGCGGCCCGGGCCCGCGCCCTGGCGGCTTCCACCTCGCGGTCCCTCGGGGGCGCGCTTGTGACCAGCGAGGCGAGCAGGGCGCGGACCGTCGCCGTGACCTCCGCGACCGCTCGATCGAACGCCGCCCGGTTCGCGGCCGAAGGCTTCTGGAACCCGCTCACCTTCCGGACGAACTGGAGCGCGGCGGCCCGGATTTCCTCTTCGGTCGCCGGCGGGTCGAATTGGAACAGGGTTCGGATGTTGCGGCACATCGGTCAGATGGTCCTCGGGTGGCGGGGACGCCGCGGAGCGCTCGGCGTGCTGGTCAGAGCTTCTTGAGCAGTGCCTGAAACCGCGGGTCGCCGCGGATCGAGTCGAAGTCGGAATCGTTCTGCAGCCATTCCTTGTGGCCGAAACCGTTCTCGATCGCCTGACCGAGGCTCCTCAGTGCCTCTTCGGTGAGGCCGCCCAGGGCGTAGATGCAGGCGACGTTGTACAGCACCCCGGAGTCGGTGGGATCGAGCGCGTGAGCCCGCCGGGCCCACTCGAGCGCCCGTTCGCGTTCCCCCAACTGCACGAGGGCGCCGCCGCCCAGATAGAGCGCCCGCGCGTCGTCGGGGTTGAGCTCGAGGTGTTTCTCCACGACCTGGAGCCCGCGGCGCAGCGCGACCATCGACTCCTCGCGGCGCCCCAGCCGGATGAGCGGCGCCTGCATGAGGAACAGACACTGGTAGTCCTCCGGTCGAACCCGCGACGCGTCCTCGTAGTGCCGCACCGCCTCTTCGAACTTGCTCTCCTGCACACAGGCGCGAGCGTACAGGTAGTGGGCCTCGTAGAGTTTGGGGTCGAGCCGGATCGCGGTCTCGAACTCGGTCCGGGCGGCGTCGTACTGCCGGCTCAGCGAGAGGGCAAAGCCGCGGGAGGCGTGGGCCTCGGCCAGGTCCGGGTCGATCTCGAGGGCTTTCCGGCTCGCCGCGTCGGCGCTCTCCAGGTTGGCCTTGCTCCCGTCCCAGTACATGTACAGAAAGGCGCAGCAATCGGCGATGCCGGCGTAGGCCTTGGCGAAGGCAGGGTCGGTTTCGATTGCGCGCTCGAACATCCGCCGGGCAAACTGGATCCCAGTGCGGCGAAACTGATGGAAATACTGCCGGCCCCGCAGATAATACTCGTAGGCCTCCACGTTCTCCGTCGGAGGCTTCTCGATGGCCCGCTTCTCCTCCTCGCTCAACACCACGCGGAGGGCCTTCACGATGTTGCCGGCGATCTCGTCCTGGATCGCGAAGACGTCCTCGAGCTGCCGGTCGTATCGCTCCGACCAGAGGTGATAGCCGTCCGCCACGTTGACGAGCTGCGCCGTGACCCGGAGCCGGTTCCCCGCCTTCCGGACGCTCCCTTCGAGCACGGTCGCCACCTTGAGCTTTCGGCCGATCTCGCCGATGTCCTCGTTCTTCCCCTTGAAGGCGAACGCCGACGTGCGCGAGGCCACGCGCAACGCCTGGACCTTGGTCAGGGCGTTGATGATCTCCTCGGCGATGCCGTCGGTGAAGTATTCGTTCTCCGGGTCGGCGCTCATGTTGACGAAGGGGAGGACCGCGATGGACTTGGCACCGCCGGCCGGCGCCGCGCCGGTGACCGGCGGCGTGCCGGGTGGCGTTGACCCGGTCTGCGTCGAGAGCGCCTGCATCAGGTGCGCGCCCGAGCTGAAGCGGTCGGCCGGGACCCGGGCGAGCGCGCGCATCACCGCCTGTTCCACCCCTTCCGGGACAGCCGGCCGGGCCGAGCGCAGCGAGGGGACCTCCTCGGTGAAGCGCCGGGTCATGATCACCTGGGCCGTGGGTCCGGTGAACGGCGGGGCGCCGGCCAGCATCTCGTACAGGACGCACCCCAGGCTGTAAAGATCGCTCCGCCCGTCGGGGTCGCCCTCGCCGGCCGCCTGCTCCGGGCTCATGTAGGCCGGCGTTCCCACGGCGACGCCGGTCTGGGTGAGGCTCTCGCTACCCGCGACACTGATGGCCTTCGCGATGCCGAAGTCGGTCACCAGCGCCTCGCCCTCGTGCAACATGACGTTCTCGGGCTTGATGTCGCGGTGGACGACGCCCTGGCGGTGGGCGTAATCGAGCGCTGCGGCCACGTCCCGGGCGATCTCGATGGCCTCGTCCACCGGAAGCTGCTTCTCGCGAGCGAGCCGCTGGCGGAGCGATTCGCCGTCCACGAACGGCATGACGTAGTAGAGGAGATCGGGCCCCTCGCCGCGTTCCGGCCGCACCTGGCCGGAATCGTGGAGGGGGACGATATGGGGATGGTTGAGTCGGGCCGCGACCCGGATCTCGCGGAGAAACCGCTCGGGGCCGAGCGAGGCGGCCAGCTCCGGGTGGAGCACCTTGAGCGCCACCGGCCGGTCGTGCTTGAGATCGCGGGCGAGAAACACCGTCGCCATGCCGCCGCGCCCGAGCTCCCGCTCGATTTGGTAGCGGTCAGCCAGCGCGGCGCGGAGCCGTTCAGCGAGTGGGGGCATGATCACGTGGCCGCCCCGGCACGGGCGGCGCTCAGCAGCTCAACTTACGGTACGGGGGCCGGCGCGGCCAGTCGCTCGGTTCGACCCCGGCGTCGGCCGGGGGCCTCACCGGGAGGTCGTCATTGCCCGCGCCTCCTCGTCATTCCTGCGCACGCAGGCATCCAGCGGCCTACGCCCCCCCCCCGGGGGGGGTCATTCCTGCGCAAGCAGGAATCCCGCGCTTTGTCCTGGCGGCCGGCTCTGGACCCCGGCTTTCGCCGGGGTGACGGGGGGGGGGCACCCCCTCGGGGCACCCCCTCCCCCCCCGCAGGTCGCCTTCCTACGGCACCGCGGCCGGCATCCGGTCCCGGGCGGTGACCGGTGGGCCATCGGTCCGGGCGGCGATCCAGCGGTTGGCGAGTAGCAGGACCGCGAGTACCACCCCCCACTGGCAAAGGATCGTCCCCACGTTCTCCACCGCGAACGGCCGGAGCCAACCCGCCGGATCCCAGCCGCGGGCCTGCCAGAGCCACCAGCCGAGCAGGATCAGCGCCTCGAGCGGCACCACGACGCCGATCACCACGTCCCACCAGCGGCCCACCCGGAGGTCGGAACCTGCGTGGTTGAGCTGGCTCTCCCGAAACCGCCGCACGCCGTGCCGGATGACCGCGATCGCGAAGAAGAAACCGGACAGCATCAGCCCGACCCCCCACACCCAGTCCTGGTTGTGCAGCACGTCGAGCGAGAGCGCCGACGCAGTACCGGCCAGGAATCCGACCGCGCCCACGAGGCGGACCGCCTTCGGTCGCGGGACGCCGGCATCCCGCAGCACGCGGGTCCCGAGCTCGATCATCGAAACCAGGCTGGTGAACGCGGCGAAGGCGAGCGCCACAAAGAAGAGCACCATCAGGAGCCGGCCCAGCGGCAGCCGGGCGAAGAGTTGCGGAATCCAGATGAACGTGAGGCCCTCGTTCCCCGATCCGAAGATCGTGTTCCGCAGCAGATCGGCGCTGAGCGGGGCGCCCTCCTGCACCGCCCGGGCCAGCGCGGGATAGGCGGCGAGCGCCTCCGGGTTGGTGGCCAGACTCCGCACCAGCTCCGGCACCACGGCGAACACGGTGCAGAGCACCATGATACCGGCCAGCAGGGAGACGGCGTTGTTGGCGGTGGGGAGGAGGAAGGCGTTGAGTGTCGTGTCCTCGTTCTGCCGCATGTAGGCGGCGTAGACCAGGATCAGTCCCCATCCTGCACCGGTGTCCCAAGCGTTCTGCGTGAGCGCCTGCACCCAGATGTCCGCCCGGGCGAGGTCGCCCCAGTTCACCGTGAAGAGATAGTTCAGGCCGCCTGATGCCCCCGGGAGCGTCATCGCCCGGACGGCGAGCCCCACCACCAGGACGAGCAAGGCCGGCATCATGATCTGGCTCACCCGCTCGATGGCCCCGACCCCGCGGGCGACGACCCAGACGCCAGCGGCGATCGCCAGGAAATGGGTGACCACCGGCCCCCACGATTCGATATACCCGGTCCAGAACGCGCCAGGACTCGCCCCGGGAATCTCTCCCAGCGCGGCAGCGGCCACATAGCGCAGGGTCCAGCCCGTCACCACCGAGTAGTAGAACATGATGGCGATCGCCACCCAGCCCACCCAGGCTCCCATCCAGGCCCAGCGCGGTCCCATCACCCGCTTGAACGCGCTGACCGGCCCGGAACGGGTGAGCCGTCCCATGCCGAACTCGACCAGGATCAGGGGGATGGACCAGAGCAGGAGAAACACCATCCAGGGGACGAGGAAGGTCCCGCCACCGTTCTGGGCGGCGATTCGGGGGAAGCGCCAGATGTTGCCGGTGCCGACCGCCATGCCCAGCATGGCGAGCATCATGAGCCAGCGCGACGAAAACGACTCGGGTCTCGAGGTCACGGACGAGCTCCCAGTGAGAGACGGGCGATTCCGGCGGGCGCCGGGCGACCGATGGCCGGGGATCCCGCGGGCGCGATCCGTCGCGCCGAGTCGTCACCGGTCGGGCAGATAGCGCTCCGGGATCGGCTGATCCGGCCGCTCCGCATCCCACAAGATGGTCACCACCCACCAGCGGGAACCGTCGTGGTAGAGCTGAATGCTGTTGATGCCGCGGCTGAACGGGACGACATCGCCGGCATCGTGCCGCGACTCGTAGGTGCTGAAGCGGTGGGCGACTGATCCGAATCGCTCGCTCCGCGCGGCGATCTCGCGCTCGAAGAAGCCGTGCTGCACCAGGTACGGCTCGGCGGCCCGAATGTACCCTTCCACGTCGAGCACCCGGAGCCCCGACTCGCCGTTCGGACGGCGGCCGGCGGGGATGAGCCGGGCCCCCTCGGCGAAGAGCGAGCGAAACCGGTTCCAGTCGCGGGCCTGGCCCTTGGGACCCGAGATCACCTCGTAGAGCGCCTGGATGATCGCCACCTCCGAGGCGATGTCGGCCGGCGCGGCAGCGGGCCGTTCCGGCTCGGCGCCAGGAGGCCGGCCCTGCGCTCCCAGTCGGGCGGAAGCGGGCGCCAGGGCGGCGAGCAGGAGGGCGAACCGGGCGGCGACAGCCGGCCGGCGCCAGGGGGAGCGATGCGGCAACGGTGCCTCCTCAGGAGCAGGATCGGATCCGAGCCTCGGCGGCGACGAACGTCACTTCCCCGACTTCCAGGCGCCCTTGGCCACCTGCGGCACGAAGGTATCGAGTCCCGGAGGCGGGAAGCGAAGCGTCTTCCCCTGTTCGGCGCTCAGGTAGGCCGCCATCAGCACCCGGACCACCTCGAGCCCGTCCTCGAAGGTGAGGCGCGGGTCCTCCTTGCCGAGGAACGCCCGGACGAAGTGCCGGTCCTCCGCCTCGTACCCGTAGGCCGCCGCCTCGTTGGCCTCCACCGGCATGAGGCCGGTCTCGGCGTTCGGCCGCTCGACGCGATCCTCGCCCGGCTGGCCCTTCACCTCGCGGCTAAAAAAGACCGTGAGCCCGGTGTCGAGCGCGTTCCACGACAGGGAATACTCCGGGCCTAACAGCTCGGCCGAGAGCCGGCGTCCCGCCCCCACGAAAGTCCAGGACGTCGTGGCCTCCCCCGCCACGACGTGGCCGTCGGCCGTCTCGAACTCGATCAGCAGGCTCGCAAAGTCCTCGGCGGGGTGCCTGACATAGTCTACCTCGGTGCCCATCCGCGCCTTGAGCCGTCGCGCGTACTCGCGGCGCGTCCACTTGAGACTCGCCATGTGTCCCGTGATCCGAACCGGCTTGACCGTGGCGAGCGGGTCGCCGGGACGGGTCAGCAGATACCGGACGACGAGCGCCGCATGGCACATCAGCTCGGTGACTACCCCACCCCCGTGCAGCTTGCCGCGCCAGAACCACGGCCGGTGAGGGCCGCGGTGCTCTTCCGCCACGCGCGCGAGGTAGGGGCGCCCCGTGGTTGGCGCACCCTGGGCCCAGAGCAGCCGGCGACCCGTCTCGACGGCCGGGGCGAACACCTGATTCTCCAGGTAGCCCGTCCGAACCCCGGCCTGCCGAGCCATCTGGATGACCTGCCTGGCCTCGGCCACGTGCCGCGCCAGCGGCTTCTCGCACGCGATGCCCTGGAGTTCGGCGTGCCCGCGGCGAATGGGATCGACGATCTCCTCCAGATTCTCGATCCGGGCATGATTGGGCCCGCAGAGCCAGATGGCCTGGATCTGCGGATCGGTGACGAGCTGCCCGATGGAACGATACGGCCGGCACGGACCGACATCGAGCGATCGGGCGTAAGCGGCCGCCGCCTCGGCGTGCTTGGGGTTCGGACTCCACACCCCCAGGACGTCCGCGTCACGGACCCCCTGGAAGGCCTGGAGGTGAAGCCGTGCGTTGAAGCCGGACCCGATGAAGCCGATCCCTAAGCGCATGGGTTGGATGGGTGGGTGGTCGGTGAGCGATCGCGAACGCCGGACACTCAATCATCCACCGGCCGGAAGCGCCCGTCAATTCGCCTCCCGATGAGCAGCGCGGCACGAAGGATTGCGGTGATGCAGATCACCATCACCGAGGCGGTCCGGCCGCGCCTACGAGGGGCGATCCCCCTGCCGGCTGGCGCGTTCCGCGAGCTGGAGCGCGACGGCACGGGCGACCGCTGCGAGATCGTCATGCTCGGGATGGTGGGGACCGTCGGGCCGGTCGCTCAGGTCCTGCTGGATGGCGCGGAGCCCGTCAATGGCACGCCGGAGCTTGAGACGCTCCACCCGTGCGGGCGCGGAGAGCCCGTGGCCGGCCCGAAGGATGGCCCACATGCTGGTGCGGAGGCTGTCCACCGACTGCTTCAGATGCTCGAGCCCCTCCGGAGCCACCGGCACCTGGGCCAGCCGAGCGTCAACCTCCTTGAGCAGCGCGCCCAGAGCGGCGAGCTGCTGAACGAGCGCTTCCTGGGCCATGTCACCTTCCCCCGTGTGACGCCGAGCGGGGGAGGCATTCACCCCGCATGGGTTCGCAGGTCGCAACGCAACCTAACGGCGCGTCATCCCCGAGCAAGCCGGGAGCCACGTCACCGTGCTTCCCCTGCCCCCGGGGCGGGAGCACGACGCGGCCTGCGGCCCGCGCCATGCCAGGCCCGAGCACCGTGCCCGCTGCGACGAGAACGGCCATTCGCATCTCGCCAACTTGCCCCGGGGCGGGGAGCCGCGCAACGTTCGACCGGTCCGGTTGCCGCTCCGGGCCCCCGAAGCGGCGACGTCACCCCGAACCGAGCGCAAGGCGGCCTGCATGTCCATCCGTCCGGTCCAATCCGTCTTCGAAGCCCGGCCCACGATCGAAGGCGCGGGGGTGCGGCTCCATCGCGCCTTCGGCTTCGGGACCACCCGCGACTTCGACCCATTCCTTCTCCTCGACGATTTCCGGAACGAGTCACCGGAGGATTACCTGGCCGGCTTCCCCTGGCATCCGCACCGGGGGATCGAGACCATCACGTATGTGCTCGCCGGCACCGTCCACCACGGCGATAGCCTGGGGAACCAGGGAACGCTCGGCGCGGGCGACGTCCAGTGGATGACCGCGGGCAGCGGGATCCTCCATCAGGAAATGCCGCGGGGCGATGCGTGGGGCCGGATGCACGGGTTCCAGCTCTGGGCCAACCTGCCGTCCTCGCAGAAGATGACCGCCCCGCGCTATCAGGACGTGAAGGCGGAAGACATCCCGGAAGTGACCGGTGACGACGGAACCCGGGTACGGGTGATCTGCGGGGAGTTCTGGGGCACACGGGGCCCCGTGGACGGGATCGCCGCCGATCCTCGCTACCTCGACGTCTGGGTGCCGCCCGGGCGGCGTACCGTGCTGCCGGTGGCGACCGAGAACCGCGCCTTCGCCTACGTGTTCGAGGGCTCGGGCTCGTTCCGCGACGCGTCCGCACCCAGGGCCGTGCGAACCGACCGGGTGGGCCCCGTGGTCGCCGGGGAGCAGGCTGCGGCCCGAGAGGCGGGAAACCGGTCCCTCGTCCTCTTCGATCGGGGCGACGAGGTCGTGGTGCGGGCTGGGGAGGAGGGGATCCGGTTTCTGCTCGTCTCCGGGCGGCCGATCGAGGAGCCGGTGGCCTGGTACGGTCCCATCGTGATGAATACCGACGAGGAACTCCGGCGCGCCTATCAGGAACTCCGGGACGGCACCTTCATCAAGGCGCCCAGGTGACGAAGGGGCAGGCCCGGACGATCAGCGTGTACGACAGGCGCTTGCCCGCGACCTCCCAGATCAGCGCCAGGCCCCGGGGACTCCACCGGAGCCGCGCCGTATAGCGGTCCTCGCCGCAGACGTGAGGGGCCGCCGACCGGAGGAGGCCCACCCGCTCCTCCCGGAGGGCGACGAGGAAGACGGGCGACCCTCGCCGCTCGTGCGCCAGCTCGAGCGCGCCGTTCTCGACCGCCATCGTCCAGCGGGTCCGGTTGCAGAAGGCGGTGCCCGCGAGCGGCCCGGTCTCCCAGCGACCGCGTTCGTGCCAGCGCACGGCGGTTCCGTCGTGCTCGACCGCGATCGCCCCGGACCCGCGGTGACTCGGCAAGCCTCCGAGGGAAGCGCGCTCGGCGGCCGGCCTCACCTCCACCGTGAAACGGCGTACCTCCCGTAGCAGACGCCACAGGCGGGGCGGTATCATGGGGAGACCCGAACGTCCGGCCCGAGGATTCCACGCATGCGCGCGCTCCACCGATCCTGGTCCTTCCGCCTCCCCGCCGAATTCGGTCACCGCGACCTCACGCCGGAGCTGAAGGAGCTGGTGCGGGCGTCGGGGATCCACACGGGTACGCTCACGGTGCAGCTCGTGGGTTCCACCGGCGCCATCACGACCATCGAATACGAGCCCGGTGCGCTGGCTGATCTCCGCCGAGCCCTCGACGCCCTCGCGCCGGCCGAGGGGGATTACGCCCATAACGCCCGCTGGCACGACGGCAACGGCTTCTCCCACCTCCGCTCCGCGCTTCTCAAGACCGGCCTTTCGATCCCCGTCGTGGAGGGCGAGCTCGCGCTCGGCACCTGGCAGCAGGTCGTGGTGTTCAACTTGGACAATCGGGCCCGAGAGCGCGAGGTCGTCGCCGTGGTGGTCGGGGAGGAGTGGGCGAGTCGGAGCAGGTGACGCGGGAGAGCGGGTGCCCCCCCCCCGGTCACGGTTGCGCGGCGGGCGGTCCAGGGCCGGCACCAAGTCCCGGACTCCCGTCCTGTCGCTGGGTTACTGGCCCATGAGCCCGCTGGACTTGGCGAGCCCCCGGCCGAAACCGGGGGGACCCTGGGTCGGGGGGCATCCGACCCTTCAGGCCGCCGCTCGCCAGATCCAGTTGGCACGCCGGTAAGCCGGCTGGAACCCAGCGCGGAGCGCGTTCCGGTACGACGGGGCCGGCCGCTCCGGCAGGTCCTCCAGGGTTTCCATCTGGAGCGTGGTGCAGCCCAGGGCCGCCGCGTCGCGAATCCGGCGCAGAATGAGCGCGGTCTGGATCCCCCGGCCCCGCGCCTCGGGCGCGGTGCTCGCCATCGCGAACTCGCCGATCCGATCGCGAATGAAGAGCGCGGCGGTGCCCACCGGCCGCACGCCCGCGTAGGCCACGTAATGGTACCAGCCCGGAGCCCCCACCGTCTGCGCCACCCAGCGCCCCAGGATGGCCGGCCATTCGAAGTTTTCCGCCAGCGCGCCGCCGAAGTCCATGGCGCGGTCGCGGCTCACGGCTTCGATCCGGAAGTCCGTCTCCGGCTCTGGCACGGTCCGGGCGTCTCGGTAGAGCTTGATCCAGTGGTTGTAAGGCTCGAGCCCGTGGGCCCGGAGCAGTTCCGGCAGCTCCGGCGGCTCGGCGTACGGGCAGTGCTGGACGAAGAACCGGGTGACGCCCAGGCCGCGATACCGTTCGACCACCCGGGCGACCACCGCCTCCCCGGCGGGGCTGGCCACGCCGAGCCCGATCACCCGGTTGAACGCCAGCACATCGATGTGGCTCGCCGCGGACAGGAGGGCCCGGTCGAGCCGCTCGAGGTGAAGGCCCGCCTCCGCGGCGAAATCCGGCGCCGCCGCGAGGTAGAGTGCCTCCCAGCTTGCGATCTCCACGGCCTCCAGGCGGCGGACCAGTTCGGGTTCGATCATGGCGGGAGCGAGGCCGGGATTCCTCGGGGCCAGGGCCCCGCGCTTCCGGCATCGGGGCTTGAAGGGATCGTGGGGTCGGCGGCTCGACCCGGGCCGTCCCATCCCGAATCCGGCACCCTCCTCTAGGGTACGGCAAACCGGACCCGGGCGCCAGCCGCCGGCCCCGCCTTGCCGATCGCCCCTCGGCGGTCCACCTTATGCCCGCCTCGCTCACCAGGAGCCGCTGCATGGCCGAGAGCCAGAAGCCGTTCGAGCCGTTTGTGTCCGCGGCGGAGGCCCCCGAGGAGTTCAGCCTGAAGGCCGTGGTGCTGGGCGCGCTGTTCGGACTCGTGTTCGGCGCCTCCACGGTCTATCTCGCGCTCCGCGCCGGGCTCACCGTCTCCGCCTCGATTCCCATCGCCGTGCTCGCGATCGCGGTGTTCAAGCGGCTCGGTCGCTCCACGATTCTCGAAAACAACATCGTCCAGACCATCGGGTCCGCCGGTGAGTCCATCGCCGCCGGAGCCGTCTTCACCCTGCCGGCCCTGCTCTTTCTCTCGGGCGGCGAGTCGTTCTTCACGTACCTCAACATCCTCACGCTCTCGATCGTAGGCGGTATCCTCGGCGTCCTGTTCATGGTGCCGCTGCGGCGGGCGCTGATCGTGCGGGAGCACGGCCAGCTACCCTATCCCGAGGGGACCGCGTGCGCCGAGGTGCTGGTGGCCGGTGAACGGGGCGGGTCCATGGCAGGCAAGGTGTTCGCCGGGCTCGGCGTGGCCTTCCTGTACAAATCGCTCATGAGCATTCTCGGGCTCTGGAAGGACGTCCCGGGCTACACCTCGCCCCGGGGCTCGGCCTATCCCAACGCCACCGTGCACGGGGAGATCACCCCGGAGTACCTGGGCGTGGGTTACATCATCGGCCCCCGGATCGCCGGCAACCTCGCGGCCGGCGGCGTGCTGGCGGCGCTCATCCTGGTCCCGCTCATCACCTTCTTCGGCGACGGGCTCCCGGCGGTGCTCAAGCCGGGGATCGGCGGGAAACTCATCTCCGAGATGTCCGCCAGCGAGATCCGCCTGGGCTATGTGCGGTACATCGGCGCGGGGGCTGTGGCAGGCGCCGGCCTCATCACGCTGCTCAAGACCCTGCCCACGATCGTCTCCGCCTTCCGGGAGAGTTTTCACGCCCTCCAGGAAACCCGGGCGGGCCACGCCCCCATCCGCACCGAGCGCGACCTGCCGATCACCTGGGTGATCCTGGGTTCGCTCGCCCTGGTGCTCGTCGTCGCGATCCTGCCGCAGCTTCCGGGCACCCTCCCGGGTACGCTGGTCATGGGCGCGCTGGTCGTGCTCTTCGGGTTCTTCTTCGTGACGGTGAGCAGCCGGATCGTCGGGATCATCGGGAACACCTCGAACCCGATCTCCGGGATGTCCATCGCGACCCTGATGGGGACCTGCCTCCTGTTCGTGGCCATCGGATGGACCGGGGAGGCCTATCAGGCGCTCGCGCTGTCGGTGGGGGCAATCGTCTGCATCGCGGCCGCCAACGCGGGCGCCACGAGCCAGGACCTGAAGACCGGCTACCTGGTGGGGGCCACCCCGGTCTCGCAGCAGGTCGGCCTCCTGATCGGCGTTGTGGTGTCGGCCTTCGTGATCGGGTGGACCCTCCAGGTGCTCGACGCCTCGATGCGCTTCGAGGGCGTGGCGCACGCCATCGGCACCGACCGCTACGCCGCCCCCCAGGCCACCCTCATGGCCACCATCATCAAGGGGATGCTGGCGCGCGATCTCCCCTGGGGGCTCGTGTTCGCCGGGATGTTCATCGCCATCATGATGGAGATGTGCGGCGTGCGATCCCTCTCCTTCGCGGTGGGCGTGTATCTCCCGCTCTCCACCACCCTGCCGATCTTCGTGGGCGGTCTCATGCGGGTGGCGGCCGAGCGCCTGAGCGGCCGGAAGAGCGAGAGCGAGACCGAGGTCTCGTCGGGGCTCCTCTACAGCACCGGGCTCGTGGCCGGCGGCTCCCTCACCGGCATCGCCATCGCCTTGCTCGCGGGCGTGCCGACCACGGTCGTGGTGGACGGGCAGCCGAAGGAGGTCTCCATCCTCACCCGGCTGCTCGACGCCGTGAACGTCCACGGCTGGGAGCGGCTCGGCGGGGTCGCGGACCTGATCGGGGCGGTGATGTTCGGCGTGCTGTGCCTGGTGCTGCTCCGGGCGGCGCGGGAGAAGCTGGAGGTCTAACTGCTTCCCGTCGGCTCGACTGGTGGAGGCTGTTTCCCTGGTCCCTTCTGTTCGGCCTCGACCTTCGTGATGATGGCCTCTCACCGATGACCCGCCAGTCCTCGGCGGCGCTCGTGAGTGGTGCGTCGTGCTCGAGTTTGAGATAATAGCGGACGACGTTCGTCAACAGGAGATAGGTGAACCGTCCATCGCGTTGTAGACCGAACGCCTTGAGAAAACCCCGATACACGAGGAATCGCCCTTCGTGTCCTACCTTGGAAAGGACATAGGCAACGGTGAGGACACCGCGCTCGTCGAGCTCGAGGTCGTAGATCCAGCGGTGCTGGGCGAGGAACCGAAACCGGCCACGGGCTTCGCTCGACGACCTCTCGCGTGAATTTTTCCGGGAAGTAGAGCCCTACGAAGAACACGAAGCCCGGACCTCGACCATGCGTCGGACCAGGTCCTCGAGCGTCGGAGCCTCTGATTCGTCGGTGAGTTCCTTCAGGCCAGCTTGAAGCACCAGTGGGCTCCCTGCGAGTTCGACCAGGCGGCGGAGCAGCTCCTCCTGATCCCGGGTCATGGCCTGCACAGGAGCCTCCCCACTCGTGAGGTGAACCGTATGCTAAGGTCCACGGACGGCCCTGTCCACCAAAAAGCCCTGGCCGGGAGGGACAACCAGGGGCGCGGCGCGCCCTGCCGGTCATTGTGAAGCCGACCTTCATGCGACCCTCACACGTCCCATATGTCGGGTCCTCGATAATCGTGCCATGACCGCCACCCCCCGCGACGCCCTCCGCGCCTGGTTTCTCGGTCCCCGCGCCGAGAATGCCGAGCTGGTCGAGCGCCTGGTGACCGAGGCGCTCCGGGACCACGTCTTCTGGCGCCGGAACTACCACCCCGAAGACGGGGCCGTCATCCGGGAGACCGACAAGCGAACCCCGGGGTACGAAGCGGCGGTGGCGACGCTCACCCAGGAGCTGATCGGCCTTCTCGCCGAGCTCAAGCGCGACGTGCCGTTCTTCAGCGGGCGGTACAAGGGGCACATGGTCTTCGAGCAGACGATCGCCTCGCAGATCGGCTACTTCGCCACCATGCTGTACAACCCGAACAACGTCAGCCCCGAAGCGGGACCGGTGACGACCCGACTCGAGGCCCGGGTGGCAGCCCAGCTCGCGCTCATGATCGGCTACGATCCCGCCGGCGCCTGGGGCCACCTCACCTCGGGCGGCACGGTGGCCAACTTCGAGGCGCTCTGGATCGCGCGGAACATCAAGTACCTCCCGGTGGCCGCCGCGGCGGCGGCGCGCGAGCTCAGGCTCTCGCTCACCGCCCGGCTGCCGGGAGGTGGATCGGCACCGCTCGACTCGCTCTCGCTCTTCCAGCTGCTCAACTTGTCGAACCCCGCGGCCCTCGACCTCTGGGACCAGCTGGCCGCCCAGGTGCCGAGGCACGAATGGCGCCGGGTGCTCGACCGGCACACCCTCGCCGCCGCCGGCTACCAGGAATACACCCGCCGGCTCCAGCGGGCCTACGGGGATCCGCTTCCCGACTCCGTGGTGCTGGTGGCTGCCACCGCGCATTACTCCTGGGAAAAGATCGTCCGCGCCCTCGGCATCGGCGGGGACCAACTCCATTTCGTCCCGGTGGACCGCCATTGCCGGCTCGATCCCGGCGCCCTCTGGGAGCGACTGGAGCGCCTGGCCGCCCGGCGGACCCCGGTGCTCGCCTGCATCACGGTCTGCGGCACCACGGAAGAGAGCGCGGTGGACCGGCTGGACCAGGTGCTCGAGGTTCGCGCGCGGGCCGAACAGGACCTCGGCATGACCTTCCACCTGCACAGCGACGCCTGCTACGGCGGTTACGCCGCGGCCGTCACCTGGAAGGAGGGCGGCACCCGCCGCACCGGAGCCGAGATCCGCGCCGCCACGGGCACCGACTGGCCGTCCGACGACTGGGTTCAGGCCATGGTGGCGCTGGGCTGGGCCGACTCCGTGAGCATCGACCCGCACAAGCTCGGGTACGTGCCTTACCCGGCGGGCGCGATCCTGGTACGCGACAGCCGGGCGCGGCATCTGGTGGCCGCTGATCCGCCGTACCTGACACCGCCTGACGAGGACCAGGGTGAGCCCTTCCTCGGGCGGTACATCCTGGAGGGATCCAAGCCCGGCGCCGCCGCCGCCGCCGTCTGGCTGAGCCACAAGGTGCTCCCCCTCCACGAGAAGGGGTACGGCTACCTCATCGAGCAGACCGCCGTGGGCGCCCGGCGGCTCCATCGCGCGCTGCGCGAGGCAGCGGTGGCACCGTTCCGCATCGTGACGCTGGCCGAACCGGATCTCAACATCGTCAACTATCTGCTGCACCACCCCGCGCTCACCACCCTCCCCCAGATCAACCGCTTCAACGAGCGCATCTATCGCGAGCTGTCCCTCGGCAGGCCGTCGGGGCCGCCGAACTACATCATCACCCGCACCCGGCTCCAGAGTCCGATGTACGACGGCGCCATCGGACCGCTGCTCGCGGAGCTGGGCGTGGGCTCGGTGGCGGAATGGCAGGCGAGCGGACCGGAAGGCCTGGTGCTGCTCCGCTCGACGGTGATGGACCCCTTCCTCGCCGATCCCGGCGCTGGCCCCGACCACGTGCAGGGGCTGGTCGAGGAACTCGTCCGCGCGGCCGGGGTGGCGTTGCGCGAGGATTGATTAATTAACGGGACGGGTACGTGGTCCCTGGCCGGCCGCGGGTTACTGGGTGCGGACGGCTCCCGAAGCCCGCCGGCCGTGACCTGTCAGGCGCCACCCGTCACCCATGCCCCCCCTCCGTTCCCCGCGCCCCTGACCGACTCCCACACCGCCTCGGCGACCGCCGCGGCCGTGGGGGCCCGCGAGGCCACGACGGACTCCCAGCCAAGCCGGCGCGCGGTGTCGGCCACGCCCGGACCGAGCGCCACGAGCCGCGGCCGCGCCGAGTGATGGGCGACCCCGGCCAGAAGCTCCGCCACCCGGTGGCTTCCCACGACGACCACCCCGGCCCCGGCCAGCGCCGCCCGCGCCTCCTCGGGTCCCGCCAGGACGGCGCGATAGACCACGACCTCCGTCACGGGAAGCCCTGCTGCCCGGAGCGCCACCGCCAGCGCCTCGCGATGCGGGTCGCCGCAGACATGGAGCACGGGGCCGGCGGTCCCGCCTTCCAGCATCGCGGCCGCGAGCCCCGTGGCGCCGGCTCCGGACTCGTGAGGCACGGCCACAGGATATCCGGCCGCCTGCACGGGCGCGGCGGATGCGGCACCCACAGCCCAGATCGGGGGAGGCGACCCGCCCGGGGTTCGGGTTCGGAAAGCGGCGGCGAGCGCGCGAGCCAGCGCCCTGGCCCCGCGAGGGGAGGTGACCGCGATCGCGCCGAACCGGCCGGTGTCGCGGAGCAGCGGGATGAGCCCGGCGGCCCCGGGACGATCCTCGGTGCGGACGAGCGGGATCGAGACCGGGTCGAGGCCGCGGGTTCGAAGCAGCCCGGTCAGATCGGGGAGGGTCCCCCGCGCCAGCGTCACCGCGACACGCATGCGCCCAGAATCTCCGCCCCGCCTCGGGCGAGGAGCTGCCGCGCGAGCCGCCGGCCGAGGGCGGCGGCCTCGGCGACCGTCTCCACCCGCGCCCGGGCGGTGCCGTCCACCACGCGGCTCCCGTCCGGCGCCGCGATTCGGGCCCGGAGCCGAACCTTGCCGGGCTCGACCGGGTCGGCGTCGGCGTAGGCGGCCACCGGCACCTCGCACCCGCCTTCCGCAGCCTCGAGCAGCGCGCGCTCGGCGGTCGTGGCGAGTTCCGTGGGGCGGTGGTTGGCGGCCCGGCGGGCCAGCCGGATCGCTGCGGGATCGTCGGCGCGGGCGGTCACGGCGAGTGCACCCTGCCCGGGGGCGGGGAGCATGAGGTCGAGCGGCAGCCGCTCGCCGATCCGCCGGGCCTCGCCCAGCCGCAGCAGGCCGGCGACGGCAAGCAGGATCGCGGTCCAGGCCGGGGTCCGGTCCAGCTTCGCGAGCCGGGTGCCGATGTTGCCGCGCAGATCGGCCACCTGAAGATCGGGCCGGGCCAGGCGGAGCTGGGCCGCGCGCCGCCGGCTGCAGGTCGCGACCGTCGCCCCTTCGGGCAACTCGCGCCAGGTGAGCGGTCCCCGTCCCACCAGCGCATCGCGCGGATCCGCCCGTTCGCTGACCGCGGCGAGGGCGATCCCGTCCGGCAGCGCCGCCGGAAGGTCCTTGAGCGAGTGCACGGCCAGATCGATCCGGCCCGCCAGCAACGCCTCGTCGAGCTCCCGGCTGAACACCCCGGGGGGACCGAGCTCGGGGAGCGGCACGTCTCCGTACCGGTCTCCCGTGGTGTTCACCTCGACGATCCGCACCGTCGCCCCGCAGGCCTCGAGCGCGGCGGCGATGCGGCCCGCCTGCCAGAGCGCGAGCGGGCTCCCTCGCGTGCCGAGCCGAAGGGCAGCGGGCCGGTTCATGCCGGCCTCGTGAAGAGGCGTTCCAGGAGCGCGGCGTACGGCGCGATCGCATCGCCGCGGTCCCAGGCGGCGCGGAGCGAAGCGAGCGGGCTCGCCAGCAACCGGGCCGCGACGCGGGACGCCACCCGGTCCGCGACTTCCGGTCCGGCGACGTGGGCCACCTCGCGGCGGCAGAGGTCGTAGACCGCCTGCCGGAGCGGCGAGACCGCCTGGCGAAGGGGAGCGCTCCGGAGCCACGCCATGAAATCCTCCAGTTCCTCCGCCACGATGCCTTCCGCGGCGGGGACCTCCGCGCGGAGCGCTGCCGCGGTGACCTCCTCGTGCGGGGCGAGCTGGTCCAGATCCACCACGGTGAGGCCGGCCAGCCGCGACACCGCCGGTTCGACATTCCGGGGCACCGAGAGGTCCACCAGCAGGAGCGGCCGGCCTCGGGCGGCCGAGGCGAGGCGAGCCTGGTCGAGTGCCTGGGCGAGCACGATGGGCGTCGGGGATGCCGTGGCCACCAGCGCGGCATCGGCACTGGCCAGGGCCTCGTGTCGCCAGGCGAACGGCCGGCTTGCGGCACCCACCTCGCGGGCGAGCGCCGCCGCCCGTTCGGGAGTCCGGTTCACGATCTCGAGGCCTTCCGCCCCGAGCGCGTGAAGCCGCCGGGCGGCTGCCCTGGCGGTCTTGCCGGCGCCGATCACCACGACGCGGCGTCCGGCGAGGCAGCCCAGGCGGCGCGCGACGAGGTCCGCCGCGAGACGCCCCGCGGAGGGCTGGGCCCGCAGGAGTCCGGTTTCGGCGTGGACGCGCCGCCCCACCCGGAGGGCGGTCTGGAAAAGGCGATGGAGCTCGGGGCCCAGGCCGCCGGCCGCCATGGCCCGCTGATACGCGGTGCGCACCTGGGAGAGAATCTGGGCATCGCCCAGGATGCGCGACTCGAGGCCGGCGGCGACCCGGAGCACATGTTCGGCCGCTCGCCGGCCCGTTCGGCTTTGCGCCCGTGCCAGAAACGCGTCGGCCCAGGCGCGGTCGGGGGCCAGGCGGGCGACGCTCAGCTTGAGGACCCTTCGCGCGGTGGCCGGGTCGAGCCCCGGGAGCCAGGCCACGATCTCGGTGCGGTTGCAGGTCCCGAGCAGCACCGCCTGGGCCGGCGGCCGGCGCCGGAGTGCCCGGTAGGCCAGCGCCACCCGCTCGTCGGGAAGCTGCAACCGGCCCCGGACGGCGAGGGGCGCGCGCCGGAAGTCAACCCCGAGCGCAATCAGCACGGTGCCGCCTCACGAGCGCGGGCCGCCACGGCGCCGATCACGGCGACCATGGGGGCACCGAGTCCGGCCCGGTCCACGGCTTCGGCGAGCGTGGCCACCGTCGCCGTCACCACCCGTTGCCGGGGGGTCGTACCCTCCTGGATGGCGGCGGCAGGGGTTTCGGGGTGCTTGCCGGCCGCGATCAGGGCGCGGGTGAGCTCGCCCAGGCCCGCGCGACTCATGAGGATCACCACCGTGTCGAGTGCGGCCGCGCGCGCCGCGAGGCCGGCGACGTCCGCCCCCGACTCCAGGCGCCCCGTGACGACCCCGAACGACGCCGCCAGTCCCCGGGCCGTGAGCGGGATCCCGGCCGCCGCCGGCACGGCGATGGCGCTCGACACCCCGGGCACCACGACGCAGGGGATCCCCGCCTCGCGACAGGCATCCTGTTCCTCCGAGCCGCGCCCGAATACGAACGGGTCCCCTCCCTTGAGCCGCACCACCCGCGCCCCGCGCCGTGCATGCTCGACCAGCAGCCGGTTGATCGCCGACTGGGACATCGGGGCACGGCCGGGCGCCTTCCCCACGTCGATCACGCGCGCGCCGGGGCGCGCTTCCCGCAAGAGTTCCGGCGCGATCAGCCGGTCGTGGAGGACCACGTCGGCCTCGCGGAGGAGCCGGAGCCCCCGCACGGTCAGGAGTCCGGGATCGCCGGGGCCGGCGCCCACCAGGGCCACCGTGCCGACGGCGCTGCCGGCCTGCGCGAGCTCGCGCGCGGCGAGGTCGGCGACGAGGTCCAGCAGCCGCTCGTCCTGGCCGATCGGCACATCGAGGACGATCTGCCGGCCGTCGGCGGTGATCCGGCGCGGGGCCGGCTCCGCCCCGAGCCCCAGCCGCCGCGGCAGGTCGCCTGACGCATGGCGGCCGCCGCCGATCAGAAACGGGATCACGAGCACCTGGCGCGAGGCGACCTGGGCCAGGGCCGCCTCGATCGGCGGCACGTCGTCGAGGAAGGCGGCCCTCACCTCCGCGCCGATCCGCTGCTCGGCGAGCGCGCTCGCCAGGGCGAGCGTCGCGGCCCGGCTCTGCCGGTGGCGGCGGGTTCCGTGCCCGACCACGATCACCGCCGTCCGCTCGAGTGAGAGGTCGTAGTGCGCGGCCACGGTCCGGGCCCGCTCCGCGACCAGCCCCGCCATGGCCGGATGCACGCCGAGCGCCGGCGCCTGACGAACGCGGCGGGGGTCGAACCGCGCGCTCCGGCGCAGCGCCTCGGGCAGGATCCGGCGGGTGTAGTACCCCTCGCTCGTGAAGAACGGCACCACCAGGACCTGCTCGGCGTCGAGTTGGTCCAGCGCCCTCGCGAACCCCGGCGATCCCTGGTGGAACGCGGCCACCACCCGGTCCGCCACGCCCCGCCGCGCCAGGGCGGCGGCCCGCGCCGCCACCAGCGCATTGGCAGCCGGGTCACGGCGGGACCCGTGGGCCGCGAGCACGATGGCGGTGCGGGGCCGAGGCGGCGCGGCGCTCACGCGACCCCCGTGAGCTGGACCAGCTCGGCGGTGGGTTGCTCGCGCCCGGTGATGGCACGCCGCGGCTCCTCCCGGCCGATCAGGCGCTGGTAAAAGTCGCCCAGACCCTCGCCAGGCAGCCGCTCGCGGGCCCAGCGGTGCAGGAGCGGGCGCACCGCCTCGAGCAGCCGGTCCTGCCGCACGTCCGCGAGGTACAGGTCGGCCACCCGGTCGCCGGCCAGTCCCCCGCCCACGTACACGTGATAGAGACCGAGCGAACGGCCCACGAAGGCGAGGTCGGCGGTGTAGGGGCGGGCGCAGCCGTTCGGGCAGCCGGTCATGCGGATGGTGATCGGCTGATCGCGAAGCCCCAACGCCTCCAGCTCGTGCTCGAACTGCGCCAGCACCGCGGGGAGCAGGCGCTCCGATTCGGCCACCGCGAGCCCGCAGGTGGGGAGCGCGGGACAGGCGAGCGCGTAGCGCCGCGCCGCGGGCAGCTCCGTGGCCGGGGTCACGCCGTGGTCGGCGAGCAGGCGCTCGAGCTCGCGCACCGTTCGCTCGGCGAGGCCGGTGAAGAGCAGGTTCTGCTGGCCGGTGAAGGCGAGTCCGGTGCCGAATCGCCGCACCGCCTCCCGGAGGGCCGTGCGCAGCGGTACCCCCTGGTCGCCGATCCGCCCGCTCAGGACGAAGACCCCGTAGATCCAGGAGCCGTCCGCCGTGCGCTGGGCGCCGAGATGGTCGTGGAAGGTAGGACGGGGCAGCGCCACGGGCTCACCGATCGGGAAGCCCGCCCGCCGGCCGAGCTCGGCGCGGAAACGGTCCAGCCCCCACGCGTTGAGCAGGTACTTGAGCCGGGCGTGCCGCCGATCGCTCCGGTTGCCGTGGTCGCGGAAGATGGCGGCGATCTCGCGGACGGCAGCGGCGCCGTGCTCGGGGGCCACGAAGCCGATCGGGTCGGCGAGGCGGGCCACGGTGTCACCCTTGCCGTGCGTCATGCCCAGCCCGCCGCCGGCCAGGAGGTTGAACCCGAGGATCCGCTCGCCCTCCACCACCGCGACCAGCGCCACATCCTGCGCGTAGACGTCAATGCAGTTGTCGGCCGCGGCCGCCACGCCGACCTTGAACTTCCGCGGCAGATAGCGGTCGCCGTAGAAGGGCTCCTCCGCTTCCGTCGTGACCTGCCGCTCCTCGTCGAGCCAGATCTCGTAGTACGCCTGGGAGCGAGGCGCCAGCTCCTCGGCGATCCGGCGCGCCGCCTGACGAACAGCGGCGTGGGACGGGTCCGCGAGCGGCACCGGACAGGCCATGACGTTCCGCCGCACGTCGCCGCAGGCGGCCAGCGTCGTGGCGAGCGCGTGGTTCACGCCGGCGATGGTGGCCTTGAGATCGCCCTTCACCACCCCGTGGAACTGAAGTCCCTGCCGGGTGGTGATCCGGAGGGTGCCATTGGCGTATCGCTCCGCCAGGTCGTCGAAGGCGAGATACTGCGGGCCGGTGAGCACGCCGCCCGGCAGGGCCACCCGGACCATGAAGCGCCAGGCCTTCTCCTCATCGGCGCCGCGGGTCCGGCGGCGATCGCGGTCGTCCTGCTGGTAGGTCCCGTGGAACTTGAGCACCTGCACGTCGTCCGGCGCGAATGCGGGCGTGTCGGACGCGAGCGCGGCCGCGATCGTCCCGCGCAGGTAGCGGCTCTGCCGCTTCGCGACCTCGACCTTCGACTCGGGAGGCGAATCGTCGGAGTTCATCGTCGCTCCTCTCAGATCCCGCTGCCATTGACGTGGAGCCCGCACTCGGTCTTCTGGGTCCCGCTCCAGCGGCCGGCCCGGGTGTAGTCGCCCGCGCCGAAGCCCGGCACCGGCCGGGTGCAGTGCACGCAGCCGATGCTGGGATACCCTTGATGATGCAGCGGGTTGTGCGGCACCTCGTGCCGCTGCACGTAGTCCCACACCCGGCGGCGGTCCCAGCGCGCGAGCGGGCACAGTTTGAGCAGGCTGAACTGCCAGTCCCAACCGATGAGCGGGACCTCGGCGCGGGCCGCGCTCTGGTGCCGCGTGATCGCGGTGATCCAGACGTCCGCCCCGGCCAGCGCCGCGCGCATCGGCTCCACCTTGCGGAGCCGGCAGCAGAGATCGGGGTCCCGCCGCCAGAGCTCGGGCCCGTACCGCCGGGCCTGCTCCTCCGGGGTGAGGCGGGTCCCGCGGTTCTCGAACCGGAGATGCGGGTAGCGTTCCACCATCCGATCCCGGAGCTCGTAGGTCTCCGGGAAGAGGAACATGGTGTCGAGATACACCACCGTGAGCGGCTCGCCGTGCCTCGCATACATGTCAATGAGGGCGCACCCCTCCATCCCGAACTGGGTGGTGAGGACCATCCGCTGGCCGCGGAACCGCTCCAGGGTCCAGGCGATGAACTCCTCGGTGTCCGCGTCCTCCGCGATGGCGGGGTACGGCGCCAGCGCGGTGCCGTCGTCGGGCATGGTCCAGGTCGCTCCGGTCCAGCAAAGGGACAAAAAACACACCGGCCCGCGGGAGGCTCCCGCGGGCCGGTGGACAGACAGTGCGTGTCGCTGCCGCCGCTAGGAGACTCCCGTGCACGTGCTGGCGCACATGCAGACCGGCATGCAGCAACACACCGCCGCCCGACGGGCGACAGAGGCGTGCTGGCGGAAACGGTTCACCTGCGGCATGAAGCCACAATAACACTCGGCTGGGCAGTGTGTCAACCCGCGGGCCGCACTGGCACCCCGCCGCCACTCGGCGCAGTCTCGCCTGGTCCAATGGAATGGCTGCCCTCAGCCGAACGAGCGTTCCGCCGGGAGCGTCGAGCAGCCGGACGCCCGCAGCCTGCGCGCGTTGTGGCGGACCCACTCACGCCGGCTGCTTCACCACCCGCATCCAGGGACGCCGGGTCTCCCAGCCGTCGGGGAACTTCTGCCGCGCTTCCTCGTCGGAGACCGCGGGCACGATGATCACGTCCTCCCCGGGTTTCCAGTTGACTGGCGTGGCGACCTTGTGCAGGGCGGTGAGCTGAAGCGAGTCGAGCAGCCGCAGCACCTCGTCGAAGTTGCGGCCGGTGCTCATGGGATAGGTCAGGATCGCCTTGATCCGTTTGTCCGGCCCGATGATGAAGACCGACCGCACGGTGGCGTTGTCGGCGGCGGTGCGCCCTGCGGCTCGGCCGGCTGCGTTGGGGTGGAGCATGTCGTAGAGCTTGGCCACCCGGAGGTCGGTGTCGCCGATCAGCGGGTAGTTCGGGGCCTGGCCCTGCAGCTCGGCGATGTCCCGGGCCCAGCGCCGGTGGTCCTCCACGGAATCCACGCTGAGGCCGATCACCTTGCAGTTCCGCCTGTCGAACTCCGGCTTGAGCCGGGCCATGTAGCCCAGCTCGGTAGTGCAGACCGGGGTGAAATCCTTGGGATGCGAAAAGAGGATCGCCCAGCTATTCCCGATCCATTCGTGAAACCGAATGGGCCCTTCCGTGGTCTCGGCTGTGAAATCGGGGGCCTCGTCGCCCAATCGGAGAGTCATGGCCTGCTCCTTTCTTGGATGGTGCACACGGTGCGGTCGGTGCCGCGTCCCCGGCGCCCTTGCACGGCGGGGGCAAAGCAATCGGCCCGCGGGAGGCTCCCGCGGGCCGGTGGACAGGCATGCGCGTGTCGCTCTCGGCGCTAGGAGGCTCCCGGGCCCGCGCCCAGGCACCTGAGGGCTTCCATGCAACACTCCTCCCCCCGGCGAGGGACGGGAGAGAGCCGGCAGAGCGGAATCGGCTGCGACATGGTGGGCCACGATAACATCCGCCGCCGCGGGATGTCAACGGGCCAACGAAGCGGGATTCACCGTGGACCGGAGGGACCGCCCGCCTGAGGAGGGACCGCCGTCCATCGCTGCCAAACGAGCGTTCAGTGGGAAGGCAGCCCGCCCGCCGTTGCCCATTTCACTGCGAGCGGCCGCCCGTGGCGGCGGCGCGCTATCCGGGCGACGACGGCCCGGTCCCATCCGCCTGACCGAGAGTCATTGCGGTGCCCAACGGATGAGTCCGGCCGGCGGGACGGGAAACCGCAGTCGAAGTAGGTGCTCGCGGCAGCCGCGCTGGCCGGCTGTTCCGCGGGGTCGGCGCGCGCGCCTCGAGTTCGGCGGTCGCGGGTGGCTTTCGACTCTGTTTGCGCGCGCGAGCGGGTGGTGCGGCTCTCATGTGATGTCGAAAAGCTCCGTCCGCTTCGGGACGGTGGCTAGCTCGAAACGGCCCCGCGATTGGGAAAGATCCGGCTACTCGATTCGGTGGCCAGGGTGCGGATGGAGACGGGGGCCCTGGGGGAGGGACCAGGCGAATATCGGTTCCCCCACGATGCCGCCTTCGTGAGCGACACCGAAATCGCGGGGGTCGCCCCCACCCTGATGCGCCTCACGGTTGTCACGGCGACGGGCCGGTACCTGCGCTCGTTTTCCACCACCGGCCTGGGCGGCAGGGCCGTGGGCCCGCTCGGAGGTGGCCGCATCGCGGCGGGCGGGATCGCAATCGGCGCCGAGCGGCCGGAGCTACTCGCGGTGTTCGACCGGCAGGGGAACCGGACCAGGATGAGGCTCCGGGGCCCGCGCCTGCTCCAGGAGTATCCGCTGCCGGTAGATGCGACAATCCTGGAGTCCTCGCCGGATAGCGGAGTCTTGCTCGCCAACAGTGCGTGGCCGGGGATATGGCTGATTCGGGGAACTGCCACGACGGAGCTCCCGCTCGATTTGCCGCCGGACGTCTGGGTGCAGCTCCGGCCGCCGGCCGAGCCGCTCCGGTCGTTCGCCGGGGAAGAGCTCCGGCGCTGGATGTGGGAAGCGAGCCTACTCACGGCGGCGGGCTGGGTGGGAGACTCGGTGATCGGGGTGGCCTGGCGCACTGGGCAGGCCGACCCACCGAGCGCCTATATCGCGCTGGTTCATCTCCGAGACGGGGGCCGCCTCTTCTGCCGCTCCCCTACTCGGCCGCGGCGCGCATCGCGGCCGGCAGGGCGGCGGCGAGATGCTCCAGCTCCCGCTCCCGGTGCGCCGAGGAGGTGAACGCCGCCTCGAAAGGCGAGGGCGGGAGGTACACGCCTCGGTCGAGCAGCGCATGAAAGAAGCGGGCGTAGGCCTCGCGGTCCGTGCGGCGCGCCCCCGCATAATCTCGCACCGGCTCCGCGCCGAAGAACGGCGTCAACATCGTCCCCACCCGCTGCACCACCAGGGGCACACCCGCTGCGCGGGCCGCGCCGGCCAGGAGTGCTTCGACCTCCGCCGCCCAGCGTTCGGCCTGCTCCCAGGCGCCCTCCCGTTCGATGGCCTCGAGCGCCGCAAGCCCGGCCGCCATGGCGAGCGGATTGCCTGACAGGGTTCCGGCCTGATACACCGGCCCGGCCGGCGCCACCTGGAGCATGAGATCCCGGCGGCCCCCGAACGCGGCCGCGGGCAGCCCGCCTCCCATCACCTTGCCGAGACAGATGAGATCAGGATGGATGCCGTAGAGGACCGACGCCCCGGCCGGGTGGACCCGCCAGCCCGTCATCACCTCGTCGAAGACGAGCAGCGCACCGTGGCGATCGCACAGCGCGCGGAGCCCCGCCAGGAAACCGGGCACGGGCGGTACGACCCCCATGTTCCCGGCCACCGGCTCGACCAGGACGGCGGCGATGCGCTCGCCGGCCGCCTGGAAGGCGGCCTCCACCGCGGCGAGGTCGTTGTAGGGAAGCACTAGGGTGTCGGCCGCGGCGGCCGGGGTGACGCCCGGGGAGCCGGGAAGCCCCAGCGTCGCCACACCGGAGCCCGCCGCGGCGAGCAGGTGATCGGCGTGGCCGTGGTAGCAGCCTTCGAACTTGACGATGGCGGCGCGGGCGAGCCGTACCGCGCTCATCACGGCCTCGGTGCCCGAGCTCACGAACCGCACCATCTCCGCCGGGGGAAAGGTTGCCGCGATCCGCTCGGCCAAGAGGATCTCGGCTTCGGTGGAGGCACCGTAACTGGTGCCGCGCTCGGCCGCCTCGCACACCGCCGCCACGACGGCCGGATGCGCATGGCCGAGCAGGAGAGGTCCCCAGGACAGGACGAGATCCAGATACCGCCGGCCGTCGGCGTCTTCGAGCCAGGCGCCCTCGCCTCGCCGGATGAACCGGGGCGTTCCGCCGACCGCGGCGAAGGATCGGACTGGACTGCTGACGCCGCCCGGCAGCACGCGGATGGCCCGCGCGAACAGCGCCTCGGAGCGCGGGATTCCGGAGGCGCTCACGCCGAGCCGGCGGCGAGCCACCGCGCTGCGTCGAGCGCGTGGTAGGTGATGATCGCGTCGGCGCCGGCCCGGCGCATGCCGAGCAGGGCCTCGAGCACCACCGCCCGCTCGTCCAGCCAGCCACGGGCGGCCGCCGCCTTCACCATCGCGTACTCCCCGCTCACGTTGTAGGCCACGAGCGGGAGGTCGGTCCGCTCGCGCACGCGGCGCACGATGTCGAGATAGGCGAGCGCCGGCTTCACCATGAGGAGGTCGGCCCCCTCGGCGAGGTCGAGGCGGATCTCGCGCTCCGCCTCGCGGGCGTTGGCCGGGTCCATCTGGTACCCGCGCCGGTCGCCGAAGGCCGGGGCGCTCTCCGCCGCCTCGCGGAACGGCCCATAGAAGGCCGAGGCGTACTTGACGGCGTAACTGAGGATGCCACAGTCGGTGTGGCCGGCGGTGTCGAGCGCGGACCGGATCGCCCCCACCATCCCGTCCATCATCCCGCTCGGCGCCACGAGGTCCGCCCCGGCGGCGGCGTGGCTGGCGGCCACCCGGCCCAGCACCTCGAGGGTGGCCTCGTTGTCCACGGCGCCGTTCCGCACGATGCCGCAGTGCCCATGGCTCGTGTACTCGCAGCAGCAGACGTCGGTGATGAGGATGAGATCGGGGAAGCGGCCGCGGAGCCGGCGCAGCGCCCGCTGCACGATGCCGTCCGGGGCGAAGTTCTCGGATCCGACCTCGTCTTTCGTCCGGGGGAGGCCGAAGAGAATCACCGCGCGAATGCCCGCCGCCGTGAGGCGCTCCACCGCGCGGTCGAGCGCTCCGTCCACCGAGAGGTGGTGGACGCCGGGCAGCGAGGGAATCTCGCGCTCCACGCCCTCGCCATGCACCACGAAGAGCGGCGCGATGAGCCGCGACGGCTGGAGGTCGGTCTCGCGGACCAGGGCGCGCAGGGCAGCGCTCCGGCGGAGCCGGCGGGGCCGCTCGAAGGGGAAGCCGGGCCCGCAGGCGGCTCGAGCCCCGGGCTCGGGTGGGGTGGCGTCGGAGACCATGCGCGAAGGTAACAGCGATGCCGGTCAGTCCGGTACCATCCGGAACCGGCATGCGCCCCATGACCGCCACCGGGAGGCCGGCACAGGTCCCGGGCCGGAATCGGAACTGGTGGAACTGGAGCCGGACTTCGCGCAGGAGCCCCGAGCGCAGCCCGGAGGTCCGAAACGCCGCCCGGACCGGGGCGAGGCGGGTTCAGCCGGCCTTGTGCATCCGGCTCGCCACGGCTCGGGCGAGGCGGTTGAGTTCCTCCCGCAGGCGGTCCAGCTCCTTGGGGTGGCCCTGGAGCCGGCCGGCCACGAGGTCGTCGGCGATGCCGCGACACACATCGGCCGCCCGCCGCAAGCGGAATCGCTCGAGCGCTTCGGGGTCGTCGCTGCTCGCCGCGGCCATGATGGCCCAAACCCGGAGCCGGATGTCGTCAATCGCGACCTTGATCTCGTCGAGGCCGGCCAGGGGGATGTCGCCCCGGGCGAGCTGCTGCTCGGTCGCCTGGAGGGCGGCGATCATCCCCGTGATCCGCTCGCGGACGTCGTGCCAGTCGGTGGGAGACATGGAATAGGGCGCGTTGCGCTGAGCCTGCGCTCCGGGACCCCTGGCCCGGGAGGTGGCGCCGGGAAAATTGCCCGGTCCGCTTCCGCGGAGCAATGGCGTGCGGCCGGGGGTGCTAGGAGTCGCTCCCCAGGGCAACGCGCACTTCCTCCGCGAGCGTCCGCATGGTTACCGGCTTTCGCAACAGGCGCAGGGGCCCGGACCGGGCGAGCCGGTCAGCTGGGAGATCTTCGAGGTACCCCGTCGTCAGGATGATCTGGAGGTGGGGGCGGATCTCCCGGATCGCGGCGGCCAGTTCGAGCCCGTCGAGGTGCGGCATCGTATAGTCGGTAATCACGAGGTCGAACTCTTGGGCCCCGGCCTGGAGTCTGGCGAGGGCGGCGCGGGGGTCGATCTCCACGGTCACCTCGTAGCCCAGGGCGGAAAGCCGGCGCTCGCCCGCCCGGGCCAGCCCCGGTTCGTCCTCGACCAGCAGGACCCGTTCCCCACGCCCCCGCGGCAAGTCCGGATTCCCCGGAGCGGCTTCCAATGTGTCGTTCTCGAGGGCGGGGAACAGGCACTCGACGGTGGTGCCCTGTCCCACCTCGGTCTGCAGCCGGACGATTCCCTCGTGCTCGCTCACCAGGCTGTGCACGATGGACAGGCCGAGCCCGGTCCCGTGACCCGGCGGCTTGGTGGTAAAGAACGGCTCGAAGACCCGGTCCCGGATCGCGGGATCGATGCCGGGCCCGTTGTCCCGCACGAGGAGCCGGGCGTAGAGCCCCTCGTGCAGCCCGGGATTCGCTCGAGCCATGCTGTCCCGGACATAGAAGGGCTCCAGGCAGATTTCGAGGCGCCCGCCCTGCGGCATCGCCTGCGCGGCATTGGTGGCCAGGTTCATGAGCACCTGATGCACCGAGGTGGTGTCCGCCAGGACCCGCGGCGCCTCCGGGCTCAGCTCCACCCGGAGCTCGATCGTGGCCGGGAGTGTCGCCCGGAGCAGCTTGGCCGCGTCCGTGACCGCCTGTACCAGACTGATCGGCCGCCGCTCGGGTTCCTGACGGCGGCTGAAGGTGAGGATGCGGTTGACGAGCTGCTTGCCGCGATCCGCGTAGCTCAGGAGCTCCGCGAGATCGGCCCGGCCCTGCTCGCTCCGGACCTCGTCGGCCAGGAGCTCCGCATACCCGATGATCGCGCCCAGGATGTTGTTGAAATCGTGCGCGATGCCCCCGGCCAGGGTGCCCACCGCCTCGAGCTTCTGCGACCGCCGGAGCTGTTCTTCCAGGCGGGCCCGCGCCTCCTCGGCCTCCTTGCGGGCGGTGATGTCCACGATGGAGCTGATGACGAACATGCCGGCTTCGGTCGCCACCGGCGTGAGGCCGATCTCCACCGGCACCTCGGTGCCGTCCTTCCGGCGGCCGAAGAGTTCGCGGCCGGCCCCCATCGCCCGCACCCTGGGGTCCGCAAAGAACCCGGCCCGGTACTGGGGATGGACGGCCTTGAACCGGTCGGGCACCAGAATCTCGACCTGGTTGCCCAACAGCTCCTCGCGCGGGTAGCCGAACAGCCGCTCGATCTCGCGATTGACCAGGACAATCCGCCCGGCGGCGTCAATCATGAGAAGGCCGCTGGGCGAGGATTCGACCGCGGCCCTGAGGCGAAGCTCGACCGTTCCGGGGGTATCGCCGGTCATGACAGGCAGGCAGCGTGGCGGCAAGCCATGACACCCCCCGGTGAGCGGGGTCCAGGGCGGGAGGGGGCAGCCCGCCCATTGCTAATCATATCGAGGGATGCGGGGGAGGCAAGCGGTAGGGTGGGAGGTCGCCCCACACGGACGGGTCATCCGAGAACTCGTCGAGGCGTGCGTTGCGAGGCCGGCGGGAGGGCCTCGATCAGTACCGGTCGAGGTCTCGGCCGATCACGGTACGGCCCCGGTACCCACCGGCTCGAATGGCCGCCAGGATCTCCTCGTCGGTGGCGCCCATGCGGACGATGTGATAGAGCACCAACAGCCCGGGCCGGATCCGCCGCGCCAGGCGGCCAAGCTCGCGATCGGAGGTGTGGAACGACCGGAGGTACCGGGGCCAGTCCCCGCCGCCCTGCCGCGGCTCCGGCGCGACCCGCGACTCGGGGTACACCTCGTGGATGAGCACATCCGCGCCGCGTGCCGCGCGCACCAGCGCCTCGCTCGGCCGGGTGTCGCCGGAGATCACCACCGTTTTCCCCGGTCCGTCCACCCGGTAGGCGAACGCCCAGGGCCAGCTCCCGTGAGGGACGGGAATCGCCGTGACCCGGATCCCGGCGCTGTCGTACACGACACCACCTCGGGTCTCCCGCACATCTACCTGATAGCCGCCGGGTGCGGCGTGCTCCAGCCCCCGGGTCCGGACCAGGATGTCCTCGCGCCAGGCTTCGATGAGGTGGTCGGCCATCGCCCGCGTGCCGGGTGGACCGATCAATCGGAGCGGGGCGGTCCGCCCCATCACCCAGGAGGTCAGGATGAGATCCGGGAGCCCCAGGGTGTGGTCGCTGTGGAGATGGGTGAGGAAGGCCGCGGTCACGGGCTCTCCGCGCACGGGGAGGCCGGCGGCCGCGAGCTGCCGCATCACGCCCGGGCCGGCGTCGAAGAGGAGGACTCGCGGTCCCACCACCACGGCTGTCGCGGGGCCCTGGGCCTCGGGGTCCGGATAAGGCATCCCGGTGCCGAGGAGTACGACCACGGTGGAGTCGCGGGGCGGAGCCCGCAGATCGGCCTGTCCCGCGACCGGCTGCACGGCGCCCTGGAGGAGGAGCAGTGCGGAGAGGGCGCGCCGGGGACACGCCCGCGAACGCTTGGGCTCGCGTAACGATCTGTTCCGGAGCGGCGCCATGGCGGGAGTTTGCCGCTCCCGGCCGGGCCGGTCAATGGAGCTGGGCCCAGCCTCGACAGTGCTCCGACTCGGCTTCGGGTTCAGGGTTTCAGGTGCTCCCGGTACCACTCCAGGCTCCGCCGATAGGAATCCGCCTGATAGCTGAGCTTGGAGAGACTGTGCCGCTCCCCTGGGTAGATCACGAGCCGGGTGGGCACCTCGAGGCTCCGGAGGGCCTGGTACATCTGCTCGGAGTTGAGGAGAGGGACGTTGAAGTCCTTCTCGCCGCAGAGGAACAGGGTGGGGGTCCGGATGCGGTCGGCGTGAAGGAACGGGGCCGAGAGCTCGAGCCACCCTTCCAGATTGGTCCACGGGGTGCCGAGCTCCGCTTCGTACTCGCGCACGTACATGTCGGTGCCATAGCCGGCCAGGATGTTCGAGATGGCCGCCCCGCTCACCGCGGCCTTGAAGCGGGGGTCCTGCGCGATGACATAATTGGTGAGCATGCCGCCGTAGCTCCACCCGCCCACCCCGAGCCGGTCCGGGTCGGCGACCCCGAGGCTCACGGCATAGTCCACCCCGGCGAGCACGTCCTCGACGTCCTTGTGGCCCCAGTCGGCCCAGATCGCGCGGGCGAATTGCTCGCCGCGGCCCGAGCTTCCCCGCGGGTTCATCGCCACCACGGCGTATCCCTCGGCGGCGAGCAATTGCCAGAAGAAGTTGAAACTGTTCTCGAACTGCGAAACCGGGCCGCCGTGGATCCGGAGCACCGTGGGGTACCGTTGGCCGGGCTGGGCCCCGAGCGGCCGGACCAGGAAGCCGTGCACCGCGGTGCCATCGCGGCTCTTGACAGCGATCTCCTCGACCGGGGCGAGGGCCAGCTCGCCGAGCAGCGAATCGTTCTGCCGGGAGAGATTGCGGAGCCGCTCGCCCTCGACGGCATAGACCTCCGCCGGCCGGTCAGGGCTGGAGAGCAGCACGGCGAGCCGGCCGTCCCGGGCGACCGAGTAGGCGGAGACGACCCTCCGGCCGCCCACGATGGTCTCGGGGCGGCCTCCGTCGAGCGCAAAACGGACCAGCCGCCGGGTGCGGTCGTCCTCCACGATGCCGTAGAGGCTCCGGCCGTCGGGTGCCCATCGGGGGCGTTCGACGTTTCGGTCCAGCGCCTCGGAGAGGAGCCGGGTGCTCCCGCCGCCCCAGGGGATGCCGGCGAGCCGGTGGGTGGCGTAGTAGATCAGCCGGTCGGGTCCGCCCTGGAGATAGGCCAGTGTCCGCCCGTCCGGGCTCCAGGCCGGCGGCGCCTCCCAGTCAGGGTGGTTGTCGGGCCCCTCGAACGCCGTGACCCGGAAGGGTACCGCGTCCCGCGCCGCCTGCATCACCCAGATGTCATAGTTGTCGTGGCGGTCGGGATCGCGGCCCGCTCGCTTGCTCACGAAGGCCAGATAGCGGCCGTCCGGCGACCAGGCCGGCAGCATCTCGTCGAAGCGGCCGGGGGTGAGGGGATCGAGGCTGCGGCGCTCGAGATCGAACAAATAGAGATGCTGTCGCTTGCGGGTCAGGTACCCACGGGTGTCGTCCTTGAAGGCGAAGCGGTCAATGACGATGGGCGGCCGGGTCGTTCGCCAGGTGCTGTCGGCGGCGCCGTCCTCGACCGAGTCGCCGTCGGTCAGGACGAGCGCGAGACGCCGGCCGTCCGGTGACCAGACGAAGTCCTGGATCCCGGTGCGGAACTGGGTGAGGCGCTCGGCCTCGCCGCCCGCGAGGTCGAGGAGCCAGAGTTGGTCGGCGTCGTTCGTTCCGTCGCCGCCGCGGCTCGACAGGAAGGCGATCCGGCGCCCGTCGGGGCTCCAGCGCGGCGTGTGCTCGCTTGCCTGCGGCGTTTTGGTCAGGCGGATCGCGGTGAGCCCGTCCCAGCTCGCGAGCCAGATGTCCCCCGCCCGCCGGTCGTTTTCGCGATCGGCCGCCGAGACCACGTAGGCGACCCACCGGCCGTCCGGCGAGATCTCGAGGTCCGAGACCTCGCGCAGGCGGTTCAGATCCTCGAGGGTGACGGGGCGCCGCGGAGGCGTCTGCGACGCGAGCGGGCCGGAGAGTGCCAGGCCGAGCGCGGCCACGAGGGGGGCAAGTTTCGGAGGCATGGGATCGGATGAGGGGCCCCGAAGAGTAATCCGGCGGCGGCCGGGCGGCGAACGGCGCGAGGCCGGGCGGCGGGGCTTGCCACTGGCGCCGGTCGCATCGCCCCCCGAGATTCCTGCCGCCATGGGCCCCTATCGCTACCCCGAGTCGCACGTTTTCTACCGGAAGCTCACCCGGACGTTTCCGCTCATCGTCCGGGGCGAAGGCTGCTGGCTGGTGGACGAGAGCGGCAAGCGCTATCTGGACGGCTCGGGGGGTGCCTTCGTCGCCAATCTGGGGCACGGTGTTCCGGAGATCGCCGAGGCCATGGCGGGGCAGGCCCGGCGGATCGCGTATCTCAACGGCACCGCCTTCACGAGCGAACCGGTGGAGGCCCTCGCGGCGGAGATCGCCGAACTCACCCCGGCGCCCCTCGACAAGGTGTACTTCCTCGGGAGCGGCTCGGAGGCCATCGAGGCCGCGCTCAAACTGGCGCGGCAGTACTGGGTGGAGACGGGACGGCCCGCCAAGCACAAGGTGATCGCCCTCTCGCCCGCCTATCACGGAAATACCTTGCTCGCGCTGTCCGCGTCGGCCCGGGAGCATTACAAGACCTACTACCGGGAATGGCTGGTGGACGTGCACCGGATTCCCGCCCCCTATGCCTACCGGTGCGAGTGCGGAGGGCGGAGCCCCGACTGCCCCACCTGCAGCGGCGCCGGTCTGGAACGGGCGATCGCCCAGCTCGGCCCGGAGAATGTCGCAGCCTTCCTCGCCGAGCCGGTCGGCGGGAGCAGCACGGGGTGCGCGGTGCCGCGGCCCGAGTACTTCCGCCGAGTGCGGGAGATCTGCGATCGCCATGACGTGCTGTTCATCGCGGACGAGGTGCTCACCGGGGCGGGTCGGACCGGGACCTGGGCCGCGATCGAGCAGTACGGCGTGGTTCCGGACATCATCACGTTCGGCAAGGGGCTCACCGGGGGCTACGCCCCGCTCTCGGCGGTCGTCACCTCGGAGCGGTTGCTGGATCCGATCGCCAGGGGGTCTGGGGCGCTGCTTCACGCGCAGACGTTCTCCCACCATCCGGTGCTCTGCGCCACGGGCCTCGCGGCGGTCCGGTATCTCCGCTCCCATGCGCTCATCAGCCGGTGCGCCGCGCTGGGGCCGGTCTTCCACCGAAAGCTCCAGGCGCTTCGCGAGCTCCCCCACGTGGGCGACGTGCGCGGCCGGGGGCTTCTCGCCGGGGTGGAGTTCGTGCTGGACAAGGGTTCGCGGGCGCCATTTCCCCGCGAGCGCAAGCTCGCCGAAACGTTCGTCGAAGCGGCGCTCGAGGCCGGGCTCATGGTGTGGCCCAACGTGGGCCACGCCGACGGGACCAACGGCGACCTGGTCTGTCTGGCGCCGCCTTTCGTGATCACCGAGGGCGAGCTGGACGAGCTGGTCGAGCGCTTTACGAGAGCGCTCGAGCGAACGCTGGCGCTGGCGGGCAGCTAGCGAGCTCGACCGTGACCCGCGGCTGGCGCCGGCCCCTTTCTTCGCTCCCCGGCGCGGTCCCGTCACGGCTCGAGCAGGGCTTCGATCCTTTCCGCCGCGGAGGTCGTCCCGGCGAGCGGGGCGCCACTGCACGGCCCCGGCCCCCGAGACCGGCCCCCTGAACCGGCCGATGTTCGCGCGCGGGTATCGGTGGGGTTCTGGCGGGACCGGGAGCGCGTCGCCGGCGCCG
Organism: Gemmatimonadales bacterium; assembly: GCA_035574255.1. Lineage (GTDB taxonomy): Bacteria > Gemmatimonadota > Gemmatimonadetes > Gemmatimonadales > GWC2-71-9 > JADJOM01. Next base: position 62,208 of record DATLYZ010000019.1, on the reverse strand, counting down.
CGGAGCGGTTCTGAGCCAGCCGGGTTGGCAAGGGGCCGCGGAGCAGCGCGGAGGGTCGCGGAGAAGTGGGACAGAGAGCAGGCCCGGTGTGCAGCGGGCCGCCGCCGAGTCCGCTCGCCGAGCAGACCCTTCCCCCCCGGCGTTCATCCGCGTCGTTCCGCAGCGCTCCAAGGGGTTGCGGAGCAGCGCGGAGGGTCGCGGATTGGGACGGAGCGCGGGCCGGCGGGCCAGGGCGGCCGGCACCGAACCCGCGCGCCAAGCAGAAACCCCACCCAGAAATTGCTCCGCGTCCATCCGCGTCGTTCCGCGGCGGTCATCCGGCCACGCGGGCAAGGGACGCCGAGAGGCGCGGCGTGGGGCCCGAGTGCGGGGCGGTTGACCCTGGCCCCCTGGACCGCCTGCCGGGCCCGCCCTAGTATCCCCACTGCCCGGGTGACGGGGTCGAGAACGGGGACGGAGGGCGGGTGGCCTGACGGGCGTTCCCCGCCGGCGCGAGGAGGGTTTTATGACCGCGGTCACACAGCAAAAGATCACCTACACCACGGCCAACGTGGACCTCGAGGCCTTTCACCAGGCCTTCGACCGGGCCCTGGCCAAGGTCCGGAGCGAGGCGGGCAAGAGCTATCCCATCTACATCGGGGGCCGTGCGGTGCAGGTGCCGAATCGGGAGCCCCTGGTGGATGTCTCGCCCATTGACACGAGCTTCGTGCTGGGCCGGTTCGCGGCGGCCTGGCCGGAGCACGTGGACCAGATCGTCAGGGCGGCCAAGGCGGCTGCGCCGGCGTGGGGCCGGACGCCGTGGGCGGAGCGGGTGAGGATCCTGCGGAAAGCGGCCGAGCTCATCCGGGAGCGGAAGTTCGAGCTGGCGGCGATCATGGCGCTCGAGGTAGGCAAGAATCGCATGGAGGCGATGGGCGACGCCGAGGAGTCCGCCGATCTCATGGACTATTACGCGCAGCAGGTGGAGGACGCCCGCGGCTTCGTCCGCGAGATGGCCCGCCTGACGCCGGTCGAGCGCAATACGGACGTGCTCCGTCCCTACGGCGTGTTCGTGGTGATCAGCCCGTTCAACTTCCCGCTGGCCCTGGCCGCGGGGATGTCCTCCGCGGCCCTGCTGGGCGGCAACACGGTGGTCTTCAAGCCGGCGGAGGACACCCCCTGGACCGGCCACCAACTGTACGAGGTCTATCGGGATGCGGGCATCCCGCCCGGGGTCTTCAATCTGATCACCGGGCGGCGGGAGGACATCGGAGATCCACTCTGGCAACATCCCCTGGTGGACGGCGTCGCCTTCACCGGATCCAAGGCGGTGGGCCTCCGGATCTTCCAGGGACTCTCCACCCGCTGGGTCAAGCCTTGCCTCATGGAGCTGGGCGGGAAGAACGCCACCATCGTGACGGCGAGCGCGGACCTCGACGCGGCGGCGGAGGGGGTCATGCGTTCGGCGTTCGGACTCCAGAACCAGAAGTGCAGTGCCACGAGCCGCGTGTACGTACACCGCGCCGTGGCGCAGCCGTTCATCGCCAAACTGATCGAGCGGACCAAGGCCATCCGGATGGGAGACGTCACCGAGCGCGACGTCTGGTTCGGGCCGGTGATCAACGAACGCGCGGTCCAACGCTGGGAGCGGGCGGTGAGCCAGGCTCGACGCGAAGGGCAGATCCTGCTAGGCGGCGAGCGCCTGAAGGGCGGGGTGTTCGACCAGGGGCACTTCGTGGCCCCGACGATCGCGACACTGCCCCTGACCAGCACCCTGTTTTTCGAGGAGCTGTTCTGTCCCTTCCTCGCGATCGGCGAGGTGGAAAGCTTCGACCAGGCCCTGGCCGAGACCAACAAGGCGGAGTACGGCCTCACGGCCGGTCTGTTCTCGAAGAGCCAGGAGGAAATCGAGCGGTTCTTCGACGAGGTGGAGGCCGGTGTCTGCTACGTGAACAAGCGGACCGGCGCCACCACCGGGGCGTGGCCGGGGGCCCAGCCGTTCTGCGGCTGGAAGGGGAGCGGCTCGACGGGCAAGGGCGGCTGCGGGCCGTACTACGTGCAGCAGTTCATGCGGGAGCAGAGCCGGACGGTGATCGAGGAGCGGTGAGCGCCGCCGGCTCGTCCTCTTCCTGCAGGCACTCCTCCAGGATCGCCATGCCCGTGTCCACGTCGTACTCGTCCAGCACGAGCGGCGGGGCCAGCCGGAAGCTGCTCTTCCCGCAGGGGAGGAGCAGCAGCCCCTTGCGGAACGCGCGGTCCGTGATCCGCTCGACGATCTCGGGATAGGGTTCCTTGGTCCGCCGGTCCCGGACGAATTCGAGGCCGATCATGAGGCCGCGCCCGCGCACGTCGCCGATCACGGGGTACCGCTCGGCCAGCCGGCGTGCCTGATCGAGCAGGCGCTCGCCCATGAGCCGGACGTGGGGGAGCGCCCCCTCGACGATCTCGAGCGTCGCAAGCGCGGCGGCACAGGCCACCGGGTTGCCGCCATAGGTGGATCCGTGGGAGCCGGACTCCCAGGTCATCACCGATTCCCGGGCCACGAGCGCGCCGATCGGCATGCCCGAGCCCAGCCCCTTGGCGCTCACCAGGATGTCCGGCTCCACGCCCTCCCACTCGCAGGCCCACATCTTCCCGGTGCGGCCCACCCCGCTCTGCACCTCGTCGGCCACGAGCAGGATGCCGTGGCGGTCGCACCGTTCCCGGAGGGCCCGGAGGAAGCCGAGCGGCGGGATGACGTAGCCGCCCTCGCCCTGGATCGGTTCGACGAAGATGGCGGCCACATCGTCCGGTGCGAGGTGCCGGGCGAAAAGGTCGTCCAGCGCGTCCAGCGTGCGGGCCACGGGGTCGCCGACGCCCGGCCGGTAGGGATCGGGGTAGGGGACGTGGTACACCTCGGGGAGGAACGGCCCGAAGTGCCGGCGCTGTTTCGCCTTGCTCGAGGTGAGGCTCATGGCTCCGTAGGTGCGGCCGTGGAAGGAGCCGTGGAACCCGATCAGGGCCGGCCGCCGGGTATGATACCGCGCCAGCTTGATCGCCCCCTCGATCGCCTCGGTGCCGGAGTTGGTGAGGAAGACCCGCTTCTTGCTGCTCCCCGGCGCGAGGGTGGCGAGCCGCTCCGCCAGCCGGGCGAAGCCGTCGAAGTAAAAATCGGTTCCGCAGATGTGCAGGAACTTCGCGGCCTGCTCCTGGATGGCGGCCACCACGCGGGGATGGTTGTAGCCGGTTGCCGACACGGCGATCCCCGCCATGAAGTCAATGTACCGGTTCCCGTCCACATCCTCGACCATCGCGCCGCGCCCGCCAGCGATGACCAGCGGGTACTCCTTGATGTACGAGGGCGAGGTCCAGGCGGCGTCGCGCGCGATGACCGCCTGAGCCTCGGGCCCGGGCGGCGGCGTGACGACACGGGGGTAGTCGCGGGAGGGGGACATGGCGAGGTCGAAGTGAGAGTCGGAGGTGACGGGGGCCGGTCCTGGGCGAAGGGTCCAGGCCGCCACCCGGGTCCCCGTCCCCGCCCCCGGCTAGGCGTGCACCGCGTGGGTCGGCTCGGTGCCGCGGCGCTCTTCCGCGGCCCGCTCGCGCCACCACGCCTGGCCGGCCTCGGGCAGGGTGTAGATCGGGTCGTAGTACTCGTACTTCCGGTGAATCGCGTCCGGGTCGTCCCACTCGAGACTGGTGAGATAGTTCTTGGTCCAGTAGCTGATCCCCTTCTCCCGGTCGTAGGCCGCGACCTGGTGCACCCAGCGCTTCCCCACGTAGGGCACGTCGCAGACGATCCGCGGGGTCGCGAAGCCGGGAAGATAGCCCATGATATCGTGCTGGAGCTGCTGGGCTTCCCAGACGGCCACCCGCCAGTGCTCGCTGTTCGGGATCATGTCGCACATGTAGAAATAGTACGGCAGGATCTTGGCGTGATCGGCGAGCATCCAGCAGAGGTCCAGGAGATCGCGGGCGGTCGCATTCACCCCGCGGAGCAGGACCCCCTGGTTCCGCACGTCGCGGAAGCCGATTTCGAGGAGCTTCCGGGCCGCGCGGCCCACGAGCGGGGTCACCTGCCGCGCCGCGTTGATGTGGGTGTGGAGGGCCAGGTCCACCCCGCGGTCGAAGGCCTTCCGGGCCAGCCGCTCGAGCCCGGCCAGCACCTCGCTCTGGAGAAAGTGCTGGGGCAGACCGGCCAGCCCCTTGCTCGCGAGCCGGATGTCGCGGATATGCTCGATGTCGAGCAGCGCGCTCACGAACGGCTCGAGCTGGCTGATGTGCAGGTTCGCGATGTCGCCGCCGGAGACCACGACGTCCCGCACCGTCGGCGTCTTCTTCAGGTAGTCGAGGATCTGCTGGTGCCGATCCTTCTGCGGAACCCTGAACTTGAGCTTCGGCACCTGCGGCACGTCGTTGCCGACCAGGTCCATGCGGGTGCAATGCCCGCAGTACTGGGGACAGGTCGAGAGCAGCTCGGCCAGCACCTTGGTGGGGTAGCGGTGGGTGAGGCCCTCCACCACCCACATCTCAGCTTCGTGGAGGCTGTCACGCGAGGCCCGGGGATGGCTCGGCCAGTCGGTCCGCCGGTCGTCGAACGCCGGAGCCATGTAACGCCGGACCGGATCCTCCCACAGGTTGAACACGTCCATGGTGTTCACCATGTGGGGCGGGATCAGCATGGACATCGTGGCCCGCTGCTCCTGGTCGCGGGCGATGCTGGCGGCGAGCGAGTCGGGCAGGAGCGGGCCGAGCACCTCGCGGAGTTCGCGCAGGCTCTTGATCGTGTGGCGCCGCTGCCAGAGCGCGTTCTCCCACTCGGCCTGCGTCACGCCCTTGTAGCCGGGGATCCGGGTCCAGTCCGGCTCGACATAGGGAAGGGCGGGCGGGTAGGGGATGGGCTGCCCGGCCGGTCGCTCGCGCGGGGGATTGACTCGCTCCATGCGGAAGACCTCAGCGATGCGATTCACCAGAAAGCAGCGCGACCGACGCTCGCGGCTGGTTGACGATAGCAACGATAATATATTATATATGATCGCGCAACCGCCGCCCGCGCCGGACCCCGTGCGCTTGCCCTGGAGAGGAAGGTGCTCGCCGTGGAATTGAGGCAGGTCCTGAGCCAGGTGCCCCGGCTCCCGAAGCAAGCCACCCACGAACTCGTCGCCACGGTGCTCCGCGAGGCCATCACCCGCGGCCTCCTCAAGGCCAACCAGCCGCTGCCCCAGGACGAGATCGCCGCCCAGCTCCGGGTGAGCCACATTCCCGTGCGCGAGGCGCTCCGGCAGCTCCAGTCGGAGGGCCTGGTCGCGTACCAGCCCAACCGGGGTGCCACCGTCAGCGCGCTCACCCCGGACGAGATCCGCGAGATCTACGAGATCCGGGCGATTCTGGAGACCGCGGCGGTGCGCCGGGCGGCACCGCGGCTCGGCGCCGAGCGGCTGGCCCGGGCCGCCGCAATCCTGGACCAGGCCGAACAGGCGACCGACGCCGCCACCTGGGGGGCTCTCGACGTGGCGTTTCACCAGTGCATCTATGACCTGGACGACCGCCCGCGGCTCCGCGAGCTCATTGACGGCCTGCTCCGGCGGGTGGACCGGTACTGGCTCACCCACGGGCTCATGCTGCGCGACCGGCGCGACTTCGACCGGGAACATCGCGACCTCCTGGAGGCCTTGTCGCGGCGCGACGCGGAGCAGGCGGCGGCACGGCTGGAGCGACACCTGGCCGGCGCGAGCGAGCGCCTGGCGATGGCACTGGAACAGGTCCCGGACGATCGGCCGGTGGCTGCGGCGGCGAGCGAGCGGTAGCGCATGGCGTCCAAAGTTGTCTCCATGCGCGACGCCGTGGCCGCCCACGTGCGAGATGGCGACACGGTCGTCATCGAAGGTTTCACCCATCTCATCTGCTTCGCGGCCGGGCACGAGATCATTCGCCAGCGGCGCCGCGACCTCACGCTCTGCCGTCTCACCCCGGACCTCATCTACGACCAGATGATCGCGGCCGGGTGCGCCCGGAAGCTGGTGTTCTCCTGGGCGGGCAATCCTGGCGCCGGCTCCCTCCACGCCTTCCGCCGGGCCGTGGAGAAGGGCAATCCACCCCTCGAGATCGAGGAGTACAGCCACTTCGGGATGGTGGCACGCCTGGCCGCCGGGGCGGCCCGGCTGCCCTTCTGGGTCATGCGGAACTACATGGGCACCGATCTGCCGGCGGTGAACCCGCGGATCCGCACGGTGACCTGTCCCTACACCGGGGAGGAGCTGGCCACCGTTCCGGCGCTCAACCCCGACGTCACGATCATCCATGCCCAGCGGGCCGACCGGAACGGCAACACCCAGGTCTGGGGGCTGCTCGGGGTCCAGAAGGAGGCGGCGTTCGCGTCGAGGCGGGTGATCGTGGTGGTGGAGGAGCTGGTGGACGAGGCTGTGATCCGGGCCGACCCGAACCGCACGCTCATCCCGGGGATGATCGTGGATGCGGTGGTGGTCGAGCCCTGGGGTGCGCACCCCTCCTATGCCCAGGGCTACTACGACCGGGACAACGACTTCTATGTCGCCTGGGAGGCCATCACCCGGGACCCGGCGAGGCTGCAGGCCTATCTCGACGAGTTCGTCTACGGGGTGCGGGATCGCGCCGAGTACGTGGCGCGGCAGCCGGCGCTGGAGCGCCTCCGGGCCCGGGAGCAGCGGTCGGCCGGCGTGAACTACGGGTACTAAGGCCGGCGATGACGAGCCACACGACCGCCTACACGCCCTCCGAGATGATGTCCGCCGTCGCCGCGCGGGAACTCCGTGACGGGGAAGTGGTCTTCGTCGGTATCGGGCTGCCCAACCTCGCCTGCAACCTGGCCCGCGCGCTGCACGCCCCGAACCTGGTCTTGATCTACGAGTCGGGGGCGGTGGGCGCGGTACCGGAACGGCTCCCGGTTTCCATCGGGGATCCCGCGCTGGTCACCAACTCGCTCATGGTCTGCAGCATGGCGGATGTGTTCCAGCTCTTTCTCCAGAACGGACGAATCGAGGTGGGCTTCCTGGGTGGGGCGCAGATTGACCGCTGGGGCAACATCAACACCACGGTGATCGGCTCCTACCACCGCCCGAAGGTCCGGTTGCCGGGGAGCGGTGGCGCGGCGGAGATCGCGATTCACGCCCGGCGGGTGCTCGTCATCTCGCGGCTGTCGCCCCGGTCCTTCCCCGAACGGGTGGACTTTCTCACCAGCCCGGGCCAGGTGTGCCAGGGCAAGCGCCGCGGCGACCTCGGCATGCCGGGCGCCGGCCCCGTCAAGGTGATCACCGACCGGGCGATCCTCGAGAACGATCCCGACAGCGGCGAGATGGTGCTCGCCGCCCTCTATCCCGGCGTGACGGTGGAGGAGGTGAAGGCCAACGTGGGCTGGCCGCTCCGGGTTCGCGACCGGCTCGGCACGGTGGCCCCGCCCTCGCCGGATGAGCTCCGGCTCCTGCGCGAGGTGATGGACCCGAAGCGGCTCTACCTGGGCGAGTGAGGCTCCGCCAGGCGAAACCCGGGACCAGGCGCCGCCGTCAGGGCCCCCCGAGCTGCTTGGTGTAGATCACCTGGTCGTCACCGGGCGCGTAGTAGTCCTTCACCACGGCCGCCCTGGTGTAGCCGCGGGCCTCGTAGAAGCGGCGGGTCGGAGCGTAGTCCTCGCGGCCGGAGGTGTTCACCACGACGAGCCGGGCCCGCCCGCGCAGCGCCCGTTCCATCGCCTCGACCAGGGCGGTCCCGACACCGCGGCCGTGCGCCGCCGGGTCCACCGCCAGCCAGTAGAGGTCCCAGGTCCCGACCGTGCACGGGGTGGCACCCCAGCAGATCCAACCCACCAGGCGGCCGTCGAGCTCCGCACCTAGGGCGTAGTAGGGCCGGTTCTCGGCTTCCGGCTCCGTCGTGGAGGGGCTGGATCGTACGGCTTCCCGGACCACTTCCTCGGCGATGTCGAGTTCCGAGTCGCGAAAAACGCCCGTGGCCCGGGTCAGTTCCACCACCCGGGCCACGTCCTCGCGGGTGAGGCCCCGGAGCCGGGGATGCACCAGGGTGGTCATGTGCGGGAGGGGGTGGTGTCGCCGACTAGGGCGTCCGCGGCCCGGGTGGACGACGACCGGCTCAACGCCTCGTCGGCAATGCGGTGGATCAGTTCGTCGTAGCTCCAGCCGTGCACCTTGGCCATGCGCGACAGGCCGGCGCTGTCCGAGATGTCCGGGTTGGGGTTCACCTCGAGCACGTAGGGCTGACCCGAGGCATCCACCCGGAGATCCACCCGCCCGTAGCCTTCCGCGTTGCAAAGCTCCTCCCAGGCCTGGCGAGCGACCGCGGTGATCCGTTTGGCGAGCTCCGGGGTGAGGTCCGCCGGGCAGACCGGCACCGACCCGAGGTCCTCCGGGCTTCCGGTGTCCCACTTGGCGGCGTAGGTGAGAATGGGCCAGCTTCCCTCGGGCATGTTGTCGAAGCAGAGCTCGGCCAGGGGCAGCGGCTGCTCGCCGATGAACCCGACGTTGAACTCGCGCCCGGCCACGAACTCCTGGACCAGCACCTCCTCCCACTGCTCGGACATCTCGGCCAGGCGCTTGCGGAGGGCCTTCTTGGTGGTGCAGACGGAGCCCGCGTCAATGCCGACGCTCGCGTCCTCGGCAGCCGGCTTCACGATGACCGGCAGGGTGAGGTCGTGGGGGATCTTGTTGCCCTGGGCCAGCGCGAATCGCGGGATCGGGATCCCTGCCCGGGCGAGCAGCGTGTTCGCCACATGCTTGCGATGGCACACGCTCACCGCCCACGGGCGGCAGCCGGTGTAGGGGACGCCGGTCAACTCGAGAGTGTTGACGACGTAGTCTTCGAAGCGGGAAATGCCGCCGATCCCCTCGCAGAGGTTGAATACCAGATCGGCCCGGCGGACCTTGGGGAGCCACCGGAAGTCGCCGGGCTGGCGGACCGGAACGATGCAGGCCTCGGCGCCCCGAGCGCGGAGACAGGCCTGAACCTCGCGGGCACTGTCCACCACCGAGGCCACATCCTTCTGGTCCCAGCTCTCCCAGCCACCGTCAATGAGGACGACAACCTTCACGCGGCCGCCTCTGCGAGCAGCGACCGGCCGCTGATGCGCCGCCAGGCGATGTCCGCCACCGTGCGAATCAGCTCGTCGTAGGTCATGCCGGCCGCCCGGGCTGCCTTGGGGAAGCAAGAATTGTCCCGCGGATCGGGCAGAATCCCGGGGAGGGGGTTGAGCTCGACGACGTTCGGGAGGCCCGCGGCGTCGCACCGGATGTCCACCCGGCACCAGTCGCGGCACTCGAGCGCCTGGTACGCGGCCAGGGAGACCGTGCGGATCTGGCTCGCCAGCCGAGCGGGGATGCGGGCCGGGCACTCGAAGATTTCCAGCGGGTCGTCAGGATTGTCCCAGATCCACTTGGCCTCGTAGCCATAGATCGGGGGCGCTCCCTCCGGAAGCTCCTCGAACCGCATCCCGACGATCGGCAGACAGCGGGCCTCCTTCCCGTTGCCGAGGATGGCCACGGTGAACTCGGCGCCGGGGAGGTAGGTCTCCACCAGGACCGGCTCCCGGTAAGTGGCGAGCAGGTAGTCCACCTGCTTCACCAGCTCCTTCCGGCTGTGGCACAGGCTGCGGACACTGACGCCCTTGCCGGACCCTTCGAACGCGGGTTTGGCGAACAGCGGGAAGGGCAAGGCGCAGGTCCGGGCGTCCGCCGTGGTGCGGGCCAGGATGAACGGGGCCGTGGGAACCCCGCGAACCTGGAGAATCTCCTTGGCGCGCCCCTTGTGGAGCGCCAGCGACAGCGTGAGGGGATCCGAAGCGGAGTACGGAATGCCAAGAAACTCGCAGATTGCAGGGACGTGACCCTCGCGATTGGGGCCGTAGAGGCCCTCGGCCACGTTGAACACGAAATCGGGGCGGGCTTCGAGGAGGCGGACCGGGAAATCCTCGACCGCTTCGAGGCGGATCACCTCGCCCAGCGGGCGGAGCGCACGCTCGACCGCGTCAATGGTGGCGGGTTCGTCCCACTCGGCGTACAGGTCGGGCTGTTCGAGGTCGTAACGGAGCGCGCGGGGGGAGGCAGAGGACGCCCCGGCCTGGTCGGCGGCCGGCGCCTGGGGTTTCAGGTTATAGGCGAGTCCGATCCGAACTGCCAAACGGGTCCTCTGCGAGGTCGTTCACCGCGCGATTGCAAAAAAGGCCGCCCAGAGGAGCGAGCCCAACGCGGTGGTACTGCAGATGCCGTACCCTAAGGTAAGAAAACCTGGGCGAACGCACAATAGGTTTTTTCGATGAACACTGAACGGTGAACGGGGGACGGAGCAGCGGGGACGGAGGTTCACCGTTCGCCGCCTCGCCCGTCCCGCTTCCGCTCCCGCGGTCAGACCTTGTGGAACCCCACCCGCGCCGCCTCGGTTCCGTCCGCCGCCCGATAGATCTCGAAATCGGGGAAGAAGGCGGGCGCCTCGCGCTGCAGGACCCGGAGGCACGCCACGGCGAGCCGGCGAATCTCCAGCTCCGCACCCTCGCTCAGCCGGAGCTCCAGCATGGTTCTCCAGGCCCGGACATTCCCGCTCACCACGATTTTCACTTCGGTGGCGTTGGGCAAGACGCTGCGAGCTGCTTCGCGCGCCAGCTTGCGCCGGTGGACCTTGTCCTCCACCCAGGAGTATTTCTCCATCAGGTGTTCCACCGCCCGCACGTAGGCCGCCTGGGCCGCCTCCACCTGAGCCTGCCAGGCGCTCTCGAGCAGCGGATCGCCCTGAATGGCGGGCGGCATGACGAAGGCGGCGTGCGACTCGTCCACGTACCGCTGGGAGAGCTGCGAGTACCCGAACCCCGCGCGGTGGCGGACCAGCTCGTGGCTGCACGACCGGCTGATCCCCTCGATCAGGAGGACGTACACGGCGTGCTCGAACACCGACCCGTGCCCCTGCCGGAGGATGTTCCCCAGGTACTCTGCGGTGGAGCGGCCCGCGGGGTTGGCCTGGCTCATGTAACAGATGCGGCCGGCGAACTCCGCCAGGCGCTCACCGTCGGTGGACTCTCCCTTCCAGGCCACCTTGAGGTGCGGCGGTTCCAGGAACTGGGGCCGCGCGATGAGCGTGACGGTCGGTGCGGTGATGATCTCGGTCGGCATGGTGGTTGTGGGCATGGCCCCTACGGAAAAGAAAAGGGTGAGATAGGTCAGTCGTCCTCGGAAAGGGACAGCGAAGGCGTCGAGCCCTGTTCCGGTACGGACTCGGGCCGGTCGGCGATGTCCAGTCGGCTCCGGGCGTATCCACCGGTCTGCTCGATCCGCCGGAGGGCCAGGGCGATATCGTCCGGCAAGGGTGTGGCGCCGGGGCCGACCTTGAGTGCCGTGAAGGGCGAAGTGCCGGCGGGGAGCTTCACCCCGGGGTTCAAGATACCCGCGGGATCGAAAGCTGCCTTCACCTGCCGGAAGAGCGCCATCACCTCGGGACCGTACTGACGCGGCAGCCACGGGGTGCGGAGGCGCCCGTCGCCGTGCTCCCCGCTCAGGCTTCCTCCCAGCCGCAGCAGCGCTTCTTGCACGTCCTCGTAGAGACCGGCCACCAGTTCGGGCCAGTCGGGGCGGGCGAGCTCGGGGAGCAGGTTGACGTGGACGTTGCCGTCGCCGGCGTGGCCGAAGACGACCACCGTGAGCCCGCGCGCCGCCGCGGCGTCCCGAACGGCCCGGATGTAGGCGCCGAGCTTGGGGAGCGGCACGCAACCGTCCTCGATCACCTGGAGGGAACGGCGGTCGGCCGGAAGGCTGGCGAGGATGGGACTCGCGGCATGTCGCAGGGTCCAGAGGCGGCGTTCGTCGTCGGGGGTGAGCGCCGTCGCGACCTCGAGAGCGAGGCCCTTGAGGGACCGGGCCGCGTCTCCCGCGCGGCTCCGTGCCGCGGCGGCGGATTCCGCTTCGAACTCGACCAGCAGGATCGCCTGGGCGCCCGTGGTGACGTCGGGCAGATCGAGCCTCCGGTCGGACCGCCGGAGCAGGTCGAGAAAGGTGCGATCGAGGAGCTCGACGGCGGAAGGGTCGAGCGCGACCAGGGTTTGCACCGCTGCTTCGAGATCGTCCAGGGAGCCGAGGGCGATCCGGAGCGCGGAGCGCGCGGGGGGGAGTGGATCCAGCCGCCACACCACGGTGGTGACGAGACCCAGGGTCCCTTCCGCGCCGATCAGGAGATCGAGGTCGTCTCCGGACTCGAGCCAGCGGTCCAGGGCATACCCCGAAGCATTCTTGCGGACCCGGGGGAACCTCGCTCGCACCAGCCCGGCGGCTGTGCGAAGAGCGGGCGCCACGTCGGTGTGGAATCGGGCCAGGGCGAGGTGGGGCGAGGTTCGAGTCGAGTCGTCCATCGCCGGCCTCGCGCCGTCGCGCCAGAGCCAGCCGACCTCGCCATCCGCCGTCACGAGCTCGAGCCCCAGCACCCAGGGACGCACGCTGCCGTACTTGACCGAGCGGGCGCCTGCCGCGTTGCACGCCACCATCCCGCCGAGCGTGGCCCAGGCTCCGCTGGAGGGGTCCGGGGGGAGGCGGAGCCCGAAGCGGGCCGCCTGCTGGTTGAGGTCCGCCAGAGGAAGGTTGGCGCTGGCGATGGCGACCCGGTCCTGGGGGATGAGATCGAGACGGCTCGGCATCCGCTCGCGCAGATCCACGATGATGTCCGGACCGACGGCGCTCCCGCCGATGCTGCTCCCCGCGCCGCGCGGGGTGAGGTGCCGCCCTTCCTCCCGGGCCCAGTGGACGAGCCGGATCAGGTCCTGGACCGAGGCCGGTACGGCGACCGCCGCCGGCAGCACGCGGTAGATCCCCGCACTCTCCGCGTAGGCCGCGCGGGCGCGAAGATCGCTTCGGAAGAGACCGTCGAAACCGGGGGGAGCGGTCATGGGCGAAACCTAGCCCGGCAACCCTTGACAAGGCACGGTGACCCGGGGAAGTCTTAGCGCTCATGTCGGAGATCCCGCGAGCGCAGCTCATTCATCTGGACGTCGATCGCCGCCTCGGCCACGAGTGGGACGAATGGGACGGCCGGCCGTTGCCCAACGCGGGAAACTTCGACAGTGCCCCCATCCGGTTCTTTCGCTGGTCGGCCGCCGCGATCGCCGCAGTCCTCGGCCTCACGGCGCTGGGCGTCTACTTGCTCGCGCCGCGGGCTGGGCTCCTCAGCCCCGCGCTCCCTCGGGCGCTCTGGCTCGGACTCGCCGGCCTGGCGGCGCTTGCCTGGCTCTGGTGGATCCTGCTCGCCGCGTCCTACGGGTTTCGGGTCGCGCTCTTGCCCGAGCGGCTCGCCGAGCGCGGCCCCCTGCTTCGCCTCATGCGCCTGACCTCGGCGCTCGCCGCCCGGTTCGGGCGCCGGGACTGGGTCGAGAACGCGGCGGTCAAGGTGTACGACGCGCTGGCGCTCCGGCGGGGCCGGAAGGTGAACCAGGGCGAGCTGCTGCTGCTCATCCCCCGCTGCCTGTCAAAAACCTCCCTGGACGGGGTGCTCGCGATCGCCGGCAAGTATCAGGTGCCGGTCTTCGTCGCCACTCGGGGCCAGCTTGCCAGGCGGGTCATTCGCGAGCGCCGCCCGCGCGCCGTGGTGGCGGTGGCGTGCGAACGGGATATGGTCACCGGGTTGCACGACGTGGCCGGCAAGGTTCCTGTCCTCGGGCTCACCATGACGCTCCCGGCCGGCCCGTGCAAGGACGCCGGCCTCGACCTGGGCCGCCTGGAGGAATGGGTGAGAGCGTACGTGGGCGAGCGGTGAGGGGTTACCCTCCCGGCGCCCTCACCGGCTGTCGCTTCCCGACTCGGGTCCTCCGTAGAGCCGCACCATGCCCTCCACCAGCGCTTTCATCCTGGCCCCGACCGGATGGTCGGGGGGCACCTGGCGATCGAGCGACCGCTGGTCCACCGAGGGGTCGGCCAGGGGGCGATAGACGGTTTCCGCGGTGAGGCGGCTGTAGCCGGGCCGCCCGGGATCGATCCAGGCCCGCACCCGCACCACGGAGGGGCCGAGCGGGCGGGCCCGGGTCCGGGCCTTGCTCCGCACGTCGAACCAGGCGGACTCGATGTACCCGTCACGCGGCTCGATCCGGAGCAGGGGGATCGAGTCGCTCCGGAGGAGATCGGCGAAGGCGCGGGTGGCCTGGGCCGTCGGCAGTCGCACCTCCACCTGCGGTGCCCCCGTGACGGGGCCGAAGTAGGGGCGACTGGTCGCGGGCTGGCAGGCCAGTGCCCAGCCGGCTCCGAGCGCCAGCGTGGCGAGGAGACCTGGCGCCGGCCGGCGATCCATCCGTCCGCTTGGCGGCGCGGGCTCCCCGGTCAGCCGCCCGGCGGGACCCGGGTCGCGGCCCCTCCTACTCCCGATGGTCATGGCCGGCGGCGCGGGTCTGGAGTTCCTGCTCCAGGACTTCGGTACGAATGCCGCCAGCGTGCTCGAAGACGAGGTCGCCGCCGTGCTGGGCCGCCGAGACCAGCACGACGGTGGCGACCAGGGTGAGGCCTAGGTGCAGCGCGCGTTCGCCGAGGGCCCAGCGCCGCTCCCGAAGCAGCCGCCAGGCCAGCGCCGCGGCGAATAGCGCGAGGGTGATCAGTCCAAGGCGCTCGTGCTCCTCCATGAGCTCGTGCGCGGCGCCGCCGTGCGGGATCAGATCCTCGGCGAGGAGGCCCGAGACGACGGCCAGTCCCGCGCCGGCCGTGCCAGCCACGAGGCACCAGAACCCTGCGGTCCGGAGCGAGTCGCGGCGCGCCAGGAGGGCGACGAGGTCGAACAGCACCGCCGCCACGAGCAGAGCGGCGGGGAAATCGTTCAGCGCGGCATGGAGTCGGGGAAGGTCGTACCCGAGCACGGAGGCACCAGGGTCGCCGGGGAGCAGGAGCATCGCGAGCCTCGTGGGGAAGGAGTCAGCAGGGCCCGGCTATCGGAGGGCTTTCCGGACCTCGTCCAGGATCGCGCCGATCAGTCCCGGGGGGCCGGGGGGCAGCGCGTGCGACGGCTTCACCTCGCCGCGCTCCAGGTGGTCCAGCGCCCGCTCGAGACCCAGCCGGGTCCGTTCCACGACCGGAGGGTACTGCCGGGCCACCCCCCACGCCAGACCCAGCCCGAGCGGGACCGGCGCGAGGGCGAACCACCAGAACGGGGTCATCACGGCGAGGGCGGCCGCGGCGGCGAGTCCGAGCGAGGCGCAGGCAGCCGCGCCTCCCACGACCGACCCGCGGGCGTTCCGCAGCTCCGCGCCCAGGGCCACGTGGCAGTACCCGGGTTCGAGCGGGAGGATCGTGGCCGAAACCAGGTTCGCGCGCTGGAGCATGAAGGGCCGGCGGCGGCTGCCCAGGACGGCCGCGGATCGTCGGAAGGCGACCTGCATGCCCCGGAGCGGCTCCCAGGTAATGCGCCCGGGCTGCTGGCGCTGGATGGCGAGGAGTTCCTGGTCCTCGATCCAGCGCAGGAGCCGCGCCTCGATCTCGTCAGGCTCTCCACGCACCACCCGCTGTGCGGTCACCACGGCCGGTCCGATGACCCGATCGAGGACGCCGCTGGGCGCCGCCGGGGCGAGCCGAGTGCGTTCCTCCAACATGGCCTGCTGGAGGTAGCGTTCCGGGATCCCCACTTCGCGCCCGAGCTGGAGGACGTCCTCGGGGGTCAGGGCGTCGCCGATCTCACGCTCGCCGGTCTGGAGCTCGGCCGCGCGCTGGATGATGCGCTCCAGCGCCGCACGGTCAATGCGGGCAGGCAGATCGGGCGAGGTCATGCAGGCTCAGGTCTTCCGCGATTCCTCGACCTTCACGCGGGGCAGCATCGCCTCGAGCGGGTTCGGGGCCGGGAGCGCCGGCTGGTCGCTCGCGGACGGGGCCGCGGCCGCCGCGGCCCGCTCGAGCCCCTGCACGAAGGGACGGAACATCTCGAGGGGAATGGGAAAGATGGTGGTGGAGTTGTTCTCCGCCGCCACCTCGGTGACCGTCTGGAGGTACCGGAGCTGGATCGCGGTGGGTTCGGCGGCCAGCGTCCGGGCCGCATCGGCCAGGGTCTGGGAGGCCTGGAGCTCCCCCTGCGCGGCGATCACCTTGGCGCGCCGCTCCCGCTCGGCCTCGGCCTGCCGCGCCATGGCGCGCTTCATCTCCTTGGGGAGGTCCACATCCTTCACCTCGACCGCGGACACCTCGATCCCCCAGGCGTCGGTCCGCTCGTCAATGATCCGCTTCAGGATGCCGTTGATCTTCTCCCGGTCGGCCAGGAGCTCGTCCAGTTCCGTCTCGCCCAGCACCGAGCGCAGGGTGGTCTGGGCGAGCTGGCTTGTGGCATAGAGGTAGTTCTCGATCTCGATCACGGCCTTGTCCGGGTCGCGGACCCGCATGTAGAGCACGGCGTTGACTTTGACCGAGACGTTGTCCCGGGTGATCACGTCCTGAGGGGGAATGTCGAGCGCCACGATCCGGAGCGAGACCCGCTTCATGTGGGCCAGGATCAGCGGCACAAAGGTGAGCCCCGGCCCCTTGAGCCCGGTGTAGCGGCCCAGGAGAAAGTTCACGCCGCGCTCGTACTGCTTGAGGATGCGGAGGCTCCCCAGGCAATACCCGACGGCGAGGATGGCTGCGACCGTGAGGAATTCCATGCCGCCTCCGATTCGTGACGGGCGCCCTCGACCCGGAAGGACGGGCTGCGTGGGCGCCACGGTGTCCCCGGCTCAAGATACACCGCGCGCGGCCAGCGCTCAGGCCAGGCACTCCACGATGACCGCCGCCCCCTGGCCGCCGCCGATGCACGCGCTCCCCAGGCCGAACCGCTTCCCGCTGCGGCGGAGCGCGTGGAGCAGGTGAAGGGTAATCCGGGTGCCGCTCGCGCCCAGCGGATGGCCGATCGCGATCGCACCCCCGTGCACGTTGGTCCGCTGGCGGTCGAGCCCCAGCTCCTTCTCGACGGCGAGGTACTGGGCGGCGAACGCTTCGTTGACCTCGATCAGGTCCATCTGGGCGAGGGTCAGGCCGGCCCGCTCCAGCGCCTGCCGGGCGGCCGGGACCGGGCCGATTCCCATGAAGGCCGGGTCCACCCCGGTCACGGCCCAGGCGACCAGCCGCCCGATGGGTTTCCGGCCGAGCGCTTGTGCCGCCTCCGCACTGGCGAGGACGACCGCGGCCGCGCCGTCGCAGATGCCGGATGCGTTGCCCGCGGTCACCACGCCGTCCCGCTTGAAATAGGGCGGCAGCCGGGCCAGGCCCTCCGCGGTGGTGTCGGGCCGCATGTGCTCGTCTGCGGCCCACGGCTCCGGCTGCTTCGTCTTCCGGTCGGTTACCGGGACCGGAACGATCTCGTCGGCGAAGACGCCGGCCCGCCAGGCATCCCGCGCTCGCTGCTGGGAGAGCAGCGCGTAGGCATCCACCTCGCTCCGCTCCAGGCGATACTTCGCCGCGAGGTTCTCGGCGGTTTCGGCCATGGAGAGGCCGCATTGCGGGTCGCGGAGCGCCTCCCACAGCGTGTCCTCGAGCGGTGGAGGGGGGCCAAGCCGGTAACCCCAGCGGGCGCCCCGGAGGACGTGAGGCGCCTGGCTCATGGACTCGGTTCCCCCGGCCAGGACCACGCGCGACTCGCCGAGCCGGATCTGCCGGGCGCCCTGGATGATGGCTTCGAAGCCCGACCCGCAGAGGCGGTTCACGGTGACCGCCGGCGTCTCGATGGGGCAGCCGCTCCGGAGCGCCACGTGGCGGGCGAGATAGATCGCGTCGGCGCTGGTCTGGAGCACATTGCCCACGATGACATGATCCACCCGCCCGGGTTCGACCGCGGCCCGTTCCAGTGCGCCTTTCGCGGCGAAGACCGCAAGGTCGGTGGCGGAGTGGTCCTTGAGCGTGCCGCCGAACGCGCCGAACCCGGTTCGGACGCCGGAGAGGAAGACCACGTCGTTGGCAGGCCCCAGGGGGCACATGGCCGGCTCCCTATATAAGGAAGAGTGGGTTGGGCGGGGAAATATGTCAGGAAGGCAGGAGCGATGTCGAGCGAATCGGCCCAACCATCTGTGAGCCAAGAAGTTATGGCAGTCGAGCGCGGCGGGTCCGGTGCCCGGGTCCCGGCGCGATCGGGACCGCCGGGCCCGGCGGGGTCACTCCCCGATGAAATGCCCGCAGTTGATGCAGTGTTTCCAGCCGAACTCCAGTTCCGCCTGACATTCGGGGCAGCGCGTGAACGACTGGTTCTGGCCGCAATGCGGGCAGAAATTGACCGTCCGGCCGGTGGGCAGCCGGCCGCCGCAGTAGCTGCATCGAGGTCCCGACCGCCGGTGGGTACTGAGGGGAGGCTCGGGCTCCGGCTCGGGCGTAATGCGGGGGGGCGGAGGCATCATGGGCGCCGAGGCGACCTCGGGCGCGACGGTGGTCGGGGTGAGGCGCAGGTGGTCCAGCGAGACCTCCGGGGGCGGCGCGGACTCGCGCTGTGGCGCGGGGCCCGGGAACTCGAGCAACTCTTCCTCCGGCGGGGCATAGACCTCCTCGGGCCCCGGCCCCAGGGCGTGGGCGAGGGGTTCGGTCTCGAGGATCAGCTCCGCCTGCGGGTGGCTCCGCAGGACGGTGAGGTCGGGGTTCGGACTGGCGGCCTCGTCCCGGAAGCGCTGGGCGACCCCGTCGTCCAGGAGCCGGACGAAGCCGCCCTCTCCCGCGCACAGGCGGAGGACCAGCATGTCGTAGTCTTCAGCGGAGTCCACGCCGAGGGCACGGCGGTTGGTGCGGTAGGGAATGACCGAGTCGAGCAAGTCGCCGAGCCCCACGGGCCGGTGGAGGCGGGCCGGGTCAATCGCGATTAGGTTATCCACCAGGCGCCGGAAGAGCCGTTCGAGGTCCGTCATGGAGAAGGTCAGAGTAGGGTAGGCCCCACCTACTGTCAAGCAAGGAGCGACAATGCGGAATGCGCTCGCTGCGGCCGGCGTCGTCCTGCTTTTCGGCCTTCCCGGGGGGGCTGCGGCGCAGACCGACTGCACGCCCGACGAGGACTCGAACGAGGCCCGGCTCTTCGCCCACTTCTCGGCGCCGCTCGCGTTCAGTCCCGCGCAATCGCCCTGGATCTATCGGGCCGGGTCGGTGCAGCTCGGACTCGAAGGCACCTATCTCCCCGATGCCGGCGACGACATCGCCACGCCGACCACCTGCCGGCCGAACAAGGGGCCGGAGAACGTCAATCTGCTGTTCGGGTTCCCCCGGCCTCGGGTGGGGTACAGCCTGCCGAACGGGATTCTCCTGGAGGCGAGCTGGATCCCGCCGGTGCGGCTCAACGGGGTCAAGCCGAATCTGTTCGCGTTCGGGGTGAGCCGGACGGTACTGCTCACGCCCGGCACCCTGTTCATGGGACGCGGCCACGCGGTGATCGGGAACATCAAGGCCCCGTTCGTCTGTCCCGAAGAGGCGCTGGTGAACGATCCTGCCCGGGAGTGTAACGGCGCCGCCCCATCGGAAGACACCTACAAGCCCAACATCTTCGGCGTCGAGCTGTCCCTGGCCTGGCCCCGGAGCGGCGGGCGGTTTCGCCCCTACCTGGGCGGCGGGTACAACATTCTGCACCCGCGCTTCCAGGTGCACTTCCGTGATCGGACCGGCTTCCTCGACAATCAGAAGGTCGAGGTGAACCTGAGCCGCTGGGCCGTGTTCGGCGGTGTGACGCTCAGCCCATCCCGGCTGTGGAGTTTCACGGGCGAGGCGTATGCCACGCCGGCCGATCTCATCACCGGGCGGGTGCGGCTCAACGTGGAGCTGGGGCGGTGATGCGCGGGGTTGCGGGCCGATCCAGCCGCCTCACTCCACCAGCTCGACCGGAACCCGTTCCCCGGCCGCGAGACGTCGTTCCAGGGCCGTGAAGGCCGCGTCGGGATCGTAGCCGGCGTAGAGGTTCCGGGCTTGCTTCTCTGCCAGCCAGGCGGGGAAGCCCGATTCCACCGCGCCGGGCGAGGTGACCTGCTCCCTGGCCGCCTTCATGGCGAGGTCGTTGGCGTACTCGTTCTTGGGGTGTCCCTGGTGGCCCCGCACCCAGGTCCACTGGACCTCATGCTGCCGGGCGGCATTCACCAGTGCCTGCCAGAGGGCGAGGTTCTCGATCGGGCCGCCCTTCCTGGTCCATCCTCGGGCCATCCAGGCCGGCGCCCAGTCCCGCATCCCCTTCACCAGGTACTCGGAATCCGAGACGATCAGGGCTCGGAGCCGCCGGCCCTTGGCGGCCAGGAGGTTCAGGGCGGCGATCGCGCCCGAAAGGGCCATGCGGTTGTTGGTGGTGTCGGCGTTGTGGAGGTAGAAATCGCGGCGCTGGATTCCGCTTGCGGTGCGGACCTCGATCAGCCCGCCGGCCCCGCCCGGGCTGGCGCCGTCGAGTCCATTGCCGAGACAGCTTTCATCCAGATGCAGGATGGCGATGGGCGCCGGAGGCGCGGAGGCTCGGCGTGAAGGGCTGGGCATGAACGAGCACGGGAATGTCGGTGGCCCGCAAGATAACCTCGGTATGCGAGGCCACGAGCTGTTCGCCGTCCGCGCGCTGGGCGCCGGCGAAGGCGGCGTTCACGGCGAGACGGCGGACGGCGTCCGCGATGCCCTCTTCCAGCGAGCCTTCCACGAGATGGGTCTCGAACCGCACCGGGGTCACGGACAGCACATGGGCGGCCCGGGCCAGGACCGTCCGGCCCGCCTCGGGATCGGTGGTCACGTGCACCACGTCCAAATGGGCGTCGGTGATGGCGGCGTACCGCGCCGCGAAGGTGAGCGCCTGCTCGCCGAGCGAGCTCCCGCCGTAGGCGACCAGGCAGCGGTCCATGGGGCTGGTCGCGCCGCCGCAGACGAGCATGGGCCGGTGCAGCTTCCGGACCAGGGCCCGGACGTCGGGGCCCAGGGGGTCCGCGCCCGCCTTCGCCCCGGCCCGGCCGACCACGACCACGCCCACCCCCTCGGAGAGCTCGTGCAGCACCTCGACCACGTCGCCGGTGCGAAGGGCGACCTCGGCCTGCAACCCGGCGCGGCGCACCGCCGCCGCTGCGTCCTCCAGCAGCTCGCGGGCGGCGCGCTCGACTTCCTCCGAACCGGTGGCCGTGGTCCATCGCTCCATCCAGGAGGCGCCCACGGCGCGGGCCAGCCCGGAGCCGATGGGCTCTCGCTCCAGGACGTGGGCCAGCACCACCCGGCTTCGGAACCGCCGGCCGATCAGGATCGCCTGGGCGAGGGCCACCTGGCTGGCGTGCGACGCGTCCAGGCCCACCAGGACGGAGGTGAACATGGCTTGAGGGTGGCGGCCGGAACGCGCGGCGTCAAGGGCGGAGTCAGAGCACCTCGAAGCGGTCAATCTCCTCCAGCGCGAACTCGAGCTCCTCGCCGGTCATCGGGAGCCGCCCGACGAAGCTCTCGCGGCGGCCGGCGGTGGAGAGCCGCACGGCGACGACGACATATTCGGTCCCGCGCCGCCCCAGCGCGACCCGCCGACCCTGACGGACCGCGCACTCGAGCTGATCGAGTCGCTCCGGGCTCCAGCGCACCGCCATGGTCACGCGTCCCGAGCGACGGTGAGGGTCCCGGCGGGTTCGCCGGTGATCTCCCCCACCACGGCCTGGGCCGGAGTCCCGGCCTCCTGCAGGGCGGCGAGGAGTGCCTCGAGCCGGGCGGGCGGCACCGCGAGGAGAAGTCCCCCGGAGGTCTGAGCGTCCACCGTCATGAGCCGCTCGAGGTCGCTCAGGGCGGGGTCCCACCTTACCTGAGCCGCCGCCTCGAGGTTGCGCTGTGTCCCCCCGGGCACGGCGCCCCGGGCGGCAAGCTCCCGGACGCCCGCGAAGAACGGGAGCCGGCCGAAGCTGATCCGGGCCCCGACGCCACTGGCGTGGAGGACGTGGCCCAGGTGGCCCAGCAGCCCGAAGCCGGTCACATCCGTGGCGCAGCGGACACCGTGGCTCAGGGCCGCGCGCATCGCGCCTTCGTTCAGCGTGGTCATGCTCCGGATCGCGGGGGCGAGATCGGCCTCGGTGACGAGATCGCGTTTGAGCGCGGTACTCAGGATGCCGGTGCCGAGCGGCTTGGTGAGCACCAGGTGGTCACCCCGCCTCGCGGCCCGGTTGGTGAGGAGCCGATCAGGGGACGCCTCGCCGATCACGGCCAGCCCGAAGTGCGGCTCCAGCGCGTCCACCGAGTGGCCGCCGACGATGGGGCAGCGGGCCTCCCGGGCCACGCGGGCGGCACCCTCGATGACGTCGCCGAGCAGGTCCAGCGGGAGCTGGTCCCGGGGCCAGCCGACCAGATCGAGGGCGAAGAGCGGGCTGGCGCCCATGGCGTAGAGGTCGCTCAGGGCGTTGGCGGCGGCGATGGCTCCCCAGGTCGCCGCATCGTCCACGATGGGCGTGAAAAAGTCCACCGTGGCGACCAGGGCCCGGTCTTCCGAGAGGCGGAAGACGGCGGCATCGTCCCTCGTCGCCGCGTCCACGAGGATCCGGGGATCCTCGGCGGCCGGCACGTGACGCAGGACCTGCGCCAGCTCGCTCAGGCCGAGCTTACAGGCTCAACCCGCGCCGTGGGAGAATCGCGTGAGGCGAATGGTCATCGCTTGGGTCCTGGTTCGGGTGACTCGGGTTCGACGGTGCGCGTGCCGCGCGCCGCGTGAGGGGCGGCGGTGAGGGGTGGCCTCGCGCGGCACGGCTGGCCGAGCTATTGTCCGGGAGCCGGCTGCGTCACGGGCGTTTCTTGCCCCGGCTCCCGGTAGTCCCGACTCGCCACCCGCCACCGACTCGGAGTTCCACTGCCCGCCAGCTTGCTCCCGCTCGCCACGGCCCTGTCCCTCGGCTTCCTGCACGCGCTCGAGGTAGATCACCTGATCGCCGTCACCACGTTCGTGGCGGGGCGGCCAGCGCTCCGGACCGCCGCCCTCTTCGGACTTCGCTGGGGTGTCGGCCACTCCGTGGCGGTCCTCGTCCTGGGCAGCGTCCTGCTTCTGAGCGGGCTCCGCTGGCCCGACCGATACGACGCGCTGGGCGAGGCCGCGGTGGGCTTCATGCTCATGGGGCTTGGCGGCTGGGCCCTCGCGGCCAGCCGGAAGTTACATCTGCACCCCCCCGACGCACACGGGGGGCATGGGCATCTGCACGCGCACGGGAGCCGGTCCGGAGGTGGGCATCATCACCGCGGCGGGGAGGCGCATCAGCATCACGGGCCCCATCTGCACCAGCATCGGCACCCGGTCGGGCATGGGGTGACCCTGGTGGGCCTCCTGCACGGGCTGGCCGGGACCAGTGCGGTGGTGGCCCTGGTGCCTGTCACGCTGCTGCCGCGTGCCAGCCTTGGACTCGGCTATCTGGCTTGCTTCGGCGTCGGCGTGACGGCGGGCATGATGGCCTACGCCATGGTCGCCGCCTATGCGATGCGGCAGGCCGCGGAACGGTCGGTCCGGTGGGGACGCCGGATCGCCGCCGCGGTGGGGCTCGCCGGGATCGGGGTGGGGGCGTGGTGGGTGGGGGGGGTGGTGGGCTAGGGTCCCTTCCGGCCGTTTCCCGTCCGGCCACCGGCGCGCGGCGGACTCGAGTCCCCGTCAGGGCCCGGCGCCAGCGGGGTGAGTCGGGGGGTGGCGATTCGAGGCCGCGGCGTCGTGCCCGGCCCGTCCCCACCGCAGGTACAGCGCCGGCATCAGGAACAGGTTGAGCAGCGTCGAGGTCACCAGGCCTCCCAGGATCACCACGGCCATGGGGTGCTCGATTTCGTGACCGGGACGCAGGCCGCCCAGGGCGATCGGCACCAGGGCGATGCCGGTGGCGATCGCGGTCATGAGAATCGGCGCGAGCCGCTCCTCCGAGCCGCGCCTGACGAGTTCCGGACCGAACGGCAGTCCCTCGATGGCTTCGAGGTGCCGGTAGTGACTCACCAGCATGATGCCGTTTCGGGCCGCGATGCCGAGCACCGTCACGAAACCGATCAGGGACCCCAACGACAGGACGCCTCCCGTCAGGGCGACGCCGGCCACGCCCCCGATGAGTGCGAAGGGAATGGACCCGAACACCAGCAGCGCCAGGCGCCACGACTGGAAGTCGGCCTGCAGCACCAGGAGTATGCCGAGCAGGGCCAGCGCCGAGAGCGCCAGCAGCCGCCGGCTCGAGGCCTGCCGCTCGGCGTATTCGCCGAGGACCGCCACGTGGTACCCCGGCCCGAGCGCGAGGCCGTTGAGCCGCGCCTGAATCTCGCGGGCGACGCGGCCCAGGTCGCGACCCCTGACATTGCAGGTCACGTCGAGCTTGCGGGTGCCGCCCTCGCGGGTGATCTCGTTGGGGGCCGGCACGATCACGAGGTCCGCCACGTCCCGGAGCGGCACGCCGCTGGCGCCCGGGGCGTCCAGCAGCAGGCGGCCCAGTGTGGCGGGGTCCTGCCGCACTTCGGGGACGCCCCGCACGGCCACGTCGAAGATCCGCTGATCCTCGTAG
Source organism: Gemmatimonadales bacterium (assembly GCA_035574255.1). GTDB lineage: Bacteria > Gemmatimonadota > Gemmatimonadetes > Gemmatimonadales > GWC2-71-9 > JADJOM01. The sequence continues at coordinate 37,844 of DATLYZ010000019.1, read as the reverse complement.
AACTCGCCGACCTTGACGCCCTGGATCAGGGTCAGGGCGGCTCGCTGGACGGCCTCCGGGGTGAGGCCCACCCGCGCCGCCGCCTCGGGGCGGAACCGGATTTCGACCTGGGGGACCAGCACCTGAGGCTGGACCTTGAGATCCACCACGCCGCGCACGGAGGCGATCGTGTCGCGGATCCGCGCCGCGGCCGCGCGGAGGCCGGCCAGGTCGGGCCCCGAGACCCGGACGACGACCGTGGCGCTGGCGCCGGTCAGGACCTCCTTGATCCGCTCGCGTAGATAGGTGAGCAGGTCGCGGTACAGGCCCGGGTAGCCGTCCACCACCGCCTGAATGTTCCGGACGGTGGCGTCGTACGGCACCCGCGGGTCCACGCTGATCCAGAGCTCGGTGAAGTTGGGTCCAACCACTTCATCGGCGACCTCGGCTCGGCCGATGTGGGCGCCGAAGTTCCGGACCCCGGGGATCGCCCGCAATTCGCGGCTCGCCTGGACGGTGATCCGCCGCATGGCGTCGAGCGAGGCGCCGGGCTTCTCCACCCAATGCATCAGGAAATCGTATTCCTTGAAGCGGGGGAGGAACTCTTCCCCCAACCAGGGATACACCAGGGCGCTCAGGCCCAGCGCGCCGGCGATGATGGCGACCGCCGTCCCGGGCCGGTGGAGCAGGCGAGGCAGCGCGGCACGGTAGTGGCGCTTGAGGAAGGTGACCAGGGACGCCTCGCCGCGGCGCGGATGGCCCGGAAGAAGCAGCAGCGCGAGCGCCGGGGTGACGGTGAGAGCGACGAGGAGCGACGCGCCGATCGCGAGGACGTAGGCGAGGGCGAGTGGGCGGAAGAAGGCGCCGGAGACCCCCCCCAGGAAGAAGACCGGGAGGAACACCAGGACCACGATCAGGCTTCCGAACACGACCGCGCTTCGCACCTCGAGCGACGCGTCGAGCACCACCTGGAGCGCGGGGCGGGGCGTGGGGAGGGCCGCGTTGAGCCGGAGGCGGCGAGCGATATTCTCGACGTCAATGATGGCGTCGTCCACCACCTCGCCCAGCGCGATCACCAGCCCGGCCAGCACCATGGTGTCCAGCGTCCCGCCGCGATAGCTCAGGACGAGGCCCGCGGCCAGGAGCGAGAGCGGGATGGCCGTGAGGCTGATCACGGCGGTCCGCCAGTCCGCGAGAAACGCCGCCAGGACGGCCACCACGAGCACGCACCCGATGAGCAGGGCGCGGTTGAGGTTCGCCAGCGCCATCTCGATGAAGGTGGCCGGCCGGAAGATCGTGGGGTCCACCTCGACGCCGGCCAGGGCGGGCCGGAGCTCCGCCAGCGCCTGTTCGACGCCGTGGGTGACGGCGAGCGTGTTGCCCCAGGGTTGCTTCTCGACGATGAGCAGCAAGCCGGGGCCGTCGTTGATGACGGCGTCGCCGATGGGCGGAGGGAATCCTTCCTGGACCACGGCCACGTCGCCCAGGGTCAGGGCGGTCCTGCCGCGCCAGTCCACCACCATCCGGGCGAGATCCTCCGGGCGGTGCAGCGGGGTCCGGTGCGCGATGGCGAGCCGCTGGTTCGGCGTGTCCAGAAATCCGCCGCCGCTGCGCGCGGCCGCCGCCCGGGCGGCGGCCACGACCCGGTCGAGCGAGACTGCGTGGGCCCGCAGGCGATCGGGGTCCACCAGGACTTGCAACTGCCGGTCGCGCTGGCCCCAGATCGCCACGTTGGCGACCCCCGGCACGGCCATCAGGCGGGGCCGGATGGTCCACTTGGCCAGCGTGGTCAGCTCCACCTGCGAGAGCGTGGCCGAGGAGAGGCCGATCTTGAGCGTCCGACTGGTGGAAGACAGCGGGGAGAGAATCACCGGTGGGTGCGCGGCCGCGGGGAGGCGGGGGGCCGCCTGACTGACCCGCTCCGCCACCAGCTGGCGGGCGCGGAGCAGGTCGGTGCCTGGTTCGAAGAGCAGCACCACGGACGACAGGCCGAGCACCGACTTGGAGCGAATGGTGCGGGCCCAGCTGGTGCCGAGGAGGGCGTTCTCCAGGGGAATCGTGACGAGGTTCTCGACCTCGTCGGTGGAGAGCCCCGGTGCCTCGGTCTGGATTTCCACCAGCGGCGGGGCGAATTCCGGGAAGACGTCGAGGGGGGTATCCCGGAGCCGGAGGGGGGCGGCCGCCACGAGGACCAGGGTCAACGCCACCACCTGGACCCGGTAGTGCAGCGCCGCCTGCACGATCCGGCGCATCACTTCGCCGGCCCGAATTCGGTGCTGAAGAGTTCCATGGCCCCCACGCCGACGACCAGCGTGCCCGGCGGCGGCCCCTCGGCGAGCAGCGCGCGATCGCCCACCACGGCCGCGACGCTCACCCGTCGTCGGGTGTAGGTGTGGGGAGCCGTCCGGACATAGACCCAGGTGCCGCCGTCAATGTCGCGCACCACGGCCGACCACGGAACGACCCGGGCCTGGACGGAGTCCCGGCGTAGCAGGGTCACGGCCACCCGTTCGCCGGGACGAAACCGACCATCGGAGTTGGTCAGGCGGAAGTAGAGATCCGAGGCGGCGGCCAGCGGGTCGGCGGTGGGCGGGCCGGGGATGAGCTCCGCCCGGCGGCCCGGCGCCCCCGCCGGCGCTCCCATCGCCTGCACTTGGGCACCCCGCCTGGCGTCGATCTCCGGTAGGTCGCTGGCGTAGAGCGGCACCCGAACCCACACGGGATCGGTGGCTTCGAGGCTCGCCAGCACCGCGCCGGCGCTCACTTGCTGGCCGGCCTGGGCCGTCACCTCGGAGACCACCGCGGCCCTGGGCGCCGCGATGACGATGGGGGCCGCGAGCGCCGTGTCGCGTGGCGTGGCCGCGGCGGCCGCCACAACCAGTCGGGCCGCCTCGTGGTTGGCGCGGGCCGCCGCAAGCTCGGCCTGTGCGTCATCGAGCTCCTGCTGCGTGGCGGCGCGCTGCCCTACCAGATCCGCGATCCGCTGAAACCGGAGCTGGGCCTGCTCCAGCCGCGCCGCGGTGGCGGCGAACTCTTCCCGCGCCCGCAGCAGCTCGTTCTCGGCGGCGAGGGGGATCATCCGAAAGAGCACCTGCCCTCCGGCAACCCGCTGGCCCGCCACCGGCACCCGGCCCTCGGAGCCGGCCAGTACCAGCCCCGCCCGAGGCGCGGTGAGGACCATGCGGCCCCCGGACGCGACGATCACCTCGCCACCCACCGTCCGGGTCTCCTGAACCCGGCGGTCCTCGACCGGCTCGACCACGATGCCGATCCGCGCCTCCGATTCCGGCGCCAGGGTGACGGCAGCGAGTTCGGCCTCCGGGACCGGATCGCTGACCGTGGCCGGCGGGGCGGCCGCACGTGGCGCAGCGTCCCGGCAGCCGGCGAGGAGCAGCAGGGCCCCGACCAGCGCCCGATCCCGGTGTCCGAGCCAGCGGTTCACGGCCACGGGAATTTCGATCCAGCGAGGGTTTCTCTGAGTGCGGCACGGAATCGGGCCACCGTGTCCGCGAACGCCGCCTGCCGGGCCAGATTCACGGTCTCCGCCGGGTCAACCCGGAGGTCGAACAGCTCCGGGTCGCGCCCGTCCCGTTCAATGTAGTGCCAGCGCCTGGTGGTCCAAGCCGCAAGCGAGCCCCGGGAGGCGGGCCAGTTGGCGGCGGTCCTGGATCGCCGCGCCAGGAGTGTCAGGATCTGCCCGTCTTCGTGTCCCGCGAGCGGCAGGCTGGGGCCCGGAAACACGCCCGGAGCCGTGCCGACCAAGCCGGCCACCGTCGCCGGGATCTGCTCGATCCCGACCGGAGTCGAGACGACGGCCCCCGCCGGGACCCGCCCGGGGAGGCGGAGGATGAGGGGGACCCAGGTCTGGTGGCGGTACAGCGAATTGCCGTGCCACATCATGCCGTGCTCGCCATGGGCCTCGCCGTGATCCGAGGTGACGATGACCAGGGTCCGGTCGAGCAGGCCGCGGGCGGCCAAGGAGTCGAGCAGTGCCCCGATGCTCGCGTCGAGAAACAGGATGGATTCGTCGTAGGCGTCGTCGAGCCAGGCCAGCGAGTCCCCCGCCGGCACCTCGATGTCGCCTGCCAGGCGGCCCACCTCGACCTCGCCCCGGGGGTGGGGGGACTCCCGCCGGCCGGAGAAGCGGCCTCGATAGGGGGGGGGAGGCAGGTACGGCGAGTGCACGTCGAAATAGTTCACGAACGCAAAGAAGGGACGGTCGCCGATCCGGTCGAGCCAGGCAAGGAGGCGGGCGTTGAGGGCCGGGGCCCGCTTGCGGCCCGGCAGGTCGATCCATCCGAACCAGGGCAATACGCTATAGCGCAGGCGCCGGCCGATCTCGGTCCGCACCAGCGCATCACCGAGGGTGCCGAAGAAGTCTTCGTAGTGCAGAAATCCGCGCTGCAGGCCGGTATGCCGTCCGGTCCAGAAGACGTTGGCCGCGAACCCAGCGGTCGCATAGCCGGCCGCGCGGAGGGTCTCGGCCAGCGTGGGGTACCGCCGATCCAGGTACTGGCGGTCGAGCAGCCCGGCCGCATGCTCGTGCAACTGGCGTCCGGTGAACAGCGAGGCATGACTCGGCAGGGTCCAGGCGGACGCCGAGCTGGCGTTGGCGTAGCGCACCCCCTCGCGGGCCAGTTGCTCCAGTCGGGGTGTGGTCGGCCGGGGGTAGCCGTACACGCTCATGCGGTCGGCCCGCTGGGTGTCCATCACGAGGAGGAGCACGTTGGGGGCGCCCTCCGGCGGGCGGGGCAATCGGGCGATGGCCCGGGCTTCCGCCAGGCGCCGCTCGGCGAGTCCTGCTCCCGCGAGCAGCGGGGGGAGCCCGGCCAGAAGCGGGAGGCCCCGGCGGAGGGCGTGCTCCCAGCGGTCCGGACTCCGGAGGACACTGCGGGTCGCCTGCACGGCGACGCCCAGGCCGAGCAAGATCGCCGCGGTGTCATTGAAGAGGAAGGTGGGGACCCGGCAGACGTAATAGGTGCCCAGCGCGGCGATCGCGGCCACCAGCGCCGCGTCCCAGCGGAGCGCCGGCCGGAGGCGGCGGCCCAACGCCGCCAGGGCTCCGGCGGCCAGCCCGGCCAGGCCGTCAACGGCCGGGGCCACGAACCAGATTTCGGCGGCAGTGCCGCGCCGCGAGTTGACGAGGTGCGCCGCTGTTCCTGCCAGGGCCGCAGCGGCCTCGACGAGGCCGAGGCCGAGGCCGAGGCCGAGGCCGAGCAGGAGCAGCGAGGAGCGCCGCACTTTGCGTTATCCCAGTCGCCAGGCGAGGATACCGCCCGCCAGCACCACTCGGGCGATGCCGCCCAGTGCTGCGGCCCAGGGGAGGTCGCGCAGCCCTCGGTCGCGCAGCCGGGGCGGGAGCTCCATCAGGGCGCCGACCAGGGCGAAGAGCAGCCCCCAGCCGCCGTGGCCCAGGCTCGCGAACCAGAGTCCCGCGAAGAGCGCGAGCAGGAGGGCCTCGATCGCGAGGGCGGGGAGTGCGGTGCGGAGCGGGGCTCCCGAATGTGTCAGGCGGCGCCCGACCTCGTGCCACACGGCGAGGAGCGCGGCCACCAGGGCCCACGCCAGGAGGAGGCGGGTGAGCGCCATGACTTAGCGGGCTCTCGCGCGGCGCATCCTCAGAAGCTCGCGAGGAGCGAATCGGCGCTGTAGAGCTGGCCGCGGACCATCACCCGTCGGACCTTGCGCGTGTTCCGGATGTCGGACCGCGGATCGCCGCCCAGCACGACGAGATCGGCCACCTTCCCGGGCGCGATCACGCCGATCGAGTCGGCGCCCAGCAGCTCGGCGTTGCCGCGGGTGGCGGCCCGGAGCGCGTCCTCCGGCATGAGGCCGGCCTGCACCAGCAGGGCGAGCTCGGTATGCAGGCTCCAGCCGGGCACCAGCATCTGATTGACGGCGTCGGTCCCGACCCCGATCCGCCCGCCGGCCGCCCGGAACTCGCGCAGGAAGAGATCCTGTTTGGGCCGCGAGGCGCGGAAGGCGGCGAAGGCGGCGTCGTCCCACCCGGCGCGGCGCTCGAGGTCCGGCAGATTCCAGCGGCGGATTTCCTCCTCGGGCACGGTCTTGAGGTCGGCGCTGGCGAGGATCGCCGGATCGTCGAGCCGGCTGTACGTCTCGTGCAGCACCAGGGTCGGGATCATGGTGATGCCGGTCTCGGCGAGGGCGGCCGCCGCCCGAGCCAGCGCCGCCGAATCGAGCCCGGCCCAGCTCTTCTCGAAGTAGTTCCAGCCCCGGAAGAACGAGGCGCGATGCTCGGCGTAGAACGGCGCCGGATTCCCGAGGGCTTCGGGAACGCCGGTGAGATGTTCGATCGAGGCCACTCCCATCCGGGCGGCCGTGAGGGCGTCCGTCAGGCCGAGGTGCGCCGTCACCTTCAGGTTGAAGGTGGCCGCTTCGTCCAAGAGCGGCTTCAGCAGCTCCGGGGTGATCCGCGTATAGATCTTGATGTAGTCCACGCCCGCCACCGCCCGGGCATCCACCGCGCGGCGTGCCTCGGCCGCGCTCTTCACCTCGGTGGCGCTCGGGTAGGTGGCGGGCGCGCCGTCTATCATGGCGCCCGCGGCGTAGATGCGCGGCGCCACCAGACCGCCCAGGCTCGCCTCCTCGCGCAGCGTGAGGATCGAGTCCTGCGCCCCGTGCACATCGCGCAGCGCCGTGACCCCGGCCGCCAGATAGCGCGGCAAGGCCCAGCGTTCGGCGTGAGCATGGGCGTCAATGAGGCCGGGGATGATCCAGGAGCCGGTGACGTCCACCTGCTCGGCGGTCTTGGGAATTCGGAATCCCTCGCGCGGGCTCACCGTCTCGATCTTGCCCTGGTGCACCACGATCACGGCGTCCATGAGGACCGTGGCGCCCGTCTCCGAGATGACGTTGCCCCCCACCAGCGCCAGGCGATCCTTGACCTTGGGCTCGCAGCCGCCAGCCAGGGCGAGCGCGGCCAGGAGCAGGCGCCTACGGCTCATCACTCGAGGTGTGGTCATGCAGGATTTTCCAGCCGCCGGCCCGGCGTTCCATCACTAGGGTGAACGGTCCGCTGGCGGTGGTCCGGCCGGCCTGATGGAGCACGAAGCGCGCGGTGACCAGGGCGAGGGTAGGGCCGAGCGGCCGGACGCTGAACTCCTCGAACCGGAGGCTGTCGCGCCGCGCGCCCGGGGCGAATCGGGGTGCGTAGTGTCGATAGATCCAGTCGTAGCCGCGGCGAAGGTGCCCCTCCGCAACGAACGACGTCAGACTGTCCCGGGCGTAGTCCGCCATGAAGGCCTCGAGGTCGCCCCGGTTCCAGGCCTCGGCGGAGCGGGCGAGCTGCGCCTCGATGGTGCTGGTGAGGTCGCGGGTGTGAGGGGCGGGGGCGGGGGCGGCCGCAGTGGATGGCGGGCCGCACGCGGCGAGGGCGGCGGCGGCGAGGATCGGCGAACGTGGCATCCGGGGCAGGGGGCGAGGTTCGCTGAAACGTGCTGGCCGCGGGCAAGTGGCGCAAGGTGAGGCAGCGGGCTGACTGGCGGGGCGGGGCGGGGTATGCTTGGGGGATCGCTGACTCGATGGCCCGAATGGACCCCGGCTGGCGCCGGGGTGACCGGCGGGCCGGGTGTGGGCAGGGGCTTGCGAGGGGGTGCCTCGACCCCGGCCTCGGCCCGGGTGACGTTCAACGATGCTCCGGTAGCCTGGAGTCCACAGCCCCGCGACATCTCAAGTGACCTTCTGGCCATGAATCCGCTTCGCTGGCTCGGCCGGACGCGGCTCATCCTGGTAAGCAACCGGGAGCCCTTCATCCACCGGCGCGATCCCTCCGGGAGGATCGAGGTCGGGATCCCCGCCGGCGGCCTGACGGCCGCGCTCCAGCCGCTCATGGCCAGCGCCGGCGGGACCTGGGTGGCGTGGGGGAGCGGGAGCGCCGATTTCGCGGTCACGGACGAGCACGATACGGTGCAGGTCCCGCCCGAGCGGCCCGCCTACCGGCTCCGGCGGCTGCGGCTCACCGACGACGAAGTGCGCGGTTTTTACGTTGAACTCGCCAACCGCTCGCTCTGGCCGCTCTGCCACTCGCTGCTCCACCGGTTCACCTTCGACGCCGCCCACTGGAGGATGTACCAGGAGGTGAACCGCCGGTTCGCGGCGGCCGTGCTGGACGAGGCGGGCCGGGAGCCGGCCACGGTCTGGGTGCAGGACTATCACCTGGCGCTCGTGCCGGCTCTGCTCCGGCGGGTGCGGCGGCTCTTCGTCCATCAGTTCTGGCACATCCCATGGCCCCCCCCTGACATCCTGCGGGTCCTGCCCCGCGCCCGGGCGCTGGTCACCGCCCTGCTCGGCAACCATCTGCTCGCCTTCCAGACCCCGCGTGACGCGCGGAACTTCCTCGCCGCCGCCCGGCGCTTCATCGGGGCGGCGGTGGTGGATGCGCGCCGGGGCCGGGTCCGGGTCGGGTCGCAGGAAACCGCGGTGCGGGCCTTTCCCATTTCCGTGGACGTCGCGCGATTCCAGGCGCTGGCACGGCGCGCGGACGTGGAGGAGATGTCGCGGCGCATGCGGCGGGAGGCGCTGCCCGGCGGCCGGGGCCACCTGCTCCTCGGCGTGGACCGGATCGACTACACGAAAGGCATCCCCCGGCGGTTCAGTGCCGTGGCCCGGCTGTTCCAGGATCACCCCGAACTTCGGGGGCGGGCGACGCTCTACCAGATCGGCGTGCCCTCCCGCACCGACGTGCCGGAGTACGCCGCCTTCGAGCAGGAAGTGACGGCCCTGGCCGCCGAGATCAACGCGCGGTTCGGCACCGGAGACTGGCAGCCGATCCGGTTAGCCCGGGAAAGCCTGGATCAGCCAGCGCTCACGGCCTGCTACCGCGCGGCGGATGTGTGCATCGTGACCCCGCTGCTCGACGGCATGAACCTCATCGCCAAGGAGTTCGTCGCCTCCCAGGAAGGGAAGCTCGGCGTCCTGGTGCTGAGCCGCTTCGCGGGGAGCGCCCGGGAGATGCGCGGCGCGCTCCTGGTGAACCCCTACGATATCGGTGCCACGGCGCGGGCCCTGCACGAGGCGCTCACGCTGCCGCCCGAGGAGCGGGAGCGCCGGATGAAGCTCATGCGCCAGCGGCTGGAGACCCACACGGTGTACGACTGGATGGAGGCGATCTTCAAGGAAGTGGCGCGGGTCCGGCGGGACCTGTAGGCGCGCCACTGTTCCCCGTCGTCCGCGTGGCGGGAAAAAACCTCGAGCCACGTCCGGGCGGCGCACCGCGTGGGATCAGGCCGGCCCGGGACCCCCCGCCCCCGCCCCCCCCGCCCCCCCCCGGTCCAGCAGGCCCAGCAGGCCCAGCAACGGTACCCGTACGTACGCCGGCCGGTGGTCCAGCTCGTAGCGCAGCTCGCGAACCGCCCGGTCCAGCAGAAACGCCTCTAGCATGACGCGCAGTGTTTCGCGCTCCGGCGGGAGAAAGGGCGCCGCCCCCGCCGTCTGGAGATACGCCTGCAGGAACACCCGCGATACCGATTGTTCCCAGATCTCGGCCCAGGGTGCCAGGCGCTCCAGGTCGGCCGGGCGGCGCGCGACGTGGTTGAGCAAGGCCACCTGGGCGGCGTAGCTGAACGACCGCAGCATCCCGGCCACGTCCTCGAGCGCCGACCGCCGGGCCCGGCGATCCGGGAGCGGGCGCGCCGGGTCGCCCCCGAAGTCCACGATCAGGAAATCGGTTCCGGTCCGGAGCACGCGGCTCAGGTGATAATCGCCGTGCACCCGGATGCGGACGCCGCCGGGGGCGAGGCGCCGCAATCGGTCCAGTCGGCCCCCGATCCGGCCCCGCAGGCTGATCACGGCGCTGGCCGTTTCCACCAGGTCGTCCGGGAGTTTGGGGAAGGCTTCCTTGAGGCGGTCCAGCGCGGCCCCCGCGCTCCGGCGGATGCCTTCGGCGAGCGCGTGCAGATCACCGGTGGTCAGGGGTTCGGGCACGAAGGCCGGGTCGGCGGTGGGCGCGGCGAGGGCGAGGTGCAGTTCCGCCGTTCGCCGGCCCAGCACGGCCGCCGCGTCGTCCGAGATACCGAGCAGCTCGTCCAGGCTCGGGGCGAGCGGCCGGTCGTCCTCGATCCACGCCGAGAGGCCTCGCTCCGGCACGCTCTCGGGGAGCGGCAGGGTGAGCGCCCGTTCCTGGTACCGGCCCAGCTCTTCCTGAAACCAGTGCCACCCATCGCCCTGGTTGGCGACCGCCCGCTGGAGCAGCGCCACGGTGGCCGGCTCGCCCTCGCGAGGTCGGTATTCCAGCGACCCGGCATAGGCGGGGACGCCGGCGAAGCCCCGCTCCTCGGTCAGATAGCGCGTCACCTCGCAGTCCGGCTGGGGCCCCTCGGTGAAACGGCGGAAGAGCTTGAGGAGGAACCGCTCGCCGTAAACCACCGAGGACGTGCCCGGCCCGTCCGGCGGGCGGCTCACGGGCGCGAGCGTGGAACGGTCCGGTGCCTCGGCCAGGCCCGCACCGGGGACTCCCCGGAGCACGCCCCGCCGGCCCGGCTGTTCCTCGCCGCGGGCGATCAGGTCGAGGAGGGCGAGGCAGGGCGCGTCGGCCTGGAGCGCGTCGTACAACACCCCGGAACGGCTTCCGGTCTCGACGGTACAAAGGATCGCGTGGGGATGCGCTTCTCGAAGCCGCTCTGCTTCCGTATCGAACGCGCAGGTCGCGGCGACCACGTACGTCTCGAGCTCCTCGGGATCGAGGCGGACGTCCACCAGGAAGAGCCCCGATCCGGGCGCGAGGGGGATGGCTTCCTCGATCCGGCACCCGCGGATCTGTCGCGTCGGCGCGCCGAACCAGCGCTGGCGCGGCAGGTAGTCCGGCAGCACCCGCCCTTCGAGGGTCGAGCGGGCGGCCGAGCGGGTCAACGCCGCCCAGGCGGCCTCGGGCTCGGGCGGCAGCTCGAGGCCGGCGACCGCGGAGACCGGCCGCAGGTCGACCGCCTCAGGCTCGCCGTGCAGCTCGAACCAGAGGTAGCCGTAGGGGCCCAGGGTGAGCGGGTACGGCGCGCGGCCGATCCGAGGGAACTCGACGTACCCCAGCATCTCCACCGGGGTCATGCCCGCCAGGCGGGAGAGGTCCAGTTCCACCGGCTGGGCGAAGCGCGAGAGGTTCGCCACGCAGAGGACGCACTCGTTCCCGTATCGCCGGAGGTACGCCAGGATTTTCCGGTTGGCGGGTTCCAGGAACTCGATGGTGCCGCGGCCGAACACCTGGAACAGCTTCCGCAGGGCGATCATGTGGCGGGTCCAGTTGAGGAGGCTGGAGGGCTCGCCCTGCTGGGCCTCGACGTTCACCGCCTCGTACCCGAAGACGGGGTCCATGATCACCGGACTGTACAGGCGGGCCGGGTTGGCTCGCGAAAACCCGGCGTTCCGGTCGGCGCTCCATTGCATCGGGGTGCGCACCGCGTGCCGGTCGCCGAGATAGATGTTGTCGCCCATTCCGATCTCGTCGCCGTAGTAGAGGATCGGCGTGCCGGGGAACGAGAAGAGGATACTGTTGAGGAGCTCGATCCGGCGCCGGTTGTTCTCCAGCAGGGGCGCCAGGCGCCGGCGGATGCCCACGTTGATCCGCATGCGGGGATCCGCGCTGTAGGCGAGGTACATGTACGCCCGTTCCTCGTCGGAGACCATCTCGAGGGTGAGCTCGTCGTGGTTCCGCAGGAAGAGTCCCCACTGGCAGGTGTCCGGGATGGGCGGGGTCTCCGCCATGATCTCGGTGACGGGGTGGCGGTCCTCCAGCCGGAGCGCCATGAAAAGGCGCGGCATGAGGGGGAAGTGGAAGGCCATGTGGCACTCGTCGCCGTCGCCGAAATAGGCGCGCACGTCGCGCGGGAGCTGGTTGGCTTCCGCGAGGATCATGCGGTGCGCGTAGTCGCGATCGAGCGCCTGGCGGATCGTCCGGATGATCGCGTGGGTCTCGGGCAGGTTCTCGCAGCTCGTCCCTTCGCGCTCCACCAGGTAGGGGATGGCGTCCAGCCGGAGCGCGTCCACGCCCAGGTCCAGCCAGAACCGCATCACCCGGATCACTTCCTCGACCACCCTGGGGTTGTCGAAGTTGAGGTCCGGCTGGTGCGAGAAGAACCGGTGCCAGTAATAGGCGCCGGCTACCGGGTCCCAGGTCCAGTTCGAGGTCTCGGTGTCGGTGAAAATGATCCGCGCGTCCTGGTAGCGCTGCTTGGTGTCGCTCCACACGTAGAACTCGCGCTCCGGCGAGCCGGCCGGGGCGCGCCGCGCCGCCTGGAACCAGGGGTGCTGATCCGAGGTGTGGTTGATGACCAGCTCGATCATCACCTGGAGGCCGCGGCTGTGCGCCGCCTGGAGGAACTCGCGAAAGTCGTCGAGGGTGCCGTAGGCGGGGTGGACGTCGGTGTAATCCGCGATGTCGTAGCCGTCGTCCCGCAGCGGCGAGGGGAAGAACGGGAGCAGCCACAGGCACGTCACGCCCAGGTCCTGGAGATAGTCCAGCTTCTGGATCAGGCCGCGGAAGTCGCCCACGCCGTCCTGGTTGGCGTCGTAGAACCCCCGGACGTGGAGCTCGTAGATGATCGCGTCCTTGTACCAGAGCGGGTCGGCGGCACTGCCGGGACGCCGGGTCATGATGCCTCCCGCCGGGCGCGGAACAGGACCGCGCCGGGGCGCTGGAACTGGATCACGGGGCCGGTGGGATCCACGGCCGGAGGAACCGGCGCCGGCACGAACGGCGGGTCTTCGGTCGCGAGGATCGGGGTCCAGCTCAGTCCCGGCCCGAGCTGGGCGGCCGGGGCTCCGCGCAGGTCCACCACACCGGCGCCCCGGAGCCGCACCACGCCGAGCACGGCCCGGGCGCCTCCCGCGTCGCGGCGGAGCAGCAGGACGTCGTCGTCCCAGGCGGTGACGAACGGATTGCCTGACATGCCGCGCGGCCGGAGCGCCGGCTCGGTCCGGCGGAGTTCGAGGAGTCGCCGGGTGAGCCGGAGCAACGAGGCGTGGGGTTCGCGCTCCCGCTCCTCCCAGCGGAGCCGGCTCGTGGCGAAGGTCTCGAACGCCTGAGGATCAGGGATCGCCCGGGCCTCGCCGGAGGCCGCCCCGCCGCCGAGTTCGCGGGCGCGCCCCTCGCGGACGGCCCGGCCGAGCTCGGCGCGGTGGTCGGTGAAATAGCGAAACGGGGTGCCGGCGCCCCACTCCTGTCCCATGAAGAGGAGCGGGGTCTGGGGGAGCAGGAGATGGAACGCCACCGCCGCCCGCCAGGCCGAGAGGTCGATCCGGTGGTGCAGGCGGTCGCCCTGGCCGCTGTTGCCGACCTGGTCATGGTTCTGGAGGTAGAACACGAAGCGCTCGCAGGGGATGCCCACGGGGTCGGTTCCCCGCGGGCCGCCGAACCAGGACGACGGCTGGCCCCGGTAGAACCAGCCCAGCGAGGCCGTGGTGGCGAGATCCTGGGTGGTTCCGGTGAAGTCGGCGAACCAGCCTTGGTGGTCGCCGGCCAGGAGCCGGCGCATCTGATGGTGGAAATCGTCGGACCAGACCGCGTTGGCTCCCCAGCCGCCGGCGGCCTCGGATTGCACCATGGAGGCCAGATTCCGGACGTCCTCGGCGATCACCAGGACCCGCCGGCCCGGGCCCGCGACCGCCTCCCGCACGGCCGCGGCCAGCTCGGCCACGATGTGACGCGGGCTCTCGTCCACGATGGCGTGCGTGGCATCGAGGCGGAGGCCGTCCAGGTGGTACTCCCGAACCCAACGGACCGCATTCTCGACGATGTAGTCCCGCACCGGACGGCTCTGCGGCCCGTCGAAGTTCGGGGCGGCCCCCCAGGGACTCCGGTGCCGAGGCGAGACGTAATAGGGGCTGAAGCAGGTATGATAGGCGCCGTCCGGCCCGAAGTGGTTGTAGACTACGTCCAGGTGGACGGCGATGCCCAGGCGATGAGCGGTGTCCACCAGGAGCCGGAGATCGTCCGGGGTCCCGTAGCAGCGGGCCGGGGCGAACAGCGCCGCCCCGTCGTACCCCCAGTTCCGCTCGCCGGGGAAGTCGGCCACCGGCATGAGTTCGATCGCCGTGATCCCCAGGTTGCGAAGCAGGGGCAGCCGCTCGGCGGCGGCGCTGAAGGTGCCCTCGGGCGTGAAACAGCCCACGTGCAGCTCGTAGAGGACCAGATCCTCGAGCGGCACGCCGCGCCACCCGGTGTCGGTCCAGTGGAACGCGCCGGGGTCCACCACCTCGGAGGGCCCGTGCACGCCGAGCGGCTGGTAGCGCGAGGCCGGGTCCGGATAGGGGCCCCGGCCATCCACCCGGTACCAGTAGAGGGCCCCGGGCCGGACCTTCTCGAGTTCCAGCGTGAAGTAGCCCTCGCCCCGGCGCCACATGGGAAACACGCCGGGCGGCGACTCCAGCACCACCGCGACTTCCCGGGCCTCCGGGGCCCAGACCTGGAAGGCGGTGCGATCCCCCAGCCAGTTGGCCCCCAGGGCCGGCCGCCCATAGCTCACGCCGGGCCTCCCGGCCTCGGGCTCCGGAAGGCCAGGAGCGCCAGCGGCGGCACGGTGAGGCGGAGCGACCAGGGCCGGCCGTGCATCGGGACCGAGGCCGCCTCGGCGCCGCCCTGGTTCCCGAGACCACTCCCCCCGTACAGGTCCGCGTCGCTGTTCAGCGCCTCGCTCCACCATCCGCCGAGGGGGACGCCGACCCGGTAGTCGAAGCGCGGCACCGGCGTGAAGTTGGCCACGAAAAGGATCGTGTCGTCCGGATCCGGGGCGCGGCGCAGAAAGCTCACCACGCTCCGCTCGCGATCGTGACAGTCCACCCACTCGAAGCCGGCCGGCTCCGTGTCCAGCACGTGGAGCGCCGGCTCCGCCCGGTAGAAGATATTGAGGTCCCGGACCCAGCGCTGCAGCCCGCGGTGCCGGGGATCGGCGAGCAGGTGCCAGTCGAGACTGGCGTCGTGATTCCACTCGCGCCACTGGCCGAACTCGCCGCCCATGAAGAGCAGCTTCTTGCCGGGGTGGCCGAACAGATAGCCATAGAGCAGGCGGAGGTTGGCGAACCGCTGCCAGTCGTCGCCCGGCATCCGGCCGAGCAGCGATCCCTTGCCGTGTACCACCTCGTCATGCGAGAGCGGCAGGACGAAGTTCTCGGAGAAGGCGTAGAGCAGGCTGAAGGTGAGAAGGTCGTGGTGGTAACTGCGGTAGATGGGGTCCTTCGCCAGGTACGCGAGGATGTCGTGCATCCAGCCCATGTTCCACTTGAAGCCGAACCCGAGGCCGCCGAGATAGGTGGGGCGGCTCACCATGGGCCAGGCGGTGGATTCCTCGGCGATGACCGTCACACCGGGGTGCTCGCCGTGGACCCGTTCGTTGAGGAGCCGGAGGAACTCGATCGCCTCCAGATTCTCCTTGCCCCCGTACCGATTGGGGATCCAGCCGCCGGGCTCGCGGCCGTAGTCGAGATACAGCATGGAGGCCACCGCGTCCACCCGCAGGGCGTCAATGTGGTACTGCTCCAGCCAGAACAGGGCGTTGCCGATCAGGAAATTGCGAACCTCGCGGCGGCCGTAGTTGAAGATGAAGGTGTCCCAGTGGGGGTGGAGGCCCTGCCGCGGATCCGCGTGCTCGTAGAGATGCGTGCCGTCGAAGTAGGCGAGGCCGTGGGCATCGCGCGGGAAATGCGCCGGCACCCAGTCGAGGATCACCCCGATTCCCCGCTGGTGCAGCGTGTCCACCAGCGCCATGAAATCGTGGGGGGTGCCGAAACGACTGGTGGGGGCGAAGTAGCCGATGGTCTGGTAGCCCCAGGACCCGTCGAACGGGTGCTCCGTGATCGGCAGCAGCTCCACGTGAGTGAAGCCCATGTCGTGGACGTAGTCCGCGAGCAGGGGCGCGATCTCCCGGTAGCTCAGCCATCGGTTGCCCTCCTCCGGCACCCGGCGCCAGGAGCCGAGATGCACCTCGTAGATCGAGAGCGGGGCGCGGTGCAGCACCTGGGTGGCCCGCCGCTCCATCCAGGCCGCGTCACCCCACCGGTATCCGGAAAGCTCGAAGACCCTGGAGGCGGTCTGCGGGCGAATCTCCGCCGCGAACCCGTACGGGTCAGCCTTGTCTACCCGATACTGCCCGCCATGGGCTTCGATGCGATACTTGTACCGGGTCCCCGGCCCGACGCCCGGCACGAAGCACTCCCAGACCCCGGCCTCGGGGCGGAGCGTCATCGGGTGACGCTCGGGATCCCAGTCGTTGAAGTCTCCGATCACCGCGACTCGCGAGGCGTTGGGCGCCCAGACCGCGAAATGCACGCCGGAAACTCCGCCCACCGTCACGCAATGGGCGCCGAGCTTCTCCCAGTTCCGGTAATGCTGGCCTTCGGCTAGGAGGTGCAGATCGAAGTCGGTGAGGAGGATGGTCGTCAATCGGGTCGCTCCGCTTGCGCCGGCATGGCGCTCAGGTTTCCCTAAGGTACACGCGGCCCGCTCCGGCGCGCGACCGGAACGGGCACGCGGCGCCGGTGGCGATGGCGAGGCGCGACGGGACCCGTCCCCCGGCCCCCGATCGGACAGGCGAGAAGGCGCACCGCACGGCAGCGAGGGAATCGGGTCACATGCCAGAACTGGGGTCCTTGCCTCCCGAGACGGAGCGGCTGGTGCACCAGATCGGCTCGGCCGATCTCGCGGTGGGGATCGCGAGTTACAACCACGCCGAGACCGTGGGCGCGGTCGTGGCGGCGGCGGCGGCGGGGTTGCGGCGCTTCTTTCCCGGCGTCCGGAGCGCCGTCCTGCACGCGGACGGCGGGTCCCGCGACGGGTCGGCGGAGCGCGTGCTCCAGGCCGCCGCGGACGGTCTGCTGGTCCAGGCGCCGTTCCCATTGGATTCCGCCGCGCGGCCGCCTGGGGTGGGGCCCGGCCATCCTGGCCGGAGCGCCGCGCTCCGGGTGCTCTTCGATCTTGCGCGACGGCTCGGGGTCCGCGGCCTGGCAGTGGTGGAGCCCGACCTGCTCGGCGTCACGGGAGAGTGGATCGGCCGCCTGCTCGCGCCGGTGTTCGAAGACGAAGCCGACTTCGTCACCCCGTACTACGTCCGCCACCGCTTCGGCGGCGCGATCACCAACAGCATCGTGTATCCCTTCACCCGCGCGCTCTACGGGAAACGGCTGCGCTACCCGCTCGGCGGCGATTTCGCGTGTTCGGGGCGCCTGGTGGAGCGCGCCCTGGAGCAGGACGTCTGGCACGGCGACCTGGCCCGGCTCGGCCTGCTCGACGTATGGCTGGTGACCGAGGCGCTGTGCGGCGGGTTCCGGCTGGCGCAGGCCTTTCTCGGGGTGAAGGCGCAAGCCGGCGCGGACGGCGCGCTGGACCTGAGCCTGGTGCTGAGCCGGGTGCTGGGCGCCCTCTTTCTCGAAGCCGAGCGCCGGGTCGCCGTCTGGCAGAAGGTTCGCGGCTCGGAACCGGTGCCGCTCCGGGGACGGCCGGAACCGAGCACCGCCGAGCCGGTGACGGTGGACCTCGCGCGGAGCCTGGCCGCCTTCCGCCTGGGACAGCAGAACCTGCACGAGGTCTGGGGGCTGGTGTTGCCGCCGCTCACGCTGCTCGAGCTCCGGAAGCTGGCGGCGCGGAGCGACGAGGCGTTCCGCTTCCCGGACGAGCTCTGGGCTCGCATCGTCTACGACTTCGCCCTGGCGCACCGGATGCGGGTGATGAACCGGGACCACCTGCTCGCCGCGTTCGTCCCGCTCTATCACGGCTGGCTAGGCTCGTTCGTGGCGGAGATGCGCGAGGCGAGCCTCGACGAGACGGAGCAGCGGATCGAGCGGCTGTGCTTGCGATACGAATCGGAGAAGCCTTACTTGATCTCGCGGTGGCGGTGGCCGGATCGGTTCACGCCGTGATCGCGCCGCCCCGCGGGGAAGGAGGAGCCGATGTGGGACCAGGTCAACGAAGCCCTCCGCGAATCGGTCGGCCGGGTGCTCACGACCCTGGCCGGCTTCCTGCCGGGCGTGGTGGCCTTGCTGGTCTCGGTGGTGGTGGCGGCGCTGCTGGGCTGGCTTCTGGCGCGCCTCGCCGAGCGGGTGCTGCGCTGGTTCCGGTTCGACCAGCGGCTCGATCGGCTGGGGCTCGACACCCTGGCGGAGTGGTCGCCCGCGCGGAGCCCGGCGCGGCTGGTGGGCCGGCTCTGCTTCTGGGCGGTGCTGCTTCTCGGGATGCTGGTGGGGCTCGCCGCCCTCGACGCGACCCTCGTTCCCACCATGGCCGGCCGGCTCCTCACCTACCTGCCGAACGTGTTCGCGGCGGCCTTGCTGCTCGCCGCCGGCGTGGTACTGGCCCGGTTTCTGGCTCGCGGCGTTCTCATCGGCGCGGTCAACATGCAGCTCCAGTCGGCGCGTCTCATCAGCCTGGGCGTCAAGTGGATGGTGCTGGTGCTCACGGCCGCGATGGCGCTCAACCATTTGAGCATCGGCGGCGACATCCTGAAGCTCGCCTTTGCCATCCTCTTCGGCGGCATTGTCCTGGCGCTCGCGCTCGCGGTGGGCCTGGGATCCAAGGACATGGTGAGCCGGACCTGGCAGCGGCAGGCGGAGCGGCAGGGGGACGAGGCCGCTCGCGCACCGGCGCAGCACCTGTGAGCTCGGCCGGGGGGGGGGGCATGGGCCGGCCGGACCCCGACTTGCGCCGGGGTGACGTGGGGGGGGGCGGCGAGGGCCGTCGGGGCAGCGGCCCCGGGGCCGGGTGATGCATGAACCGGGAGTCCCGCCTCCCGTCATTCCCGCGCAAGCGGGAATCCAGGGCCGAAGTGGTCCGCGGGCCGTCCGTGAGGCGGGGGCCGACCGGACCCCGCCTTCCGGCGGGGAACATGGGGGGGGGCGATCCGCCGGGTGATCCGCCCGGGCTCGCAGGGCGCGGGCCCCGCGCCCCGGCGTCAGGCGCGCGCCGCCGGCCCCCGGGCCCGCCCTGCGAGGACCGTGATGTTGTCGCTCCCGCCACGGTCCAGGGCGAGATCGAGCAGCGAGCGGCAGAGCTGCTCCGAGGAGGCCATCCCGCCGATCATCGCCGCGATCTCCGCGTCGCTGACGTGCTTGGTGAGGCCGTCGGTGCAGAGGAGCACCACCGAGCCGCGCGGGATGTCGAACCGGGTCACCACCGGCATCGCGTCCCGGCCGCCGATCGCGCCCAGGAGCACGTGGCTGAGCGGGGAATCGGCCACCCGGTCCGGGGCGAGCGCGCCCCGGTCCGCCAGGTCCTGCGCCAGCGTCTGGTCCCGCGTGATCTGCTGCAGCGCGCCCTGGTACCAGCGATAGCAGCGGCTGTCCCCCACCTGCACCACGTAGAACCGGGGATAGACCGCGACCCCCAGGGTCAGCGTGGTGGCCATGCCCCGCGCGGCGCTCCGCCCCGCGGCCTCCACCACCGCCGCGTGCGCCTCCAGCGCCGCCGTCCTGAGAGCCTGGTAGAACTCCTCCTCGTCCGCGCGCCCGCTCGCGTGGTAACAGCCGAGCGCCGAGGCGGCGTAGCGCGTGATGGTCTCCACCGCGAGCTGGCTGGCTTCGCCGCCGGCGTCGCCGCTCCCCACGCCATCGGCCACCATCATGATCGTGGCCAGCCGCTCCCCCCGGAGCGGGAGGCCCTCGGTGGAGGGGAGGCTGGTCCCATGAATCACGGTCTGGGGATGGATCGTGCAGATCAGGAAATGATCCTGATTGGTGCGGCGGACCCGGCCCTGGTGGGTCAACCCGAAGAGGTCCAGCTCCTCGTCCCGGGGGCGGGGTCCGGGGTCGGCGGGGACGGCGGCGGTGAGCGGGTCCACGAGCGCCATCGGAGGCTCCCGGGGAGTAGACCGAGACAAGATGTCCGCCGAGTAGTGGCGCCGCCACCCCATACTTGCCGCCCCGCCGTCCTGGTGCCTTGGCCTGGGGTCCACCGAGGGCGCCGAGCTGATCTTGTGGGGTCCACCGAGGGCACCGAGGGCGCCGAGAACGCCGAGCTGCTCCGGCGACCGGACGCGCCCCAATGGCCACAGGGCTACCGCCTTGCCGTCCTGCCGCGCTACCGCCTGCCGCCTACGGCCCCACAATCCGCCGGGGCCGGAGGCCGAATCGTGCCATCCGGCGATAGAGCGTGCTCCGGGTGATGCCGAGCCGCGCGGCCGCCTCCGCCATCGTGGCCGAACTGTTGACCACCTCGATGAGGTGCCTGTCCTCCTCGTCAATCCGGGAGGGCCGGTCCGGCGGGATGGCAGGCGGGTCGGAGGGGCCGGCCGGTGTCAGACCGAGCCAGGCGGCCCGGATCGCCTGGGGCAGGTCGGACACGCGGACCACCGCGCCGGTCACCGCGACCAGCCGGCGGATCACGTTCTGGAGCTCGCGGATGTTTCCCGGCCAGGAGTACGCGGCGAACGCGTCGTACACTTGTCCGTCCACGGCGACCTCGATCAGACCCTGTTCCCGTGCCGCCGCCTCGAAGAACCGCCGCGCCAGCCGGCCCACGTCCCCCGGCCGGTCGCGGAGCGGCGGCAACTCGATGGGGATGACGTTGAGCCGGTAGTACAGGTCGGCCCGGAGCGCGCCGCTCGACAGCGACGTCTCGAGGTCGCGATTGGTCGCCGCGATGATCCGGACGTCTACCGGCCGCCCCTGCACGGCGCCGACCCGGGTGATCTCCCCCTCCTGGAGCGCCCGGAGCAGTGCCGCCTGGGCCGGGGCGGGCAACTCCACGATCTCGTCCAGGAAGATGGTACCCCCCTCGGCCGCCTCGAACTTGCCGATGGTCCCTTCGCGCCTGGCCCCGGTGAAGGCCCCGCCCTCGTAGCCGAACAGCTCGCTCTCGACGAGCTCCCGCGGCAGCGCGGCGCAATTGACCGGGACGAACGGACGGTCGCACCGGGCACTCGCGCCGTGGATGGCCTGGGCGAAGACCTCCTTGCCGGTTCCGGACTCTCCGATCAAGAAGACCGGCAGGTCGGTCCGGGCCGCGGCCAGCGCGGCTTCCCGCGCGCGCCTGAGGGCGGGGCTGTCGCCGCAGACGTCGTCGAACGAGTACCGGACCGACGAGGGCTTGCTGGCCCGAGCGCGGCGGGCCGCGGGCAGGGACGGTCCCGACCGCTGGAGGAGCAGGCAGCCTCCGACCACCGTGTGCCCGTCGAACACCGGATACCACACACCGCGCTCTGCCTGCCCCGGCCCGAGCGGCAGCGCCACCTCGCACGGGGTCGCGTCGGCCGTTCGTTTCACCAGCGCGGGCACCGCGGCGCGGAGCCCGGGATGGTCCCGTTCCGGGCCGAGCGCCGGCGGGGCCGCCGGCGAGGCACCCAGCACCCGGCCCGTGCGATCCACCGCCAGGGACGTATCGCCGGGATAGCGGAGCGTGAGCTCGGTGAGGCGGCTCAACGTGAGGTAGCGACGCTCCGTCTCGCGGGCGGCGAGCGTCTGCTCGATCGCCACCACGAGGGCCAGGGCGAGGTTGAGCGTGTGCGGGTGAGCGTACTCGCGGAACCCGGAGATGTCGAGCACGCCGAGCATCTCGCCGGTCGCGGGGTCGCGGACCGGCACCGCCGCGCAGTGCCACGGATGCCAGCGGGCGCAGAAGTGCTCGGCCCCCACGATGTGCGTCGGCTGGCCGGTGGCGAGCGCGGTACCGGGCCCGTTGGTCCCCACAACCGCTTCGGCCCAGAGACCGCCGGGCCGGAAGTTGATCTCGCCCAGCCCTTCGAGAGCCGCCGGATCGCCTTCGGCGGCGAGCATCCGCGCCTCGTGGTCGAACAGGGTCAGGATGTGACCGACCCCGCTGAACGACCCCTGGTGCCGGATGACCGCCTGGCGTGCGAGCCCGAGCCAGTCGTGCCGCTCGACGATCGCGAGCAACTGATCCTCATCCCAGACGATCGGCGCGGCCGGCAAGTCCGGGGGTACCTCGGCCGAGAGGCACCGCTCCCAGGACGAGCGCACCACGGGCCGGATCTCGTCCGGCGGGTGGTGAGCCTGGACGGTGGCAAGCCAGAGCCGCTCCAGCGAGCGCTGGGATCGCCGGTCGAATGGAATGTCGGTGCGGTGCATGCCAAGGCTCCGGTCCCGGCCCGACCGGCCGGGGACCCACGCGGCAAAGATGTCGGGCCGGCGGGGCCCTGCCAAGAATCCCGCGACATCTGTCGCGCCAGTCGGGGCAGCAGTCCGGGACAGGTGGCCGAGCGGTCGGCT
The DNA here is from genome assembly GCA_035574255.1 of Gemmatimonadales bacterium. Classification (GTDB taxonomy): domain Bacteria; phylum Gemmatimonadota; class Gemmatimonadetes; order Gemmatimonadales; family GWC2-71-9; genus JADJOM01. The sequence continues at coordinate 15,710 of DATLYZ010000019.1, read as the reverse complement.
CCGGGATGAGGCGGCCGACGGCATCGGATCCCGGCTCAACTCCTTGAGAGACTGCGGGTTGGCCTTTCCACCCTGGGGTGTCCCCGGCGGTGGCCCGCCGCGTGCCTTGGGCCCGGGAGAAACCCGAGGCAGCTTTCCCCAACGCTTCCCGGCCTTCGCTGCTCACTCAAGGAGGTATGGACCATGGCCACCGCAACGCGTCCCTCGGCCGAGGCCCGGCTCCCCGGCTCGGCCGCCCGCTTCACCGCACGGTTGCCGATCCGGGCGCGATACGACAACTGGATCGGCGGCGAGTATGTCGCGCCGGTCCGGGGCCAGTACTTCACCAACCCGACCCCCATCACGGGCCAGCCGCTTTGCGAGGTGGCCCGCTCGACCCACGAGGACGTGGACCGGGCGCTCGACGCCGCCCATGCGGCCGCGCTGTCCTGGAACACCACCAGCGCCACCTACCGGGCGAACCTCCTCAACCGGATCGCGGACCGGCTGGAGCAGCACCTCGAGGCGATGGCGTTGATCGAGAGTATTGACAACGGCAAGCCGATCCGGGAGACCCTGAACGCCGATCTCCCGCTCGCCGTGGATCACTTCCGCTACTTCGCGGGGGCGCTCCGGGCCCAGGAGGGGAGCCTCGCGGAGCTGGACCAGGATACCGTCGCCTATCACTTCCACGAGCCGCTCGGCGTGGTGGGGCAGATCATTCCGTGGAACTTTCCGCTCCTCATGGCCGCCTGGAAGCTGGCCCCCGCACTCGCGGCCGGGAACACGGTGGTGATCAAGCCCGCCGAGCAGACCCCCGTCTCCATCATGGCGTTCATGGAACTGGTGGCCGACATCCTGCCGAGCGGGGTGGTCAACGTGGTGCAGGGCTTCGGCGTGGAGGCCGGGAAACCGCTCGCCTCGAGCCCCCGGATCGCCAAGGTCGCCTTCACCGGCGAGACCACGACCGGCCGGCTCATCATGCAGTATGCGGCCGAAAACCTGATCCCGGTCACGCTGGAGCTGGGCGGCAAGTCGCCCAACATCTTCTTCGCCGACGTCATGGAAGCCGATGACGACTTCCTGGACAAGGCGCTCGAGGGATTCGTTATGTTCGCCCTGAATCAGGGCGAGGTCTGCACCTGTCCCTCGCGGGCGCTCATCCAGGAGTCCATCTACGACCGGTTCCTGGAGCGGGCGGTGGCCCGCACCAGGGCCATCGTCGAGGGCGATCCGCTCGATCCCAAGACGATGATCGGCGCGCAGGCCTCCAACGACCAGCTCGAGAAGATCCTGAGCTACATCGAGATCGGCAAACAGGAGGGGGCGAAGGTGCTGACCGGCGGCGCCCGCCGCGTGCACCCCGGCGAGCTGCAGGGCGGGTACTACGTCCAGCCCACGATCTTCGAGGGCCACAACCGGATGCGGATCTTCCAGGAGGAGATCTTCGGCCCCGTGGTCTCGGTGACGAAGTTCAAGACCCTGGACGACGCGCTGGCGATCGCCAACGACACGCTCTACGGGCTCGGGGCCGGGGTCTGGAGCCGCGAGGTCAACACCTGCTACCGGGTCGGGCGGGCCATCAAGGCGGGCCGGGTCTGGACCAACTGCTATCATGCCTATCCAGCCCACGCCGCGTTCGGCGGGTACAAGCAGTCGGGCATCGGCCGGGAGACGCACCGGATGATGCTGGACCACTACCAGCAGACCAAGAACCTGCTGGTGAGCTACAGCCCGAAGAAGCTGGGGTTCTTCTAATGGAGGTCGTCCGGGTCGCGATTACCCCGGAAGCGGAGGCCGTGCTGCGCCGGCTCGAGGCGGAGCACGGCCCGCTCCTCTTTCACCAGTCGGGTGGCTGCTGCGACGGGAGTGCTCCGATGTGCTATCCGCGGGGGGAGTTCCGGATCGGGTCCCGCGATGTGCTGCTCGGCGAGGTGGCCGGCACCCCGGTCTACATCGGGGCAGCCCAGTTCGCCCTCTGGCGCCACACCCAGCTCCTGATCGACGTGGTCCCGGGCCGCGGGAGCGGTTTCTCCCTGGAAGCGCCGCTCGGGGTCCGGTTTCTGACCCGGTCGCGGGTCTTCAGCGCGGCGGAACAGGCCTGGCTCGACGCCTGCCCGCCCCGGAGCGGCCCCGGCCCCTTCTAGAACCGCTCCACCTGAACCTGCCCGCCCGGCATCCAGCCCCGCATCTCGACGGTATAGTCCGTGTCAGGCTCCGCCTCGCACTCGTAGGTGAGCTCCCAGCGCATGTCAGCGGTCTCGCGGTCGGGGAACGACACAAAGGCGAGGGTGAACCCCGGGGCTGCCGAGCCGCGCTGCGCCTGGAGCAGCAGGGGCTCGATCGCTTGCCACAGCGAGGGATAGCGGGCGACGAACCGCTGGAACAACGCGACCTGATCGGCGGTCGGGCCCTCGGACCCGGCCTTGAAGAAGCAACTGATCCTCGGGCCGGTCGGGGGAAAGATCGGATCGGCCACCCAGTAGGCCTCCGCCGGGGATCTGGCGGGATGGAAGCGCATCCGTCCGAGTACCGGGTGGCTCCGGAGACGACCCCGAACGCGGGCGGCGAGATCGGCGAACCAGGACGGCACGGGACGCCGGGAGCGGTGGCGGGCCGAAGCGGGGAGGCGACGCAGGGCGCCTCACGGGTGCGATCCGGCGCCCCAAGCAGCGAGCGCTCCGATGCTCCGGAGCGCTCGATCGGCTAGCGCCGCTTCCCCTTCCTTGCGGCCTTCTTGGCGGCCGGCCGCTTGGCCTTCTTCGCGGCCTTGCGGGCGGGTCGCTTGGCCGCCTTCTTCTTCGCGGCCGCCTTGCGGGCCGGCCGCTTCGCGACCTTCTTCCTGGCGGCCGGCTTCCGGGGAGCCGCTCGCTTCATGGGCTCGGTCGCAGGTGGCGCGGCGGGTTCAGCCGGCGTACCGGGCATCGCAGGCTCCGGAGGCATGGGCGCGGGATCCATCCACCCCGAGTCCGTCCAGCTCATTTCCATATCGGCCATCGTGGGCTTCCTCCACTGGTGGCGGCGCAAGCCCGCCGCGGGTGATCGGGCGACGACTCGCCCAGGGAACACGAACGCAGATAAGATGCACATCTGCGCTCGCAGTGCAAGCCGGCCGCGCACACCTCACACGACCACGCGTCGCGCAACCGGCCGCCGCGAGCAGCGACCGTCGCGGTGCGCAAGAGGGGCGGCGATTCCCTTCGAGAAACGAGTTGTGCCTTGAGTTAACTCTTTGTTGCACAAGAGGTTAGATGCCACGGGTTGCCTCTCGGCTCCGCGTGGCCTGGCTCGCCGTGCTGGCCTGCCTGATGGGAGTTCGGAGCACTTGTCAGGCCCGACGCGGCACTCCGGCGTGCCCCTCTCGTCCTGCCATGTCCGGCGGCGCGGTGGCGGCCGTCCCCGGCCCTGTGCGATTCCGCCGAGCGTCGCGGCGCCCCGGTCCCATCGGAAGCCCTGGCAGGAGGGTCTCGCGGGACGGCGACCCGCTCCGGTGTGGCAGCGGGCCTCGCCCGGGGATCTCGAGCCTGCCGCCGGGTGGCGTCACGCCGCCAATCGCCACCGCAGGGGATGCCGACCGGATCGCGAGCCCCTGCGCGCGGCTGCCGATCCGGAGGATCGGTGCCGCGGCGCCGGTGCTGGTGAAACCCGTACCGGGCCCCGGTCAGGGCTTTAGCGCGGCCACCCGCAGTCCGCAGTAGCACCGGCCCCGGCCCGAATGGCGCCCGGGGTGTAATCCGTTGTCTGCGATGGTGTTACGCCGTGACCGCCCGTGGTCCGGTGCTTGCTCCCGGTGACCCGAGTCACAGCACGGCGTGGTCCTCGCTATGCGTTCGCCTCTTCTCCGGCTGCTGGTTGCCGTCGCTCTCCTGGGTTGCCCCACGTTCCTCCGGGCCCAGGCGGTCACGGAACTCTACGTCTCACCCGATACCCTTCAGCTCGCCCCGGGCGAGCGGCAGGGGCTCGCGGTCCAGGCCTTCGACGAGGCCGGGAACGCCATCCTCGCCATCCGCTACCGCTCGAGCGACGAGCAGACCGCGAAGGTGAGCGCGAGCGGGTCGGTCACGGCGCTCAAGGCCGGGCGGGCCCTGATCACGGTGAGTGCCGGGAAGAAGAGCCGGACCGTACCGGTCATCGTGACCGGAGCGGAATCCCCTGCTGCGGCTCCCCCCGCAGGGGACGTGGCGCTCCTCGTCGCGGACCCCGCAGCACTGGTGCTGCTCCCGGCCGAGCACGCCCGGGTTCAGGTGAAGCCGGTGCGGGCCGATGGGACTCCGGCGGCACCGGTGCGGATCACCTGGCGCTCGCTCCGGCCCGAGGTGGCGGCGGTGGTGGATTCGAGCGGGGTCGTCGCGGGTGTCTCGACCGGCCAGGGTGTGATCCAGGCGGCCGCGCCGAACGGGGCGACGGTGAGTATCCCGGTCGTTGTCTCCCTGAGCGAATTCACCCTCTCCACCGCACGGGTGGCCCTGGCGCCGCAAGAGGCGGAGACCCTGTTCGCGTCGGTGCCCGCGCAGGGGGGTCGGCGGTTGCGTTCGGCGGATCTCCAGTGGACCTCGAGCGATCTCAACGTGGCCCAGGTTTCGAGCGAGGGTGTGGTGCGGGCGATCGGCCCCGGACGAGCCGAGATCGTGGCGCGGGGATTCCTGCAGGAACGCAAGGTCGCCGTGGTCGCCTACCGCGAGGTCGCGCTGTTCCTCACCCGACCTCGACTCACGGAAGTGATCCGCCTTCCGGTGAGCGGGACCCGCGAGGTCAAGCTGGAAGTGCAGTCGGCCGATTCGATGCCGGTCGAGGGGGTCCCGGTCACCTGGACCGTGGGGGATATTTCCATTGCCTCGTTCGACCCGGCCACCGGCCTGCTGCGGGCCCTTCGTCCCGGCAGCACGACCCTGAGCTTCCAGGTCCGCGGGTTCGTCCCCAAGGGCTGGAGCGTCGAGGTATTGCCGGGAAGTCTGGGGCTCGATCGGCCGCGGGTGGGGCTCCGGGTGGGGGAGTGGACCACCCTGGCGGCATCGTTCGTGGACGAGGGTGGCCGGCCGTTGCTTCCGGCCGAAGGCGTCACCTGGCGTAGCGCCAACCCCGAGATCGCCCGGGTGAACGCTCAGGGCGGCGTCGAGGCGGTGGCGCCGGGGCGGACCCAGGTCATCGCCTCGCTCCCGAACGGGCAGAGCGTGCAGGCCACGGTGTTCGTGACCGGCGACTTGCTGGTGGCGTCCACGCGGGCCGGACGTTTCGCCATCTTCGCGCTCACCGCGGCCAACCCCGATCTCTTCCTGCCCGTCCTGGCGGACAGCAGCGGGAACAGCCTGGACGGCGCCTACTCGCCGGACCGCACCCGGATCGCGTTTGCTTCGGATCGGCTGGAACCGGGTAATTTCGACATCTTCGTGGCCGACGCCGACGGCCGCAACCCGGTTCGGCTCACGACCAATCCCGCGGTGGACGCCCAGCCCGTGTGGACGCCTGACGGTGAACGGCTGGTCTTCGTGTCGGGACGCGCGGGCGCCCGGCAGCTCTTCGTCATGAACGCCGACGGGAGCGACCAGCGCCAGCTCACGAACCTGGCCGGCGGGGCTGCGGATCCGGCCGTTTCCCCCGACGGCCGGAGCGTCGCCTTCGCGGGCTCCCCGGGAAGCCGCGATGGACCGAGCGACATCTTCCTGGTGCCGCTCGCCGGCGGGGCCCCGACCGCGGTCACCGCGACTGCGGATCGGCGGGAGAGCCGGCCGGTCTGGCTCCCCGAGGGGGAGCTGGCCTGGGTGCAGGGACGCAAGGACCGCAAGGAGCCGGATCTCGTGCTCCGCCGCCCGGCGGGTGGCGGCCCGCCGGTGCCCCTCGTGGCGAGCGACTACCCGCTCGCCGACGTCGCCCTGGCGCGGGACGGCAGCCGGATCGTCTGGGTGTCGAGCCGCCCCTCCGAACGCAGTCGGAACGGCGCCGAGTTTACATTGCAGTGGCGCTCGCTCACGAACGGCGCCCAAACCAGCGTGCGGCTCCTTCCTGGCGAACGGATCACGAGCCCGGCCTTCTGAAAGCCGTCACTCTCACCGCGACCGGCGGTCTGGAGCACCTTCGGATCCAGGATGTCCCGCCGCCCGAGCTTCGGGCGGCGGGCGACGTGCTGGTGCGGGTCCGGGCCGCCGCGCTGAACCGGCTCGATCTCTTCGTGGTGGGCGGATTGCCGGGCGTCTCGTACCGGTTCCCTCACATCCTCGGATCCGACGGCGCGGGCGTCGTCGAGCGGGTGGGATCCGCGGTGTCCCGGGTGCGACCGGGCGACCGGGTCATGGTGAACCCGGGAGTCTCCTGCGGGCACTGCGAGTGGTGCGAGGCGGGCGAGCAGCCGCTCTGCCGGGCGTTCGGCATTCTGGGCGAGCACCGGCCCGGTACCTTCGCGGAGTATCTGGTGGTGCCCGAGGGCAATCTGGCGCCGGTGCCCGAGTCCATGGACTGGGCCCGGGCCGCGGCCTTTCCGCTCACCACCCTCACCGCCTGGCGGATGCTCGTCACCCGGGCGCGGCTCCGGGCCGGCGAGACGGTCCTCATCTGGGGCATCGGCGGCGGGGTGGCGCTCGCCGCGCTCAAGATCGCGAAGCTGTGCGGCGCGCGGGTGATCGTGACCAGCTCCTCCGACCACAAGCTGGCCCGCGCGGCGGAGCTGGGAGCGGACGTGACGCTCAATCACGCCACCCAGGACGTGGCCCGCGAGGTCCGGACCCTCACGGCGCGCCGCGGGGTGGAGGTCGTGGTGGACACCGTGGGGGAGCTGACCTGGGAGCACTCGCTTCGGGCGCTGGCTCCCCGGGGTCGGCTGGTGACCTGTGGCGCCACGTCCGGCCCCCACTGCCTGACGGACGTGCGGAAGCTGTTCTGGTACCAGTGGGACATCCTGGGCTCCACCATGGGGAGCCACGGCGACTTCCAGGCCGTGGCCACCCTGGCCCACCAGGGGCGGCTGTGGCCCGAGGTGGACGCGGTGTTCCCCCTCGACCAGGCGGACCGGGCCCTCCGCCGCCTGGCGGAAGGCGCCCAATTCGGCAAAGTCGTTCTCGAGGTAGGTCATGAGTGAACTGTGGGAGCGGATCCGGATCGGCTGGGGCGAGCTCGTCGAGGTGGTCCCCGGCCTGCTCGCGGCCGCGGCGATTTTGCTGGCCGGCTATCTGGTCGCGCGGCAGCTCCAGCGCTGGACCAACCGGAGCCTGGAACGGCTCGGCTTCAAGCGAGTGGCCGATGCGGGCGGCCTCACCGAGGCTGCCAGCCGGGTCCGGGTGGACCCGGTGCACGCGGTGGGGACGTTGCTCTTCTGGCTCACCATGCTGGTGGCGATCCTGCTCGCCAGCTCGGCGCTGGGCCTGGAAAACGTGCGCGAGATGTTCGGCCGCATGCTGGCCTTCGTCCCCACCCTGATCTCGGGGATCGTCATCATCATCCTGGGGATCATCATCGGCGAGTTCGTTCGGGCGGTGATCGTGGCGTCCGCGGGCGCGGTTGCCGGCGTCGTCACCCTGGCCAAGCTGACCAAGGGCGCCATGGTGATGATCGCCGTCTTCATGGCGCTGCAGCAGGTCGGCGTGAGCGGCGAGCTGGTGACCTCGGCCTTCACGCTCATCCTGGGTTCCATCGCGCTCGCCGCGGGTCTCGCCTTCGGACTCGGCAACCGCGAGCTGGCCGGGGAGATCACCCGGCGGTGGTACGACGAGGGGAGGAGGCGGTACCGGCGGAAGACCGACCCGCCGGAGCTCAGAGAGGAGAACGGGGAACGGTGAAGCGAGCGATGCGCTGCGTGCCGTCGTCCTCCCGCAGCACGAGGTACACCCGCCCGTCGCGCCCGAAGCCCGCCAGCGTGGCCGAGCGGGGAAGCCGCACGGAGCGGAGCAGCTTGCCGTTCCGCCCGATCGCGTCCCAGACGGGAATGGAATCCTCGATGGGGCGCGGGCGCTGGAGCCAGGCCTCCCCGGCCGGGTTGGTGGCCCCCGCGATGAAGGGCGGCTTTTCCTCCGCGAACGGATAGGAGAGCTCGATCCCCGCCGGGGCGCCGGCCGTCGCCATCTGCCGGCGCAGCCGCTCCAGGAACAGGTCCTTTTCCTTCTGGAGCACCGGGATAGGGGCGTAGGGGAGCCGCTCCCCCCGGAGCCAGGCCCCGTCCGGCGACCGCCAATCCACGGAGTTGGTGCTGGCCCGCGCGATCCAGATCGAGCCGTCGGGCAGGACGCCGAACAGATCGCGGGGGCCGAAGACCGTGGAGACCATTTTCTTCTGCTCGCCGAACTGGCCCATGCCCCAGGGCGGGAGCCGGAGCTTGGCCACGGTGTCCGCCACCGTGTCGCCCCGGGCGATGCGGAGCACGTTCAGGCTGTCGAACTCGAGTTCGCTGCCGGGCTCGAGCCCCCCCAGCACCGAGCGGACGTCTTCCTTGTAGGCGTTGTACCGGCTGTCGTACTGCACGGCCTGGTTGAGCCCTCCCACCCCGATCCTTCCCAGCTGGCCCACGTAGTCCCCCCGAGGGGTCCAGAGCGTCGTGCGCTCCAGGGCGAAGTCCACCAGGCCCACGGTGTCGCCCGGAAAGAGCAGGACGTAACCGGGGAACTTGTGCTGGCCCGGGGCAGGCATGCCGGGGAGGGCGGAATCGGTGTGCTCCCCCACCGGGATCACCTGGCCGCTTGTCAGGTCGGCGAACAGGAATTGCCGGTCCCTGAGTTCCGCGAACGCGATCCGCCCGTCGCTCAGTTCCACCACGTTGCTGACTTGCTGGAAGCGCCGCTCGAGCACGGCCTCGGGCCGGTCCAGGGTGACCAGCGGCGCCGCGGGCCGCCGCTCGCGGCAGCCCGCGAGCAGGCCCGCCAGGACCAGCGCCGCTGCCACGATTCGCGTGCCCCGTGTCATGCCGACTCCCGTCGTTCTGACCTCAGCCACGATACCCTCCCACCCGGCTTCAGCCGGGGAGCCGGAAAAGAAGCAGGCGGACCCCGTCGCGGTAGTGTTCCTCGACCAGGGCCATCCCCCCGCCGAGCGCCACCGCCTGCCCGAGACCCCGGTGTCGAACCGTCGCCGCCAGCCGGCCGGCACGATTGACGATCTGATACTGGCGAATGGTATCGCCCACCGCCCGGCTCTTGACCAGCCACACCGTCCCGTCGGGTCCGGTGAGCGCGGCCTCGAAGGGGGGCTTGATCGCCGCGAACGGGATGGCCTCGACGGCCGGGCGGAGCCCGGGATCGAACTGTCGCAGGAAGATGTCGCGGTCCGCCTGGGTGACCGGCAGCACCCGATCGGGGAGTTCCTCGCCGGTGGCGAGCCGCCCGTCGGGGCCGAGCCAGTCCACCCGGTTCCGGCCCACCCGGGCCAGCCAGACGCTGCCGTCAGGCAGGACACCCCAGCGGTCCTGTCCCGACAGCAGCCGCCGTTCCCAGCGCCGCCGGCCCTCGGAGACCACTTCGGCCACATCGAGCGGCGAGAGCCGGGCGATGGTGTCCGGCGCGGTGAGGTCGGCCGAGGTGCGAACGATGGACGCCGAATCGAGATTCCCCCGCCCGTCGGGGCCCGGGGGTGGAAAGAGTTCGAAGTACCAGCGGCCCTGGCCGTCGCGCGCTCTGGGCAGCGCCCCGCGCAACCCGCTCACCGCCGATATCGCGCCGGCGGGCCGGCCATCCAGCGTCCAGACGGTGGTTTGCCGCCGCTGCCAGTCGCTCACGTAGATCGAATCGCCGGCCCGGAACAGATCGTACGGCTGTTCGAAGGCGGGCCGCGCAGTGGAGCCGAAGGGACGGACGCTCCGCCGCCCGAAGTCCGCCACGCTCACGGCGCGGTCCTGCGGCGCCACGACCACCCAGCGGCCACCCTCCCCGCCCAGCCACGCCGCCGCGGCCACGTCGGCGTAGGGCAGCAGAATGGTGTCCCCGGTGGGAACGAGCTCCGCGACTGGAACCTCGCTCCGGCCCGGCCCGCAGGCGGCAAGGAACAGCGTCGCAACGGAGTACACCAGCCGGCGGGACATGGGCCGGGAAATGTAATCGCAACCGTCCGAGGCCGGGGGCACCCTGACCCGGCGGGCGGCCTCGCGTTCTCCGAGTCCCCGCCCGGCGAAGGCGACCCCGAGGCGGGACTCCGATCAGGGCCAGCGACGTGGCGCAGCGGAGGGGCGGAGGGCGGTACAGGAAGGATGGAGGCCGGGACGCGGTCGGGTCCCCGCTGCAACCATCGCCGCGGGGTTCGCATCCAAACCAGAAGCAACCTGGTGATCGCGCTGAAGGATCCTCCGATCCGGAAATGTCGCCATGTCCGACGAACCGATCCACGAACCCGCTCGCCCCCCGGCCCCGCCCGCCGGGGAGGTGTACTGGGCTCGGCCGGCGATGGTCGCCGCCATGCTGGCCATCGCCGCGCAATGGGGCCCCCGCGCGCCGCGGCCGCCCGAGGCCGGGCCGGCGCCCGGCGTGGAGCCGGTGGAGATGCCGCGCCATGCCTAGCACAGGCTTCCGCCATCCGGCACTGCGGTGGGCCGCCGCGGTCCTGGTACTGGGCGCCGCACCCCTCGCGGCCCAGAGCGTGCCTTCGACCCGCAAGCTCACGCGGCCGGACGCCGAGCTGGGGGAGCCGTTCGACCAGGTGATCGCGCTTCGCGAACTCGGCGCCGGCAAGGTGCTGGTGACCGATGGGGGCGCCCGTTCGGTGGTCCTGGCCGACTTCGCGAGCGGCCGGCAGACGCCGGTGGGCCGGAACGGGCAGGGGCCCGGCGAGTACCAGTTTCCGGGAGAGCTGCTCCCGGCGGGGGACACGACGTTCATCGTGGACCGGGCCAGCCGCCGCCTGCTGGCCGTGGCGCCCGACGGCCGGATGACCGGCCGGACCGTGCCGTTTCCGGAGGCCATCGGCGGCCTGCCGGCGGCCCGGGGGGCCGATCGCAGTGGGCGGATCTATTTCCAGGCCTCCCCTTTCCGAGTGCCTGACGAGGGAGGCGAGGTCGAGCCGAAATTGCCGGACTCGACCGCCGTGCTCCGGTGGGACCGCGCCGCGAACCGGGTGGACACGGTCGCGAAGGTCAAGATCCCGGCCACCAGGGTGAACGTCTCCGGCGACCAGCGGGCCCGCATGGTGATGATGCGCCCGCAACCGTACGCCCCGGAGGACGACTGGGCGGTCGCGGCCGACGGCCGGGTGGCCATTGCCCGGGTGTCGGATTACCACATCGAGTGGGTGGACGACGGCCGGCGGATCGCGGGGGCGCCCGTTCCCTATCCACGCCGCAGGGTCACGGAGGCGGACCGCACCCGGTACCTGGCCGAGCTCCGCAGCAACCGGAACCGGGTCGTCGTGACCCGCGGGCCCACCGGAGGACGGGCCCCGGAGGTCCGAATACCGGAGCCCGGCGCCGAGGACTTCGTCTGGCCGGAGTATCTGCCCCCGTTCCGCCGGGGCATGCTGATCTCGCCCGAAGGGCAGGCCTGGGTCCCGCGACACGACGAGGCGCCGGTCTACGACGTCTTCGACAGTCGAGGGAATCTGGCCGCGCGCCTCGAGCTGCCTCCGGGCCGCCGCCTGGTGGGGCTGGGCCGCGGGGTCCTGTATGCGATCCGGACGGACAGCGATGGATTGCAATGGCTAGAGCGCTATCCCCGCTGACCCACGGCGGAGGAGCCCCTGCCGGCTCACTTCAGCGCGCCGACCCGGCCAGGCCAGAGCCGAGCGCGCGTGGGGACCTTTCCCGCTAGCTCGCCTTCCGCTCCACGGCCCCGCTCGGCTCCCGCACATATCCGCCGCGGCGGAGCGCGAGTTCGACAATCCACTCCCACCCCACCCGGGCCCTGACTTCCTCCCAGTCGAGGCCCGTAAAGAGCCGGACCCAGCGGCGGAGCGAACGGGGGTCGCTCCCGGCCTCCCAGGCTGCCGTCTCGACCGACCCGCCGGAGCGAAGTCCGGCCAGGGCCGCAGCCCAGGTGAGCCGGGCCAGCGCCCGCCAGTCGCGGACCTCGTAGGGACCCAGCGCCTGCACCCGGCGGCTGAGCGTCCGGGAGGGCCGCCGGCCTGAGCCGGACCCGGTCATGCAGGCGAGCAGAATCGGTCCCACCCCGCGGTCGAGACGCGCTTCGGTGTAGGCCGCGATCCGTTCCGGGGTCGGGAGTGGCCGGCGCTGCACGGCGGCGAGCACGTGGAAGATGCGCCCCGATGTGGGGTTATCGGCCGAGGTGAACCGGGCGAAGCAGCCCGGCCTGGGCTCGAACGTGGCGAGCACCGCCGGAGTGAGTCGCGGATCGGCGACTCGGAGAGCGAGGGGGCACCAGGGTGCGGATCGCTGGCGGTCGATCGCGTCGGCGAAGGCGGCCAACCCCTCCGCGAGATCGGCGAGGAGAACGGCGCCGAGCGGCCGGGTGGATCCGGCCGGCGGGCCGGCGGCGAGGTAGGGTGGGTCGAGGCAGAGCGTGGGCATGGGTCCCCCGGGGGCGTGCAAAGGTCCCCGCGCCGGCCCAGGGGGAGGCCTGCGGGCAGCGGAATTCAACAAGGCGCGAGGTCCGGCACGGGTCAAGCGGCAGGATCGGGCCAGAGGTGGCGAGTTCCTGCATGGTGGCGGGCGGCCGGATCGCCTAGCATGACCTGATCCCGTTCGCGCTCCGACCGTGCTCTTCCGACGCCTGATCTGGCTCCTGGCCCCGTTGGCCGTCGAACGCGCCGCGCTGGGCCAGTCGCCCGACTGCGGCGCGCTCACTCTCACCGAGCGGGCCGCCTACCCGCTGTCCGCCGCCTTCGGGGTCTCCGGTGCGGTGAGCGACCCTGCGACCGGCGATCTGCTGATCTGGTTTCCCGACCAGAGCGCCATCCGCTTCACCCGATCGGGAGCGACGATCCCGCTCTCGCTTCCCCCCGAGGTCACCATCACCGCGCTGGCCCCGGGCCCGGAGCCGGGGGGCGTCACGATCCTCGACGGCGCGGCCGGCACGCTGCTCCGGCTCGATCGGGAGGGGCGGCTGGCGCTGAGCGAGCCGATCCCGCGGTTCGAGGGTGAAGCGGTTGACGTCGCGGTGCGAGTCGGCGACCGCTGGGTGATCGGGTCGCGCGACCTGCTCCGGCGCCGGTATGTCCTGCGGCGCCTGGAGCCGGGGGGGGGCGAGACCATCCTGTACGCCGCCGGTCCGGCCGCCAGCGTCGCCAGCGTCCCGCGCTTTCAGCTGACGGCGAACGGCACCGCCGTGTTGCTGGCCGAACTCATGGCTCCGTTCCGGGTGCACCGGGTGCCGCTCGACCCGGGCCCGGTCCAGGACTACGAGCCGGTGCTCGCGGGCGGCCGGGCGGAGCTGGTGGCGGACACGGCGCTCTCGCTCTGGCGCTCCCTCGCGGCCCTGCCGCTCGATTGCGGCGCGATTCAGACCGTGGCCGACCTCTCCAGCCTGAGCCGGCTCCTGGTTCGGTACGACGGGGCGGGCCGCGTGGCCCGGGTGGCGCGGGTGGAGGCGCCGCTCGGCTTGATGCTCTCCCGGCCGGAAGACCGGATGCTGGTCGGCGCCCGGCGGACCGGTGCGGGGGGGGCGGCCCTGGAGCTCGTGTTCTACGAGTGGCGCTGGGTTCGGGCACCCAACCTGTCATCGCATCCTTCTTTCGAGGAACCAAGCCAATGAAACCCTCACGCTCATGGTGCGCCGCGGCCTTCGGGCTCGGCGCGCTGCTCATCGTGGCCGCCCCCGGCCTTGCGGCGCAGCAGGCGCTCGCGGGCCCGCTCGCGGCACAACACGCAGCCAGCACCAGCCTCGCGTACAAGCAGCCGGGGTGTTGGGCCTGCGTGATCGGATCCGGTGGGTTCGGGTACTGCGAGGGCGGGCATGTGCCCGGCTATTACAACTGCTCGTACGGGTGGCTCTCCGGCACCTGCATTCCGACCAGTCCGGGCTGCGGGGGCGGTGCGTTGCTCCCGCTCGACCCTGACGGCAGCACCCAGTACGTGAGCCGGGCCCCGGAGGCCGGCGTCTTCGCGGCGGTCCAGCCCGGCGAGGAGGCCGTGGTCCGCAACTGCGACGGGGTGGTCGTTGCGAGGCGGCTCACCGAGGAGCAGATTACGGACTTCCGGAGCCGCACGGCGTCGCTCGACCTCTGACCCTCAGCCCGAACCCGGTCGCCCCTCATGCGCGCTCCTCTTCTCGCTCTCGCCGCGGGCCTCCAGCTCGGCTTCGGCTGGGCGGGCGGTTCCCCCCCCGATCCCGGACGGCGGACGCTCGCGCGGCCTGACACCACCCTGGCGCTGGCTGACAGCGTCCAGGCGCTGCTCTCGTTCGTCATGGATCTCCGGGTGGCGCCCGACCTGAGCTTCTATCTCACGGACCGCCAGCTCCCCTTCGTCCTCCATCTCGACCGCACCGGCCGGCTGATCCGAACGCTGGGCCGCGCCGGCACCGGCCCCGGGGAGTTCCAGCGCCCGGCGATGCTGGGCTGGCAGGGCGACTCGCTCTGGGTTTACGACCTGGGCCTCCGCCGGCTCACCCTGTTCGATACCGCGCGAGCCGGGCACTCCACGGTGTCGCTGCTCTATCCGGCGCGACCGGTCTCGACCGGCGGGCGGCCGTACCTCGGAGGGTCGCTCCTGCCCATGGCGATGCTGCCGGAAGGCGGACTCATCGTCTGGCAACCCGTGCCCCCCGAGGGGAGCGGCCTCCCCGCCGAGGCCAGGGTGTTCCAGGTCAGCCGGGAGGGCGAGGTGCTGGACACCCTGGCCCGGCTTCCCGCCGGGCATAGCCGGTTGTCGTTCGTCTTTCGCGACGGGGCGATTCACCTGGTCCAGCCGTTCCGGGACGACCCCGAGGTGGACGTGAGCCCGGACGGCCGCTGGCTGGTGCGCGCCGACCGCCCCGCCCCGGCCCGCGCCGGCTCCGCGATGTTCACCGTGATGCTGGTGGAGCGAGGCCGGGGGCTCGCCTACCGGCGCGAGTGGCGCTACACCCCGCTGCCGTTGTCCGACGACACGGTGGAGGCGTACCTCCGGGGGACCCTGGCCTTCGACCCCGGGCCCGGCCATGTGCGGCTGCCGCTCACGCGCGACTCGCTCGAGCGCAAGCTCTACCGGCCCCGGTTCTTTCCCCCCGTCGGCGAGATCCGGGTGGGGCGTGACGGCACGGTCTGGTTCCGGTTCACGGACGCCTCCGCTCGCGGCCTCGTGCGCCGCGGCCAGGCCCAGTGGGTGGCCCTTTCGCCCCGCGGGCTCGAGATGCACCGGCTGGTGCTGCCCGACCGCTTCCGGGTCCACGAGGTGGACCGCCGCTCGATCTGGGGTGTCGAGTACGACCGCGACGAGGTCCCCACGGTGAGGCGGTTCGTGGCGCGGTGAGCGGCGCCCCACGCGGGGCGCGGCGGACCGCCGTCCCCGCGATCACGATGTGTCTCTGCGGGCCGGCCGGCCTCGCGGCACAGGCCCGAAGCCTGGCCGAGCGTGCTCCGGAGTGGAGGAGCTGGTCCGCGACGGTGGCCGCGCCCGCCCCTCAGGCGGTGGTCGGGACTCGAGACAGCTACTGGCGGGAGGGGCTGATCGTCGGCGCGGCCGCTCCGGGCATGACCGGGGGACTGCTCGCACACGAGCTCCGCGTCCGGTCGGACGTGGCCGATCGGGGCAGTTGCACCGGCCGCACGATCCTGGGGTCGCTGGTTGGCGCCGGGGTGGGGGCTGGCGTGGGCACTCTGGGGGGGGGCCTGGTCCACAGGTCTCCCCCCAAGGCCGACTCGCGGCGACGCCTCGACTGGCGGGGCGGCTAGTTCCC
>DATLYZ010000018.1:0-12221 GCA_035574255.1 Gemmatimonadales bacterium | reverse complement strand
ACCAGGGTCCGGAGCCGGCTCGCCAGCCGGCCGGCGGCCTGGGCGTCCTCCAGCGAGTGCAGCAGATCCGCCAGGGTGGTGAAATAGACCCGGCGGCCGCTCTGCGCCGCCGCCACGGCGAGGGAAAGCGCGAGGTGGGTCTTGCCCACGCCGGGCGGGCCCAAGAGCACCACGTTCTCCTTGCGCTCGATGAAGCCCAGGGTGTGCAGGTGCTCGATCTGCTCCCGCTTGACCGAGGGCTGAAAGCTGAAATCGTAGTCCGCGAGGGTCTTCACGGCGGGGAGCCGGGCGCTGCGCATGGCGGTCTGGAGCCGCCGGGCATTGCGCAGCTCGATGTGGGCCCCGAGCAGGGCAGCGATCGCGTCACTGGCCGTGAGCTCACCGGCATCGCAGCGGCGCAGGATGTCATCCAGCGCCTCGAGGGCCCCGGGCATCTTGAGATCGGCGAGCTGGGTGCGCAGCCGCTCGCGCACCGAGGGGCTGGTGGCCGGGCGGCGGCTCATGAGTCGGCTCCCACCAGGGCGGCGTAGGTGGCGAGGCTCCGCCGCTCGACGACGATCGGGGGCAGCGGCCGGGGCGGTGGGGCGGGCGCGGGCCGCGGGGAGAGCACCAGCGACTGGTAGGGCCGGGCCGGGAGCGGCTGCAGCTGGGACTGCTCCTCGGTGGCGAAGCGCCGGGCGGGTACCGCGCCGGTGGTGCCGTGCACCCGGGGATTGGCCACGGTGGCGAGCCAGTGGTCGACCTGGGCATTGAGATCGGCGTCGCTCAGGAAGGTGCGGCCGTAGAGGAAGCTCGCGCGGAGATAGCGGATCGGGCGCTCCACCTTGCCTTTGGTCCGAGCGCGGTAGGGCCGGCAGACCCGCACCCGAAAGCCGTAGTGCTCGGCGAAGCGCTGGCACTCGAGGTTGGTGAGGAGACCGCCCCCGGTGAGCCGGTCATCCCGGGTGAGCACGCTCCGCATCTGGTCGAAGAGGAGCTCCCGGGGCACCCCGCCCCAGGCGGTGAAGCACTCGCTCAGGCCGCGCTGGAGGGTAGCGAGATCCTGGCGGGGATAGAAGCGCACCCAGAGGAGCCGGGAGTAGCCCAAGACGACCACGAGAGCGAAGCGGCGGCCCCAGGGCAGCTGACAGGAAGCGAAGTCCACCTGGGCCTGGTGCCCGGGCGGCGTCTCGAAGCGCACCGCCGGCTCGGGCGGCGGCCGCAGGGTCCGCACGTAGTCGCACAGGCGACTGTAGCCGCCCAGGTACCCGGCGGCGCGGCACTCGGCGAAAAGCCGGGTGGCCTGCAAGGCGGGGAATTCGGCCAGCCGGGCCTGGATCAGGGGTTTGTAGGGCTCCAGCTTGGTCGGGGCTGGCGGGCGCGGACCATAGCGGGCCCGGATGGCGTCCACCGGCTCATCCAGGAGCCCGGCGGCGATCCAGCGGTAGAGGGTCGAGCGACCGACCCCCGCCCGCCGGGCGGCCTCCCGGCGAGAGCCGGCGCTTTCGGTGAGGAGGTGTCGTAGTAACACGCGCTCTGGAACTCCGTGCATGCGGGCGCTCCACTGGGGACCGCCCTCAAGGTGGGACTGCCGGAAACGGCTCGGCCAGTTGGACCGGCCGCACTCACCAGTGTCCCATTTTCGCCCGCCACGGATGTCCAGTATTCAACCGGTAGCTACAGCCCGGCCCTCCCGTCGTGGCGCGGGCCCCGGGCGGAGCCCGGCCCCTCCCGTCATTGCGAGCGCCCCGGGCGAAGCCCGGGCGCGAAGCAATCTCCCCCGGCCTCGCTGCCGGGGCGGCGGGATTGCTTCGTCGGCCCCTTCGGGGCCCTGGCCTGGCTGCCCGGGCGGCGGGATTGCTTCGTCGGCCCCTTCGGGGCCTCCTCGCAATGACGGTGGGCGGAGCCCGGGCGCTCCTCGTCATTGCGAGCGCCCCGGGCGGAGCCCGGGCGCGAAGCAATCTGCCCCGGCCTGGCTACCTGGGCGGCCGGATTGCTTCGTCGGCCCCTTCGGGGCCTCCTCGCAATGACGCTAGGCCTCCCCCTTCAAGAACATCCGGAGCACCCGCTGGAGGATGCCGCCGTGGCGGTAGTACTCGAGCTCCACCTGGGAATTGAGCCGGACCACGGCCTCGAACCGGGTGACCTTGCCATCGGGCGCGGTCGCGGTGACGCTCACCCGGCCCCCCGGCTCGAGCCCCCGCGCGATCCCGCTCACCGCGAAGGTTTCCTGCCCGGTGAGGCCCAGGGTTTGGCGGTTCGCGCCCGCCGGATATTGGAGCGGCAGCACCCCCATCCCGACCAGGTTGCTCCGGTGGATGCGTTCGTAACTCTCGGCGATGATCGCACGGACGCCGAGCAGGGCAGGGCCCTTGGCGGCCCAGTCGCGGCTCGAGCCGGTGCCGTATTCCTTGCCCGCCAGCACGAGGAGCGGGGTGCCCGCGGCCTGATACTTCATGGCCGCGTCGTAGATGGACATGACCTCGCCGCTCGGCAGGTGGACGGTCCAGTTGCCCTCCTTCCCCGGGGTGAGGGCGTTGCGGATGCGCACGTTGCCGAACGTCCCGCGCATCATGACCTCGTGATTCCCCCGACGGGCTCCGAAGGTGTTCCAGTCCACCTGCTCGACCCCGTGTTCTTTCAGGTACCGCGCGGCCGGTCCCTGCTTGGGGATGGCACCAGCGGGCGAGATATGGTCGGTCGTCACCGAATCGCCGAGCACGGCGAGCACTCGGGCGTTCTCGATGTCCCGGAGCGGCGGCGGTTCCAGGGTGAGCTGCTGGAAAAACGGGGGCTCCTGGACGTAGGTAGACTTCGGGTCCCAGGCGTACCGGCTCCCCTCGGGGACCGGCAGGGCGCGCCAGGCGTCGTCGCCCTCGAAGACGGAGGCGTAGCGTTCCCGGAAGAGCTCGGGTTTGAGGCTCGCCGCCATCGCGTCGGCCACTTCCTTGGGGGAGGGCCAGATGTCGCGGAGATAGACCGGCCGGCCCTGCGGGTCGGTGCCGAGCGGCTCCTGCTCGAGATCGAGATCAATGCGGCCCGCCAGCGCGAAGGCCACCACCAGCATCGGCGAGGCGAGATAATTGGCCCGCACCTGCGGATGCACCCGGGCCTCGAAGTTCCGGTTTCCCGACAGGACTGCGGCGGTGACCAGCGCATGCTCCTCGATCGCCTGGGCCACGGGGTCGGGCAGGGGCCCGGAGTTGCCGATGCAGGTGGTACAGCCGTAGCCCACCACCGCGAACCCGAGCTGCTCCAGGTAGGGCAGCAGGCCCGACCCCCGGAGATACTCGGTCACGACCCGCGACCCGGGAGCCAGACTGGTCTTCACCCAGGGCCGGCTGGCCAGTCCCTTCTCGACCGCCTTGCGGGCGAGCAACCCCGCCCCGATCATCACCGACGGGTTCGAGGTGTTGGTACAGCTCGTGATGGCCGCGATCACCACCGAGCCGTCCCGGAGTTCGCCGTCCCTCCCCTGGACCGTGACCCGGGCCACGGGCGGGGCCTCCCGCACCGCCACGGCCGCCCCCCCCGGTCCCCCCCCCCCGCCGCCCCCCTCGTTGACCCAGCGGGAATAGTTGGCCTCCGCCAGCTCCCGGCGCGCGGCGGGAACCGCCGGCGTCATGAGGTCTGGGAGGGCCATCTGGAAGTTCCGCTTGAGTTCGGTGAGCGGGACCAGATCCTGGGGCCGCCGGGGTCCCGCCAGGCTGGGGACCACGGTCGAGAGATCGAGTTCCAGCGTGTCGCTGAACTCGGGGTCCGGGGTGCCGTCGGTGCGGAACAGCCCCTGCTCCTTGCAGTAACGTTCGACCCGCTCCACCACGGCGCGATCCCGGCCGGTGCGTTCGAGGTAGCGCAGGGTTTCGGCATCCACCGGGAAGAAGCCTGTCGTCGCGCCGTACTCCGGGGCCATGTTGGCGATCGTGGCGCGATCAGCGAGCGAGAGGTTCGACAGGCCGGGCCCGTAGAACTCGACGAACTGGTCCACCACCCCTTTCTCCCGCAGCAGCCGGGTCACCGTGAGCACGAGATCGGTGGCCGTGGTGCCGGGCCGCAACTCGCCCGTGAGCTTGAGGCCCACCACCGCGGGGACGAGCATGAAGTAGGGCTGGCCCAGCATCACCGCCTCGGCCTCGATCCCGCCCACCCCCCAGCCCAGGACGCCGAGCCCGTTGATCATCGTGGTGTGGGAATCGGTGCCGACCAGCGTGTCGGGGTAGGCGGTGAGCTCCCCGTGCTGGGGCCGGAGCTGGGCCACCGGCGCCAGGTACTCCAGGTTCACCTGGTGGACGATCCCGGTGCCGGGCGGGACCACCCGGAAGTTGTCGAAGGCCCGCTGGGCGAACTTGAGGAGCTGATAGCGTTCCCGGTTCCGCTCGAACTCGAGCTGGACGTTCAGGCGGTAGGCCTCGCCCGTGCCGTAATAGTCCACCTGCACCGAGTGGTCGATCACGAGATCGCAGGGGACGATCGGATTGATCCGGTTCGGGTCGCCGCCCAGCCGTGCCATGGCGTCCCGCATCGCGGCGAGATCCACGACGCAGGGCACCCCGGTGAAGTCCTGGAGCACCACCCGGGCCGGCATGAAGGGGATCTCGCCGTGCCCGGTCCCGGCGGGGGACCAGGCGGCAAGCTGCCTGACGTGGTCCTCGGTGACCACCCCCCGTCCGGCGAACCGGAGCAGGTTCTCCAGCAGGACGCGGATCGAGAACGGGAGGCGGTCGAGCCGGGCGAGTCCCTTGCGCTCCAGCTCGTCGAGGCGATAAATCGTGGCGGTTTCGGACCCCAGTGACAGGGTCCTTCGGGCGCCGAACGGGTCGGTGGAGTGAGCAGGCATAGTCGGGCTGCGTTGAGGGCGCGGGCGCCGGGCCCGCCGAACGGTGTAGTATAACCGGCGCCCCCAACCCCGAGCCACGGAGTCGCATGCCGCCGGTCATGCCGTACGCCATCACCCGGGAGGACGCCGGGGTCCGGATTGACTGGGACCAGGCCGGTCACACGGGCTTCTTCCCCGCCCGGTGGCTCCGGCTGGCCTGCCCCTGCGCGGCCTGTGTGGACGAGGTCTCGGGCCGCCCGCTGCTCGATCCCACCGCCGTACCGGAGGACGTGAAACCGACCCGCCTGGCGCTGGTCGGAGCCTACGGGATCCGGATCACGTGGAGCGACGGACACGGGACCGGGATCTTCACCTTCGAGCGGCTTCGCGCGAGCTGCCCCTGTCCCCGGTGTCGCGCCGAGCGGGGCGAGGCATCCCCATGATCGCGGGCCGCACCTTCTGGGTCTGGGTCTGGGTGGGGATCATGGGGCTCGGGGTCCTCGGCCTCGCCCCCGCCCTCCAATGGGCCCGCCGGCACCACTGGAGCAACCTCGACGAGGTGCTGCGCGGCGTGGGGACCATCCTCGTGTCCGGCGGCATGCTGGTCCTCCTCCTCACCGCCCGGAATCTTCTGGGGCTCGCTCTCCTGGTGCTTGCCCTCGCCTGCTTCGTGGGCGCGTTCATCGTGGGCCGGAGACAGGAGGAGGCGGGCACGGCGGGCCGGGACCGGTGAACGGCTCGGGGCCTTGCCCCTCCCGCCCGATGTGTCATCTTGCAGGAACCAGCGTCCGGTCCATCGGCCGGCGACCGGATGGTTGCAGCACGACCTCAGCCGGTCGGAGGTAGTTCCCATGTCCGAATCCCGCCAGCCGCTCTTCTCCGAGGCCGTTGACGCGGGGCTTCTGGGCGGCTCGACCGTGGCGATCTGGTTCCTCATCCGCGACCTCCTGGCCGGGCGCCCGCTCCTCACGCCGAGCGTCCTGGGCCAGGTGTTCATCTTGGGCCAGGATCCGCCGGTCACGACCAGGATTGATTTCAGTGCGGTGATCCTCTACACCGCGGTGCACTTCCTCGCCTTCGTGGCGTTCGGGTTCCTCGTGACGCTCGTGGTGCGCCTGGCCTGCCGGTCCGGGGTGGCGCGCTTCGCCTTGCTCGTGCTGTTCGTGGTCTTCGAGCTCGGCTTCTACGTCTTCGTCGAGGTGGCCGCGAGTGGAATCGGGGGGCTCTTCCCGCTCTGGGCGGTACTGCTCGCCAACCTCTTCGCCGCGCTGGTGATGGGCTACTATTTCGCCCGCCTGCACCCCGAGCTCACCCGCGCGCTCAAGGAGGAGCCGCTCGGCGCCTGACGGCGGGGCCGGCGTTCCCGGCCGCTCCGGAGTCTCCTCGCCAACGGGGGCCGGGCGGGTTCTCTCCCGGCCCCCCTTCCATCATCGCGTCATCGCGCGCGCAGCGCCTGCGTTCCCATTCCCTCCCTCCCGTGATAGCTTGCCTCCGCCCGATCCGGAGGGGGAGGTGTGCGCTGGTTCCGTCTGATCCTGGCCGGCTGGCTGCTCGTTCCCCTGCCGCTTGAGGCGCAGCTCGAGCCGCCCACCACCGGCGGTCTGGTGGCGCTGGACCAGAGCCTCCGGATGCTGGGGCAATACAAGCGGGTGCTGATGATCGGCGCGCATCCCGACGACGAGGACACCGAGTTGCTCACGATCCTGGTGCGCGGCCGGGGCGCCGAGGCCGCCTATCTCTCGCTCACCCGGGGGGAAGGCGGGCAGAACCTGATCGGCGACGAGCTGGGTGAGGAGCTCGGCCTGCTCCGTACCGAGGAACTGCTCGCGGCCCGGCGGCTCGACGGCGCGCGGCAGTACTTCACCCGGGCCTACGATTTCGGCTATTCGAAGACCCTCGACGACACCTGGCGTCACTGGCCGCGGGACTCCGTGCTCAAGGACGTGGTGCGCGTGGTGCGCCGGTTCCGGCCCCAGATCATCGTTTCGATCTTCAGCGGTGCGCCTCGGGACGGTCACGGCCAGCATCAGGCGGCGGGATGGGCCGCGCGGGAGGCCTTCCGCATGGCCGGCGACTCGACCCGCTTCGCCGAGCTCCGGGAGGAGGAAGGCCTGACGCCCTGGGAGCCCCTCAAGCTGTACCGGAGTACCCGGTTCGATTCGGCCGCCACCACGCTGGTGCTCGACGGCGGAGTGCTCGATCCCGCGGTCGGCAAGTCGTTCCATCAGATCGCCATGGCGGGGCGGAGCCTGCACCGCTCGCAGGACATGGGGCAGCTCCAGCAGATCGGCCCCTCGACCGCCCGGCTCCAGTTGCTCGAGGACCGTACCGGTCGAGGGGAGGGGGATCTCTTCGCCGGGCTCGATACCACGCTGGCCGGCGTGCCACAGGTCGTGGCGCTCGGCCCCGGGCCGCGCCGTGCGGTAGAGGCCCTGCTGGCGCGCTACGGGCTCCGCCTCGATTCGGCCCACGCCGCGCTCGCGCCACCCACCCGGACCCGGGTGGGGGAACTCCTGGCCCGCGCCGCCGCCGACCTGGAAGCGGCGCGCCAGGCCCTGGTCGGAGGCGATGGCGCCGGCGCCGTGCGCCGGATGGCGACGGACCCCGTGTTAGGGGGCGATCCCTTCGAGGAGGAGTTTCCCCGCCTGGGCCGCGTCCTGCTCCGGAGTCTGGACCTGGTCGCAGACGGCGTGAGCGAGGAGGCGCGCGTGATCCCCGGCCAGCCGGTGGCGGTGACCGCCTCGCTCTGGAATGCCGGCACCCGGCCGGTGGCGGCGGAACTCTGCCTGGGGTCGGTTGCGCTCCGCTGGTCGGTGCAGCGGGACTCGGCGGCCCAGGAGGAAATCCCGCTCTCCCCGCGGCGGGGGGCCTGCCTGGGCTACGACGCAGCCCGCGGTGCCCTCCGCCCCTCGAGCCGCGGCAGCGACTCGCTCCCCCCCGGCCGCCTCGCCTCGGCGCGGCTCGCCGCCCGGGTGCCCGCGGCGATGGGGTACACCGTGCCCTACTTTCTCCGCCTCCCGCGCCAGGGCGACCTCTACCAGTGGGACCCCGCCGAGCGATGGAGCTGGGGCCTTCCCTTCGGCGACCCGCCCTTCACGGTGGAGGTGCAGGTCCCCCTGGGTGCGGCCTTCGCCCGCGGGGTGCGCGAGATCAGCTTCCGCGGCAACGACCAGGCTACCGGGGAGTTCCGGCTCCCGGTGACCGTGGGTCCGCGGGTGGACGTGCGCCTCGACCCGGCCAGCGAGGTCTGGCCCCGTTTGCCGCGGAGACCGCGCACCTTCACGGTCACCCTGGTGCATGGCGGGCGGGACACCATCGAGGGCACGGTCCAGCTCCTGGTCCCCCCTGGCTGGACTCCTCCCCCCGAGCGTCCGTTTCGCCTGACTCGGCGGGGCGAGCGCCTGACGATGGACCTGACCGTCCGGCCGCCTGACAGCCTTCGGGCCGGGCGCTACGAGCTGGCCGCCGTCGTCACCGATCGGACGGGCCGCCGCTACGACGTGGGGCTCCGCACCGTCGCGCATCCCCACGTGCGGCCCCGCTCGTACGTTCGGCGCGCGGTCGCGGCGGTGCACGTGACCGACCTCGCTCTGCCGCGGCTCCGGCGGGTGGCGTACCTCCGCGGCGCGGCCGACCAGGTGCCCGAAGCGCTCCGGAGCCTCGGGGTTCCGCTCGAGCTCCTGGACGGGGCCCGGCTCGACCGGCTGGCGCCGAGCCGCTATGACGCCGTGGTGATCGGGCCACGGGCCTACGAAACGGATAGCGCCCTCCGGGCGAACAACGCGCACCTGCTGCGCTACGCGCGGGAGGGTGGGCTGGTCCTGGTGCAGTATCAGCAATACGGGTTCTTCGACGGCGGCTACGCGCCGTACCCGCTCACGGTCGGAGGGCGGGCGCCGCCAGCCGGCGGGCACGACCGCGTGACGGACGAGACGGCACCCGTCCGGGTCGTGGATCCGGCCAGTCCGGTGGTCCGGTCGCCGAACCGGCTCGGGCCCGGGGACTGGGAGGGCTGGGTCCAGGAGCGGGGGCTCTACTTCGCCCGCACCTGGGATCCGGCCTATCGGCCGGTGCTCGAGATGAACGATCCGGGGGAACCGCCCCTCCGAGGGGGGCTGCTGGTGGCCCGGGTCGGGCGCGGCACCTGGGTCTATACCGGGCTCAGCTTCTTCCGGCAGCTCCCCGCGGGCGTCCCGGGCGCGGTGCGGCTCTTCGTGAACCTGCTCGCCCTCGGGGCGCCGCGCGTCGCGGAGCGCCCCGCGGAGCCTCCCAGGGGTGAGCGCTGAATGAGGCCCCGGGGCCGCTCGGCGCGGCGGCTGGCCGGGGCCGTGCTGCTGCTGGTCGCGGCCTGCCGGGGCGGCCGGACCCCGCTCACCCTTTATTCGCCGCACGGCCGCGATCACCTCGCGCTGCTGGAGCGGGATTTCGAGGCGGCGAATCCCGACCTCGACGTCCGCTGGCTCGATCTGGGGAGCCAGGAGGTGCTGGAGCGGCTCCGGCTGGAGCGGGTCAATCCGCAGGCCGATCTCTGGTTCGGCGGGCCCACGACCCTGTTCGCCCGGGCGGTGGCGGAATCGCTGCTGGCTCCCTATCGGCCGAGCTGGGCGCCGTTCGTGGACTCGGCGGGCATCGGCCCCGGCGATCTCTACTACCCGGTCTACCGGACGCCGGCCGTGATCGTGTACAACACCCAGGCGGTGCCGGACAGCCTGGCGCCGCGCGACTGGGATGACGTCCTCGAGCCGCGCTGGTTCGACAAGGTGCTGATCCGCGACCCGGTCGCGAGCGGGACCATGCGGGCCATCTGGGGCCTGATCCTCGAGCGGAGCCTCCGGGAGACCGGCGACACCGCGCGGGGGATGGCCTGGCTCCGGCGGCTCGATGCGCAGACCCGGACCTATGCGCTCTCCCCCGCGCTGCTCGACGCCAAGCTGGCCCGGCAGGAGGGGCTGGTGACGCTCTGGGACCTGCCTGACGTGCTGATTGCCCGCAGCAAGGGCCTCCCCTTCGGATACCGCTTCCCCGCGAGCGGCACCGTAGTGATCGAGGATGCGATCGCGCTGGTGCGGGGCGCCCCGCACCCGGATGCGGCGCGGCGGTTCTACGAGTACGTGGGGAGCGTGGAGGCGCAGCTTCTTGCCGCCGAGCGGGTCTTCCGGCTCCCGGCCCGGCGCGATCTCCCGCCCGAGCGGGTGCCGGCCTGGGTGGCGGAGGTGGAGCGGGCGATGGTCGTCGAACCGCTCGACTGGGATCTCCTGAGCCGCGAGGGGTCGCGCTGGATGGGATACTGGGACCAGCACGTGCGGGGGACGGGCCGCCGCGCGGGAGCTCCGCCGGCGAAGGGCTCCCCGTGAGGGCGAGCGGGCATCCGGCGGCGCGGGGCCGGCCCCGCGGAGAGCGGCTGGCCGCAGGCGGGTCCTCCGCCGCGCGGTCCCCGCTATCGGCCCGCGGCCAGGCAGGCTGAGCCCGGGAGCCGTGGCGATGCCCTACCTCGAGGTGTCCGGCCTGACGAAACGCTACCGGGCGGAGGCCGGCGTGTTCGGGCTCTCGCTCGCGCTCGAGCGGGGGCGGATTCTCGCCCTGCTCGGGCCGAGCGGGAGCGGGAAGACCACCACGCTGCGGCTGCTGGGCGGGTTCGAGGTGCCTGACGATGGCCGGATTCTGGTGGACGGCGAGGACGTGACCCGGCTCCGGCCCGAAGCCCGGCGCTTCGGCATGGTCTTCCAGCATTACGCGCTGTTCCCCCATCTCGACGTGGGGGAGAACGTGGCGTTCGGACTGGAGGCGCTGGGAATCGGCGGTCCCGAGCTCCGGGAGCGGGTGGCTGAGGCGCTGGCCCTGGTGGATCTGGCGGGGTTCGAGCGGCGGCGAGTCGCCGAGCTGTCGGGCGGGCAGCAGCAGCGGGTGGCCCTGGCCCGCGCTCTGGCGCCGCGGCCCCGGGTCCTGCTGCTGGACGAGCCGCTCTCCAACCTCGATCCGGCACTCCGGGAGCGGACCCGCCGCGAGCTCCGGCGGCTGATCCGGCGGGTGGGGATCACCACGGTCATCGTGACGCACGAGCAGGAGGAGGCCTTCGATCTGGGCGACGTGATCGCGCTGCTCGAGCGCGGGCGCCTGGTGCAGGTGGGGCCGCCGGAGGACCTGTACGCCCGTCCCGCCGCGGCGTTCGTGGCGGGCTTCGTCGGGCGGGCCAGCGTGCTCGAAGTGGAGCTGGTGGATGGCGGGCGGGGGCCGCCAACCCGGGTCCGGGTGGGCGGCGTGCTGTGGGATTTGCCGGTGTCGCCCGTGCCGGGACGCCGGGCCCGGCTCTACATCCGCCCCGAGGCCATCGAGCTCGTGCCGCCGGCGCCCGGGCTCCTCGCCGGCCGGGTCGCCGATCGGCGCTACACCGGGGCGCAGGCCTATTTCCTGATCGCCACTGCGGCCGGGGAGATCGAAGTCCTGGCCGCGCCTGACGCGGCACGGGTGGACACGGAAATCGGGCTCCGCCCGGGCCGGAGCGGGTTCCACCTCTTTCCGCTCGAGGCCCCGTGAGCCCCCGGATACGGAACGCGGTCGCGCTCGGTTTCGCGCTGGTGCTGGCGTGGCTGGTGGTGTTGCCGCTCGTGCTGGTCGGCCTGGAGAGTGTCCGGGGGCCGGAGGGCTGGACCCTCGAGCACGTGCGCCGGTTCGTGACCGAGCCTCGCGAGTGGCGCGCCCTCTGGGCGAGTCTCTGGATCTCGGTGGCGAGTGTCGCCCTCGCGGCCCTGGTCGGGGTCCCGCTGGCGTTTCTCTTCGAATGGTTCGACTTCCCGGGCCGGCGGGTGCTGGGCGCGCTGGTGGCGCTGCCGGTGGTGTTACCGCCGCTCGTGGGGGTGATCGCGTTTCTTTTCCTCTACGGCGAGACCGGGTTCGCCGCCCGCGTGGTGCAGTACCTCCTGGGGCGCGAGGACCCTCCCTGGCGGCTCGAGGGCGCGTACGCCATCCTGCTGGTCCACGCCTATTCCCTGTACGTCTACTTCTACCTGCTCACCCGGGCGGGCCTCGCGGCGCTCGACGCCTCGCTGCTCGAGGCCGCCGCCTCGCTGGGCGCGGGCCGGTGGCGGACCTTCCGCCGAGTGGTGGCGCCGCTTCTCCGGCCCTCGCTCGCGGGCGCGGCGCTGCTCACCTTCATGACGGCGCTCGCCTCGTTCAGCGCGCCCTACATCTTCGGGGGCGGGTTCCGGGTGATGCCCACCCAGATCGTCTTCACCCGCCTGAACGGCGACTACGGCCTGGCGATGGTCCAGACGGTGGCGCTGAGCTTGCTGGCGCTGGGCGGTTTGTGGCTCTCCGGCCGGCGCCGGGACGCGCCGGCGGCCGGGGGCCGGAAGGGCCCGGCCCGGCCGCCGCGCCGCATCGCGCGTCCGGGAACCCGGGCCGCGGTGACGGCGGGCGGCTGGCTTCT
>DATLYZ010000017.1:0-2606 GCA_035574255.1 Gemmatimonadales bacterium | reverse complement strand
CCAGCGGCGAGCCATCTACCCGCCGAGCCCGGCAGCCTGACGAGGAACCGCCACACGACACTGGAGGGTATGGGACTTCCCATCGGTCAGCCCACCGACGGCCGCGCCTCGCGACAGGCAGGGGGGACCCGGAGGCGCCATGCGAACATGCGTGGGGGGGGGCGGCCCATGTCAAGCGGCGGCTCCCGGCCACCCCGACCCATCCCCGAACCGGACAGACAGGCCCGCGGGCAGGAACGGGGCCTGCTCGGGGCGGTCGCGGAGCTGGAGGAGCAAAGAGCACCGTTCCGTGCCACCGACGGCGGCGCCTCGCGACAGGCATGAGGTACCCCCCCGGGGCGGGGGTGGTCCTGTCAAGAGGAGGCTCGCCGGAGCCCAGGGGCCTCCCTGCTCACGTGGATACCTCGAGCCGGAACCCCGTGGTCAACACCTCCGGCAGCGTGCATGCCTCCCCTGCCCCCCTCCGCTCCTTCAGGGCGCAGCCACTTGCTGCAGGACATCCACCCGAGGGACCGGGTCGGTCACGAGCACGACGAGCCCGGCTGCGCCCCAGGCAAGGCCGGCGGCCGGCGCCGGAAGCAGCAGGGACCCCGCGTACCCGCCATCGAGGAGACGGTGCCGGTCCACGATCCGGCGGGCAGGTGCCGCCGCGCCGCCAATGAGGAGGTAGGCATGGCGTCCATCCACCGCCACACTTTCGTAGATCGCCCGGGCCTTCGGGTCGATCCGGTGTCCCACCACGGTCTTTCCTCGAATCGTGATGCGCTCAGCAACGGCCCTCGCCGGCGGCAGCCGGTCGAAGCCCTCGTACTGCCGCAGCTCGCCGTTTGCAAGCTCCAGGACGAAGAACATGCTGGCCCAGCGGAGGGCGATCACGGCGGTATACGACCCGTTGAGTCCCGCGCTGTACACCGCCTGGTTGTAATCCAGGCCGAGCAACGGACCGGGCACTGGCAGGTGGCGGGCGCGCTGGCCGTTCGGAGCAAAAACATCTAGCCACGGCGTTCGGAGTGGCTGCTTTGCGAAGAAGCTGTCGGCGCGAGCCGGGAGCACGTTCCACACCGTGTTATCGAGCGGGATCAGGCGCTCGGGCTTGCCAGCTCGTGAAAGCACCGTGATCCGTGCCGTACCTGCATCGGCCAGCCAGAGCCGGCCCCTCGGATCCGCCTGCATGTCGGTGACCGATTCGAACTCGCCCGGTCCCTTGCCACGGCGGCCGAACCGCCACTGGAGGGCCCCGTCCAATCCGAACGCCTTGACCGAGAAATCGCCGAGGTCGTACACAACGACCAGGCTGTCGAGGGCGGCAAGGTAGATCGGGTCCAGGAGATCAGGCGAATCCGCGGGTACCCCTCCCACTCGCCGCCACGACACCTCGTGGAACCGTCGGGCCTGCGCCCCTAGAGTCGCGGCAGCGAGCGCCAGAAGCGACAGGCCCAGAACCGCGCCGCGGATCCGGATGTGCCACCGGAGCCGGGTCATTCGGCGACCCCCTCCGCGACCGCTGCGTACCGATCCCAGCCAAAGGGGAATCCGCCAGACCCGGTGGCGGCCTCACCCCAGAGCAGCCCCTCGAGGCGGCCCTTTCGTACGAACAGCAGCGCAGGGCTTCCCACCCCCTGGGTGCGCAAGGTCCTGGCCCATACCCGCTCCGAGTCGAGCGCCGCGGGGAATTCGATGCCGAACAGCTCCGTGTACGCCCGCGCGGATACGCCGCTGGCCGCCTCCGTCAAGATGACCCCCTGAACCCTGAGTCCCGGTAGGCGCGACAACCTGTTCAGGAGCTCGAACGTCTGCGCGTCGAGCTGGCAGGCCGCGGGGGAGAAGACGGCCACGACACCGTTCCTCCCGCCCAGGGATCTCATCGTAAGCTCCGGCAGACTGATCCAGGGCCGCGCCTCGCACGCTGCGAGACACGCTGCAAGACAGGCTAGCGCGGCTCCAGCATGCGCCCCCGGCCCCCGGGTCACCGTTCCGCGCCCCCGCCCGCGGCCCCCGCCGTGCCGCCGCTCGTTACCGGCGTTAGCGGCGCCCGAAGCACAGGATCGTGTCTCCCTCGCCGATCCGGTACCAGTAGCAACCCGGGGAGCCCCCGAAACAGCCGACGGCCTGACAGGTCGAGATGTATTGAGAGGCTCCTCCCAACTCGGTGACTGCTGCCAGCGCCAGACCGGCACCGCCGAGACCCAACGCCACCACTTGGATCGCCCTTCGCATGGCCACCTCGCTGTTGGAGAGAAAGTCGCTACTCAGACGGCGTACGACACGGGAATCAGGGTCTCGACCCGTAACAGTACACCACCCCGCCGTCGAGGCCGTTCGGCATGTACCAGTAACAGCCCGGCTTTCCTCCGTGGCACCCTACGGCCTGGCAGGTCGAGATGTATTGGGCCGCGCCTTCCCCTGAGGATGGGGTCGTTAGGAGGACAATGAGCAATGCCGGAGCCACTCGCAGGCGCGGGTGCCTGATGGTCATCGCGAACCTCCCGAGTGAAGGTGGTCAGGGTGACGGGACGGCCGGGCCGGAGATCCCGCGATGCCCTCCGGCGTCAGGTGCAGGCGCGTCCATCTGATGGGCCTCCACCAAGGCCTGGAAGCTGCCTCGC
>DATLYZ010000016.1:0-34641 GCA_035574255.1 Gemmatimonadales bacterium | reverse complement strand
GCTGACCCGGTCGAGGCCCTGATCGCGGCGCGCGCGCGCGACCTCGCGAGCCCGGCGCGCTGCCCCGTCTGCGGACCGCGCCCGGAACCCGATGCCCTCTACTGCTCGAGCTGCGGGCGCATGCTGCGCGCGGCCGTGCGCTGCGCCGCCTGCGGCGGGCCACTCGAAACCGGCGGGCGGTTCTGCGGCTCCTGCGGCGCGGCCGTCGCCGCCTGACGGAGGCTGTCCGGCAGCTCGCTCCGGCGGTAGGCGCGGATCCAGGGCGCCGGCTCGGAGCCCGCAAGGTAGAGCCAGCCGGGCGCCAGCGCGACCGGGGCGGTCTCCTCCGGAAGCGGAACCGACTGGAGGTAGTTCCCGGACTCCCAGCTGTAGAGATCCAGTTGATGCCCCGCCCGGGGGCCCTTCCCGCCGAACCGGACGAACACGGTGTCGCCCACCAGCCAGATGCCCTGGGCCGCGGGTTCCGTCCACACCATCTTCCGCCCGAACGAGCCGTCGCTGAAAGTCTCCTGCACGAAGGCCGCGAACTCCGTGGGTTCGATGAAGAACCGGCGGCCCGAACGCGGGCCACCAGCGTCGAAGACGAACCACCCGTTTCCCTGGACCAGGCCCATGACCCACCGCCCGCTCCCCAGGGCGTCGGCGGCGGCCACCTGTTGCCGCGAGAAGTCGTTGAGCTCGCGATACGCCGGCCACGGCAGGGAGTCCACCGCGATGGTGGCCCCGGACCCATCGATCGTCACCAGATCCTTCTGCAGCATGGCTGGCAGGGGAATGAGGAGGATCCGGCCCGGGTCGGGAAGCGGAACGATCCGCTCCGAGTGCGGGGCGTCGCGGATCGGGACGACCCGCTCCAGCTTGCCTTCGGGCGTGAGGATCGTGACTCGCCGGTTGCCAGGGTCGTTGACGTAGATCCGACCGCCCGGGCCCACCTTCAGGTCGCGCACCTGGCGGAATTCCTTCGGTCCGCCCCCGACCCCGCCGAACTGCCAGAGCAGGAGCCCGTCCGGCCCGAAACAGTGGAGGCGCTGGTCGCCTTCCACCACGATCAGCCGGTCTCCCGCCGCGGCATAGAGGTAGGGATCCAGCAGCGCTGTGTCGCGATCCGATCGCCCTCCCAGCGACCAGGCCGGCTCCAGCCGCCACTCCCGCCAGCGGCGCTCCATGGTGCTGGCCGAATCGGCGATGGGGATGCCCTCCGGGGGATAGACGACCTCCGCGTGCCGCCCGCGGCAGCCGGCGGTCACGAGGAGAATGGCGAACGCCGAGGTGAGGCGTGGCCGGGCCATGGCAATTCCCTCCCGCGTCAGGGTACGACAACCGGTGCCGCCGCGACCTGGGAGTCCCGGCCGGGCAGGCTGTCAATGAGCGCCAGCAGGTGCCGGTCCGAGGCCGGCCCGGCCGCCACCACGACGCTCCCGCCGCGGCCGGTCACGACCAGGAACGGACTCCGGCGAATCCCCAGGGAGGCGGCCAGCTCCCACCCGTAACGGGGCGAGCGGCGCACCACGGGGAAGGTGATCCGGTTGGCCCGCACCAGCTCCCGCCAGTCGCGGAAGCGCCGCGGGTCGGTGACCAGGACCCCCACCACCCGGACGGCGCCCCGCGCCGCCACCGCCTCGAGGCGCCGGATGACCCGGAAGTCGCCGGGGCACTCGTCAGGCCGGAAGACGAACAGCACGGCGAAGGTTCTTTCGTCCGACGGATCCGCCTCCGCGAGCGCCTCGCCCACGAGCCGCGCCGGGGGGGCGGGCGACCGGAGCGCCGCGGCTCCCAAGGTGCCGGCCCCGAGCCCCGCCGCACCGATCGCGGCGAGCCGGAGCCAGGCTCCGGCCCGCCGGAGAAGTGCCTCGCGATCAGTCGTCACGGTAGTAGTAGTAGATGGAGAACGTCTGCCCGCTGGTGCACTTCCCGCTGTTGTCGAAATACCCGGCGATGCAGGTGGTCACGATCCGGCAGAGCAGCCGCCCGCTGGCGCAGTTCGGCTCGGGGAGCGGGGGCTCCGACGGGAACTGCTTCATCGCCTGGAGCGGGTTCTGGACCATGGCCAGCGCAGCGAGGAACAGGAAGAACAATCCGCCCCGTGTCGCGCCGCCGGTCAGGATGCGATGGAGTTGCATGGGATCTCCCGGAAAGGGCCCGGTCGGGGCGGGGTTACCGGTACCAGTACCAGTAGGTGATGGTCCATTCCGTGCACCGGATGCCACCCTCGGTGCAGCGGGAGTACTCGTAGCACATGCTCGCCCGGCCGGAACAATCCACCGGAAGCTTCTCGGCCTCGACCGGGCGGAGCGCCCCGCTGCCGGCCAGGCCCGCCAGCAGCGTGAGGGCGAACACCAAGAGGGGTTTGAGGGCTCGCATGGGGGACCTCCTCCCTTGAGGGTTGCGCGCCGGAGCGCGCGGGTGATGGAACGTGGCCTCAAGGTAGGAGGCACCCGCCACCGGCCAGGCGCCTCATTTACGCAGGCAGGCTCAAAAAAGCGGCAACTGCGCGGCAGCGCGGGAGTGTGCGGCCCGACGGGCGAAGGTGATGGCGAAGGCTCTACGGCCGGTGACGGGTCCGGGCAACGCGCGGCCGGTTCCGGCCAGCCCCGGGCCCCCCCGTTCAGGCGGCGCCATGGACGGCGCGCCGCCCGTCTCGCCCGGTCAGCGACGGCCGAACTCCCCCTCGGCCAGCGCGGCCACGATCCGCAACGGTCCCCCGCTCCCTCCCCGGATCTTCATCGGCAGCGCCACGACAAAGGCGCCGGTGGCGGGAAGCTGGTCGAGATTGGCGAGGTTCTCGAACCCGGGCACGTTCTCGGCAAAGAGGATCTGGTGCGTGTCGAACGTCGTGGACCGGCCGTAGTCGAGGCTCGGCGTGTCAATCCCCACAGCGTGCGGTCGCCGTTCGGTGACGAGCCAGCGCGCCGCCCCGGGTTCGATGCCGGGAAACCGGAGCTCCCGCACCGCCTCCGGGCCGGTGCGGGTGGTGCCCAGATAGCGGGCCCGATCGGGCCAGAACCGCCCCCAGCCGGTTCGGATCAGGACGATGGCACCGTCCGGCAGGCGCCCGTGCGCCCTCTCCCACGCCGTGAGATCGCCCGCGGTCACCTGATAATCGGGATTCCCCTCGGTGCGCGCCGTCACGTCCACCACGACCGCCGGGCCGATCAGCCGCTCCAGCGGAATCTGGTCCGCGGTCCACCGGCCCTCGGCGAAATGCACCGGCGCATCGAGGTGGGTTCCCCCGTGCTCCGCCGCCGAGAAGTTGTTGGCCGCGTAGTAGTACCCGGCCGGCGTGCGCTCGGCCGACACGACCTCCAGGGTGAACGGCCTGGCGGTGGGCCAGTAGATGGTCTCGCTGGATAAGTCGTGACTCAGGTCAACCCAGCGAAGGCGCTCCAGCGAGGCGGGGGTCGCCCGGGCGCACCCGAGGAGCGCCAGCGGAACGCCGAGGAGGTGGAACGGACGCATCGGGCCTCCGGGAAGCGCGGGACACCGTCTAGAACTCCATCCGCTCCAGCCGGCGCAGTCCCAGGCGGAGCGGAACGATGGTCGCCGCGAGACAGATGGCGGCGACCAGGAACAGCCAGCCCGCCGTCCGGGCGAGCGGCGGCGGATCGCCCGCCCAGACCTGGGTGCGGAGGTGCAACATGACCGGCGCCGCCTCCAGCACGATCACCACGCCGAGGAGGATGAACGCGGCCATCATGTACACCAGGCCGCCGAAGCTGGTGGGAATCTGGGCTGCGTTCTCGGTCTCGAACCGCGGGTAGAGTGCCCCGAACCCCAGCGCGAGCGCGCTGATCGCGAAGGTGAGCAGCACGATGGTTCCCAGTGTGAGCCACATCATGAAGGGGGTGGCCTGCAGCAGGGCGTTGGTCACGAAGGTGATGAGCACGGCGAGGACGAGGAGCGGAATGGTCCCCGTCCAGTACTTGCTCCAGAGGAACCCCCGGAGGTCGAGCGGGCTCGAGCGGAGCAGCCACATCTGCCTCCCCTCGAGCGAGACGGCCGGAAACACGAAGCGCGCGGCGATGGCGGCGAGCACGAACCCGGCCAGCCCCAGGTTGAGGAACACCACCAGCGTCACCAGGAACATCGGAACCCGCTCCCCCTGGAACAGGGGGAGCGACCGGATGTTGAAGACATACACCACGAGGAGCACGGCGAGGAGGATGAGCTGGCTCCACTGGGTGGTGTCGCGGAAGAAAACCCGGAGGTCCTTGAGGACGAACTCGCGCCGGGCCGCGGGCACGTGCCCGAAGAGGGCCGCGGTGA
This sequence comes from Gemmatimonadales bacterium, assembly GCA_035574255.1. Classification (GTDB taxonomy): domain Bacteria; phylum Gemmatimonadota; class Gemmatimonadetes; order Gemmatimonadales; family GWC2-71-9; genus JADJOM01. The sequence continues at coordinate 30,378 of DATLYZ010000016.1, read as the reverse complement.
GCCTCGACCAGCGCCGGGCCCGCACGAACCGCTCGGCGCCCTCCTGGGCCTTGGAAAACCCGTGCGGGTAGAGCTTCCAGTGGAGCAGCGCTCCCAGCACCACGAAGGCCGGCGCCGTGGTCCAGAGCAGCACGATCGGCAGCGGATCGGCCACCCGGGTGAACCAGTTCATGATCGCCTGCGTGACCCATTCGCTCGGCAGGAAGGGGCTGGTCGGGGTTTGGAGCGCGGCCAGGTAGTCCACCAGGCTCCGCACCCCCTCGGGGCGCGCCAGACGCTCCGGCCGGATCAGGCGGAGGAGCAGCACCAGCCCGCCCACGGCGCCGATGGCGATCAGGCCGAGCAGGTCGCGGGTGCGGCGCGCCGGGAACAGGTTCACCAGGGCCAGGGTGAGGGCCGAACCCACCACCCCCGGCAAGACGAAATAGGGCGCCAGCAGCACGGCCGCCACCAGCGGGAAGAGATAGCCGCCGTCGAACACCAGCCCGTAGGCGGTGAGGATCGGCACCGCGATGAGGACCACCATCCAGGAGGAATGGAGCAGCGTCTCGCCCAGCTTGGCGAGATAGAGGCGGAGCCAGTCCACCGGGCTCGAGACCAGGAGGTCGAGGTCCTTGGCCAGGAAGAAGGCCGACAGCGCCGTCACCAGGTTAGAGAGGAGGAGGAGCGAGGCGAAGGCGAGCAAGATGATGCCGAGCATCTTCCCCGCCAGGGCGGTACCGACATCCTGCTGGAGCTGGATGTAATTGAGCACCCGGTAGGCGACCCCGAACACCGCCGACCAGAACCCGATCGCCACCAGGGCGAGGAGCAGGAACTTCCCACTCCCCCCCGACCGCTCCTGGCGGAGGCGGTTGAGGGCCGAGCGCCACTTGGGGAGCGTGACGGTGAGGAGGGAGGGCTGGGGGGGCGGCACGCGGGCGGTCGCGGCCCCCGGGGCACCGGTGTCTCCCGGAGCCCCGCGGCCGGCGCTCGGCGGGTGATTCGACGTTCCCTGCGACATCACGGTCTCTCCCCGGTCCCTGAAGCCTGCGCGGCGGGGGCACCTAATCGAGGATCGCGTCCATCTCCCGCTCCGTCACGCCTCCCGTCAGCTTGAGGAAGAGGTCCTCCAGCGACGCATCCCCGGAAGCGGTCTGGGCGCGGATCTCGGCCATGGTGCCGCAGGCCAGGATCCGGCCCCCGCTGATGATGCCGATCCGGTCGCACATCTGCTCGGCGATCTCCAGCGTGTGGGTACTCATGAGCACCGTGCCGCCCCGGTCCACGAAGGAGCGGAAGAGGTCCTTGAGGAACTTCTGGCCCTTGGGATCGAGCCCCACCATCGGCTCGTCCACCACGATCACGTCGGGCTTGTGGAGCAGGGCGCTCGAGATGATGAGCTTCTGGCGCATCCCGTGGCTGTAGGACTCGACCAGCTCGTCCTTCCACGGCGTGAGCTCGAAGAGATCGAGCAGCTCGTCCATCCGCCGCTCGATCGCCTCCCCGTCCTGCCCGTAGAGCGCCGCCACGAAGCGGAGGAACTCCGCCCCGGTGAGCTTGTCGTACACGAACGGCCGGTCGGGGATGAACCCGAGCCGGCTCTTGGCGGCGACGGGGTCGGCCTGCACGTCAATGCCGCCGATCTCGATGCGGCCGGCGGTGGGTTGGAGAATGCCGGCGATCAGGCGCATCGTCGTGGTCTTGCCCGCGCCGTTGGGGCCCAGGAACCCGAACAGCTCGCCGCGGACGACCTCGAGGTTGATCGCGTCCACCGCGGTGAACCGGCCGTACTTCTTGGTGAGGTTGATCAGGCGGATCATCAGGTCCCCGAAACGGGTTGGAGCCGGAGGCGGCCGGCCACGAGCAGCAGAGCGAGCAGCCGCGGCACGCCGCCCGGGCCGAGGCGGATCCGGGCCGGGTCGGCCGGCACGGCGGCCTGGGCCGGATCCACGGCGAAGACCGTGCCGCGCCCAGCCTCCACCCACGAGGCCAGGTGCCAGGCCGGGGGCCGCCACACCAGCCCCCAGACCGCCCGTGCCTCCAGGCCCGCGTGGCGGAGCAACCGCGCCAGGGTCACCGTCCGCTCGCCCGGGGTGGCCACCCGCCGGACCAGCACCTGCCCCGCGCTCGACACCGCGGGCCCCTCTCGAAGAGTAATCGCCCGGCGCACCCAGGCGTTGACCCGCCGGGCGGCCTCCGCCGGGGGCTGGTCCGGTCGAACCCCCGCGGCCTCGAGCGCACGGGTGAGGAGACTGTCGGCCGCCTGGGCGAGCACCGAGACCTGAGGCGTGTCTCCGGGGCCCTCCAGGCTCGCCAGCCGCGTGACCAGGAGCGTGTCGCCGCGGACTTCCTGGATCCCGCCTGAAAGCATCTCCAGATCGCCGGTCGCTCGAGGCGGGTCGAGGTGGAGCCTCGCGGCGAAGCCGTCGGGGGTGGTGAATCGCGGCGGGGGTGGGACCGGGCCCCTGAACCTGGGGAGGTCTACTCCCTCCACCCGCCCGGGTCGGGCGCGGGCCCGGTAGTTCCGGCTCACCAGCTCGAACGCCGATCGCTCCATCGTGGCGCCGAGGGCCTGGTTCGACTGCACCGGCATCCCGAACCCGTCCACCCAGCTCCAGGAGCGAAGCCCCTCGGCCAGCGCCTCCAACCGCCAGGCGTGGAGCGTGTCGAAGTGAACCGCCGCCCAGCGCCCGAGGTGCTCGCGGTACTCCGCGCTGTCGGCGACGGCGAACACCGACTCCGCGGCCACCACGAACCGCTCGGATCGGACTTCGAGATCCAGCGGGTCGAGCACATCGAGGCCGAGTCGGCCCTCGCGCCGGAGCATCCCGCGCTGGCGCGCCACGAAGGGCACCGCGCTCGGCAGGACCACCGGCTTCCGAAGCGTGGCCCGGATCGTGTCGCTCGTGCCGGCCGCCGAGGTCACGACTTCGAGCAGCGAGTCCCCGAGCACCCTGCCGGTGACACTCGCGCGGCCCTGTTCGGTGAGCAGGTCGCTTTGCCAGCGGGTGAGATGCAGGCCCCTGGTGTAGATCGCTTCGGTCCGGACGCTGGTGCGCGGGGGCGGGGCCGAGTCGTCCGGCGACCGGGGCAGGTCAACCGTCAGGAGTTCGGCGACCCGGAGTCGCGGCGGGGAGGTCAGGGTATCCACCGTGAGCGAGGCGAGCCCGATCTGCCGGGCCCCGAGGCGCACGGCCTGGAAGACCGACCCCGGCGGGACCGGCCACCCCTCGTCCTCGCGAACCCGTCCGCCGCCGTATTCGCGGAGCACCAGCCACCCGAGCGAGCTTACCCAGACGAGCAGGATAAGGGTGGCCACGCGACGCCGGGTCACGCCGGTCTCCGAATCAACGCTTCGACGGCGGCGGCCTGCTCGGGCGAGTCCAGCACGATGTGGAGTTCGGCGGGATACCCGCCGGTCCGGCCCCGAAAACTCTCGACCAGGAGACCCACCGCCTCCTCCAGCGCGATGCCGCCCAGCCCGAGCCCGACCAGCGGCGCCGCGACGGTACCGAGCTGCCAGCCCTCGGCGCGGTGCCAAGCGGAGGCGAGGGCGCGCCGGATGGTATCCCGGCCCGTGGAGTGATCGCTGCTCTGGATGACGACGTGCAGGACGAACTCCGCCGTGAGCTCGCCCGCCCCGGTCACGACCGCGGCACCGACGTCGAGCGGGGCCTGAACGTGACAGAGCTGGCCGAAGCGCTCCCCCGCCAGGCGATCCAGCCGCTCGCTCGCGCTGCCCACGGCCTGGAGCCGGTCGTCGGCGGCGCGGACCACGGCATCGACCGGCAGCGCGGCCAGCTCGCCGGTGATCACCCGGATCACTGGTCGCCCGCCTCGCGGGCCCGCCGGTACATCTCCCGCGCTTCTTCGGTGCGGTTGAGGCGATCCAGCACCCGGCCCAGCAGCCGCCAGGTCCGCGCGGCCTCGGGCGCGAGCGCAGCGGCTCGCTCCAGCGCAGCACGGGCGCCGGCCAGGTCGCCGGCCTGGTTGAGTGCCTCGCCGAGGTAGTAGTGGGCCGTGGCGTTCTCCGGCTCGATGGCGATGGCCCGGCGGAGCGCTTCCGCCGCCTCGCCGGGAAGGCCCCGCCGCCACAGGACCAGGCCGAGGGTGAGGTGGGCCAGCCCGTGCTGGGGCTCGAGCCGGAGCGCCTTGCGCAGGTCGTGCTCGGCCTCGGAGTACCGCTTGAGCCGCCCGTAGATCGCGCCCCGCGACACGAGCAGATTCACGTCCTCGGGCGCGGCGCGCAGCGCCTGGGTGAGCTGGTCCAGCGCCTCCTCCGGGTCGCCGGTGGTCTCGAGCAGGACGGAGAGGTTGTTGCGCGCGGCGAGGTGACCCGGTTCCAGCGCCAGGAGTTCGCGGTAGCGATGAATCGCCTCGCTCACCCGTCCCCGGCTGGCCGCCTCCATCGCGCGGCGGTACAGGCGCTCGGCTGGCTTCTCGTCCGTCTCCGGCTCGGTCCGGACCAGGTCGTCCTGCGGCACCTGGGCGGCGAAGGGCCGGAGCGGAAAGCTCGCGTCCGGCTCGAGCGGCAGCAGGTCTCCCTCCAGCCCCTGGGTGCCGAAGAGTTCGTCCAGCATGTGCTCGCGCCCCGCGGCGCGACTGTTGCGAGTGAGGGACATGGAGAACGGGCGGTCCGGGCGTTCGAGGATGCTACCGGCGCCGGCACTCCCGTAAATGATCGCCGGCCAGCGGGGCGAGGGGAAGGTGGGGGCGCTCTCACGGCCGAACGAACACGTCCATCGTCCCATCGGGACGGAGCAGAACCAGCCGCACGTCCCCCACGTACGGGTCCCGATCCACGCTCCACGGGAGGGCGCGGGCGGGCCCGGATCGGGGAGCGATCACGAGCCGGCCGCCCCGTACCCTGAACGTGCCGTCCTCGCGGGCCAGGGTCTGCTGATCGCCGGCTCCCCTGGGTCGAACCGTGAAGGCGAATTCGTAGGATCCGTCCGGCCGGAAGTAGTAGGTCCTCCGATACGTCGCGACGGGGCCCATGTCATCCTGGACCCACGACCCCAACAGGACGGGCGGAATGGTGTCCTGGGCCGCGCTCTTCTCCACCGAGGTGAGCAGGGCACCCCAGGCGAGCAGAATGGGGATGGCGGCTCTCACGGGTGAGCCTCCTGGGCGCCGCTGTCTCCCGTGGGGTGGGGCGAGCCTGGAGCGGGATCGGCGTCGCCTGCTGCGGTGTTGACCTTGGCCCGGCTGGACAGACGCTCCCTTCCTGCGCGGTCACTGGGATGCGCACCTCATCGGCGATCGCGCGGGCCACCTCGCCCCGCAGGGCCAGGGTCCCTCGCGGTTCGACGGGCTCATGGGGCGTCGGACGACCGTCCCGCGCCGGGGACCCGTATCCATATAGGCCGGGAGGCTGCCGGCCGGCAAGCCGCTGTGACGAGATCCCGCGATCCCGGCCGGTCTTGAATCCGGCCCGCCGACCCGCCTAGCTTCGGGGTCTTATGCCGGAAGAGTTCCTCGTCGTCCGCGGCGCCCGCGAGCACAATCTCAAGAACATCAGCGTCAGCCTTCCGCGGAACCGGCTCACCGTGATTACCGGGCTCTCCGGCTCCGGCAAGTCTTCCCTCGCCTTCGACACGATCTATGCCGAGGGCCAGCGCCGGTACGTCGAATCGCTGTCGGCCTACGCCCGCCAGTTCCTGGGGCTCATGGAGAAGCCGGACGTGGACGCGATTGACGGCCTGTCCCCGGCGATCGCGATCGAGCAGAAGACCGCGGGCCAGAACCCGCGCTCCACGGTCGGCACGATCACGGAGATCTACGATTATCTGCGGCTGCTCTGGGCGCGGGTGGGTGTCCCGCACTGCCCGAACGATGGCAGCCCCATCGAGCGGTCCAGCGCGGCGCAGATCGTGGAGACCGTACTGGGCTGGCCGGCCGAGACCCGGATCGAGGTGCTGGCCCCGCTGGTCCGGGGCCGCAAGGGCGAGTTCCGGGAGCTATTCGAGGAGCTACGGCAGCGCGGGTTCGTCCGGGTCCGGGTGGACGGCGAGACCTACGACCTCGACGCGGTGCCCGCGCTCAACCGGCGGCAGAACCATGACCTGGCGGTGGTGGTGGACCGGCTGGTGGTCCGCGCGCAGGACCGGACCCGCCTGGCCGATTCCATCGAGACCGCGCTCAAGACCGCCGACGGCGTGGTGGAAGTGGTGCGCGCCGCCGGCCCCGCCGACCGGCGGTCCGTGGTCTTCTCCGAGCGGTTCGCCTGCCCCGCCTGCGGGCTCTCGCTCCCCGAGCTCGAGCCCCGCCAGTTCTCGTTCAACTCCCCCTTCGGCGCCTGCCCCGAGTGCCATGGCGTCGGCGTGCGCCGCGAGGTGAACGCCGATCTCATCCTGGGCGACCCCAGCCTCTCGATCCTCGAAGGGGTCGTCCTCCCGTGGGGCGAACCCTCGGGCTATCTGCGCAAGGTGGTGCTGCCCACCCTGGCCCGGGCGTTCCGGTTCGACCTCTCGGCCCCGTGGGGGAAGCTCGGCGAATCCGCCCGCCAGGCGCTGCTGTACGGGGCGCCGGGGCGCAAGCTCCGGTTCCAGCTGGAGGGCGGCCGGTCCCGCGAGGACTACGAGATCGAGTGGGAAGGCATCCTCGCCAATGTGGAACGGCGCTACCGCGAGAGCACGAGCGAGGCGGTACGGGCCCAGCTCGAGCAGTACATGGTCGAGCAGCCGTGCGGCGCCTGCCGGGGCCGCCGGCTCCGGCCGGAAAGCCTCGCGGTGCTCGTCGGGGGCAAGAGCATCGGCGACGTCGTCGAGCTGCCGGTGAGGCGGGCGCTGGAATTCTTCGCCACGCTGCCGATTCGCGGCAACGGCCGCCCCACCGGCCTCGACCCCGAGGTGGCGGGTCCGATCCTCAAGGAGGTCTGCGATCGGCTCCGGTTTCTGTGCGATGTGGGGCTCGACTATCTCACCCTGGGCCGCTCGGCTGGAACGCTGGCCGGCGGGGAGGCCCAACGCATTCGCCTCGCCACCCAGATCGGCTCCCGGCTGGTGGGCGTGCTCTACATTCTCGATGAGCCCTCGATCGGCCTCCACCAGCGCGACAACGAGCGGCTGCTTCGGACCTTGAAGGGGCTCCGAGACCTGGGGAACACGGTGATCGTGGTCGAGCACGACGAGGACACGATCCGGAGCGCCGACCACGTGATTGACCTGGGCCCCCGTGCCGGCCGCTACGGCGGCGAGGTGGTGGCCGAGGGCACCGTCGCCGAACTCCTGGCGCATCCGTCGTCCCTCACGGCGCGCTACCTCCGGGGCGACCTCCGGATTCCGGTCCCGCCGGTTCGCCGCCCGCCCGGCCCGCGCGAAGGCCGGCTCCGGCTGGTCGGGGCCCGTGCCAACAATCTCAAGAACATCACCGTGGAGTTCCCGCTCGGCCTGTTCGTCGCCGTCACCGGCGTCTCGGGTTCCGGCAAATCCACCCTGGTCACGGACATCCTCTACCAGGCGCTGGCGCGGCATTTCTACCGGGCGAAGGTGGTGCCCGGCGCCCACACCCGCCTCGAGGGGCTGGACCGGATCGACAAGGTCATTGACATTGACCAGAGCCCGATCGGCCGCACCCCCCGGTCCAACCCGGCGACCTACACCGGGCTCTTCACGCCGATCCGCGAACTCTTCAGCCAGTTGCCCGAGGCCAGGATCCGGGGTTACGGGCCGGGGCGGTTCTCCTTCAATGTCAAGGGGGGGCGGTGCGAGGCGTGCGAGGGCGACGGACTGGTCAAGATCGAGATGCACTTCCTCCCCGACGTGTACGTGCCCTGCGAGGTGTGCAAAGGGAAACGGTACAACCGCGAGACGCTCGAGGTCCGGTACAAGGGCCGGAACATCGCGGACGTGCTGGACCTCACGGTGGCCGACGCGCTGGAGTTCTTCGAGGCACAGCGCCGAATCGCGGAGAAACTGGAGCTTCTGAACGACGTAGGGCTGGGCTATATCCACCTGGGCCAGTCGGCCACGACCCTCTCGGGGGGGGAGGCCCAACGGGTGAAGCTGGCCACGGAGCTGGCCAAGCGCGATACCGGACGAACGCTCTACATTCTCGACGAACCGACCACGGGCCTGCACTTCGAAGACGTCCGGCTCCTGCTCGAGGTGCTGCACCGTCTGGTGGACAAGGGCAATTCCGTGATCGTGATCGAGCACAACCTCGATGTGATCAAGACCGCGGACTGGATCATTGACCTGGGCCCCGAGGGGGGCGAGGGCGGTGGCCGCGTTGTGGCGGAGGGACCGCCCGAGGTGGTGGCCCGGGTGCCGGAGAGCCACACCGGGCGGTTCCTGCGGAAGGTGCTCCCGGACTGAACTCGGGTGGTCGGCAGCGGGTCACCCGAGACCCGTTCTCCGTTGCGATGACAGGATTTCCATGACTCGAGACCCCGTGCCCCCGACCGGCGCCGCCCTCCGGCCCTGTCCCCGACCACCCGGACCCCGTTCCTCATCCCCGACTCCCTTACCCGACGGAGCGCCCGTGTTCCGCCTTGTCTGCCTGACCGCGACTCTCCTCGTCATGGCCGCCGGGCCGTCCCTGGCCCAACAGGACTCCACCCTCCTGTCGGTGCGCCGCATCTTCGGGTCCGCCGACTTCCGCCCCGACCAGTTCGGGCCCGCCCGCTGGCTGGCCGGCGGAACCGCGTATACCACGCTCGAGCCCGCGGAGAGCGGCAAGGGCCAGGACATCGTCCGCTACGACGCGGCTACCGGGGCGCGGAGCATCCTGGTGCCGGCGGCCCAGCTCCAGCCCCGGGGCGACACGATCCCCCTCGACATCGAGGACTACGACTGGTCCGCCGACGAGCGGCAGCTGCTCATTTTCACCAACACCGAACGGGTCTGGCGCGCGAACACCCGGGGCGATTACTGGGTGCTGGACCGTGCCACGGGCCGGCTTCGCAAGCTGGGCGGGCCCGCCGCCAGGCCCTCGACCCTCATGTTCGCCAAGTTCTCGCCGGACGGCCGGCGAGTGGGGTACGTGCGGGAGCACAACCTGTACGTGGAGGACGTCCTGACGGGCCGCATCGTCCAGCTCACCCGGGACGGCTCCCGCACCGTGATCAACGGCACCTTCGACTGGGTGTACGAGGAGGAGTTCGGGCTCCGGGACGGCTGGCGATGGAGCCCCGACGGCCGGACCATCGCGTTCTGGCAGCTCGTCGCCGACAGCGTGCGCGACTTTCCGCTCGTCAACAACACCGATTCGCTCTACGCCTTCGTGGTCCCGGTCCAGTATCCCAAGGCGGGCGAATCGAACAGCGCCGCCCGGCTGGCCCTGGTGCCGAGCGACGGGGGGCGGGTGCGCTGGCTCGCGCTGGCCGGAGACCCGCGCAACAACTATCCAGCCCGGATGGAATGGGCGGCCGGGTCCGACGAGGTGATCGTCCAGTATCTCAACCGGCTCCAGAACACCAACCGGGTGCTCCTCGGCGACCGGCGGACCGGCCAGGTCCGGGAGATCCTCGTGGATCGGGACAGCGCCTACGTCGAGGTGGTGGACGACTGGCCCTTCCTCGATGGGGGGCGGAGCTTCCTCTGGGTGAGCGAACGGGACGGGTGGAACCACGTCTACCGGGTCTCGCGCGACGGCCGGACCATGACGCCGCTCACGCCAGGGGCATTCGATGTCTTCGGGGTCGCCGCCGTGGATACCGCCGGGGGGTGGCTCTACTACATTGCCTCGCCCGAGAACCCGACCCAGCGCTACCTCTGGCGGGTCCGGCTCGACGGGACCGGGAGGCCCGAGCGGGTCACCCCCGCCGGAGCGCCCGGGGTTCACGCCTACAACATCTCGCCCAACGGCGCGTTCGCGATCCATACCTGGTCCAGCTTCGGGACCCCCCCCACGACCGAGCTGATCCGCCTGCCGGCGCACGAGCCGTTGCGCACCCTGGTAGCCAACACCCGGCTCAAGGAACGGGTGGCGGCGCTCCGCCGGGGCCCCGCCGAGTTCTTCCCGGTGGACCTGGGCAACGGCCTCACCTTGAACGGCTGGATGATGAAGCCGCCGGATTTCAACCCGGCGCGGCGGTATCCGATCCTCTTTACCGTGTACGGCGGGCCGAACTCCCAGACCGTGCTCGACGCCTGGGGCGGCGCGAACTATCTGTGGCACCTCATGCTCACCCAGAAAGGGTACCTGGTGGCGAGTGTGGACAATCGGGGCACGGGAGGGCGCGGCCGCGACTTCCGGAAGATCACCTACCGGCGCCTGGGGGTGATCGAGACCGAGGACCAGGCCGCCGCCGCCCGGGCGATGGCTCGGTGGCCGTTCGTGGACTCCTCCCGGGTCGGGATCTGGGGCTGGAGCTACGGCGGGTTCATGAGTCTGAACTGCCTGTTCCGCGCCCCGGACGTCTACCGCATGGCCATCGCGGTGGCGCCCGTCACCCACTGGAAGTACTACGACAACATCTACACCGAGCGGTACAACGGCCTGCCGAAGGACAACCAGGCGGGTTACGACGAGGGCTCACCCCTCACCCACGTCAACGGGCTCCGGGGCCGGCTGCTCTTGGTGCATGGCACCGGCGACGACAACGTGCACTACCAGAACACCGAGGTGCTGATCAACGCGCTGGTGGCCGCGAACAAGCAGTTCACCTTGATGAGCTACCCCAACCGGAACCACGGCATCTTCGGCGGCAACACCACGATCCACCTGCGGGAGCTCTTGACGCAGTTCGTGGACGAAACCCTGGGGCCGCCGCGCCTGATGCCGCATCCGGCGGCCGCTGCGGGGACGAACTGACGCGAGGACGGTGGGGCGCGAGGGCGCGAAAGCGGCACGGTGCAAGGGTCGAGGGCGGCAGGTCGCCAGGTGCGATCCGCGCGTCCTCGCGCCCTGCCGCCTACAGCAGCTCCACCTGGGCGATGGCGCCCAGGCTCATGGCGATCTCGGTGGATTCATCGCCCACGGGGTGCAGGAAGACCTCGTGGGCAGTCTCGTGCGGATCCACGGCGGTCGGGATGCCGGTCACCTCCTGCCGGTCGGTCGTCACGATCCGAACCGCCCGCTCGTGGCTGCCCGCGTAGCCCAGCACCGCGACGATCTGGTCGTAGGTCATGGGGACCTCGGGGACGAGGTGAGGAGCGGCATAATGTAGCGATCGGGCGCCAGGGCGCGAGGGCGTCCGGACGGGAGGATCGTCACAGCCTCGTACCGTCCTACCGCCCTAGCGCCCGCCGAGTAAGTTCCCTTCATGGTTTCCCTCCTCGACATCATCGGCCCGGTCATGGTGGGGCCGTCGTCCTCCCACACGGCTGGGGCGTGCCGGATCGGGCTCTTCGCCCGGGGCCTGGCGGGCGGCACCCCCGAGCGCGCCCTGGTGGAACTCCACGGCTCCTTCGCCCGCACCGGCGCCGGGCACGGGACCGATCGCGCGATCGCCGGAGGGCTGCTCGGTTTTTTCCCGGACGACGTGCGGCTCCGCGACAGCCTGGACCTGGCCCGCGAGGCCGGGCTCGCCATCACCTTCTCCACCGTGAAGCTCCGGGGGGAGCACCACCCCAACACCGCGCGCCTCACCGTGGAGCGGGGCGGCCAGCAGGCAGTGGTGGTCGGGTCGTCGCTCGGCGCCGGCCGGATCCTGATCACCCGCATCGACGGCTTCCCGGTCGAGGTCACCGGGAACTACCCCACCATCGTGTTCGTGGCGCACGACGAGCCGGGGATCATCGCCGCGGTCACCACCGCCCTCGCGATCGAGGGGGACAACATCGCCTCGATGAAAGTCTCCCGCCGGGCCAAGGGGGGCGACGCGATTCACATCTACGAACTCGACGCCCCCGCCAGCCCCGAAGCGCTCGAGGCGATCCGGCGGCTGCCGGCGGTCAAGGCGCTCCGGGCCATTGACCGGGTGGCGTGATGTTCGAGTCCCTGCAGGAAGCGGTCGAGGTCGCCGAGCGGGAACAGGTCTCCCTCGGCGAGCTGGCGCTGCGCACCGAGGCGGCCGAAGGACTCCGCTCGCGCGAGCAGGTGGAGGCCGCGCTGTATCGAGCCCTCGAGGTCATGCGGGGCGCCGTCCAGCGCGGCTTGCCCGGGGATCTCCGGAGCGTGAGTGGTCTGGTGGGAGGCGACGCCGCCCGGCTCAAGCGCCCGCGGGGTCCGCTGGCCGGCACGGTGTTCACCGAGGCCATTGCGGCGGCGCTCGCCGTGCAGGAAGTGAACGCAGCCATGGGAGTGATCGTGGCCGCGCCCACGGCCGGCGGTGCCGGCGTGCTCCCCGGCCTGCTCCTGGGCTTGGCCGCCGCCCGGCCGCTCTCCGACGAGATCCTCATGAAGGGACTGGCCGCCGCGGGGCTGGTGGGTGCCGTCGTCGCCGTGCGAGCCTCGCTCTCGGGTGCGGAAGGGGGCTGTCAGGCGGAAACCGGTGCCGCCGCCGGCATGGCCGCCGCCGCCGGGATCGAGGTGCTGGGCGGCACTCCCACGGAGGCCTCCCATGCCGTTGTCCTCACCATGCAGGGCACCCTCGGGCTGGTCTGCGACCCGCTCGGCGGGCTGGTGGAGGTTCCCTGCGTCTACCGGAACGCCACCGGTGCGGCGATGGCCCTCGCAGGGATCGAGATGGCCCTGGCCGGGGTTCGCTTCCCGATTCCGGTGGACGAGGTCATTGACACGATGGGAGAGATCGGCCGTACCATGGATGTCCGATACCGCGAGACGGCAGGGGGAGGCCTCGCCGCGACACCCACCGGGCGACGCCTGGCCAAGGAACGCCTGGTGCAGTTGAAGACGCGACGGGAAGGCTGAAACATCCTGGAACGTGACGGCGTACGTGTCCATCGTTCCGGTCCGGGCGGGAATCCGGGGGGACGATGGCAAGGGGCCCCTGGGTAACACGTGGGTCCTAGCTCCCACCCCCGTCATTCCCGCGCAAGCGGGAACCCAGGACGCAGGCGCGTGGGCCGTGAGCCGGCTGGGCCCCGGCTTTCGCCGGGGTGACGGCTGGGTGGGTTCCGGGCGCCGTGGGCCGACTGGACCCGGCTTTCGCCGGGGTGACAGGGGGGGGCAGGCACCCGGGCCGGCGGCCCCGTGGTGATGCGTGGGCCCTGGGCCCCACCCCCGTCATTCCCGCGCAAGCGGGAATCCAGGAGGGACAGGCTGGGGGGGGGCGCCGGGGTGGCCTGGGAACCGGACGCCGGGGTGACGTGGAGGAACCTGTGCCGGGGCGACGCTGCCCCTCGCCCGGTGTCACGGTACGCGCCCTCGTGAGGGCGCGGGGGGAGGACGGCGATGGCCGACCTGGTACCGCTCTTCGGCATGCTCACCGGGATCGCCATCACGGGGCTTTTCTTCTGGAGCTTCGTGAAGGTGGCACAGGGACCTGTCGGTCAGGCATTGGGCCGCCGGATCCTCGGCCGGCACGCGCAGGACCCCGAGGCGGCCCATGAGGTGGCCGACCTCAGGGAGCGAATCGAGCTCTTGGCCAGCCAACTGGCCGAGGTCGAGGAGCGCCTGGATTTCGCCGAGCGGTTGCTGGCGCAGGTCCGCACGGAACCCAGAGCACTGGGTCCGGCCGATCCCCGGACCGGCGGTCCCCGGTCCGAAACCGAGTGGCCATAGATGGAAGGTACCCTCTTCGTTCTCATTGTGTTCGGCGGCGGGATGCTCTGGCTGGTGTCCCGCACGGCGATCGGGCAGGCCATCGCGGAGCGCATCCGGGGCGGCCAGCCTTCCGCCCAGCCCGATCCGGCCCTGCTCGAGGAGCTGGACCGCCTTCGGGCCGAGGTGGCGGAACTGAGCGAGCGGATGGACTTCGCCGAGCGGTTGCTCGCGGCGCAGCGTGACTCGGCCCAGCTCCCCGGCGGCGAGAGCAATCCGCTGCCCCCTCGATAGGCAGGTGCAGCGATGGACGACGCCGTCAAGCTGTTCGGCATCCTGGTCGCCATCGCTTCCGCCGGCGCCGTGGCGTACCTGCTGATCTCCTTGGCGGCGGTCCTCGCGAGACGGCTGCAGGGGAGGCCAGGCTCGGCGGCCCCCGAAGCCGAAGTCGCCGAGCTCCGGGCGAGGCTCGAGGAGCAGGATCAGTTCCGGCTGCGCCTGCTGGAACTCGAGGAACGAGTGGACTTTGTGGAGCGGCTGCTGGCACAGCAGCGGGATGCCCAACGGCTGGAGGCGAGGTAGACGAAGGGATGGGCGAGAGGATTCCACCGAGCGCCTGGCGGTGCGGCAGCGCGAGGACTCGGGATCCACTGGGGAAGGAGGGGTGGCATGCCGCCCGGTGATCTGGGGGCCGTGATCGTGACGAGCATTTTCTTCGTGATGGCCGGCGCCGTGCTCATCCTGCGCGGCCCCGTGGGCAAGGCACTGGCTCGGCGGCTCGAGGGGGGCAGCGGATCGTCCGAGGCCAGGACCCAGGCGCTGGAAGAGCGCGTGGCCCGCCTGGAAGCGATGCAGGATCGCCTGGTGGAGCTCGAGGAGCGGATGGACTTCACCGAGCGCTTGCTCGCGGCCCAGCGTGAGCCGAGGGCGGTTGCGCCGCCCGTCGCCGGGGGAGGGTAGCAGCATTCCGTCCCGTCATGGCGGCCCCGTGGTGATGCGTCGGCCCTGGGTCCCATTCAGTCATTCCCGCGCAAGCGGGAATCCAGGCCGCGGGCCGCGGGGCCGTGGGCCGACTGGACCCCGGCGTGCGCCGGGGTGACGGCGGGGTGGGTCCCGCGGCGCCGTGAGCCGGCTGGACCCCGGCGTGCGCCGGGGTGACAGGGCGGGCAGGCACCTGGGCCGGCGGCCCCGTGGTGATGCGTGGGCCCTGGGCCCCACCCCCGTCATTCCTGCGCAAGCGGGAATCCACGGGGCGGGCCGCGGGGCCGTGGGCTGACTGGACCCCGGCTTTCGCCGGGGCGACGGCTGGGTGGGTTCCGGGGCGCCGTGGGCCGACTGGACCCCGGCGTGCGCCGGGGTGACAGGGGGGGGCAGGCACCCGGGCCGGTGGCCCCGTGGTGATACGTGGGCCCTGGGCCCCATCCAGTCATTCCCGCGCAAGCGGGAATCCAGGATGCGGGCGCGTGGGCCGTGAACCCGACTGGACCCCGGCGTGCGCCGGGGTGACGGCTGGGTGGGTTCCGCGGCGCCGTGGGCCGGCTGGACCCCGGCTTTCGCCGGGGTGACGGTGGGGGGCAATCGAGGCCCTTGGCCCCACACCGGGGGCGGCCAGGCCGACCGGCTCCAGCTGCCCGCGTGAGCCGGTCCCTTTGAGTCGTGCGGGGCCCGGCTCGGCCGGCACCACCGCTCTTGGACGTGAGGTCTGACCTGATGCTGCTCCAGACGCCAACGCCCACCCCACCGGCGCCTCCCGTGATCGTACAGGACGGCGGTTTTCCGTTCTGGATGACGCTGCCGCCTCAGGTCACCCTGCTGATCGTCGTCGCCTTCATTGCCGGGTGCACCATCGTCTTGTGGCCCATCGTGCGGGCGCTGGCCCGGCGCCTCGAAGGACGGCACCCCGCGTCCGACCCTCAGGTGCAGTCCGAGCTCGCGCAGCTCCGGGCCCGGGTGGCCGACCTCGATCAGCTCCAGCACCGCGTCGCGGAGCTGGAGGAGCGGTTGGACTTCGCCGAGCGACTGCTGGCTCAGCGCCACGAGACCGGCCGGCTGCCGCAGGGATAGGCCGAGCGGCTGTTCCCTGGACCTTGGCCCTCGGGACCGGTCGCCAGCCCGATGGCCCGGTCCTGGAGCCGGCGCACCCCCCGGCCCTCGCGGGCCGGGACCGGTTGCTCCAACGGGCGAGGCCGGTCCTCGCGGGGCGGATCGGGACAGGGGCCGCGGCGAGCGGTGTGGGTGAGCCGCGGCGCCGCGTTGGCGATCCCGTTGCTGGCGCGGTGCGCCGGGCTCGAGGTGCGCACGCTGTCGAGCGGATGCTGGCAGCACGGGGGCCTCGGAACGGTCGCCGGGCGCTGAAGGGAGCGTCGAATGGGTCTCAAACGCTGGTTGGGCCTCGATCTGATCGATCTCGTGATCCACCTGGGCACGACGGGCATGGTGGCCGGGTTCCTGGCCTCGTCGCTGCCCTCGCCGGACAGTGAGGCGGCCGTCTTCCTCACCTTCGGGGCTTCGTTTGTCGTCCTGGGTTGGCGGCGGAGCCGGGCGCTCAAGCGCCGGGCGGAGGATCCCGAGGCCGGGTGGGTGGACGAGGTGGAGCGGAGGCTCCTCGAAGTCGAGCAGCTCGCGGGCCGGGTGGACGAGCTGGAGGAGCGGCTGGACTTCGCGGAGCGGTTGCTCGCGCGACACCGGGAGGTGGAGCGCCTGCCCGGCGGCTGAACGGAACGGAAGGAGACGCGGGGGCCGGGCCCGGGGACACCGCTCCGCCGCGCCGCCGGAGGGGGCGTGGAGGCTCCCGGAGGGAGGGAGCGATTACATTTCGCCGAGTGCGTTCCGGCTTGGCAGGCGGGTTTCCTGCGGCTTCCGGAGGACGCCAGATCATGACGGGGAAGGACGAAATCGAGAGCTTCCTGGACCGGCTCGACGGTGGCAACGCCGAGGTCCGCGAGGTGCAGCCGGGGCTCTGGATGGTTCGCAGTAACGGGTCCCAGGTAGCCGTGAGCTACGCCCCCCCGGTGCTGATCCTCCGGGTGGACGTGATGCCGGTGCCGTCCAGCGCGGCGCGGCAGGCCGAGCTGTTCCGGCGGCTGCTCGAGTACAACGCGCGGGACCTGGTGCACGGGGCCTACGGCCTCGAGGGCGACCGGGTGGTCCTGACCGACACGCTGGAACTCGAGAACCTGGATTACCACGAATTCGAGGCGAGCTTCGATTCGCTCACGCTCGCGCTGGCCTCGCACCTGGGCGCGCTGGCGCCGTACCGGGAGTAACCGCATGGGGATCTTTGACCGCCTCTCGACCCTGATCCGGTCGAACATCAACGACCTCATCAGCCGGGCCGAGAACCCCGAAAAGATGTTGAACCAGCTGATCGTGGACATGAAGAGCCAGCTGGCCAAGGCCAAGCAGCAGGTGGCGAGTGCGATCGCGGACGAGAAGAAGCTGCTGGCCGACGCCGAGGCGATGAAGAAGCAGGCGGAGGACTGGGAGCGGCGGGCGATGCTCGCGGTCCAGGAGGGGCGGGACGACCTCGCCAAGCAGGCGCTGGCGCGGTACAACGAGTCAGTGGAGGGAGCCCGGCAACTCCACGAGACCTGGCTCCGGCACAAGGCGGAGACCGAGGCGCTCAAGGCCTCGCTCCGCCAGCTGAACGACAAGATCGAAGAGGCCAAGCGCAAGAAGAACATCCTCATCGCGCGGGCCCGCCGCGCCGAGGCGCAGCAGCGGATTCAGGAGACGCTGTCGGGGATGTCGGACCGGAGCGCGTTCGAGTCGTTCGAGCGGATGACCGAAAAGATCGAGGCTCAGGAGCGGAAGGCCATCGCCGCAGCGGAGCTTCAGAGCGAGTTTTCGGGCGACACGCTGCTGCAGCAGTTCGAGGCCTTGGAGTACAAGGGCGGGGTGGAGCAGCAGCTCCTCGAACTCAAGACCAAGATGGGGCTGCTCGGTCCCGGCGGCGCGGCCGGCTCCCGCCAGCTCGGCAAAGGGGAGGCGGGGGCGGCGAAAGGGGACACGGTGGACGCCGAGGTGGTGGACGAGAAGGAGGAGGGTGGGGCGGGGGGTACGCGGTGAGCGATCCACCCATGCACGGCCTCCGCCTCCTCATCCTCGCTGACGGCGAGTTCGGTCCCATGACCTCGAAGACGGCCAACTCGGTCATCCGCTATCGGACCGACCAGGTCGTGGCGGTGGTGGACCGGAAGGCCGCCGGCCGCACCGTCCAGGACGTCCTGGGCTTCGGCGGTGCCATCCCCGTGGTGGCCTCGATGCGGGAGGGGCTTGCCCTCGAGCCCCAGGCCGTGCTGGTCGGCATCGCCCCCATGGGCGGCCGGCTCCCCGACGAGTGGCGCGCCTGGCTCCTCGAGGCGATCGACGCCGGCTGCTCCATCTGGAGCGGGCTCCACACGTTCCTCGGCGATGACCCGGTCCTCGCCGAACGGGCCCGGGCCCGGGGCGTCGAGATCCACGACCTCCGCCGCCCCCCCGCCAACCTGCCGGTCGCCTCCGGCAAGGCCAAGGACGTGGAGCCGTTCGTCATCCTCACCGTGGGCACCGACTGCAACGTGGGCAAGATGACGAGCCAGCTCCAGCTCGTGAACGACCTCAACGCCCGCGGGCTCCGCACCCGGTTCGTCGCCACGGGGCAGACCGGTATCATGATCGAAGGCTGGGGGATCGCCGTGGACGCCGTGGTCGCCGACTTCATCGCCGGCGCCGCCGAGTGGCTGGTGCTGGAAGGCAGCAAGAACGCCGACATCGTGCTGGTGGAAGGGCAGGGGAGCATCAACCATCCCGGCTACTCCGGGGTCACCCTGGGACTGCTGCACGGTTCCTGTCCCGACGCCCTCATCCTCTGCCACCAGGCGAGCCGCGAGTACATCGGGGACTACCGCCAGGCGTCCTGGCTCCGCATCCCGCCGCTCTCCGAGTACGTCCGGCTCTACGAAACCGTCGCTGCATGCGTCCATCCCACCCGGACCATCGGGATCGCGCTCAACACCTACGACCTCGACGACCGGGCGGCCCGCGCGGCCTGCGAGGCGGCGAGCCGCGAGACCGGCCTCCCCTGCACCGATCCGGTGCGCTTCGCGCCGGCGCCGCTGGTGGACGCCATCGTCCGGGCCCGGCAGGAGTACCTTCGGGCCAGGGGGCGCGGGCCCGAAGGCGCCGGCCTCGCTGCGGCCCGGACCCTTCAGGCCACCTAGGCCGGCGGTCCCGGACCGCCGAACACGCTGACCCTCACGCCTTGGCTTCCCCGCCCGCCGCCACCGCCCTCAGCATCGAAGACCTGATCAAGGTCTACCCGGGCCCCAAGCCGGTTCGCGCGCTCGACGGCCTCTGCCTCGAGGTCCGGCGAGGCGAGATCCTGGGGCTGCTCGGACCCAACGGCGCGGGGAAGACGACCACGGTCGGGGTCTGTACCACCCGCGTGGTCCCCACCGCCGGCCGCGCCGTGGTGGACGGCCTCGAGGTGCAGGCCAACCCCGCGGCCGTGAAGCGGCGGGTCGGGGTGGTCACCCAGCACAACACCCTGGATCGCTCCTGTACGGTGGCGGAGAACCTCTACTACCACTGCCGCTACTTCGGGATGGGCCACGCCGTCAGCCGAGCCCGCACCGCGGAACTGCTGGAACAGTTCCGCCTCGGCGACCGGAGCGGCATGATGCCGCTCCAGCTCTCGGGCGGACTTGCCCAGCGGGTGCAGATCGCACGGGCCATCGCCCACCGGCCCGCGGTGCTCTTCCTCGACGAGCCCAGCGCGGGGCTCGATCCGCAGAGCCGGCTCGCGCTCTGGGAGGTGATCGGCGACCTCCGCAATCAGGGCATCACCATCCTGCTCACCACGCATTACATGGAGGAGGCCGACCGGCTGAGCGACCGGGTGGCGATCATTGACCATGGCCGGGTGCTGGTGGTGGACAGCCCCGCGGCCCTCAAGCGGGGGCTCGGCGCGGCCACCGTGATCGCGGTGCACACCGAGCGGGCCGACGAAGGGCTTCGCACGGCACTGGCCGGCCTCCCGGAGGTCCACGAGGCCCACTTGCTCGAGGGCGGGGTCCGGCTCCTCGCGGGCGCCCGGGACGGGCTGCTGCCGCGGATCATCGAGGCCACGCAGGGGTACGGGCTCCGCGACCTCTCCGTCACCGAACCCACCCTGGAAACCGTGTTCATCAAGTACACCGGACGGGATCTCCGTGACTGAGTACCTGGCCCCGATCTGGGGTCTGATCCTCCGGGATACCCGGGTGCTCCGCCGCACCTTCGCACCGTTCGTCACGCGGACCGTGATGAACCCGCTGCTCTTCGTGTTCGTCTTCGCGTACGTGTTCCCCCACATCGGGCAGAACATCGCGGGAGGACCCGCCGGGGCCACGTACGCGACGGTGCTGGTGCCGGGTCTCGTCTCGGTGGGGATGGTCTTCGCCGGCGTCGGCGCCGTGGCGCTGCCGCTCGCGATGGAGCTCGGCGCCACCGGCGAGATCGAGGACCGGGTGCTGGCACCGATTCCCGTGCAACTTCTCGCAGTCGAGAAACTGGCCTTCGGGGCAGCCCAGGCCATCATCGCGGGGCTGGCCGTCTTTCCCCTGGTCACGCTGGTTCCGGCGACCGAGGTGCACGTCCAGGTGGCCAGCTGGCCGCTCCTGCTGCTCATGGTGCTCCTCGCCGGCCTCACGGCCGGCGCCCTCGGGTTGATGCTGGGGACGACGGTGCGCCCCCAGCAGATCGGGCTCATGTTCGCCGTCGTGGTGGCGCCGATCACCTTCCTGGGGTGTGTGTACTATCCCTGGGCCATGCTCCACCGGATTCCCTGGCTCCAGTACCTGGTGCTGCTCAATCCGCTGGTGTACATGAGCGAAGGCTTGCGGGCTGTCCTCACACCGAGCCTGCCTCACATGCCGCTCTGGGCGGTCCTCGCCGCGCTGGCCGGGGCCACGACGGGGCTGGGCTGGCTGGGGGTACGGGGATTTGTGAGGCGAACCATCGCCTAGCGCCCGGGGAGCGGGAGGACGGGGCTACCCGGATACGACAATGGGGATGCACACGAGGGCCCGGCAGCGGTCGGGAGGCGATCCGCGGTCCTTCCCGCGGGAGCAAGATTGAATCCCCCCCGTCATTCCCGCGCCAGCGGGAATCCCCCCCCCACGTCATTCCCGCGAAAGCGGGAATCCAGAGCCGGTGGGGTCCGTGGTTCGAGGACCCGCTGGGCCCCGGTTTGCGCCGGGGCGACGGGGGGGCGAGAGGCGCCGTCATTCCCGCGCCAGCGGGAATCCCCCCCTCGTCATTCCCGCGCCAGCGGGGATCCCCCCGCGTCATTCCCGCGCCAGCGGGATCCCCCCGCGTCATTCCCGCGCCAGCGGCCCCCCCCCCCACGTCATTCCCGCGAAAGCGGGAATCCAGGGCCGGTGGGGTCCGTGGTTCGAGGACCCGCTGGGCCCCGGTTTGCGCCGGGGCGACGGGGGGCGAGAGGCGCCGTCATTCCCGCACCAGCGGGATCCCCCCCCTCGTCATTCCCGCGAAAGCGGAATCCAGGGCCGGTGGGTCCGTGGGCCGGGGGCCTGCCTGGACCCGGCGTCCGCCGGGGTAACGGCTGGACCAGCCGGTTACAAATCCCTCCTCTGGAACCTCCGTGCGCCCAGGGCTAGGGGAACCCCGGTCCAGGCCAGCAGGGCGGCCACGGCGAGCGCCATGCCCAGCGCCGTGCCGAGAAAACGCTGGAAGACGGCACCCGTGTAGCCCATGAGTGCCGCCACCTCGAAGTGCAGCAGGAGCAGCACCCGGCCCAGGTCGAGTGGATTGAGCAGGGTGAGAAGGAGGAGGGGCGTCTCGAGCGGGTAGTCGGCAAACGTCACCGTGACGAGGAGCACCAGTCCGTCGTAGACCACGGCGCAGGCCAGCCAGACCAGGAGGGCCGTGCCGAAGCCCTTGGCGCGGTCCTCGAAGCGGAGCGCGATAACGAAGGCAATGGCGGTGAAGGCCAGGGTGAGCAGGACGCCGGTGCCGAGCAACACGAGCAGCGGGCGCCAGGGGAGGGGGCCATCGGCCAGGTGGAAGAGGAACGGCAGGCCGACTCCGCCTGCGAGACCTCCGGCGAGCGGCAGGGCGAGCCCGATATAGAGCCCGGCGAACATGGCGCCCCGGCCGACTGGCTGGGCCAGCACCAGCTCGATGAACTCCCGGGCGTGGTAGAGATACAAGGTGCCGAACGTGAGCGCCACGAGCGGCACCAGGATCAGCACCACGTTGAGCAGGCTGAGCAGGGCCCGGGCGCCGTCGCCGCCCAGGCGATAGAAGGCCTCGGTGAGAACGAGGAGGACCGCCGCGTAGGCCAGCACCCAGCGGTTCCGCGCGATGTCGCGGAGCTGGTAGCGGACGATCTTCCGGGCCGCGCTCATGCGGCGCCTCCGGTCATCGTCCGCTCGCCCATCATCGCCGCGATGGCCCGCTCGAGCCGCAGGAAGCCGGTGGCCTGAGCCAGCCGCTGCTGGGAGCCGTGGAAGCGCACCAGGCCCTCGTGGAGGAAGACCACCTCGTCCGCCAGCTCCTCCAGTTCGGAGAGGGTATGGGAAGCGATGAGAACAGCCGTTCCCGCCTCGCGGGCCTGGAGCAGCTTCTCCTTGAAGATCCCGCTCGCCAGCGGGTCGAGCCCGGCCGTCGGCTCATCCAGGATGAGCAGGGTGGGTCGGAAGAGAAAGGCCAGCGCGGCGCTCAGTTTCTGGCGGGTGCCGCCGGAGAGCGCCCGCACCGGCTTCGCGAGTTCGGGGCCGAGCCGGAAGCGTTCCACCAGCTCGTCGTCCACCTCCGCGTCCGGACCTCGGAGGTCGCGGAGCAGGGCCAGGACCTCGCGACCGGTCAGGTTCTCGGGGAAGCGGGCGGCCTGGGGCATGTACCCCAGTCGCGCCCGGTACGCGACGCCGTCGCTCGGCGTCTCGCCGAGCACGCGGAGTTCCCCGGCGTCGGGGCGAACCAGCCCGAGGAGGCACTTGATGAGGGTGGTCTTCCCGGCCGCGTTCGGCCCGATGAGCCCGGTAATGCGCCCGCTCGGCATGGCGAAGTCCACCCCCCGCAGCACCTCGAGCCGGCCGAAGCGTTTGCGGAGCCCGCGCGCCTCGATCACCGTCACGGCCGCCTCCACCGCATGAGCGGCGTGGAATCCACCATCGTTCGTGGCGTCAACACCGGGGCCACCCGCTCGGCGAGATCGAGCAACGAGACGAAAAAGCTCCGCTGGAGGATGAGTGCGGGCTCGTGCTGCTGGACCACCAGGGCGAAGAGCCGAACGGGCGCGAACGGGACGTCGCCGTAGCCGTCCCGGTCGAGGTCGTAGCCGGTGTAGCGGTCCCAGTAGTTCCCCGCGAACCGGCTCCGGGCGTTCACACTGTTGGTGGCGACGTCGAACGAGTTCCCCTCGAACCGGTTGCGGAGAAACTCCGTCTCGCTGGCGTTCGCCATCACTCGGATCGCCCAGCCGTTCTCCAGGAACTCGTTGCCTTCGACGCGGACTCGACTGGTCCCCTCCGCCCAGAGGCCAGTGCTGTTCTCCACGAACTGGTTCTCCTCAAGCCGGGCGTCGCTGATGTCCTTGAGGAGCAGGCCGAAGGCGGACGCCCCCCAGCTCCGGGCGAACCGGTTCCGGACGATGGTGACGTGGCTGGAGTACATCACGGCCACGCCGGCGCGGTTGGCCT
Organism: Gemmatimonadales bacterium; assembly: GCA_035574255.1. Taxonomy (GTDB): domain Bacteria; phylum Gemmatimonadota; class Gemmatimonadetes; order Gemmatimonadales; family GWC2-71-9; genus JADJOM01. The sequence continues at coordinate 7,162 of DATLYZ010000016.1, read as the reverse complement.
CGAACCGGTTCTCCTCGTACCGGTTGCCGTTCGAGAACATGAAATGCAGCCCGTAACGCAACATCCGGGTGCTCCGATTCCGCCTGACGGTCGAGTTGCCGGTGAACTCGAGATAGACCCCATCCCGGTGGCCCTCGAGCACGTTGTCCTCGATCACGAGATCGGAGGAGTTCCACGAATGGATCGCGTTGCCGGCCAGCGCCTCGGTGCCGGCTCGGCCCCGCACCTCATTGCCCCGGACGGTACATCCGCTCGCGCGCGCCAGATAGATACCGAAGAAGGTCTCGTGCAGGATGTTGTGTTCGATCCGGCACCCTCGGACCCCATCCATCTTGATCCCGGCCCGATCCTCGACGGTGGACGGGGCCACGTTCCGGATCACGAGGCCCGTGATGACGACGCTGTCGGCCCGCACGGTGAGCACCTGGTGGGTCCCGCCGCCGTCCAGCACCGGCCATCCCTCACCCTGGATGGTGAGCCGGCGGCTCACCACGAGTTCCGGCTCGTGATAGGTGCCGGCCCGGATGACGACCCGGTCTCCATCCCGGGCCACGGCGAGCGCCCGGGCCACGGTCGGGATATCCGTCCCGGGAGCCACGACGATGTCCTGTCCGGGCTCCCCCGCCCCCGCCCCCGCTCCCGCCCCCGCCCCCGCCCCCGGCTCGGGGGCGAGGGGGGCACAGAGCAACGCAGTACCGGCGGCCAGGGCCCGGGTCCGCCCTCGCCTCCCCGGGAGGAGGATCACGCGCCCGGTCCGGATGGCGGCGGGGGGTGGCCGCCAGCTCCGGAGGGGTGGGGAACCGGCACCCGCGAGACCTCATCCCAGTCGAGCAGCACACCTCCCGACGCCTCGCGCACGCTGTCCGCTTCGATCCGGCTCGCGAAGGCGGCCAGGCCGCTCGCCATCGGAGTCGCCAGGTCGGCACGCCTCAGATAGGTGGCGCGCCGGGCGTCGAGCCAGCGATCCGGGTGCAGGAAATCGGCCACCCAGAGGGAATGCACCTGCGCCGGCGGGACGGTGCCCTCCTGAAGGAAGAGGGCCAGGCAGGCGGGGTCGTCGAAGCTCAGCACCCGGCCGGAGCGAGTGACGAGCTCCGCGGTGAAGCGAGGATCGCTGATCGTCATGTGACAGTGTTCGCACTGCTCGCTCCAGAGTGCGATGGGCCGAGGACGAGGTGCCTGGCAGGCGGCGGCCAGTGCAACACCGGAGAAGAGGAGCAGCCCCCATCGCGCGGCAGCCAGACGGGGCGACTCGCCGCGACCGGTCTGGCGGTCAGCCGTTTGGTGGGACACGAGGGTCATTCTCGCGGAAGCGAACGCAGCCCCCGGTCGTTCCCGGGCCAGCGGGAATGACAGGGCCGTGCGGACCGCGGGCCGTGGCCCGACTGGACCCCGGCGTTCGCCGGGGTGACGGTCGGGGAGTTTCCGTAGTCATTCCCGCGGAAGCGGGAATCCAGGGCCCCTTGGCCCCCCCGGTCTGCTGTTCCCCGTTCGCTCCCCTCGCCGGCCCCCGGCCCCGGCCGCCCGGTTCCCCTCGAGCCCATCACACCGCCACCGAAGCGAGCCCGGCGGGCGCGCTCGCGGCCGTGAGCGCCGCCTCGCGCCGGGCCCGCCGGCATTCGCGCACCGAGAGGACAATGGCCATGCCCAGCACGCCGAGCGCGATCCACCCTCCCGCCGCGGGCCAGCTCGTCGCGTAAAAGTTGAGCAACTGCTTGCTCCCGATCAGCGGCGGCTGGTAGCTCATGCCGGGAATCTTCATGATCGCCTGCGGATCCAGATCATGGCCGTACTCATAGCCCCACTTCCAGAAGTCCGCCAGTCCCGCCGCCGCGCCCAGGGCGAACAGCGCGGTCCAGGCATAGAGCAGGGGGCGCCGGCCTGCCGCCGCGGCCACCAGGCCTGTGGCGATGAGGCCCGCCAGAATCGCCGGCATGATGCTGAGCTCCGGGATGTCCTCCGGGGTGATTCGCTTCATGCCGATGTAGTGGTTCAGGTTGTTGATGCTCTCCAGGTCCTGAGGCCGCTCGCCCACGATCCGGTCGATCGCGATGTAGAGCCCGAGCCCCTCGGGATACTGCGGCGCCTTGAGCCCGATGTGCCAGAGTGGCAGCACGTAGGCGCTGGCGAGCAGGAGCGCCCCGAAGGCGAGGAGGAGTCGGGTGGATCGGGTCATGGGCCGGTCCTCGAGATCGCGGAAGCTGGACAGTGAACGGTCAACGGTGAACGTGAAGCGGTCAACGGGGGCGGTCAACGGCTCGGGCCGCCTGGCTGGCAAGCACGAGTTGGTCCTGCGCTGCCGCCCCCGTGTACCGTTCACCGTTCACCTTCACTTGGGCACGTTGGCGGCGAGGGGCACGCCGGAGCCTGCCGGGGAGACCCGGATGTAGCCCTGCATTTCCTGGTGCAGCGCCGAGCAGAAGTCGGTGCAGTAGAAGGGGAAGACGCCGACCCGGTCCGGCACCCAGAGGCTCGTGCGCGTGGCTCCCGGCATGATCAGCAGCTCCGCGTCCCGCTGGCCGGTGATGGCGAAGCCGTGGGGCACGTCCCAGTCCTGCTCCAGATTGGTCAGGTGGAAGTACACGCTGTCGCCGACCTGAATCCCTTCGATATTGTCCGGCGTGAAGTGGCTCCGGATCATCGTCATGTAGACGTTGACCACCTTGCCCTTGCGCTCCACCCGGGCTTCCTTCTCGGATTTGGTGGCGAACGGATGCCGGTTCTCTGCCAGCGGATAGACCCGCACCTGCTTGTCCTTGATCTTCGACGCCAGAATGGCCTGGGCGTAGTGGGGCTCGCCCACGGTCGGGAAGTCGAGCAGCATCTGCATCTTGTCGCCCGTGATGTCGATCAACTGCGCCGACTGGGCGAGCTCGGGACCGGTCGGGAGATAGCGATCCTTGGTGATCTTGTTGAGCGCGACCACGTACTTGCCGTACGGCTTGCGGGTATCGCCGCCTGGCACCAGGAGGTGGCCGATGGAGTAGTAGACCGGGATCCGATCCAGGACGGTGCAATCCTTCACCCGCCACTTCACGATCTCCGACGAGATGAACATCGAGGTGTAGGCGTTGCCGTTGGCGTCGAACTCGTTGTGCAACGGGCCCAGCCCCGGCTGCTGCACCTCGCACTGGTTGATCGCCTCGTACTTGAGGACCGGAATGCCCCGGATCTCCTTCTCGAACGCCTTGTCGGCGATGGCCTTCTGGATCTTGGAGAAGGCATGCACCGGGATCAGCGCCGCGAGCTTGCCCCCGGCCGCGATGTATTCGCCGGTGGGGTCCACGTCCACCCCGTGAGGCGACTTCGGCGTGGGCAGGTAGTACACCAGGCCCGGGCAATCCGCCGGCTCGAGCACCTTGGCGCCCGAGAGGGTCTCGCTCTGGGCCCGCCCATCTTCGGCACGCCAGGCACGCACGTAGCGGGCCGGCCACGACTTGGCCTTGCCCTGGGCGACGCACTGCTCCGCCTGCTTCCAGTTCACCGCGGCAATGAAGTCCTTGTCATTCTGGGAGGCGTTCCGCTCCTTGAGCGTGTTGGCCTGCTCGGAGTTGTAGGAGGTGAAGAACGCCCACCCGTGCGACGGGCCCTTGCCCGGCCGGGCGAGGTCGTAGTCGAAGCCGGGCATATGGATCTGGAACGCGAGGGACAGCTTCCCGGTCGCCGGATCCACGGCCACGAAGGAGATCAACCCGTCGAAGCTCGATTTGTACTCCGCGATGGACACATCCCGCTGCGGGGTGGGGACGCTGAACCGCGTGGCCCCCACCACGTACTCGGTGTTCTCGGTCGTGAAGGGCGAGGCGTGGTTGCCGGCGGCGTTCGGGATCTCGATGATCTCCTCGGTCTCCATCTTGGTGATGTCAATGCGGGCGATCCGAGGGGTGTTGTTGCCGTTGATGAAGAGCCAGCGCCCGTCGTGCTCCCCGTTGGTCATCGAGAGGGAGGGGTGGTGGGCGTCATCCCAGGGCACGAAACCGTAGCTCGTGTTGAGCATCGCCCGCGTGTCCTGACTGTAGCCGTAGCCCTTCTCGGCGTCCTGCGAGAAGACCGGAATCACGCGGAGCAGCCGCCCTGACGGGAGCCCGTACACGGCGACCTGCCCGCTGAAACCGCCGGAGGCGAACATGTAGAACTCGTCGTACTGGCCGGGGGGCACGTAGACCTTCGCCGCGGCGTCAGCCGCCGCGCCGGCCTGCGAGGTGGTCTTCCCGCACGCGGCGACACCTGCCGCGAGAAGCAGCAAGCCGCCGGTGACGACGCGGGTCCAGGACGGGGAACGCGACATGGACACTCTCCTGTGAGGGCCGGCCTCAACTGCCGGTTTTTGAAGTGGCCTGAGTGCGGAAGTATTCGACCAGTTGCCGAGCCTCCTCCTGGGTGAGGCCGAGGTTCGGCATCTGTGTCATGTACTCACCGAGGAGCTGCTTCGCCGTGGGATGCCTGGTGTACATCCCCTCGGGGTTCAAGATCATGTTCATGACATAGGCCGGCGTGCGCCGCGCCAGCACATCGCCGAGCGGCGGGCCCACATACTTCTCGGTCATCTTGTGGCAGGCCGAGCACTTGGTTTCGAACAAGGCCTTCCCCTTGGCGGCGAGCGCCTCGTCAACCTTGCCCTCGAGTGCAACCGGCTGGGTCACCGGCCCGATGCCGTGCTCGAGCTGGAACGGGGTGAGTTCGCCCGCTCCGGCGGCGGGTGGGGCGGCGGCGCCCGCTTGCGGCTTGTCCCCGCCGCATCCGGCGACCAGCATCGCCGCGGCCAGGACCAGCGAGGGAAGGAGGTGGCGGCCCATGAAAGCTGACCTCGTTCAACGGTGAGCTTCGCTCGGCGAAGCGACGGTACCGAGGCGCGATCGGCTCCTCGGCGTGATGCCGGCAGATGATAGACGTGCGGCGCTTTCATGAAGGTGAACGCGAGATGAAGTGTTCTTCATGCTGCGCTCTCCGGATCCGTGGTGGCGGGCGGCCTGCGCCGGGCAGTCCCAGACGGGCCGAAATATTGTGATATTATCATGAGCATATGACTTTACTTTCGGTAAGAGTTCTTCATCCTGGCGAGGAGGGTCGGTGCTGTCGCAGACCGCGGAATACGCGCTACGGGCCGTCCTGACGATCGCGGCTGCCGGGGAGGACCATCCGATCGGAGCGGCTCGCCTGGCCGCGGAGCTCGGCATCCCGCAGAACTATCTCTCCAAGACCCTCCATCTGCTGTGCCGCGCCGGCGTGCTGGACTCGACCCGCGGGAAGTTCGGAGGCTTTCGCCTGGCTCGGCCCGCGACGGCCATCACTTTGCTCGAGGTGGTTCGCCCGTTCGATGAGATCTCCTCCGGACGAGCCTGCCTGCTGGGCCTGCCGGTGTGCAGTGACCAGACGCCCTGTGCCGCGCACCGCAAGTGGAAGCAGGTTTCGGAGCGGGTGGCGGCGTTCTTTCGCGAGACGACGGTGGCCGACCTGACTCCCCGCCGGGGATAGGAAGCCCGGCCACGGGCCGCGGGCGGCCGTGGACGGACGTGGAGGCGACCTATCCTCCTGTCTGCCTGCTTTTCCCCCACTCCCCTGATCCGCTCCCGAACGGCCGCACTCGAGGCCACAGCAGCCGGACGAAGCCGGCGATGCCGAGTCCCGACGCGGCGCGGCCGATGGCGGGGGAGAGTGCGGGCGGGCCGGGCGGGCCACCGGTCGCCGCCAGCGCGGAGAGCACGATGCCGGCGGTGAGGAAGGCGAAACTGAGCCAGGCGAGCCGGGAGCTCCCGCGCGGCTCCGGCCCGGCCAGGCGGGGGAGGATCCAGTAACCGGTTCCCAGGGCGAGGTGGGTCAGCCAGCCGAAGAGCATGAGGTCGCGGTGGACCGGGCCGAGGAAGCCTGCGTCGGGGAGACCGGTCGCCGGTGCCGCGAGGCGCCATGCGCCGAACCCGCTTCCCACCACCAGGTAGAGCAGGGCGAGGCGGAGCATCCAGCGGCTCAGCGGGGGCATGTCAGCGGGCCTGGATCCGAGGCCAGAGGAGCGCCGCGAGGGCGACGGCGCCGCCGAACTGAAGCACCGAGGAGAGGACGAGCGGCCAGCCTGGTCCGCCCACCGCCCGCCACGGTTCACCCCAGGCCCGGAAAGCCAGACCGCTATTGAGGAGCCCGTAGGCGAGCCAGCCGGGCCATTCGGGGCCGCGGGGCGGGTGCGTCGGATGCCGGGGGAACATCCAGTAGGCGACCCCCGCGATGAGCTGGAGTAACCACCCGACCGTGAAGAGGTGCAGGGCGAGGAGGTGCAGGGGACCGGCCAGGCGCCCGATGCCGGCCGCACGGGCGGCCAGCGCGATCTCGATCCCTAACGAGAACACCAGGGCCAGGAAGGCGGTGCGCGCGAACCAGCGGGAAAGAAGGGGCATCGTCGAACACCTTTCCTTGCCAGCGGCGGCGGGCTCTCCTTGCCGCAGCGGTCGAGCGTCCCCGGGCCAGGAAGCGGGGGCGGTCGAGGTCCCACCGGGTGTCGGCCCGTCCTCGGCGTCCTCCGCACCCTCTCGGCCGCCTGGCCAGAAGACCGCCGCGGAGCGGCGCGGCCGCATCGTTCGTTCTGGTCTCGTCGCGGTTCCCCGCCGGCCACCGCCCGGGTTGGCGCTGGCCCGCGCGCCGCCCCGACTCCGCGGCCCTCCGCGTCCTCCGCGGCTTCTAGCCCAGCTCTCCAGAAGGCCGCTGCGGCCGCATTGTCAATTCCGGTTGAAAATGGGACAGTCCTACCGATTGAAAATGGGACAAATCCCGGGGGCTGAGCCCTAGGTGGAGCGGGTGGCCTCCTGCCGCCGGGGGCGGCGGTCGGCGGGGGAGCCATGGAGGAGCCGGGCCAGCTCCGTGTGCTGGCGCAGGCGATAGCTGTTCCCCCGGATGTTGACGATGTGGCAGTGGTGGACCAGGCGATCGATCAGGGCGGCGGCCATGACGTCGTCGCCGAAGATCTCGCCCCATTCGTCAAAGCTCTTGTTGCTGGTGAGCACGGTGGAGGCGTGCTCGTAGCGGCGGCTCAAGAGCTGGAAGAAGAGCATGGCCCCGGTCCGGCTGATCGGGAGGTAGCCGATCTCATCGATCACCATGAGGCTGGGAAAGACCAGGGTCCGGAGCCGGCTCGCCAGCCGGCCGGCGGCCTGGGCGTCCTCCAGCGAGTGCAGCA
>DATLYZ010000015.1:0-3805 GCA_035574255.1 Gemmatimonadales bacterium | reverse complement strand
CGCTCGAGGTGATCGAGCGCGCCTACATCATGTACGTGCTCCAGGCGGAGGGCGGGAACAAGACCCGGGCGGCCGAAGTGCTGGGGATTGACCCCTCGACGCTGTACCGGAAGTTGAGCCGGTACGAGGAACAGCAGGCAGCGGGAGGGTGAGCTGGCGGACCCGGAATCGTTTCAGACTGAACCGGGTTGGCGTTTTGCGAGATATCGCGGGGCTCGACACGAAAAACCGGAGGGGGTCGCTTGATCCAACACATTGTTTTGCAATGACTTACCACGCTAGCGCAGCCGGGTATGGGCTTTGCTTTCATTCACGGGCGACGGCCGGGTGGTCCGGCTGCGGCTCACCCTGGTCCGAGGGGCAGTCGGACTAACACACGGAGGGACATCATGAATCGCAAGGGCTTCACCCTGATCGAGCTGTTGATCGTGGTGGTCATTATCGGCATTCTGGCCGCCATCGCGATCCCGAAGTTCGCCAATACCAAGGAGAAGGCGATCCTGGCTTCGATGAAGTCCGATCTCCGCAACCTGGTGACGGCCCAGGAAGCGTTCTTCTCGGATAACAACTGCTACGCCAACGGGGCCGCTGCCGCACAGGCCAACGGCTGTCCTGGTACGGTGGCGTTCGTACCGAGCCAGGGGAATCAGCTCGGTGCTTTCACGAACGTAACCGCTGGTGGCTGGGCCGTTACCATCACTAACCCGGCGATCACAGGGACCCCGAGTACCTGCGGGGTGTACGTGGGGACGGCCGCCCCGCCCAACGCGGCGGTGACCCAGGAAGGTGCCCCGGCCTGCTGGTAAGCTCACAGGCTGTGCCGTACAGAACGGGGCGGTGCCAACCGGCGCCGCCCCGTTCCGCTTTTCTCCCCGCATTTCCTGGTACCTCGGTGCGTTCCTGGAGCACCGGCTCCCTCCCGTTCAAGCGTCAGATTCCGCTCGTCCCGATGGTGAGGAAAGTCGAATGCCCGGCCGCGCGGCAGAAGGGATGGCCACCCTGGAGTGCCTGATCGCCGTCGTGGTGCTGGCGCTCGGTGTCCTGGGCGGGAGCGGCACCGCGCTCCTCACGCTCCGGAGCCTCCGAGAGGCCCGGCTGGATTCCCACGCGGCCATTCACGCGAGGAATCGGCTCGAGCTGCTGGTCCGGCAGAGCCGAGACCCGGGCCTGTGCTTCAGCCTGGGCGGCGGCACGGCCTCCCACGGCGACGGCGTCAGCGAACGCTGGCAAATGACCCCGACCGGTCACGGGTTCCGGGTCACCCTCGAGTTGAGCCGGGGCCTGCCGCCCCGCGTGGACACCTTGAGCACCCGAATCCGGTGCGGAGCATGAGCAGCCGCCGAACCGGGGCCATCCTGGCCGATGCCCTGGTGGCCCTGGTACTCCTCGGCATCCTGGGGCTGGTCGGCGTCCGGCTCCTCGTCTCCGGCGAGCGCCTCGCCCGCACGGTCCTGGAGCACGGAGCGCGCGCCGCGGCGCTCCACGGCGGGGCCGCGTTCCTCCGGCGCGAACTGGAAGGGCTCGGCAGGGATTCCGGCGGATCGGATCTCTTGGCCCTCGGGTCCGACTCGGTCACCTACCGCGCCATGCGGCTGGCCGGGCTGGCCTGCACCGTCACCACCGCCGAGGTGAGGATCCGCCTCGATCAGGCACGGGGCTGGCGCCTCCCCCAACCGGGTCGCGATAGCGTGCTGGTACCCCTCTTTTCCGATAGCGGCATGGCGGTTCCCCGGCACTGGATCGCCGGGCCCATTCAGAGCCTGGCGCCGGCCTCCTGCGGCGGCGCTCCGGCCCTCGCGCTCCGGACCACGCTCGACAGCGCTCGCCTGGCCGGCACGCCACTGCCCGCCCTGGTGCCGGTACGGACCTTCGAGATCATGCAGCTCCGGCTCTACCAGTCGCTGGGCCAGTGGTGGCTCGGGGCTCGCTCGGTGAGCGCCGGAGAGCCGACCCAGCCCGTGCACGGGCCCCTCGATCCTGCCGGGCTCCGGCTCACCGGGCTCGATTCCTCGGGCAGGGCGGTGCCCGGGCCGGCCTCGGTGCGCTCCCTGTCGCTCGTCCTCGCCGCTTCCGGCGACAGCGTCGCCCTGAACCTCGCTCCGCGCAACCTGGGGCCTCCATGAACCGCCGCGGAGCCTCGCTCCTCGTCGCGATGGCCACGGTGATGGCCCTCGGGCTACTCGGCGCGATCGCGCTTTCTGGGGCACGGCTGGAGCGGATCACCGCCCGCCAGAGTCTCGGGTCCGCCGCGGCCGCGTGGGCCGCGCAGGCCGGCCTGGCGAGAGTCCTTGACGACTGGCACGCGCTCGGGCCGGAAAGCCTGCCGGTGGGGGGTAACATGGGCGCGGGGGTCACCGCTCTTACCCCCACCGCGGCATCGGTTGACTCGATACGCCGTCTGGGCAAGAGTCTGTACGAGATAGTGATGTCAGGAGAGCGCCGCGATGCTGATGCGATGGTGATCGCACGGGAAACCCAGGCCGTGCTGGTGATGCTGGTCCGGTCTGCGTCCCCTGACAGCGCCGCGGCCTGGATCAGCGGGCCGGTGCGGATGGGCGGTCTCGCCAGAGTTTCCGGTCTCGACCAGGTACCGGCCGGATGGGATTCACTCTGCCCGAGTCCCGCGCTTCCGGGCCCCGCCATACTGGCCCAGGCCGGCTCGACGGTAGATACCAGCGGTTGTGGCGGCCCGGGCTGTCTCGGGGGCCAGCCGCCGGTTGCCGGCGACACCGCCGGGGCGGGACCTGCACACCTTGCGCATCTCCGCTCGCTCTGGCCCGCGGTCGATACCCTGGTAGGCAACACGGTCACCGGCGTCGGGCCCCTCGCCCAGGGGGGTGTTTGCTCCAGCTCAGCCGGCCTCAACTGGGGGGCGCCGGAGGATCCGGTCCACCCTTGCTTCGACCACTTCCGGCTCGTCGGGGTGCGTTCCGGGACCGTGATCCAGAGCGGCACCGGCCAGGGGATCCTGCTCGGTGAGGGTGACCTCGTGCTCGATGGCGACTTCCGGTTCTACGGGGTGGTTGCCGCTTCCGGGTCCGTGGTCCTCCGAGGCCGGAGCGAGGTGGTCGGAACCGTGCTGGCGGGACGATCGGCGTCGGACTCGCTGCTCGTCATGGATCAGGCCGGGATCGCTCGTTCGGCCTGCGCCGTTCGGCGGGCCTTGGCGAGAACGGTGCGGCCTGTGGTTTTGGAGGTAAGAGGCTGGTCCGGCGACCCGTGACCCCCGGGCAGAATGCGGTCCCGAGGTGGGATTTGCACCTTTCCCCTCGGGTCCGGCGGTGATCATGGGGGCAGGAAATCCATGGTAAACTGTTGAGGCATTCTACGTTAGACCACGCGACCCACGGCTGGCATATCGGTTGCTTGAAGCAGCATGGGGTAAACCGGTTTCGCATGAGTCCGGTAAGAACCTGGACATCATTGGGAGGCAGGAGATGACTCGCAAGGGTTTCACGCTGATCGAACTCCTGATCGTGGTGGTCATCATCGGCATTCTGGCCGCCATCGCGATCCCGAAGTTCGCCAACACCAAGGAGAAGGCGATCGTGTCTTCGATGAAGTCCGACCTCCGCAACCTGGTGACGGCCCAGGAGGCGTTCTTCTCGGATAACAACGACTACGCTGGCAGTATAACGAACGGTCCGCAGGTCAACGGCACGGGTGGCGCGGGCAAGGTCACCTTCACGCCGAGCCAGGGGAACGTGCTGGCGCTCACCTACGTGAACGCGGCGGGGTGGAAGGCGACGATGACCAACCCGGCCGTGACGGGGACGCCGAACACCTGCGGGATTTACGTGGGTCC
>DATLYZ010000014.1:0-89157 GCA_035574255.1 Gemmatimonadales bacterium | reverse complement strand
GCGGGTGGACGCGCCCTTTCCCGCCGTGCCGCTAGGGCCGTTCGCCTCGACGGGGCAGACCGTGACCCTCGCGCCGTTCGTGGGCGCGGGCTGGTCCGGCGGCGCCGTCCCCGGGGTGCCCTGGCGCCCGAGCGACGGCGTCCGGCCCGTCGCGGGCCTCGCCGTGGAGTGGTTCCTGCACCTGTTCCGGCTCGAGGCCGGCGTGTCGCTCCGGACCGGCCGGCTCGGGGTGAGTCTCGACGTCAGCCGGGAGTGGTGGGAGGTGCTGTGAGCGGCGGACCCCGCAGCCCTTTCTTGGTGACGGCCCCCGCTTAGCTTTCGTGGCAGGGCCGAGGGCCTCGCGAACGGCACCCTTTCTGGAGCGGCATGCAGTTTACCGACGAGTGGCTGGTTCCGACCCTGGAGCGGGCACTCCCCCCCGGGACCATTGACGAGCTGAGGCAGGAGGCCTCCTCCGAGCCCCAGTCGCTCTGGGACGCCGTGGTGCGCCGCAAGCTCGCCACCGATGACGACATCCTGCGCCTCGCCGCGGCCCGGTTCCGCCTTCCCGTCGCGGACCTGAATCAGATCCAGGAGAACGTGCGCGACGCGGTCCCGGAGCCGCTGGTCCGGCGCTTCAAGATCCTCCCGCTCCGTGTGACCGATTCGGTGCTGGAGATCGCCACGGCGAACCCGTTCGACATCGATGCCGAAAAGGATCTCGCCTTCGCCACCGGCCGCGAAGTGCGGACCTTCCTCTGCGCGCCCGGCAAGATCGCGCAGAAGCTGGACGAGCTGTACCGCGGCTCCTCCCAGATGGCGGAGCTGCTGGGCGGGATGGACGAGGACCTTCAGGTGCAGCAGCTCGAGGACGTGGACGAGCTGCAGGACCTGCGGGCCTCGGCGGAGGAAGCGAGCCAGCGGCCGGTGGTCCGGCTCGTGGACCTGCTGCTCTCCGACGGCATCCTCTCCCGGGCCAGCGACATCCACGTCGAGCCCGGCGAGCACGGCGTGGCGGTCCGCTACCGGATCGACGGCGTCCTGCGCCAGGTGATGACCATCCCGCGCTCGGCGGGCGCCCCGCTCATCTCGCGGATCAAGATCATGTCGGGCCTCGACATCGCCGACCGCCTCCGGCCCCAGGACGGGCGGGCGCGGGTGGCGGTGAACGGCCAGCCGGTGGACCTCCGGGTCTCCACCCTCCCGGCCTCGCTGGGCGAGAAGGTCGTCATCCGGATCCTGAACGCGAGTGCCACGCTGCTCTCGCTCGACGCGCTCGGCATGCAGGAGGACGAGCGGACCGCGATCCACAACCTGCTCAACAACAAGGAAGGGATCATCCTCGTCACCGGCCCTACCGGATCGGGCAAGACCACGACTCTCTACTCCTGCATCCGGATCGTGCAGAGCGAGGGCGTGAACATCGTGACGGTGGAGGATCCGGTCGAATACCGGTTGGGGAAGGGGATCGTGCAGGTGCAGGTCAACGAGAAAGCGGGGCTCACCTTTGCCTCCGCCCTGCGGTCCATCCTCCGCCAGGATCCGGACGTGGTGCTGGTAGGCGAGATTCGCGATCGGGAGACGGCCACGATCGCGGTGCAGGCCTCGCTCACCGGCCACCTGGTGCTCTCGACGCTCCACACCAACGACGCGCCGAACGCCGTGACCCGGCTGGTGGACATTGGGATCGAGCCCTACAAGCTGGCCTCCGCGCTGCGCGGCGTCGTGGCCCAGCGCCTGATGCGCCGGCTCTGTCCCACCTGCCGCGAGGTGAACGACCAGCCGCCTCCCGAACGGATCCGGCGCTACATCCCGCCGGGGACCACGATCTACCGGGCGGTGGGGTGCCCCGACTGCGCGATGACCGGGTACCGGGGCCGGTTCTCGGTCGTCGAGGTGCTCACCATGAGCGCCGAGCTGGAGCGGCTGATCGGCGCTGGCGCCACGGCCGACAAGATCGCCGAGGCGGGCCGGGCCAACGGCATGCGATCGCTCTTCGAGAGCGGGCTGCGGCATGTGCTCATGGGCGAGACCGGCGTGGAGGAGCTGCTCCGGGTGGTGGACGTGCCGGTCTCGGACGGCGCGGCGGCGTCGGCCCTCGCCTCCTCGGGCGGGCGACCCGTCCGGCCGGCGTCCTCCGCTCCCGCGCCGCCGCCCCGCCGCACCCCGCAGCCCGCCGGGAGCGCAGTGGTCGAACCGGTGGCCCCGCCTCCACCGGCCGCGCCGCTCCGGGCCGAACCGGATCTCGCGGCCGCCTTCGAACTCCTCGAGGAAGACCTGGGCGACGGAGCCGGCGTCGCCGCGACCCGGAAGAGTGCCTGCGTCCTCCTGGTGGATGACGAAGACCAGCTCCGCCGGGTCATGAAAGACTTGCTGGTGCGCGACGGGTACGAGGTGGTCGAGGCCCGCAACGGCGTCGAGGCGCTGGACCAGGTGGACCGGTATGCCCCGGACATCATCGTGCTCGACCTCAATCTTCCGGGCCTGGACGGCTACTCGGTCCTGTCCGAGCTTCGCTCCCGGACCGCCACCCGGCACATTCCGATCATCGTGCTCACGGCCAAGGGCGACGAGGACAACGAGGTACGGGTCTTCGAGCTCGGTGCCGACGATTTCCTGACCAAACCCTTCCGGGCCAAGGCGCTGTCGAAACGGCTGGAAGTGGTGCTCACCCGCCGACGGAGCTGAGCGACTCTTCCCCGCTCCCCGATCCGGCTGCCGCCCTGGCGCTGGTCAAGCCCGCCGTGCGGGCCCAGGCCCCGTACAGCCTCGAGGCGCCGGTCACGCCGCGCAAGCTCAACCAGAACGAATCGCCGTTCGACGTCCCGGCAGACCTGAAGCGGCGCATCCTCGACCGCGCGGCCGCGGCGCCCTGGAACCGCTATCCCGCCTTCGTGCCCCAGGCGCTGGCAGGGGCCCTCGCCGCCCGCCACGATTGGGTGCCGGAAGGTGTTCTGGTGGGCAACGGGTCGAACGAGCTGATCCAGGCGACCCTCGCCGTGATCGTGGGCGAGGGCGACGCCGTGGTGGCCCCGACCCCGACCTTCGCGCTCTACCGGTTGCTCACCGCCGTGAACGGCGGCCGCTACGTGCCGGTCGCCCTGGGGGCGGACTTCGGCTACGACGTGGACGCCCTGGTGGCCGCCGCCCGCCAGGTCCACGCGCGGGTGATCGTCGTCAATTCGCCGAACAACCCCACCGGCTCGGCGCTGCCGGAGGGCGCGGTGGAACGACTGCTGCGCGAGACCGCCGCGCTCATCGTCTGCGACGAGGCCTACCAGGACTTCGGCGGCCCCACCGCACTCGACCTGCTCCGGCGCGAGGCGCGGGTGGTGGTGCTCCGCACCTTTTCCAAGGCGATGGGCATGGCCGGCCTCCGGTTCGGTTACGGGCTCGCCCATCCGGCCCTCGCCCGCGAGATCGCCAAGGCCAAGCTACCCTACAACGTGAACGCCATCACCCTGGCCGCCGCCGAGACGGCCCTCGAGGCGTCGGACCGTTTCGCGGCGCAGGTGGCCGCGATCAAGGCCGAGCGCGAGCGGCTGGTAGCGCGGCTCGGGGCGCTGCCCGGCCTCCACGTGTTTCCCACGGCGGCCAATTTCGTGCTGGTGCGCTGCGACGCCGTACCGGCCCGGACCGTCTTTCGCCGGCTCATCGAAGAGCACGGCATTCTGGTGCGCGATGTCTCCGGCGGCGACCGGCTGGCGGAGTGCCTCCGGATCTCGGTGGGGACGGCGGAAGATACGGACGCGGTGGTGGCCGCGCTGGGGGCGATTCTGGCGGAGGCGCCAGAGGGATCGCAACGGAGATAGTCCGGGACTTGGGCCTTCCCGGCGCCTCAGCCTACCTTTCGGTGGTCCGATCGGCAGTCTTCCGAGCCCCCGTCGCCGGTCGGCCGTACCCCGTCACCGGCAACCGCCAGGACCCCGACCCGCTCCGCCATGGCCCGAACCGCCCGACTGACCCGCCAGACCCGCGAAACCGAGATCACGGTCTCGCTTGCCCTCGACGGGGAGGGTAGCGCCCGGGTGCGAACCGGTATCGGGTTCTTCGACCACATGCTCGAGGCGCTGGCCCGCCATGCGTTGCTCGATCTCGAGCTCACGGCGCGTGGCGACCTCGAAGTGGACGGCCACCACACCGTCGAGGATACCGGCATCGTGCTGGGCCAGGCGCTCCGGGCCGCGCTGGGGGACCGGGCCGGCATTCGCCGCTACGGGGATGCCTACGTGCCGCTCGACGACGCCCTGGTCCGGGCGGTGGTGGACGTGTCGGGCCGGCCCTATCTCGCCTACCAGATCGAGATTCCCAAGTGGCAGATGCTGGGGGACTACGACGTGTTCCTCACCCCCGAGTTCTTCCGGGCTCTGGTGCTCAACGCCGGGCTCACGGTCCACCTCGATCTCGTCCGGGGCGAGAACCCACACCACATCGTCGAGGCCGCGTTCAAGGCCTTCGCCCGCGCGCTGGACGAGGCCACGCGCCTCGATCCGCGCGTGACCGGCGTGCCTTCTACCAAGGGTGTCCTGTGATCGTCGTGGTGGACTATGGCGTGAACAACCTCCGGAGCGTGGTGCGGGCCCTCACCGCCGCCGGGCACGCCGCCGTGCTCAGCGCCGATCCCGAGGCCGTTCGCGACGCCCACCGCCTCGTGGTGCCCGGTGTGGGCCACTTCGGTCAGGCGACGAAGAACCTCCGGGCGCGCGGGCTGGACGACGCGGTCCGCGAGGTGGCCCGGGCCGGGCGGCCGGTGCTCGGCATCTGCCTGGGCATGCAGCTCTTCTTCTCGCGCAGCGAGGAGGCTCCGGACGCCTGCGGGCTGGGTCTCCTCCCTGGGGAGGTCCGGCGATTCCGGGTGGGCCTGCCCGTGCCCCACGTCGGGTGGGCGGGCGTCGAGCTCACCGAGCCGGGCCGCCGCCATCCGGTAGTGGGAACCCTGGTCGGTCCGGAGCCGCCGTTCTTCTATCACGTGCACAGCTACCACCCGGCCGCGCTGCCCCAGGAGGCCGTGTTCGCCCTGGGCGACTATGGCGGGCCGTTCCCCACCATCGTGGGCCAGGACAACGTGCTCGGCGTGCAATTCCACCCCGAGAAGTCTCAGCGCGCCGGTCTCGCGCTGCTTGGCCGTTTCGCTGCCTGGGAACCGTGACCGACGTCCGCGTCTCGTTCGTGGATGTGTATCCCGTCCGCCAGACGGCCGGGGCCTTCGAGCTCCTGATCCTCCGGCGCGCGGCCGGAGGCCGCTCGCCGGGAGCCTGGGAGGTCGTCCACGGCAGTGTGGAGCCGGGCGAGCGCCCCCCGGAAGCGGCGCTTCGCGAACTCGGCGAGGAGACCGGGCTCGTCGCGGAACGGTTCTACAACCTGAGCCGGGTGGAGCTGTTCTACCGGCACCGGACCGACGAGATCGGCCTCATCCCGGTCTTCGCCGCGTTCGTCCGCGGCGGGCCGGTGCGCCTGAGCGCAGAGCACGACGATTTTGCCTGGCTGCCGTTCGCCGAGGCCCGCCCCCGGCTGGCCTGGCCCCGCGAGCGCCGCGCGCTGGACGATCTGACGATCCTGCTCGGCACGGGAGACGCCGGAGCGTTGGAAGATGTGCTCCGGATCGCCGCACCGGACCTGCGGTGAACGGATCGCAGAAGGCGGTCCAGGGTTCCCCGGCGGCGGTCGGCCCATTTCCCCTTCCCGATTGACCGTTTACCGTTCCCCACCCCCGTTTACCGTTCACCGTTCACCGTTTACCGTCCCCTCATGCTCGCCCGCCGTATCATTCCCTGTCTCGACGTCGCCAATGGGCGCGTGGTCAAGGGCGTGCACTTCCAGTCCCTGCGGGACGCGGGCGATCCCGTGGAGCAGGCTGCGCGGTACGACGCGGAGGGGGCCGATGAGCTGGTCTTCCTCGACATCTCGGCGAGCCATGAGGCCCGGCGGACCACCCTGGAGATGGTCGCCCGGGTGGCGGATACGATTTTCATCCCGTTCACCGTGGGCGGCGGGATCCGCTCCGTGGAGGATGCGGGGCTGGCGCTTCGGGCGGGCGCCGACAAGGTGGCCGTGAACACCGCCGCCGTCCGCGATCCGGATCTGGTCCGCCGCCTGGCCGAGAGTTACGGCAGCCAGTGCGTGGTGGTGGCGGTGGACGTGCGAAGGCTCCCCGACGGCTCGGGCGAATCTCCCCGCTGGGAGGTGTACGTCACCGGGGGCCGCGAGCCGACCGGGCTCGACGCCCTCGCCTGGCTCGACCGCAGCGAGGCACTCGGCGCCGGGGAGATCCTCCTCACGTCCATGGACCGCGACGGCACCCTCGAAGGCTACGATCTCGCGCTGATTCGCCAGGCGGCCGCCCGGGTGCGGATCCCGGTGATCGCCTCGGGCGGCGCGGGCACGCTGGAGCATCTGGCCCAGGCCCTCGAGGCCGGGGCGCACGGTGTGCTCGCCGCCTCGATCTTCCACGACCAGGGCTGTTCCCTCTCGCAGGCGCGGGCCTACCTCCGGCGGCAAGGATTTGTGGTCAGGCCATGAGCCCGTTGCTCCTGTCCAGTCCGGTACTCGGCCTCCTGCTGGCCGCCGCGGCGCCGGGCGCCCGGGAGGCGCCCTGTCTCAGGCTGGACCGCGCCGGCACCGTGGTCAGGGGCGACGTCCGAATCTGCGCGGGGCGGTATCGGATTCCCGACCCCACCGAGCGGGGCGTCATCGTGATCGCCGCACCCGGGGTGACGCTCGATCTCACCGGGGTGACGCTCGAGTCCGGCGACTCCGTGCCCAGCCGCTTCGTCGGCGTCGGTGTCCTCGGCCGCAACGTGGACAGTGTGACCATCCGGGGTGGCCGGATCCGCGGGTACCGGTTCGGCATCCGGCTGGAGGGCGGGCGCGGCCACCAGGTGAGCGGGGTCAACCTGAGCGGGTCCCGGGCCCAGGCCCTCCGCTCCACCCCGGACCACTTCGATGAGGCCGACTGGCTGAACATCGCCCGGCCGGACACCTTCGAAGCGTATGGCGCCGGACTCTACCTGAAAGGCACCAGCGGAGCGCGGGTCTGGGGAGTGACGGCAAGAGGGGCGCAGAACGGCATTGGCCTTTTCGAGAGCCGGGAGGCGGTGCTGGTGGACAACGACGTCTCCGGCAACTCCGGCTGGGGGATCCATCTCTGGAAATCCTCGCGCAACGCCATCCTCCGAAACCGGGCGCATCACAACGTCCGGTGCGAGAGCCCGACCTATCGCCGGGGGTGTGACAGCGCGGCCCTCCTGCTCCGGGAGCGGAGCGACTCGAACTTCATCGCCGACAACGACCTCACCTGGTCCGGCGACGGGTTCTTCCTGAGTGGCCACCAGCCGCTCCTGAGTCCGTCCATCGGCAACGTCGTGATCCGCAACGACGCCTCGCATGCCTACCACAATGCCTTCGAGGCGACCTTCAGCAGCTGGAACGTCTTCCTCGAGAATCGCGCCGACAGCGCCGAGTACGGCTTCTGGCTGGGCTTCTCCCGCGGCAACGTGGTGCGGCAAAACGTGGTGATCGGCTCGCGTACCGCCGGGATCGCCATCGAACACGGCGCCGAGAACGAGCTCGCGGGCAACACGATCATCGGCGGCGAGTCGGGGATCCGGCTCTTCGCGCCGCGGCCCGACGCGGAACCCAGCACCGACTACCGGGTTACCGATAACACGATCGCCAAGGTGCGCCGCGCGATCGTGCTCGAGCGGACCACTCGCGCGCGCCTGCTCGGCAATCTCTTCGACGCGGTGCAGGACGCGCTGGTCGTGGACGCGGCCGGCGCCGATGCCCGGGTGACTGGCAACGTCTTCCTCAACGTCGGGCGCTGGTTCGTGGATGCCGTGACGCTCGATGCCGGCGGGAACTACTGGGCGGCGCCCAGCGCCGATTCCGTGCGAGCCCAGATCCGCGGCCAGGTGACCCTGGAGCCGTTCCGGCGGGCCGCGGAAGCAGGGTACTAGGCGGCGCCAATGCTCCGCGGCGGCTGGCCTCGCCGGGGAGAAGGGCCGCGGATGGACGCGGAGGTCTCGCTCGTAGGTTTTTTTATCGAGTGGTGCGTCGCGCTCGCGGGCCTGCCCGCCACCATCCCCGACCACCACCGGCTGGCACGTCGCCCCCTCTCCGCGTCGTTCAGCGTCTTCCGCGGCTGCTCGCTGGCCTGCCCGGCGAGAAGGGCCGCGGAGGACGCGGATGGACGCGGAGGTATCATTTCATCCAGCGGTGCTTCGTGCTCGAGGGGCCGGGGCCCGTCGGCCTGATCAGGACCGGCTGGCACGTCGCCCCCTCTCTGCGTCGTTCCGCGTCTTCCGCGGCTGCTCGCTGGCCCGCCTGGCCGGAAGAAGGGTCGGCCCCGCGGCCTAATCCAGGCGATTCGAGTAGTTGACGAACTTCCACACACCGCCCCGCTCCAGGATCGCTCCGAAGAGACGCAGCCGTTCCTCCCGGCCGCCCGGCCCGGCCAGCCGGACCAGGCACGGCGCCCAGAGGCGGTTCCGTCCCTCGACGACCGGCTTCTGCGGACAATCGTATCCTCGATAGGCAAGCCGCCTCCCGCCGAACGCCTCGAGCGCGGCGGCGATCCCGCGCTGGCCCCGGAGGTCGAGTTGAAACCACGCGAGGTCGGGCGGGAGCTCGTAGGGAGGCCGGGCCATCCGGCTCGTCGGGTAGTAGAGCCAGGCGAACTCCGCCCGGGTGAGGACCAAGGCGGCAAGGACCACCGTGTCCCTGGCCTCCAGGGCATGGACGAAGCGTTCGACGAGCCCGTCCCGGGTGGTGGCGCCGCCCTGAAGAGCGGCGACCTCCGGGATCTCCCTCCGGAACCGCCGTAACGCCTCGGCGGGAGGGAGCGCGCTGTCCACGGCGCTCGCCGCAAGCGCGGGCTCGCGGGGCCGCGGCGCGGAACAGCTCGGCGCCAGGCCGGCGGCGGCCAGAAGCGCGAAGACAAGGCGCATCCGCGGTTACTCCGATCAGGGCATTGCCCGGCCGGCGGCAGGCAGCACAGCAGGCGGGGCAAGGAACGGGTGACGAGAGACCACACCCGTCACCCGCCCGCTCGCTGCGTCCGCCAATCCCGGCGGCTTCAGTTCGCCGCGTACACCGTCCAGCCCTGCCACCACTTGGGTCCGGCGGGATCGGCGGCGCCGCAGTAGGTGGTGGGCGCCAGCGTGCCGCCGAAGAAGTTGGCCGTGCGGCCCGCCGGGAACGCGATGGTGCCGCATCCCGAGGCGGCCACCCCGGCCGGCGTCCAGTCCAGCGCCGCCGGATTCGTGCTGGCGATGATGGCGTTCACGGAGGCCGCCGTCCGGTGATTGTCGGCGGCGAAGTTCGCGGCCTGGCCATAGTTGGTCCCGCTCGGGTCGTAGTCCGCGGCATTGGCCGCGAGGACCAAGTCCACCAGGTTGAGCGAATCGGCAGCCAGGATGTTGCCCGTCACGCTGTCGCGCACCGTGAGCGCCTGGGCCTTCCAGTTCGCGATGATGCTGTTGGCGATGAAGCCCTTGGTGCCGCGCCGGAGCACCGCGCCGAACCCGCCGGCCGAGGTGGTTTCGTTGGCCCCCATGCCGACCAGCGTCACGTTGGCGAAGACGGGATCGGAGTAGGGGAGGCTCCGGAAGCCGAGGGTGCATCCCGAGCCGTTGCATCCGTCGGCTTCGATGCCCTGCGGATCCGTGGACACCGTGCCGGTTCCGGGCGCGGGCTGGAGGCGCTGCGACTGGAACCCGATCGCGTACTGCACCCGGCCCTGATAACCCTCGGCCCAGTCGAAATGATCGTCGCCCGACTCGTAGGAGACGAGATACCGCGCATCCACCGCGCCCCCGAACCACTCGAAAGAGTCGTCCAGCCCGGCGAGGACCTCGATGTACTCGAGCGTGGTGCCGCTCCCCACCGCGTAAAGCGAGAGGCCGTTCAGCTCCGAGTTGTTGCCGCCGGAAACGTCGTAACCGGCGAACTCGATCCGGACATACCGCAGGATGCCGCTGTTGTCGGCGTTGTTGTTGCCCCCGCCGTAGTTCTCGGCGACACCCTGCGGCCCCTCGGTGTTGATCACCCCGGCCCGGTTGATGAGACCGTTGCCGATGATGATGATGCCACCCCAGTCGCCCGGCTTGCGATGCCCCGGCGCCCGCTGGGAGGTGAACACGATGGGCTCCGCGGCGGTCCCCTGCGCGTCGATCCGGGAGCCCCGGAGGATCCAGAGCGAGCTTCCCGGCGTGAGCGTGTCCCCCACGATCGTGGTGCCGGCCTGGATGGTGAGCGTGGCGCCGTTGCTCACCTTCACGTAGCCGCTCAGAATGTAGAGCGTGTCCTTGAAAAGGGTCCGGCTGGACGGGACACTGGTGAGGACCGCCACCTTCGGCCCCGCGATCGCGAAGAGCACCGGCGAGGAAGGCGGGCTCGTGCCATCGGCGTTCCTGGCGGCGACCCGGTAGCAGTACTGGGTCCCGGGGACGACGGTGAGATCGGAGTAGCTGGTGGTGGTCACTTCGGCCAGCTGGGCATAGCTCGCGCACGGCGCGGTGGAACGCTCCACCAGGTAGCTCGTCGCCCCGGCCACGGCATTCCAGCTCAGGTCAGCCTGGCTCCCGTTCACCACGGCCGTCAAACCGCTCGGCGTCGCGGGCGGCGTGCCACCGGGGCCGTTGTTGTCGTCGCTGCACGCCGCGGCGAACAGCGCTCCGAGCCCCAGCGCGATCCCGGACAGTCGAAAGGAGATCTTCATGGGCACCTCTGATCTGAGTTGGACGGTGCGAGCCGATCGGGCCGGCCGGCCGGATCGGGTGGTGTCGTGCTGGAACAGAGCCGGGTGGGCGTTTCGCCCCGCCGACGGGCGGGTCACAATCCCGTCAATCGGTCCGCCCGCGGCGCTCACGGGGTCCAGGTGAACCCGGCGGCGAACTGGCGCCCCGTGGTGTACCGGAGCTGATCCAGCCCACCCTGCGTCACCCGGTAGGGCTGATCGAGCAGGTTCCTGGCGTCGAGCCGGGCCGTGAGAGTGGGGAAGAGCGGGATCCGGAGCGAGAGGTCCAGCAGATGGCGGGCCTCCTCGTAGGCGTCCGGGAGCGGCAGGATCCCCGCCTCCACGATCCGCCGCCCCACGAGGTTGTAGAGCAGGGTGGCGCTGAGGCCGCCGCTCGCGTATTCGAGCCCCGCGTTGACCACGTGGCCCGCCTGGCCCACCATGGCCCGGCGCTGGTGGGTGAGGCTGGTGCCATCCGCCGTGTCCACGGTGATCGCGCTGTGCATGAGCGTGGCGTTGGCGAACACGGTGAACGGCGCGAGCCCGACCCGGTCGAGCCGCGTGCGCACCTCGAGTTCCAGGCCGTAGTTGTCCGCGGCCCGCGCGTTCTGGAAGGTCACATCCGGCGCGTTGCCGTCCGCGGTCTGCCGGAGCACGCGCTCGATCGGGCGGCGGAAGTGTTTGTAGAAGCCGGCCACACTGACCACCTCGCCGGTCCGGGGGTACCACTCCCAGCGCAGGTCGAGGTTCCGGATCAGGGCCCGTTCGAGATCGGGATTGCCGCGGACCCGTTTGCCGCCGATCGGCTCGGCGATGTAGTCCACGGGCGAGATCTCCCGGTACTCCGGCCGAGACAAGGTCTGGGTCGCCGAGAGCCGCAGGTTCTGGTTCGCGGTGAGGCTCGCGTTGATCGCGAGTGCCGGTAGGACGTCGGTGTTCGCCAGCACCGTCGTCGTGTCGAGCTGGCCCACCCGGCTCGACCGCACCTCGATCCGTGAATCCTCCAGACGCGCCCCGCCCACCAGTCGGAGCCGGCGGGTCAGGGGCACCTCCGCCATGGCGTAGCCCGACAGCAGGCGATCCTCCGCCCGGTACCGGCCGCCCAGGGCGTTGAGCTGGAGCGTGAGCCGGCCGGCGGCCGCGTAGGTACCGTCGAAGAGCACCTCGGGCGGGACCGACCGCTCCCCCGGCGTGAGCGAAAGATTGAGAATGTCGAACGGCACGCTCGCCGCGTCCCGCTCGACCCGGCGGGCCAGGACACCCACCTTCACCGTCGAGCGCCGGCTCGAGGTCCCGAGCGCCAGGGCGTAATTGACGCCCCCTTCCAGGGCGTCCTCCCGGAGGTCACTGAACGTCCTGAGCGCCGAGCGGGCCGCGCCGAACCACTCGGTGGGCGTCACGGCTCCGGTGCGGGGATCGAGCGTGGCCACGTAGGCCAGGTCCGATCGGTCCGGTTCGAGCCGGCTCACCGCCGACACGGCCGCCGACCAATCGAGCATGTGCCGCCCGCCCAACAGATGCTGGCCCGCCAGTCGGTGCGAGCGGGCGGTGCGGAGCACATAGGTGAGCCGCGTCTGGTCCAGCGTGACGGCGAACCCGTCGTTGTACCCCGCCAGCCGGGTCGCCTCGTTCTCCGCCGCGCGGGTGTAGGTGTTGCTCAAGCTGAGCTTGGAGCCGCCCCCGATCCGGGTGCTGAGATTGAACAGCCCGCCCCACAGTACCGCGGCACGGCTCGTCTCGCCGGCGTACTCGTTCTGCGGATCGAAGGTGCCGGGCGTCGGGCCGGGGTTGATCACGGCCCGCCGCTCGTGCCGGTGGATCTCCTGCGCGAGGGAATAGGAGAGCGAGCCCAGGTACCCGATCGGCTGACCCCCGATCGCGTCCTCGCCGCCGATCGAGAGCGAGAACGAGCCGTTCCCCCCGCCGCGCCCGGTCCGGCTCGACCAGCTGTTCCGGAACGACGCGATCGCCGTGTTGAGCTCGCTCTGACTCGCCCCGGCCAGACTGAGCCGCCGGTAATAGGGCAGCACGGGCGCCGGAACGGCTCGCCGGTCGCTGTTCAACGCCAGCCACTCGCCCCCCGCGGTCGGCGCCTTGGCCACGGTCCGGCCGGTGATCGCCGTGTTGAGCCCCAGGGAGGTGCTCAGGCTGAAGGCCCGGTGGGTGGGGAACTCGCGGGTCTGGAGGTTGACCGAAGCCCCGCTGAAATCGCCGGGCTGATCCGGGAGAAAGGTCTTGGCGGTCGTGATGCCCTCGAGCAGGCTCGCCGGAAAGAGGTCGAGCGGCACGAGCTTCTTCTCGGGTTCGGGGCTCGGAACCCGCGCGCCGTTGAGCGAGGTGGTGGTGTAGCGCTCGCCGAGCCCCCGGACGAACACGTATCGGCCGTCCTGGACGGTCACCCCGCTCACCCGCTGCACGGCCTGGCCGGCATCGCTGTCCGGGCTTCTCGCGATCTGTTCCGCGGTGATGGCGCTCACCACGTTGAGGGCGTCACGCTGCTCCTCCAACGCCCGGTTCACGGTCCCGCGCTCCGCCGCCGCGGTCACCGTGATCTCCTCCAGCTCCACCGCCTGAGGGGTGAGCGCGATGGGCTGCTCCACGGTCCCACCGGCCGGCACCACGACCCCTTCCACGACCTTGGGCTGGTAGCCGATATACCGCGCGCGAATCGCCACGGAACCCGCCGGCACCCCCGCGAGCGCGTACCGGCCGTCCAGACTCGCCTGGGCCCGGATCGCCGTGCCGACCACCTCGAGGATCGCCCCGGCAATCGGGCTTCCCTGGTCTGTGGAAATCACCTTGCCGACCACCCGGCCGGCCGGCGCCTGACTTTGGAGGGGAAGGGGGGCGCCGCTACAGGCGACAAGCAGCGCGGCGGCCCGAAGGCCGGCCGCCGGAGATCGGGAAGTCAGCATGGAGCCGCTCGGTCATGGACGGCCGCATACTCACCTCCCGGGATTGCGATGGGTTATCGGCGATGCAACGGAACGGTCACGGAGGGCTGTCGGCGCCCGGCCGGACCGGGGTCAGCCCTGGCCGGATGCTCCCGGGTGACCGGCCGGGGCTGCCGCTACCCGGCCCAGAAGGTCCCCGGCGACCTCGACCAAGTCCCGGGGCCGGAACGGGCGCGGCAGGACTCTCGCTCCGGCCGCCGCCAGGCGGGCCCGGGTTGCTGCTTCTTCGGTGGCGACCAGCAGGTGGGGCGGGCGGATGGCGGGGTCCTCGAGAAGCTGAATGGCGAACGGGGCGGCGGCTTCGCCCGCGGCCGTCAGATCGGTGACGACCACGTCGAACCGCCGTTCGCGAAGCCGGGCCAGCGCGTCGCGGCCGCAGGCGCTCCGCTCCACCGCGTAACCGGCTGGCTCGAACAGCGCGCCCACCGCCCGGGCAGCGTCCTGATCGGCCAGCACGACCAGGACGCTGCGCCCGAAGGGCGCGGTCCTCGCCAGCGGCAGCGAAAAGCTGAACTCGGCGCCGCCACCCGGCGCCTCCGCATAGCTCAGGCGGCCCCCGTGCGATTGCATGATCCCGTAGCTGATGGAGAGCCCGAGCC
This sequence comes from Gemmatimonadales bacterium, assembly GCA_035574255.1. Taxonomy (GTDB): domain Bacteria; phylum Gemmatimonadota; class Gemmatimonadetes; order Gemmatimonadales; family GWC2-71-9; genus JADJOM01. The sequence goes on along the minus strand of DATLYZ010000014.1, from coordinate 74,890 downwards.
CGGTCCCCTCGCCCGGCTCCTTGGTGGTGAAAAACGGCGTGAAGAGCTGCGGCACGAGCGCCGGCGGCACCCCGGGGCCCGAATCGCGCACCCGGACGCGCGCCTCGCCGTCCGCTCGCTCCGTCACAAGCTCGATCCGGCGCGGCCGGCCGGCGGGGAGCGACCGGAGGGCCTGGAGCGCGTTGGTGATCAGGTTGAGGAGCACCTGCTGGAGTTCGTCCCCCCTTCCGCGGACCGCGAGCACCCCCTCGCACCGCTCGCGGACGAACTCCACCCCCCGGAGCCGGAGCTCGTGGGTCACGAGGAGTGCCGTCCGCTCGACCAGCTCGTTCAGGTCCACCACCCCCATGCGAGGCGAGCTCTTGCGCGCGAACGTGAGCAGGTTCCGCACGATCCGCTCCGCCCGCTGCGCCTGCTCCTGGATCACCCGCAGGTGTTCGCGCTCGGCGTCGGGAATCCCGGGCCGTTCCTGGAGAAACTCGGCGAGGCCGCCGATCGAGGCCAGCGGGTTGTTGAGCTCGTGCGCCACCCCGCTCACCAGGAGCCCGACCGCGGCCAGCTTCTCGCTCTGAATGAGCTGGGTCTCGAGCGACCGTTGCTCGGTGACGTCCTCCACCAGCACCACGACCGCGTCCCCGGCGCCGGGCTCGCCGAGCGGCGCCGCCGTCAGGCGGAGGATCCGATCCCGCGGGGTGCTCCGCACTGTCACGGGAGCCGGACGGGTCCCGCGGCGCGCGGCCTCCAGCACCTCGCTCGCCCCGTCCTCCGCGCCGACCACACTGGACCAGAACGGGAGGCCGATCACCGCCGGCTGGGGCGCCTCCAGCAGGCGCGCCAGCGCCCGATTGGCCCGGCTGATCCGGCCGGCCCCGTCCAGCACCGCGATCCCCGTCGTCAGGGCGTTGAAGGCCGTCTCCCACTCCTCCTTCGCCTGCCGGACCAGCTCGAAGAGCCGGCTGTTGGCGAGCACCACGGACACATGGGTCGCCAGCGTGGAGAGGAGCCAGAAGTCCTCGGGGCTGTAGCTCCCCTGGCGCTTGTCGGCCGCTACGATCGCGCCGAGCGGGAGTCCGTGGGCCCGAAGCGGGGCCGCCGCCGCCGACCGGGCCCGGCGGCCCGGGAAGACCTCGAGCGGCTCGGTCGCCGAGGCGTAGCCGACCTCGATCCGTTCCCGCGTCATGGCCCGCAGCACGAGCGCGGGCGAGCCCTCGGCGACCGGCTGTCCCACGAGGTCTCGGAGGGTGCCCTCCGCGGCCACCACAGTGAGCTGCTGGCCCCGCAGGTCGGTGAGCGCCACCGCCGCGCCCTCGCTCATGAGGAAACGGATCGCGTAGCGCGCTACCTGCTCCGCGATCCGTTCCGTCTGCAGCGATTCGGCCACGACGTAGCTCATCTCCTGCAGCGAGAAGATCTCGCTGATCCGCCGATCCAGTTGCTGGGCCAGCTCCCCACGCTCCCGCACCGACGCCCGGTACTCCCGGGCCGCCCGGAGGGCGGTCGCCCCGAGCACCCCCGCGCTCGCCAGGGTGAGCAGCACCAGGGGTAGCGGCACACCGGTTCCGCGCCCCAGGGCCCAGATGATGAGACCCAGCAGGGCGAGGCCGTGGACGGCAAGGGCTGGAACCAGTAGGCGGCGCCAGGAAACGGTCATCGGGAGGGAGTTTAGGCCCCGGGGCGCGGGGCGCCAAGCCGGCCATATTGACGGGGTCGAGAAAGACGACTAATTTGGTCACCGATATTTACTTGAGAATAATTCTCAACTATTACACCCAACGCCCTGTCGAGCACTCATGCCACCCGCCCGGTCCCTGTTCCTCTGCTCCTCCTTTGCGCTCATCCTCGCCTCGCCCCTCGCCGCCCAGGACTCCAGCCGTACCACCCTCGGGGGCTATGGTGAGGTCCACTACACCAACGCGAGCGGGCCCGATACTCCGGGCGAGGTCAACGTCAAGCGGTTCATCCTGTTCGTCTCCCACCGGTTCAGCGACCGCATCACCTTTCGCTCCGAGCTGGAGCTGGAGGACACCCGCATCGAAGGTGGCGAGGACGGCGGCGAGGTGGCGCTGGAACAGGCCTACCTGGACTACCGGCTGTCCGAGGCGGTGACCCTGCGTTCGGGACTGGTGCTGGTGCCCATCGGTATCATCAACGAGACGCACGAGCCGCCCACGTTCAACGGCGTGGGGCGGCCCGAGTTCGACCGCGAGGTGATTCCGACCACGTGGCGCGACATCGGGATCGGCGCCGCCGGCCGGATCTCGCAGGCGGCCGGGTTGAGTTATCGGGTGTACCTGGTGAACGGCCTGGTGGCCGAAGGGTTCAGCGCGGGCTCCGGCCTCCGGGGGGGGCGCCAGTCGGGGCACGAGGCGAGCTTCGCCAATCCCTCGATCACCGGGCGGCTCGAGTGGGTGCGGCCGGGGCTCCGGCTGGGCAGCGCGTTCTGGTATGGGGGGTCCGCCAACCAGGACACCCTGCTGGGCACCGGTGCGTTCGACAACCCGGTGGCCGTCCTCGCGGCGGACGCCCGCTATGATGTGGGACCCTTCGCCTTTCGGGGCGTGGCGGCGCGGATCAGTATCGGCGGCGCCCGGCGGATCAACGCCGCCTACGGGGGCCAGGTCGGGAGCCGGATCGAAGGCGGATACCTGGAGGGCGCGGTCAACCTGCTCCGGCTCCTCACGCCCGCCAGCGGGCACCGGCTGAACGCCTTCGTCAGGCACGAACGGTACGACCTCCACGCGGCCGTGCCGGCCGGCACCGCTCGCGACGGAGCCCTGGCGCGGCGGATCACGACCTTCGGGCTGGCCTACAAGCCGGTGTGGAACGTGGTGTTCAAGGCCGACTACCAGCTCCGCCGCAACCGGGCGGGCGTGGGCGAGGGAGAGGTCGCCGCGCTGGGGGTGGGGTATCAGTTCTGAGGCGGCGGCCCGGCGGGGCCTGGGCCGGGCCCGGGGCGCCGCGGCGCGGTGGGCAGCCGGCCTGCTCGCGTTCGCTCTCGCGGCGTGGGGGCCGGCGCTCGGGGGGCAGTCCGTGCCGGCCAGGAAGCTCGCGGCCTCGCTCGCCCGGGTCTACGGCGCCGCGGCCGCGGCCGACACGGTCCTGGTGGACGGCGCCGCGGTCTACCGGGTCCATCAGGGTGGCGTGCTGCTGGGATATGCCCGGGTGCTGGACGTCAAGGGCAAGGATCAGCCGATCACGTTTCTGGTGGCGACGGACTCCGGCCTCGTCCTGAAAGACGTGGACATCCTGGTCTACCGGGAGCCCTACGGCGGCGAGGTGGCGTACGAGGCGTGGCGCCGGCAGTTCCGGGGCAAGGCGCCTGACGCGCCGCTCGAAGTCGGTCGCGACATCCGTTCGATCTCCGGGGCGACCATCAGCGTGAACGCCGTCACGGCGGGCGTGCGCCGCGCGGTGGCGGACTTCGCCGCCTGGCGGCGGGAGGGGAAACTGCCGTGAGCCGGCCCCCGCTCCGGTGGCGCGATCTTCCGGGCTCCCTCCGCGCCCTGGGCTTCTGGCTCACCGTGGTCCAGCTCGCCGGCTACACCACGTCGCTCGTCTTCGTGTGGCATACCACCCGCCTGATCCCTCGGGGCGTGGCCGAGCACTACCGGGGCACCGACCCGGCCCGCACCGACCTGGACATGAAGTTCGCCAAGTCGTTCACCGAGATGTTGACGGTGACCCACACGCACCTCCTCGCCATGGCGGTGATCTTCGTGCTGAGCGGTCTGGCGCTGGCGCTCTGCGAGCGCCCGGCGGAGCGCTGGAAGCGGTTCCTGATCGCCGAACCCATGGTGGCCTTGCTCGTGTCGTTCGGTGCGATGTGGCTGATGCGGTATGCGCACCCCGGGTTCAGCCTTCTCCTCTCGCTGTCGAGTGCGGTCATGGCGATGACCTTCTACCTCCAGTGCGGTCTGGTGCTGCGCGAGTTCTGGAACCTGCGCCGCGAGGGCCGGTGATGAAGCGGCGGGCGTTCCTGGCCTCGGGCGTGGCGGTGCTGCTGGGAGCCCGCCGCGGGCCGCCGGGTGTCGGCGTGGAGCGCCGCTCCTGGGCGATGGGCCAGCTGGTGCGGCTGGCCGTGTACCACGACACCGAGGAGGCGGGCTACGAGGCGGCGGCGCTCGCCCTCGCGGAGCTCCGGCGGGTGGAGCAGCGGCTCTCCCGGTTCGACGACGCGAGCGACCTCGCCGAGCTCAACCGCCGGGCCGGGCGGGGTGCCTGGCGCGTAGGTCCCGATCTCCGGGCGGTGCTCGAGGCCGGCCTCGCCATCGAGCGCCGGACCGCCGGTGCATTCAACCCCGCGGTGGAGCCGCTGATGCGGCTCTGGGGATTTCGAGAGCCGCGCAAGGCCGCGCCCGGCGCCCGCGAGATCGCCGCGGCCCGCGCGGCGGTCCGGGCCGCCGTGGTACGGCTCGAGGGCGACCGGGTGACCCTGCCCAGCGCCGACACCGCGCTCGACCTCGGGGGCATCGGGGTGGGCTACGGGCTGGACCAAGCGGGGCTGGTGCTCCGCCGGGCCCGCGTCCGCGCGGCGCTGCTCGAGGTGAGCGGCGACTGCCTGGCGATCGGCGCCCCGCCGGGCGAGGCGGGCTGGCGGATCGGGATCGCCGATCCGCGGGACCCTGCCCGCATCCTCGCCACGGTGCTCCTCCGCGACCAGGCCCTCGCCACCAGCGCCAACACCGTCCAGGTGGTCCGCCTGGGCGGCGCGGTCCGGGGGCACGTGATGGACCCCGAGACCGGTTACCCGGCCGAGCGCCTGGTGCAGGCGACCGTGGTGGCCCGAAGCGGCCTGCTGGCCGATGCGCTCTCCACGGCGATGCTGGTGAGCGGCGAGCCGGCCTCGGGGGCGGAATGGTGGTGGAGGGTGGGGTAGGGGTAACGCGCGGCAGCCAACGGATCAGGGGTGCCGGGTGACGGGCACCCTGGACCAACCGTCCCCCTATGGCTTCCGGGTCGTGTCCGCTGCCGCCCGGGCCATCACCCGGGCGCGTTCCCGCTCGATGCGCGGGAGGACGTCGCGCCAGCCGTCCGAGGTCCGCGGGCCGTACACCACCTGGAACTCCTCGTACACCGGGATCGGGCTCTCGAACACATAGATGGCCGTGGCCGACTGGCGCACGTCGAGCCGGCGCGCGTTGAAATCGCCGGTGAACGGCAGGATGCCGACCGGACGGTAGAACCGGTTCCGGATGAAGAGAGCCAGATTGTCGGGATCGTACGGCGCATCCGGCCGCAGCGCGAAGAAGCTCACCAGGGCGTACCCCGGGGTGGAGGTGCCGGAACCCTGCGCGATGGAGTCGAGCGCCGCCTGGCGCGCCTGGACCAGGCCGTGGAGCGAGGCATAGGCGTCCGGCCCGAGGAGCCGCAGGATCCGCTCGTCGAGCGGCAGGAACCGCACTTCGAGGTCGGCCACGCCGAATCGGAGGTTGAGGTCGCCCTGGTTGAGCGTGCCGTACCCGGCAGGGGGCAGGTCGCCGCCGGTCCCGGCCTGGGCCTGCATCCCCCGGGCACATGCGGCGAGCGCCGCGAGCGCCAGAACCCGCTGGAGTCGCATCATCGTCGTGCCAGAGCCTCCGCGAAGGCGAGCAGGCTCTCGGCCAGGTCGGAAATCCCGAGGCCGGTGGTGCTGCTCGTAAGCTGGATCTGATCCGGGGGCAGCGCCAGTCGCGCCGCCAGGGCGGCCGTACGGCGCCGCCGCTCGCTCTGGGTGAGCTTGTCCGCCTTGGTGAGTGCGGCCAGCACGGGGAGCCCGCGCTCGCCGAGGAGTTCCGCCAGCGCGAGGTCGTCGCGCGAAGGGTCGTGCCGGACATCGAGCAACCAGAGCACCCCGCTCAGGGTGGGGCGCCGGGTGAGCACGCCCCGCACCAGCCGGGCGAGGCGGGCCCGCTCGCTCTGCGAGGCGCGGGCCCACCCGTACCCCGGCAGATCGAGCAGGTACAGCGTGGGAAGCCGATACACGTTGAGGTGGCCGGTGCGTCCCGGCGTGCGGCTCACCCGCGCGACCCGGCGGCCGAGCAGCGCGTTGAGGAGGCTCGACTTGCCCACGTTGGAGCGCCCCACCAGCGCGATCTCGGGAAGGGCCGGCGTGAGGCGCGCGCACGGATCCGGAAACGAGCCGACAAAGATGACGGGGAGCCTGGCCAGGGGGGTGGGTGAGGGCACGCTCGGGCGAACCGGGGGACGGGGGGCGTGGGGCCGGACGGGGGTGCGGCGGCCGGGGTCTCGCGGGAGCCGAGTTCAGGGCGGGTCACGAGCGGCGGCCGATCCGGCCGCGGCGGCCGGTCGCGGCTAGGCCTCCCGCTTCTGGCGAGGCCGCTCGGTGACCACCAGGGGTGGATGGTTCTCCGTGACGGACTCCCGGGTGATGACCACCTCGCGCACATCGTCCCGGGTCGGGAGGTCGAACATGATGTCGGTCATGAGGCCCTCGAGGATGGCACGGAGGCCGCGCGCGCCGGTCCCCCGCTTGAGCGCCTGCTGGGCGACGGCGCGGAGGGCCTCGGGGTCGAAGGTGAGGCCTACGGTCTCCATCTCGAAGAGCTTCCGGTACTGCTTGGTGAGCGCGTTCTTCGGCTCCACCAGGATGCGGACCAGGGCGTCCTCGTCGAGGGCTTCGAGCGGGACCACCACGGGGAGCCGGCCCACCAGCTCGGGGATGAGCCCGAAGCGGAGCAGATCCTCGGGTTCTACCTCGCTGAAGGGGTTCCGGCGGTCGAGTTCGTGGGTGCCGGCCGCGTCCTTGGTGAAGCCGATCTGCTTTCGGCCAGTGCGGGCCTGGATGATCTTCTCGAGCCCGTCGAAGGCGCCGCCGCAAATGAACAGGATGTCCTTGGTGTTGATCTGGATGTATTCCTGCTGCGGGTGCTTCCGGCCGCCCTGGGGCGGCACCGAGGCCACGGTGCCCTCGAGGATCTTGAGCAGGGCCTGCTGGACGCCTTCGCCCGAGACGTCGCGCGTGATACTGGGGTTCTCCGATTTGCGGGCGATCTTGTCGATCTCGTCGATGTAGACGATGCCCCGCTCGCATTCCGCCACGTTGAACTCACCCGCCTGCAGCAGGCGCACCAGGATGTTCTCGACGTCCTCCCCCACATAGCCGGCCTCGGTGAGCGTGGTGGCGTCGGCGATGGTGAAGGGCACGTCGAGAATGCGCGCGAGGGTCTGGGCCAGGAGGGTCTTGCCGGTGCCGGTGGGGCCGATCAGCAGAATGTTGGACTTGTCCAGTTCCACTTCGGGGTCCCGGCTGTTCCCCGAGTTGATGCGCTTGTAGTGGTTGTACACCGCGACCGACAGGGTCCGCTTGGCCCGTTCCTGCCCGATCACGTACTGGTCGAGCACCGCCTTGATCTCGGCCGGGGTGGGGACCTGCGTGATGGTATCCGCAACCTCGCGCTCCTCGTCCTCCGCCAGGATCTCGTTGCAGAGGGTGATGCACTCGTTGCAGATGTACACCGAGGGCCCGGAAATGAACTTCCTGACCGAATCCTTCGACTTGCCGCAAAACGAGCAGCGGAGATGCTTGTCGTTGGACATGGCGAAGCCGCAGTCAGGGTGAACACCGCCGGGGGGTGCCGGGAATACTGCTCCCCCCCGGAAACCCCGTCAAGCCCTACTTGGCGGGCTGGATCTCCGTCCGCTTGACGATGACGTTGTCGATCAGGCCGTACTCCTTGGCCTCTTCCGCGCTCATGAAGCGGTCGCGGTCCATATCCCGCTCGATCGTCTCCAGCGGCTGGCCCGTGTGCACCGCGTAGAGCTGATTCAGCTTGGCGCGGAGATACAGGATTTCCCGCGCCTGAATCTCGATGTCGGCCGCCGTCCCCTGGGCGCCGCCCGAGGGCTGGTGGATCATGATGCGGGAATGGGGGAGCGCGCTCCGCTTCCCCTTGGCGCCGGCGGCCAGCAGGAACGAGCCCATCGAGGCCGCCATGCCCATGCAGATGGTATTCACCGGCGCCTTGAGATACTGCATCGTGTCGTAGATCGCGAGCCCCGCCGAGACGATCCCACCGGGTGAGTTGATATACAGATAGATGTCCCGCTCCGGGTTGTCCGCCTCGAGGAACAGGAGCTGGGCGATCACGATGTTCGCCACGTCGTCGTTGATCGGCGCGCCGAGGAACACGATGCGGTCCATCAGGAGCCGCGAGAAAATGTCGTAGGACCGCTCGCCGCGGCTCGACCGCTCGATTACGTACGGGGGATAAATCGTCGCCATGGGTGTCAGGACGTCGCGTCTTCCACAGTGGACTGCCGGAGGAGCCAGGCGAAGGCCTTCTCCTCGGTGATGGCCCGTTCCAGCTCGCGGAGCCGGTTGGATTTCTCCAGCTGCGCATACACCTGGGCCGGGGTGAGATGCCGCCGCTCGGCGAGCTCGGTGACCCGCCGGTCCAGCTCCTCGGCCGTGGCGCGCAGCCCGTTGGCCTCCACGACCGCCTCGAGGATGAGCTCGCGCCGGACTTGCGACTCGGCCACCGGACGGAACTCCCGGGCGAACCCCTCCAGCCGTTCGGCCGGCACGCCGTAGGCCTCGGCGTAGCCCTGGATCAGCCGGTTGACCAGCGAGGCCGGTGCCGGGACGTTGTTGGCCTGAGCGATCTGCCGGATCAGGTCCAGCCTGAGCTCGGCGTCGGCCTGGGACCGGGCCTCGCTCTCCAAGTCCTCCCGGATCGCCCGGCGGAGCGCCGCCAGATCTTCGAAGTCGCCCAGCTCGCGCGCGAACCCGTCGTCGAGCGGGGGCAACTCCCGGCGCTTGACCTCGTGGAGCGTGATCCGCACCCGGCGCGTCTGCCCGCGCCGGCTCTCGTCCGGGTGGTCGTCGGGGAAGCGCACCTCGGTGTCCAGCGTCTCGCCGGGGAGGAGCGTCATCACGCGCTCCTCCACGTCGGGGAGGGCCCGCCCCTCGCCCAGGATCATGCTGTACGGCTGGCCCGGTCCGGGCGTCTCGGCGTCCAGATTCACGACCTCGATCCGGACCAGTTGGCCCGGCCTGGGCTTCTCGCCCTCCACCGGGATCCACGACGCCTTCTGCTCCTGGAGCTCGTGGAGCCGGGCCTCGACATCCTGATCGGTGACCGGCGCCACCCGCCGGACGAGCTTGTAGCCGCCCATCCGCTCGAGGACCACGTCAGGCTTCACCTCGACGTGGAACTCGAACTCGATAGGCCCGCCCTCTTCGAACTTGAGATTGTGGATGTGCGGCTCGGCGATGGGTTTCAACGGCTCGGCCTTGCGGGCCGCGTCCCAGCTCTCCCGAATGACCTCCTCGAGCACCGTCTGCCGGATGGCCTCGCCGAATCGGCGGCGCACCACAGCCTCGGGCGCCTTCCCGGGCCGGAACCCGGGGAGGCGGGCCCGCTGTCCGTAGTAGCGCACCGCGCGTGCTTCCGCCTGCTTCACCCGATCGGCGGGCACGGTGACCTGGAGCGACTTGGAAGCCTCGTCCTCGCGGGTTTTCACCACGGAGATATCCGACATGAGCGGCAATCTAGCCGGGCGCGTCCCGGAGGGTCAAATGAACTCGCCGGAGGCGGGCGCGGCGGAAAACCCTCTCCCGGAACGGCTCGCTCGAGCTTCGGTGCCCCGAGCAGGCGCTCCGGTTCTGGAACCCCGCTCGGCGGCACCCGGATCGGGTTCGCTCGGAGATGGCAAGGTAGCGCGCCAGCGCAGATCGCCGCCCGCCTGCCGGGTGGCCTGCGGCGAGAGTGGGAGGGCCGATGCGAACGCCGGGAGTCGAACCCGGACCCCTTGCGGGACAGGATCCTAAATCCTGCGCGTCTGCCGGTTCCGCCACGTTCGCGTCACCTGGAAGATACTCGGCCCGGACCGGACTCGGCGATGCGGAGTCCGCCCGCGCCCGGCGCCGAGGGCGAGCGGGTTCCCCGGCGGGCCGTTAGGGTGTGGAGCCAACCGGCGCGGCCGGCGGCGTCGCACGGGGATCCATTTCTTCCTGATGGACGGGGTGGGGTCCGGGGTCCGGGGCCGGGAGCCGGGCCCGCGACTCGCCGCCGCGCGGCCCGGGCTCCGGCCGCCGTAGCTGTCAGGCCGTCTCGGCGAACCCGCACTTCCGCACGGGGCGCCGGAGGAGGGGGCGGCTTCACGCCCGGCGTGCTGCCCGCAGGGTCCGGAAGGCGCGGGCTCGGAAGCCGGCGCCGGGGTTGTGACGCCCCCGCCTACCCCCGCAGTCTCACCCGCTCGATCCTGGTCAAGCCGTCCCGAAGGTCGTAGACCCGGAGGGTCACGATCGCTCCCTTGCCGGCCTCGCTGAGGGCCTTCCGCAAGTCCGCTTCGGTGCGGACCGGCTTGCCCTCGACCGCCTGGATCACATCCGGGGGGCCCTCCTCGACGCTCCGGAGCACGCCGTAGGCGGGGCCGTCCGGATCCACCTCGGTGACCAGGAGTCCGCGGATCTCGGGGTCGATCTCGTATTCCTCGCTCACCTCGGGCGTGATGGCGCGGGCGCTGATCCCGAGCTGGTCGAAGGTGACCGCGTCGCGGCTCCGGCCGCCGCGGTTCCCGTCGTCCCGCTCCCGCGCCACCCGCGTCGGCTCGGTTTGCTGCTCGATGAGCCGGACGGTGATGGTCTTCCGCACGCCGCCCTTCCGCGCGACCTCCACGCGCACCGTCTCGCCGGGCTTCCGGAAGCCGACCGCCGTCTGGAGCTGGGCCACGTAGTCCACCCGCTGGCCGTCCACCGCGATGATGACGTCGCCCGGCTCGATCCCGGCCTCCTGCGCGGGCGATTTGATCGAATCGGGGAACCCCTGGACCACGACGCCGCGAATTTCCGGCAGGCCCACGTATTCGGCGTCGCTCTCGCCGGCATCGCGCACCAGGATGCCGAGCGCGGCGCGATGCACCCGCCCCTCGGTGATGAGCTGGTTCATCACCGTGCGGGCCAGATTGATCGGGATCGCGAAGCCATAGCCCGCGTAGAACCCGGTCTCGCTCGCGATCGCCGAGTTGATGCCGATCACCTCGCCCCGCACGTTCACCAAGGGCCCGCCCGAATTCCCCGGATTGATAGCGGCGTCGGTCTGGATGAAGTCGGCGATGCTCGCCAGGCTCCGCATCAGGCCGCTCAGCCGGCGTCCCTTGCCGCTCACGATGCCGCTCGTGACGGTGAAGGTGAACTCCTCGCCCAGCGGGTTCCCCACCGCGAGGACCCACTCTCCCACCTTCACGTCGTCGCTGTTGCCGAGGGCGGCGGGGGTGAGGCGGTTGGCGTTGATCTTGACCACGGCCACGTCGGTGAGCGGGTCGGTCCCCACCACCTTTGCCTCGAACTCCCGGCGGTCCTTGAGCCGGACGATCACCTTGTCCGCGCCCTCCACCACGTGGTTGTTGGTGAGGATATAGCCATCGGCGGAGACCAGGAAACCGGACCCGGAGCCCCGCTGGACGTCCGGGCCGCGCGGGAGGCGCGGGAAGAACTGCTCCCATCCCGGCGGCAGCCGCCGGGAGCGCTCGGTCCGCTGGCTTCGGATATAGACCACGCTGGGCCGGACCTGCTCGGCCACGGTCGCGAACGCCTCGCTCAGATCGGCCAGCAGGCGAGTACCGGGCCCGCTCGGCGCCTGCACCGGGGCCACGACCGCGGCCGGCCGGGCCTGCGCCGCCTCCTGAGCGGCCCCCCGGTTGGGCAGGTCGAGCAGCCCGGCAAAGAGCAGCCCGAGCGCGAAGGCCAGCGCCACCAGCGCACCGAACTTGAGCCAATTCAGCGTACGGACAGACATCCTGATCGCTCCCATGAAAGCTCACTCAATTATAGTGGCGGTGATGCCCGGGCCGTCCCTCGGGTCGCAGCCTGCACCATGAAGGCCGGGCCATGGGTGGCCGGTCCGCCGCCCATGGCCCGGACAGCCGGTGGCGCCGCCAGCCGCTAGTGCTTCTTCGAGTCGTCCACGATCTCGTAGTCCGCCTCGACCACGTCCTCCTTGGGCCGCTCCGCCTGGGCCCCGCTCGGCGCCTCGGCTCCCTTCCCCGCCTGGGCCCCCTGGTAGAGCGAAGCCCCGGCGGCCGAATAGGCGCTGTTGAGCTCGTCCAGCGCCCGCTTGATCAGGTCGGGATCGCCGGTCTTGAGCGCCGATTTCCCGCCTTCCAGCGCGGTCTCCAGCCGGCTCTTCAGCTCGGGCGACAACCGGTCCACCCACTCCTTGCTGTCCTTCTCGACCTTGTAAACCAGGCCGTCGAGCTGGTTGCGCTGCTCGATCTGCTCCCGGCGCTTCCGGTCCTCCGCGGCGTGGGCTTCGGCGTCCTTGACCATCCGTTCGATCTCCGACTCCGAGAGCCCGCTCGACGCCTCGATCCGGATCTTCTGCTCCTTGCCGGTCGCACGGTCCTTGGCCGAGACGTGCAGGATGCCGTTCGCGTCAATATCGAACGTCACCTCGATCTGCGGCACGCCCCGCGGGGCCGGCGGGATCCCGGTGAGCTGGAACTTGCCGATGGTCCGGTTGTCGATCGCCATCTGCCGCTCGCCCTGGAGCACGTGGATCTCGACCGTGGTCTGGTTGTCCTCCGCGGTGGAGAAGATCTCCGATTTCTTGGTCGGGATCGTCGTGTTCCGCGGAATGAGCACCGTGGTCACCCCGCCCAGCGTCTCGATGCCGAGCGAGAGCGGCGTCACGTCGAGGAGCAGCACGTCCTTCACCTCGCCGCTCAGCACACCGGCCTGAATGGCCGCGCCGATCGCCACCACCTCGTCGGGGTTCACCGACCGGTTGGGCTCCTTGCCGAAGAAGTCCCGCACCAGCTGCTGGATCTTGGGCATCCGGGTGGACCCGCCCACCAGAATCACCTCGTCAATGTCCCGAGGCGAAAGCCCGGCATCCTTGAGCGCCTGCTCCATCGGCGGGATGGTGCGCTGAATCAGGTCGTCCACCAGCTGCTCCAGCTTGGCCCGGGTAAGCGTGTAGTTGAGATGCTTGGGGCCCGACTGATCCGCCGTGATGAACGGCAGGTTGATGTCCGTCTGCTGGACCGTGGAGAGCTCGCACTTGGCCTTCTCCGCCGCTTCCTTGAGCCGCTGCAGCGCCATCGGATCCTTGGAGAGGTCGATCCCCTGGTCGCGCTTGAATTCGGAGACCAGCCAGTCAATCACCCGCTGGTCGAAATCGTCGCCGCCCAGGTGGGTGTCGCCGTTGGTGCTCTTCACCTCGAAGACACCCTCGGCCAGCTCCAGGATCGAGATGTCGTACGTCCCGCCACCCAGGTCGAAGACCGCGACCTTCTGCTCCTTCTTTTTGTCCAGACCGTAGGCCAGCGCCGACGCGGTGGGCTCGTTGATGATCCGCACCACCTCGAGGCCCGCGATCTTGCCGGCGTCCTTCGTGGCCTGCCGCTGCGCGTCGTTGAAATAGGCCGGCACGGTGATGACCGCCTTTTCCACCTTGTAACCCAGGTAGTCTTCGGCGGTCTGCTTCATCTTCTGAAGGATCATCGCCGAGATCTCGGGCGGCGTGTACTTCTTGCCCGCGATCTCCACGGCCGCGAGGCCGTTCGGCCCCGGCACCACCTTGTAGGGGACCCGCCGGATCTCTTCCTGTACCTCGTCAATCCGGCGGCCCATGAAACGCTTGATCGAAAACACCGTCTGCTTGGGGTTGGTGACGGCCTGTCGCTTCGCCACCTGCCCAACCAGCCGCTCGCCGTCCTTGGTGAACGCCACCACCGACGGCGTGGTCCGGCCGCCCTCGGCGTTGGGGATGACAACAGGGTCGCCCCCCTCCATCACCGCCACAACCGAGTTGGTGGTGCCGAGGTCAATCCCGATGATCTTGCTGGAGGCCATGGTCGTTGCCTCATCCCTGGGTGTGGTCAAACAACGGGACGGAAAGCCCGAGCCCGTTCGGAGTCGCTGAAGTCGCCAACCCCCAGCGCAACCAGCATACCGGATTTTTCTGCCATTATGGCTGGGGAATGGCAGTTGACCACGGCGCGTGGCAGGGTCCCGGCGGTTTGCGAGTAACCTGTCAGCCTCTAGCCGGGTCTGGAGCCAGCCGACCGATACGGGGGCAGGCGAGCCTGGCGCCCCCGCGTCCCGAGGGGGCCTCCCCTGGCGGGCCGGCCGCCCGCCTGGGTCCGGCTCTCATCCGCCCGCGCCCGGTCCCCGCGGACGGAGCCACCGCCGGACGACCTGGCCGTAAACCTGCCACCAGCCGCCGGTCACCCGGGAGAGGGGGCCGTATATTTGCCCCATGTTCCCCCTCAAGGATCACAACCCGACTCTGCGGCCCCCGGTCACCACCATCGCCCTGATCGCGGCCAATGTGCTGGTGTGGGTGCTGGTGGAGGGGATGGGAGCCGAGCCCTGGCTCTCCCGCTCGGTGTGCGAGCTCGGGCTCATTCCGGGCGAGCTCTTGGGCCGGCTCCCGCCTGGCGCCTCGGTCCAGCTCGGCCCCCACGTGACCTGCCGCCTGGGCCGGCCCGACTGGGTGGCGCCGCTCAGCAGCATGTTCATGCACGGGAGCTGGCTCCACCTGATCGGCAACATGTGGTTTCTGTGGGTGTTCGGGAACAATGTCGAGGACGTCACGGGGCGGGTGCGGTTTCTCGCGTTCTACCTGCTCTCGGGTTTCGCGGCTGCGGCGGCGCAGATTCTGAGTGACCCGTCGTCCGCGGTTCCGATGGTGGGCGCGAGCGGTGCGATCGGGGGCGTGATGGGGGCGTACGTCATGCTGTTTCCGGGGGCCCGGATCACCACCTTGCTTTTCCTCGGGTTCTTCAGCCGGCTCATCGAAGTACCGGCTGTCGTCATGCTGGGGTACTGGTTTCTTCTTCAGATCCTGTCCGGTGCCGTGGCCGTCAAGGGTGGAGGGGGCGTCGCCTTCTGGGCGCACGTGGGGGGATTCCTGGCGGGTGTCGTGCTGATCCATCTATTCGTCAACCCCGGTCTCTTGCGCGCGCATCGGCGGGAGACCCAGTGGGCCTGAGTCCCTGGCTGGCTTCGTTCGCCGGCCGGCCGGGGCTGGCGCCGCTCATTGACCACACCTTGCTCCGGCCGGAGGCGACAGGAGCCGACATCGAACGGCTCTGCGACGAAGCCCGGCGGTTCGGCTTCTACGCGGTCTGCGTCAACGGGCAATGGGTCGGTCCCGCGGTCGAGCGGCTCCGGGGGAGTTCGGTGCTCGTGGCGGCGGTGGTGGGCTTCCCGCTCGGAGCGAGCGGCCTGGTGGCGAAGGCGGCCGAAACCCGGCTCGCGGTGGCCGACGGGGCGGCGGAGGTGGACATGATGATCTCCCTGGGCTCTGCCAAGGCGGGGGCCTGGGAGGCGGTGGAGGATGAAATTGCCGCGGTGGTGGAGGCCGCCCGCGGCCGGGTGGTCAAGGTGATCCTGGAGGCGGCGGCGCTGGACCCGGAGGAGATCGAGCGGGGCTGTCAGGCGGCGCTCGACGCCGAGGCCGACTTCGTCAAGACCTCGACCGGCTTTCACCCTGCGGGGGGCGCCACGGTGGACGCGGTGGCGCGGATACGGCGGGTGGTCGGGGAGCGGCTAGGGGTCAAGGCCTCCGGCGGCATTCGGACCCCGGAACAGGCGCTCCGGCTGCTCGCCGCGGGCGCCGACCGGATCGGCACCTCGGCGGCGGCGGGCTGGGGGCGCGTCCTGGGCCCGGAGGCACCGCCGCTCGAGGTTCTCCTGGCCGGGTTGACCGCCGATCGAGCCTTCCGGACAGTGCAGGATCAGGGGCCCGCGAGCTCCGGGCCGTAGCGCCGGGGAGCGACGCGGCGGCGGGGCGAGGATGGCAGGCGGGCCTGGCTCAACGGGACGCCGCGTCCCCGAGGGTGGCGCGCAACACCATGGCCTGCGCCCCCAGCGAGGCTGCCACCTTGCGGGTCTCCTCGCTCGGGCTCGCCCGGAAGTAATCCAGCTCTTCCAGCACCTCGATCCCGGTCAACCCGGCCGCTTGGAGCAGGCCGAGGTACCGCTCCCGGGTCACGGCGCCGACGATGCATTCGGCCCAGAGTTCGGGCCTGGCCCGGCAGGCCGCCGAGGGTTCGCGGCCGAGGACGATGTCGGCGAGCTGGAGCCGCCCGCCGGGGCGGAGTACCCGGGCGATCTCCCGGACCGCCGAGTCCTTGTCAGGCACCAAGTTGAGCACCCCGTTGGTCGTCACGACATCCACCGAGGCGTCCGGGAGCGGGATCGCCTCCGCGTTCCCTGCGATCACGGTCACGTGCCGCGCCCCCAGGCGGTCGGCGGCGGCGAGGAGTTTTTCCCGCATGGCGGGGGTGAGATCGAGGGCGAAGACCCGCCCGCTCGGCCCCACCAGCCGGGAGGCGATGAGCGTGTCGGTCCCGGACCCGGAGCCGAGGTCCAGCACGGTATCGCCGGGTCCGATCACCCTCGCCTGAAACGGATACCCCACCCCCGCGAAGGACTCCACCGCCGTCGCGGGCAGCGGGTCGAGTTCGGCGGCCGGATAGCCCACGAGCTCGCAGGCGGCGCGGCCCACGGGGAAGTGGAACCCGCCGTGGGGGCGGGTCGCGACCGCCGTGTACATGGCCTGCACGGCGCCGAGGATGACCTCGCGTTCCTGGGACAGAATGGCGACCATACGCATCACCTCGCTGAAACGCGCGCGAGCATCGCGCGGATCCGCTGCTCGAGTCCCGGCCCGGGATTGGCCGAGCCCAGTGCCGCCAGCCGCGCCTTGAGCCGGCGCTCGAACTCGGCTCGGGAGTAGCAGCTCAGGCAACGGCGCAGGTGGGCATCCACTTCACCCTGCTGCTCGAGCGGGAGTTCCCCGTCGAGGAACGCCGCCAAGTGCCGCAGGGCCTCTTCGCAACTAATGGAGTCGGGGTGGGTCATGGCTGTTTCCCTGGCTCGGCTGCCCGGACCGGCGGGCAGGATGGCACGCGTATTCCCACAACGCCTCCTGAAGCCGGCCCCGGCCGCGGGCGAGCCGCGATCGAACCGTTCCCACCGGGAGCTCCAGCAGGTCTGCGACCTCCTGATAGGAGAAGCCCTGGAGGTCCACCAGCACGACCACGACCCGAAACGGCTCCGGGAGCGAGTCTACGGCCCGCTCCAGGTCCTCCCGGAGCAGACGGTCCAGGTACTCTTGCTCGGGGTTCCCCCACCAGAGGAGGAATGGCTGGTGCAATCGCTCGAAGAGCGAGAAGCCCGGTTCGGCGGCCGCCGAGTCGTCCTCGGGCAGCGACTCGAGGCGGGGCCGGGTCGCGCTGCGGCGTCGCTCGGTGAGGAACTGGTTGGTCAGGATCCGGAAGAGCCAGCCGCGCAACGCGGTCCGCTCCCGGAGCTGTTCCCGCCCCACCCAGGCCCGCGCCACCGTGTCCGCGACCAGGTCCTCGGCGTCGGTTTCGTTCCGGGTAAGCCGCCGGGCCGTGGCGTAGAGGGCGGGCAGCAACCCGACGACCTCGGACTCGAACCAGGCCGCCTCCGCAGGCCGGTCGGGCGCTGGCGAGGCGGCGGGAGTGGTCACGGCTGGGCCTTCCTCGGGTCGTCGGCCGGGTTGACGTACGTGAGCCCCCACGGCCCGACGCCGTGGAGCTGGATCACGGTTTCCACCTTGGCCTGGGCGAAGTGCCGGGTCCCCGGCGACAGGGCCGCGAACGTCCCCGCCGGCAGGTCGGTGAGCTTCGCGGGATCGAACTGCTCGCCCATCCCGACCTGGAAGGTGCCGCGGATCACCGTGACGTGCTCGACCACCGGGTGGAAGTGCGGCGGGATCCGGTAGCCTGCGGGGATCAGCAGCCGCATGGTGAACGGCCCCGGCTGGGCCGGATCGCCCTCCAGCACGGCGAGTCTGGCGCCCGGCGGCAGGATTGCGGGTGCGGGTCCCCATTGTTCGGTGCCGGCCAGCGCGACGATTGCATGGGCGTGCTGGCCGGAGGGTGAGACGGCTCCCTGGGCGGCGAGGGCGGCAGGCCCAAGAAGCACGGCTGGCCCGAGCGCGAGCGTCAGGGCAGGATGGAATATTCGCACAGGAGCCTCCTGTCGGTCGGGGTGGGACGGGAGAGGAGCCGGCCAGCTCTACTATGAGGGACGCCCCGGGTCGGGAATAGTTCCCCGGCGGGGGCGTTACCGGCTCCCGGCGCCTGAGGCAGGGCGATCCGGGTTCGTCAGCCCGCGTGGCGAAGCTTCGCCGATGCGCCCCTCGCGGGGCGGCCGGGCGGCTGCGGGACGACCACCACCTCGCGTCCGACGACCTTGGCCAGCACGTCGGCCGCCTGGCTGGCGCCCCAGCACTCGAGCGTGAGGTCGGCGTCCGGTTCGCGCGGGGTGGCGGCGATCGTGAGGAGGGTGGGGCAGATCTCGCAGGCCACCGACTCGACGAGTCCGGTATGGCCTCGCTCCAGACCTTCAGCGATCCGGAGCAGGCCGGCCAGGCGGCGCACGCATTGCCGGTCGGCGGGGTCGAGGGCGGCGAACTCCGGATGCTTTTTCCGGGGTCCCTTGCCGCGATGATACCGGCTCACCAGCGCCACGATCGTCCGCTCGCGAGCGCTGAAGGGGAGGCTCTCCGCGTGGGTGATGAGCTGGTAGCTGTGCCGGTGGTGTTTGCGGTAGCTCACCAGTTGTCCCACGTCGTGCAGCAGGGCGGCCGCCTCGAGCCATCCCCGCTCGCCGGCGGCGGGCTCGAGCAATCCTTCGAGCTGGTCGAAGAGCTGGAGTGCCAGCCGCTTCACATGCTCCGCGTGGCTCCGGTCCGCCCGGCAGCGCTCGACGAACTCGTACACCGCCCGCAGTGGCTCTCCCGCGGCCGCGCGGGTCTCGGCGCCGGCCATCTGGAGCACCAGTCCTTCCCGGAGGCCGAACGCGCTCACCTTCACCTCGCGGGCCTCGATCCGCTCCATCAGCTCGGCGGTCACCGCGAGACCTGCGACGATGATGTCGGCCCGGAGCGGGTTGAGCCCCGGGACCCGCGCGCGCTGCTCGGGGGACATGGCCGAGAGCCAGTCGAGCAGGTGCTCGACCTCGACCACGCTGACCCTGGTGCCGTGGACCGGCTCGCCCGGCGAACTGCCGCGGCGGGCGGCCGCGATCCGTCCCAGGTTGGTGAAGGAGCCGCCCGACCCGATCAGCGCGGCCGCGGTCCAGTCCCGGAGGGGGAGCTTCCGCCGGAACCGCCGGCGCACCTGTTCGCGGAGCCGGGCGACCGCGCGGCGCTGATCGCGCTGGCCCGCCAGGTAGAGCTCCGTGAGGCGCACCGCCCCGAAGGGGAGCGAGAGGGTGTCCTCGATCACCCCGTCCACGGCGGCGATCAGCTCGAGGCTGCCGCCGCCGATGTCCGCCACCACGGTTCGCCCGCCCTCCAGCGCGAAGTGGTGGGCCACCGAGCGGTAGGAGAGGGCGGCCTCGGTCTCGGCGTCAATGATCTCGAGCGGGATGCCGATCTCGCGCCGCACCCGCTCCACGAACGCGGGCCCGTCGGCGGCGTCCCGGACGGCCGAGGTCGCGACGGCGCCGATGCGGGCGACCCCGCGGCGGTCGCACACCGCCTTCATGCGTCGGAGCGCGGCGAGAGCCCGCTCGACCGCACCCGGGTCGAGCCGGCCGGTCTGCGCCACCCCGGTGGCGAGCCGCGGCTGTTCCTTGACCTCGTCCACCACGGTGAGGCCGGAGGCGGGGCCGTACTCCGCCACGAGGAGCCGGATGGAGTTGGAGCCCACGTCAATGGCGGCGAGGCGTTGGTGCGCCTCGGCGAGGGGGAGCACCGTCATGTCGAGGTCGGGCTCTGCGAGCCGAGGTCCCGGGGCTCGCCCCGGTCCTCCGCATGATGCTTGATGGACTTGCCTTCCACCAGGAAGACCACGTCTTCCGCGATGTTGGTCGCGAGGTCCGCCACCCGCTCGAGGTTCCGGCTCACCAGGAATAGCTCCATCCCGGCCCCGATCATGTGAGGGTCCTCCATCATGTGGGTGAGGAGGATGCGGAACACGGAGCGGTGCAGCGTGTCCACCTTGTCGTCGCGGAGGCAGATCTCCCGGGCCGCGGTGGCGTCGCCGCGGATGAACGCCTCCAGCGCGTCCGAGAGCATGTCGCGGGCCAGCCGCGCCATCTCGACGATCTCGGGTTCCGGCGCGATGGGCCGCGACTGGGCCAGGCGGTCCGCGGACTGGGCGATGTTCACCGCGTGGTCGCCCACCCGCTCCAGGTCGTTGGCGATCTTGAGCGCCGAGGTGAGCATCCGGAGGTCCCGTGCCATGGGCTGCTGGAGCGCGAGCAGGCTGATGCAGCGCTCCTCGATCTCCATCTCCATGGTGTCGATCGCCCGGTCCCCGCGAATGACCGCCCGGGCCTTCTCCCCGTCGCGCTCGAGCAGCGCCTCCACGGCGAGCCCCAGCGCCGCCTCGGCCTCGCCCGACATGGTGAGCAGCCGGACCTTGACCTCGTTGAGCTCGTCGTGGAAGTGGCGGTGCAAGTCGAGACTCATCCGAATCTCCCGGTAATGTAGGCCTCCGTGCGCTCCTCTGCCGGGGCGGTGAAGAGCTTCTCCGTCTCGCCGAACTCCACCAGCTCCCCCTGGTCGAAGAAACCGGTGTAATCCGACACCCGGGCGGCCTGCTGCAGGTTGTGGGTGACGATCACGATCGTGTACTCCCGCTTGAGCTCGACGATGAGCTCCTCGATCCGCTGGGTCGCCAGGGGATCGAGCGCCGAGCAGGGCTCGTCCATGAGCAGCACCTCCGGCTGATTGCCGAGCGCCCGCGCGATGCAGAGCCGTTGCTGCTGGCCTCCGGACAGGCTGGTGCCGGGCGCGTCCAGCCGGTCCCGCACCTCGTCCCACAGCGCCGCCCGGCGCAGGCACTGCTCCACCAGGTCCGGCAGGTCGCGGCGGGACACCAGCCGGTTGAGCGCCGGCCCGTAGGCCACGTTGTCGAAGATGGACTTGGGAAACGGGTTGGGCCGCTGGAACACCATCCCGACGCGCTGCCGGAGCGCCACGAGGTCGAGCCCCGGGCGGAAGAGCGATTCGCCGTCCAGGCGGATGTCGCCCAGGTAGCGGTGGCCGGGGACCAGATCGTGCAGCCGGTTGAGGGATCGGAGAAAGGTGGACTTCCCGGAGCCCGAGGGGCCGATGATGGCGGTCACCGCCTGGCGGGGGATGTCGAAGGTGAGGTTGCGGAGCACCTGGCGCTGGCCGTACGCGAAGCCGAAGGCCCGCATCTCCAGCGCCGCCGCGGTGGCGGGCCGGGGCAGGCGGGAGGCGGCCCGCGGCGTCAGCGTGGTGCGGAGCGGCGGGGCTGGGGCCGGCACCGGGACCGGTGGTTCGGCGGCCTGGGCGCTCATCCGAACCGTCCGGTGATGTAGGCTTCGGTCTGTTCCTGAGCCGGGCGGGTGAAGATCTGCCGGGTGGGGCCGGTCTCCACCATGGTGCCCAGATAGAAGAACGTCGTGGTGTCGGAGACGCGGGCCGCCTGCTGCAGGTTGTGGGTGACGATCACGATCGTGACCTCGCGCTTGAGTTCGAACAGCAGCTCCTCGATCCGCTGGGTGCCGGCCGGGTCCAGCGACGCGGTGGGCTCGTCCAGCAGCAGGACCTCGGGCCGGGGCGCCAGGGAGCGGGCGATGCAGAGCCGCTGCTGCTGCCCGCCGGAGAGCGCCATCGCGCTGGCGTGCAGGCGGTCCTTCACCTCGTCCCAGAGGGCCGCCCGCCGGAGGGCGTCCTCGACCACGGCATCCCGCTCGGCCCGGGTGAGGCGCCCGTTGGCCCGGAGCCCGGCGGCCACGTTGTCGTAGACCGACATGGTCGGGAACGGCGTGGGCTTCTGGAACACCATCCCGATCCGGCGCCGGAGCTGCATGGGACTCACCCGGGGGTCGTAGACGTCCTCGCCGTCCAACAGGACCCGCCCCGTGATCCAGCCTCCTTCCGACAGCTCGTGCATCCGGTTCAGCGTGCGGAGAAAGGTGGACTTGCCGCATCCGGAGGGGCCGATCAGGGCGTGCACGGCGTTGGCCGCGAAGCCGAGGGTCACCCCCTTCACGGCCGTGAACTTCCCGTACATGGCGGTGAGCTTCTCGGTAGCGAGCCGGATCGTGGCGTCAGGCATTGAGCTGGAATCGCCGCCGCGTTGCGAGGCGGGCCGCGAGGCTCAGGAGCAGCACCAGCAGAATCAGCACCAGGGCGGCCGCCCAGGCCAGCCGGTGCCACTCGTCGTAGGGACCGATGGCGTAGGCGAAGACCACCAGGGGCAGGGCGGCCATCGGTTGATTCAGATCGAAGCTCAGGAACTGGCTGCCGAGCGCCGTGAAGAGGAGGGGCGCCGTCTCGCCCGCGATCCGGGCGATGGCGACCAGAGCGCCGGTGACGATGCCGGGGAGCGCGGTCCGGAGCACGATCGCGAGGCTGGTGCGCCAGCGCGCATACCCCAGGGCGAGCGCGGCCTCGCGCAGCGAGTGCGGCACCAGCTTGACGAGTTCCTCCGTCGTCCGCATGACCATCGGGATCAGCAACATGGCGAGCGCGGCGCTGCCCGCCAGGGCGGAGAAATGCTTCTGCCGCGCCACGATGAGCGTCCAGGCGAAGACGCCCACCACGATCGAGGGGGTGCCGTTCATCACGTCGGACAGGAACCGGCTGACGCTCGCCAGGCGGGTGCCGGGGTACTCGGCGCAGTAGATCCCGGCCCCGATGCCGATCGGCAGCCCGAGCAGCGCCGCCACGCCCACGATGATCAGGGTCCCGAGGATGGCGTGCTTGACCCCGCCCCCCGTCTCGCCGGCCGGGACCGGAAGTCTGGTAAAGAAATCGAGCGACAGGCTGCTCGCGCCCTTCACCACCAGATCGAACAGGATCAGGCAGAGCGGAAGCAGGGCGAGCACCACGGCCAGGACCGTGAGCCCCACCATGGTGTGGCTCATCACCCGGCGGAGCACCCGGCGGTTCAGACGCCCCTCCCGCCCGCCGGCAGCCCCCGGGACACCCGCGCGATGAGCAGCCGGGCCCCCGCGTTCACCAGCACCGTCACCACGAACAGGAGAAGCGCCACGTAGGCCAGGGCCGAGAGGTGGAGGTCGGTGGTGGCCTCGGTGAACTCGTTGGCGATCACCGCCGCCATGGTGTAGCCCGGGGCGAAGAGCGAGGCGGCGAGTTCGTTCCGATTCCCGATCACCATGGTGACCGCCATCGTCTCACCCAGCGCCCGGCCCAGGCCCAGGATCACCGCCCCGATGATCCCCGAGCGCGCGTACGGGAGAATCGCGGTGGTCACCGCTTCCCACCGCGTGGCGCCCAGCGCCAGCGCCGCTTCCCGCTGGCTGGCCGGGACCGCGAGGAGCACCTCCCGGGACACCGACATGATGAACGGCATCACCATGATCGCCAGAATGAGACTCGCCGCGAGCACCGAGGGACCGTAGACCGGACCCTGAAAGAACGGGAGGAAGCCGAGGGTGCTCTTGAGGACGGGCGCGATCTCCTGCCGGAGAAACGGAATCAGCACGAAGATCCCCCAGAGCCCGTACACCACGCTGGGGATCGCGGCCAGAAGCTCGATCACGAACGCCACCGGGTCGCGGAGCCGCCGGGGCGCGAACTCCGCCAGGAAGATCGCCACCCCGAGCGAGAGGGGCACCGCGACGAGCAGGGCGAGGAACGAGGTGAGCAGCGTCCCCGCGATCAGGGGAAAGGCCCCGAACTGCTCCGCCACGGGGTCCCAGACACTGCCCGTGACGAACCGCACCAGCCCGAACCGCTCGATCGCGAGCTCGGCGCCCGCATGAAGCTCCCAGGCCAGCAATAGCATCAGGGCCGGGACCGCCAGCGCGGCCGCCGTGAGGGCGACCTTGAACACCCGGTCGCCCAGCGCCCGGCCACGCAGGCTCAACCGGCCGGCGGCCGCCGGGATCGGCGGCTCGGCCGGCGCTGGAACCGTGGGGGTGGTCATGGCCGGAGTTTGCCCGGCCCCACCCCCAGGATCGTCACGGGAGTGTAACGGACCGGTCACGAACGACCGGGGGCGCGGAGGAACGGGCCTGCCGGCTGCCTCCTGCCGGCAGGCCGAAGCGGCGCGAGGACGGCGTACGGCTCACCGGAGCGCGACCGGCTTCCCCCCCGCCTTCAGGGTCTTGATCCGCCGGGCGACCAGCTCCCGGATCGGGGCGGGGAGCGGGGCGTACTGAAGCTCCACCGCCATCCGCTGGGCTTCGTCCGTGATCATCCAGTTCAGGAAATCGCGCAGCAACCTGGCGCGCTCCACGTTCTTGTCGTCCTTGCGGACTAGCAGCCAGGTGAAGGACGTGATGGGATAGGTCTTCGGTCCCGGGGCGTTCGTGATGGAGACCCGGAAGTCCGTGTCGGGCCCGAGGTTCGCGCTGGCCGCCGCGGCGGTCGCAGACTCGAGCGAGGGCTCCACGAAGCGGCCGGCGGCATTCCTGAGCAGGGCGAACGGCAGCCGGTTGGCGACGGCGTAGATGAGTTCCACGTATCCCACGGCACCCTCGACCTGCTTCACCTGCTGGGTCACCCCTTCGTTCCCCTTGCCGCCCAGCCCGGCCGGCCAGTTGACCGAGGTCGCGGAGCCCACCTTGTCGCGCCACTCGGGGGAGATCTTGGCCAGGTAGTCGGTGAACACGTACGTGGTCCCCGAGCCGTCGGAGCGGTGCACGACGATGAGGTCGAGCGCGGGGAGGTTCACGCCCGGATTGAGGGCGGCGATCCGCTGGTCGTTCCACCGGGTGATCCGTCCCAGGTACATGTCCACGACCGTCTGTCCATCGAGCTTGAGCCGGGTGCCGCCGAGCGAAGGGAGGTTGTAGGTGAGCACCACCGCGCCGATCACCGTCGGGATATGGACCACATTGCCCTGGACCGCCTCGATCTGGGCGTCGGTCATGGGGCCGTCGGTGGCGCCGAAGTCCACCGTGCCCTCGGTGAACTGGCGGATGCCTCCACCCGAGCCGATGGACTGGTAGTTGATCTGCACGCCGCTCTTCTTGTGATAGGCGTCGAACCACTTGGTGTAGATCGGGTTCGGAAAGGTGGCGCCCGCGCCGGTCAGCTTCCGCTGGCCCGCCGCCGCCTCCGCCTGGCTCGCGAGCGCGAGGATGGTGAGCCCCAGACCCCAGGGCAGAGTACGGCCGATCATGGCGTTGCTCCTTGGCAATCGTTCGACGACAAACCGTGCTGCGAACGGTCGCGAGCCGACTTCACGAACCCGTCACGGGGCGGTTCCGGGCCGGTATCCGCCGTTCAGAAATTCACTGTGAGCGCGGTCCGCATCCCGCTGATGCTGGGTGCGCCGCTTGACTGGAAATCCTGTCGCTCGTACGCCACCCGGAACTGGGCTCGGCTCGAGAGATAGACCCCCGCGACCGCCGTGAAGAGCGTGGCGCCGTTGTCGGCAGCGCGGGTGTCGGGGTCCGCGTAGTCGAACCGGAGCGCGGGCTCCACGGCGTAGAGCCAACTTCGGGGATGCTTGATCCGGATGTGGTACGCTGCCACCGCGGTGAATCCGCGCATCGTGTGCCTCGCGGCGGTGGCGTCCTGGCCCTGGGTGTAATCGGCCACGACATAGAGCCCTTCGTCGCCCGGACGGCCCCACTGGCCGTCCACCTCCCAGGCGTGGTGGCGGAAGCCGCTGTCGCCCGCTACGACGGCATCGGCCGAATAGAACGCAGCCCCCAGGTCGAGCCGCCGCCAGACTCCGGCGGTCGCCCGGAAACCGAAGGACTTGGCGTTGTTGTTGTCGTTCAGGCTCTCGCCGCGGCCGTTGTACACCCCGGCCGTCACCGTGAGGCGGCGGTGGTCGTCCAGCCGGTGCTCGAGGCGGGCGTGCGCGCCCACGTCATGGGCCATGAACTGCTGCGCCACGAACAGATCGTTCGGGGCACCGGCCACCAGCCCGCGGCCCGCGCCCCGCTCGATCGAGGGGAGGTTGTTGGAGGAGGTGAGCTCGTAGCGCCCGAAGGGTCGCTTCTCCTGGCCCGCGCGCAGGAACACGGCGGTCCGGGCTTCGGGGTGGTTGAGCCGGAGCTCGATCCAGGCGTCACGCAGCCGGAACCCGCCGCTTCCGCTGGTGGCACAGTTCACGGCCACGGTGTCGGGCAGCGGGCCGTTCACCACCACCGGCTGGCAACTCGTCGAGGCCGAGATCGAGCGCCCCCCCTCGAAGGAGGGCTGGAGGTAGATCGTGACCCGCTCGGTGATCTCCCCGCGGGCCTCGATCCGGGCTCGCCGCAGGAAGAAATTGCTCTCGGGGCCGACCGCCCCCGCATAGTCGCCGTTCCCGAAGGCGTAGAACTGCTCCTGGAGCCGGCCGACGAGCCGCACGTTCGGGAAGCTGCCCTGGGCGAGGGCGGGCCTGCCGGCCGTGACCACCGCGAATCCGAACACCGCGAACGAACGCCGCACGAGGCACCCTCCAACGAAGGGAGCGTGGCATGGGCCCGCCACCGGGAGACCGCTCTGGCCGGGCGAATGGACGCCCCCGGCCGTCACGCCGGGGTCTCGGGAGGGTAACAACGGTGAAACGGAGGCGGAACTCAGCCTCTCGGGAGTCTTGGCGGAAGGGCGACGTGCCCGTGCGGGGCGATCCCAGGGTTCCGGTCACAGCGGTTCGCGCTCCTCCGCGCCGGATGAACCCGGGAGCCGGCCCCCGGGCTGTCCGTGCCAGGGGGGAACCTGGACGGGCTGGAGGTCGCCCGGTGGGATGAGGCCGGGCCGTCGCCCGGCCGGACCCGGGCGTTACCGGGTGCTGGGCAGGAAGTCCGCGAAGGGATCGCGAAAGAGTTCGTCTTCGCCGGCCTCTGGGTTCAGGGGCCGGGGAAGGTCACCCCCGGCGGGTAGCCGCGCGGCGCGGCCGGGCGCCTCGGCTGGCCCCTTGCGGCGGGGCGGTTGCTTGCTCAGACCCATACCATCTCCGTGACAAAGGCTTCGTGTAGAACGCGTCCCTGGTAGACAGCAGGGGCCGTGCCACCGAAGCCGAAGAGCACGCACCCCGCCGCCTCCGTGGTCGGCCGTCACGATCACCAGGCACTCCGGGTCGTCGGCCAGCGGAGCCAGCCGTTCCATCGCCTGGTCCAGCGCGGCCAGGGCGGCGAAGTACCCCGGACTCATCCAGCCCCAGGCGTGTCCTGCCAGGTCCGCGTCGTTCAGGTACAGAACGGCGAACTCCCGCTCGCGGTTCCCCGCCAGCGAGCGGGCCAGCCGCCCGCCCAGTTGGGCGGCGCCTCCCGGTCCGAACCGGACGGGCGACACACCGGCCAGGCGCAGCAGAGCGCCGGCGAGCCAGCGGCCCCGTGGTCCGAGTTCCGGAGCGAAAACCCTGGTCGGAACGCCTAACCGGCGCAGCTCCAGCGGCAGCGGCTGGATCCGGCCCGGTCGAGGCAGCCGCTGCAGGGCCGGGACCGCGAGGCCGTGGGCTGCGGGATCCACCCCGGTGGCGAGCGACCCGAGCGCGGCCACGGTCGTGCTGGGCCGCACTGTGGTCGCGCACGCGGCCCTCCAGCCTGCCGCCATCAGGGAGGACAGCACCGGCATCGAGCGGCCGGTGATTGCGTCCGGCCTCAGGCCGTCGGCGACGACGAGAACGATCTTGCGGTAGTGCCCGGCCACGGGAATCCCTCGAGGCGAAGGTCGGCCGCAAGCTGCGCGGCCTGTGTCACCGGCCGGTCACCGTCGCGCGCCAGGACCGACACGCGGCCGGCACGGCTTCCCGGCGGATTCCGCGGCGTGCCACGGCCGTGACGCGGATGTCGCCGGGCCGCGACGGGTCCCGAGCATCCTGCGATCATGCGGATCGGTCTCGTCTCCGACACCTTCCTGCCCGAGGTGAACGGCGTCACCACCGTGCTCGCCGCCATGCGCGATGGGCTCCGGGCCCGCGGCCACGAGGTGCTGGTGCTCGCGCCGCGCTCCCCGGGACCCGCCTCCGACGAGCCCGGCGTGGTCCGGTCCCGCGCGGTACCGTGCCCTGGATATCCGCAGGTCCGCCTTGCCTGGCCGTGGGGCCGCGGGCTGGCGCGGGCGCTCTCGGCCTTCCGCCCCGACCTCCTCCACGTGGTGACGGAAGGGCCGCTCGGCCTCTTCGGGCGGTGCTGGGCCCGCCGCCGGCGCATCCCGCTCGTGACCTCGTTTCACACCGACTTCCCCCGTTACCTGGCCCGCTACCTGGGACGGTTCATCGAGGGGCCCACTCGCGCGTATCTGCGCTGGTTTCACCAGGCGGCGCTGGCCACCCAGACCCCCTCCGAGGTGGTCGCCGCCGAGCTTCGGGCGCTGGGCCTGGAGCGGGTGGAGGTCTGGGGCCGGGGCGTGGACACCCGCCGGTTCCGGCCCGCCCGGCGTACCCGCGGGCGGACCGGCGGCGAGCCCGTGCTCCTCCTCCATGTCGGGCGGCTCGCGGTGGAGAAGGACGTGGCGACCCTGGTGGGCGCGTTCCGGGCCGCGCGCGCCCGGCTGGGGGACCGGGTGGACTTCGTGGTTGCGGGCGACGGCCCCCGCGCGGCCTGGGTGCGCGCGGCGCTGCCGTTTGCCAGGCACCTCGGTTTCCTGGACCGGGACCGACTGGCCGACCTCTACGCCGACGCCGATCTCTTCGTTTTCCCCTCACCCACCGAGACCTGCGGGCTCGTGGTGCTGGAGGCGATGGCCTCGGGGGTCCCGGTGATCGCGGCGGACCGGGGCGGCGTGCAGGACAACCTGCGCCACGGACTGAACGGCCTCGTGGTGCGGGCCGGTGACGCGGAAGGGTTCGCGGCGGCCATCGCGGCGCTGGTCGAGGATGCCTCGCGCCGGCGAGCCATGGGCGAGGCCGCGCGGGCCTTTGCGGTGGGGCGAGACTGGAGCCTGGAGCTGGACCGCCTGGAGGCGTTCTACCGCAGGCTGATCCCTGCACCCAGAGCCGCCGCCGCGCCGAGAACCTGGCCTACCACCACATCGGTGACGTAGTGGACCCGGAGATAGACCCGGGACGCTCCCACCAGGAGTGCCCCGGTCACCGCCGGTAGCGCGAGCCACGGCGACACGAACGCGACCGGGAGCGCCAGGGCCATGGCCGCGGCGGCGTGGCCGGACGGGAAGGAGTACGCGTCGGGAGGAGCGCTCAGCGCCGGGATGCCGGGCTCGCGCACCGAGGGGCGCGCCCGCACCACGGTGCGCTTGAGGAGCTGGACCGCGAGATGGGAGGTGAGAACGGCCACGGCCATGGTGGCGCCCAGGGGGCGGGTGCCTGGGAGCGCGAGCAAGGCCAGGGGGACGGCGACGGCGAAGCCGGCGCCGCCCAGGTGGGTCGCTCCCCGCATCACCCGGTCGAACCAGCGCGGCAGCTCGCGCGAGGCAACGGTGCGCAGGACCGCCTGGTCGTACCCGAGCAGGTGATGCCACAGCGGTCTCAGCGTCCCTCCCGATCGGCGTCGGGGGAACACTGCGGCTGCCGGGTCACGGGTGGCCGGTGGCCAGGTAACGGTCTGGTGGTGCCGCCGCGGCCGACGGGTGAGGGCTTGCCCACGGGGGCGTGCGGGGGCGCCAGACCGCGTCCGCGGCCTGGCGCGGCCCTATCCCTGCGGCCGTGCCTCCGGATCGGGAAACCAGCAGGTGATCGTGGTCCCGGTCCCGACCTGGCTTTCCGCCTGTACCTCGCCGCGGTGTGCCTCGACCAGGTGCTTCACGATCGCGAGGCCCAGACCGGTACCGCCCTCCTCGCGGGAGCGCCCGGGGTCGGCCCGGTAGAAGCGTTCGAAGATCCGGGGGAGATGGTCGCCGGTGATCCCGGAGCCGGTGTCCTGCACGCTCAGGGCGACGCCGCCGTCCCACCGCCCGGCGCGCACGGTGATCCGGCCGCCGGAGGGGGTGTACCGGAGCGCGTTGTCGAGCAGGTTGCTCAGCACCTGGCGCAGCGCGTCGGGGTCGGCGTGCATCGCTTCGGCGCCCGGCTCGACCTCGAGCTGGAGGGCCACGTCGCGGCTCGCGGCTCGATCGCCGTACAGGCCCAGGACTTCCCGTGCGACGGCCGCGGTCTCGAGCCGCTCCGGCGCCGGGCGCCAGCCGCCCGACTCGATGCGGGAGAGGTCGAGCAGCCCGTCCACCAGGCGCTGCATCCGGCGGGCGTTGGCGAGGATCACCTGGAGAAACTTCCGGGCCGTCTCCGGGTCCGCGGCGTCGTGGACCAGGGTCTCGGCGTATCCCGAGATGGAGGTGAGTGGGGTCTTGAGTTCGTGGGAGACGTTCGCCACGAAGTCGCGGCGCACGGTTTCCAGGCGGCGCAGCTCGGTCACGTCGTGCAGCACGAGCAGGGCCCCGCCGGCCGGGAGGGGCCGCGCGCTGAGCAGCACGATGTGCCCGTCGAGCTCCAGTTCTTGCCCGGCCAGCGCCTGGCCTGCGAGCACCCGGTCCACGGCGTCCCGTGCCGCCTTGGCGCGGAAGAGCTGGTCCAGCGCGGGGAGGGGCTCGTCAGGCTGGTACCCCAGCAACCGCCGGGCGGCCGCGTTCGCCGTCACGATCCGGCCCCGCCCATCGGCTGCGATCACCCCTTCGACCATCGCCTCGACCAGGGCGGCGGATTCCGCGCGCTCCCGCCGGAGCTCCTCGAAGCGCTGCTCCAGTTGGTCGTGCATGTCGCGCAGGGCCCGCACCAGACCGTCCACGTCCGGGATCCCGGACCGGGGAAAGCGCGGGGGGGCGCCCTGCGCGATGGAGCGGGCCGCCTGGGCGATGAGCGTGAGGGGCCGCGCCACCGAGCGGCCCGCGATCCAGGCCAGCAGCACCCCGATCGCCAGGGCCGCGGCGGCGGCGCCGAGGATGGAGCGCTGGGCCTTGCGGATGACGAGATCCGCGTCGTCCAGGCTCGCGGCCACCCGAACCACACCGGGGCCCCCCGGCACCGCCACGTACAGCAACCGGCGCCCCACGGTGGCGCTCACCCGCCGGTCGCTGCCGACCCGGCCCTCGAGCGCCTCCCGCACCTCGGGGCGGCCCGCATGACTCTCGATGCGCGGCACCGCCTCGGGGGGCTCGTCGCTCTCGGCCCGGACCCGCCCCGTGCGGTCCATCACGGTGATCCGATGCCCGGTCTGCCGGGCCAACTCCTGGACCACCGGTTGCCAGGCGAGGGAATCGGCCGGGAGAGCCCGGGCCGCGAGCCGCGCCTCACGCTCCAGGGCCCGGCGCAGGTCGTTCTCCAGGTCCCGCCGCAGCGTGTAGTCCACCCCGATCACGTGTGCCAGGATCGCGGCCAGGACCACGAGCGCGGTCCCGGCAACCAGCCGGGCAGCGAAGGTCATGCCCGCCGGGCTCCCTTGTCCACCCCCCGGAAGCGATAGCCGAACCCGCGCACGGTCTCGATCAGGGTACCGGCCTCGCCCAGCTTGGTCCGGAGCCGCTGGACATGCATGTCCACCGTGCGGGTCTGGATGTCGGGCTGCGCCTCCCAGACCGTTTCCAGGAGCTGCGGCCGGGTCTGCACCCGGCCGCGCCGCTCCACCAGCGTGAGCAACAGCTTGTACTCCGTGGCGGTGAGTTCGACCTCCCGGCCGTCCACCAGCACCCGGTGCGCCGAGCGATCGATCGTGATCGGGCCGGCCACGATGGTCGAGCCGCTGGTGACAGCCGGCGCCCCCAGCCGCCGGAGCACCGCGTTCACCCGGAGGGTGAGCTCGGCGGGGGAGAACGGCTTGACGAGGTAGTCGTCGGCGCCGAGCGAGAGGCCGCGGATTCGGTCGGCCTCCTCCCGGCGGGCGGTGAGCAGGATGACCCCCACGTCGCGGGTCTCCTCCCGGCGCCGCAGCTCCGCCAGCACGTCGTAGCCGGACACCCCCGGCAGCATGATGTCCAGGATGACGATGTCGGGTCGCTCGTCCCGCGCCGCCCGGAGGGCGTCGGGCCCGCTGGCCGCAGTGGAGACGCGGTAGCCGGCCTTGGCCAGATGATAGGCGACGAGCGCGGTGATGTCCGGCTCGTCGTCAACCACGAGGACGCGATGCGTCATGCCAGCCGTCCCTGAAGGTCGCCGTCCAGTCGGGCGCGGGTCTGCCGGCGGCTCCGGTCCAGCGCCGCCTGCCGCTCGAGCCGGAGGGCCGAGTCCTGAAGCGTGGTGGCCAGCACCGCGCTCAGCAGGCGCCCGAGCGCCCCGCCGGGACGGCGCAACCGATAGAGCACGAACGGGCCCACCGGCGTGTCGCGGACCAGATCCAGGTCGCGCAGGATCCGGAGATGCCGCGAGACCGTGGGCTGGGGAAGCCGGAGCACGGCCTGCAGATCCGAGACGAAGAGCGGGGCGGCCGCCAGGCAGTTGAGAATGCGGAGCCGGGTGGGCTCCGCCACGCCCTGGAGCAGGTCGAGCGTGGACCGAGGTGCCGTCATATGCGCTCAAACGAATACCCATCCGGGCCGGCCGGCGCAAGGCGGACCGCCGGACTGTGACGGAACTGTGACGGCTCGCATTGCGTTCGTGACGCGAGGCGTAGGATATTGCTGGCCATGGCGTTCCTGCCGCTGCTCGCCGCGCTGGCCCTGCCGCCGGCGGACACCGTCCGCCTCGTGCTCGCCGCCACGACCGACATCCACGGCCACGCCACCGACTGGGACTACCTCCGGAACGCCCCCTGGCCGGGTGGGCTCGTGCGGGTGGCCGGTGTCCTCGACTCGCTCCGGGAGCGCTATCCCGGGCAGGTCGTTCTGGTGGACGCGGGCGACTGCCTGCAGGGCGACCCGCTGGCCGCGTACTTCGGCCGGGTGGTCGAGCGGCGGCCCCATCCGGTCGTGGATGCGATGAACGCGCTGGGGTACGATGCCGTCGCCATCGGGGACCACGACTTCGATTTCGGGCTGGACCGGTTCCAGCAGGCGGTGGCCGACGCAGGCTTCCCCTGGGTGAGCGCGAACCTCCGCGTGCTCCCCGAAGATACCCTGGCCTTCCCTCCTTACACCGTGATCCAGCGTGGCCCCGTGAAGATCGCGGTGGCCGGGTTGCTCACGCCCGGGACGATGGTCTGGCAGCGCGACCGGTTGCGGGGCCGGTACCGGGTGGACCGGATCGAGCGGGATCTCGACCGCGTCGTGGGGGACATGCGCCGCGACGCCGACCTGGTGATCGTCCTGAGCCACGGAGGCCTGGGCGGCCCCTCGAGCTACGACACCACCGGGGTCGGCGAGGAGCACGGGGCCCGGCGCTTCGCCACGGCCGCCAACCGGCCCGATCTCGTGGTGCTGGGCCACACCCATGGCGAGTTCGCGGACACCGCGCTGGGCGGGGTCCGGTTCGTCCGCCCCGGTCCCTTCGCGCAGGCGCTCGCCGTGATCGAGGTGTGGCTGGTGGAGCGGGAGGGGAAATGGCGGCCGGTGCGGATGACGGTGCAATCGCTCTCCCTCGCGGAGACCAGACCGGCCGCCCGGGTAGCCCGGCGGCTCGCGGAGCCGCACCGTCTCACCCTCGGCTGGCTCTCCACGGTGATCGGCGAGGCCCGGGGCCGCTTCACCGCGGCCGCGGCCCGGGCCGAAGATACGCCGCTCGTCCGCCTGGTCCAGGACGCGTTCCGCCGCGCCACCGGGGCCGAGCTGGCCGCAACACCGGTCTACGACCTCGGGACGGCCTTCGGTCCGGGCGAGATCCGGATCGGCGATGTCTTCCGGCTCGCTCCCACCGAGGAGCAGGTGCGCGCCGTACGGCTGAGCGGCGAGGACCTCCGCGCCTATCTCGAGCAGAACGCCTGGTACTATTACGCCGACTCCAGCGGCCGGGTGGCCGTCAACCGGCATGTTCCCGCCGCCTGGTACGATCTCGTAGCCGGGGTGGAGTACACGATGGACCTCTCCCGGCCGCCGGGCGCGCGGATCACTCGGTTGCTCTTTCGCGGCCGGCCCGTGGTCGAGACGGACACGTTCACCCTGGCGCTCACCGAGAGTCGCCACCAGGGCGTCGGCCGCTTCGCCATGCTGGCCGGAGCACCGCTGGCGCCGGCGCGGGGCGGGCCGATCCGGGATCTCCTGATCGCCGAGATCCAGCGGCGGCGCGTGCTGGACCCGAACGAGTTCGGCGGGGTGTCCTGGCGGATCGAACCCGAGGACGCGGCCCGGAAGGCGCGCGCGCTGTTCGTCCGGGAGCCGGTCCGGGAGGCGCAGGCGGCAGAGCCGGTCCCGGCGCCGCTCGTGTTGCCGGTCGCCCCCGCGCGGCGGGAGGGGGGCGAACCCGATTCGGTGGTCTGGGTCGGGGCGGACTCCACGGTGCAGCGTCCGGTGGCCCACCTGCGGCAGCCTGCCGAGCCCGGGGCCGGGCGCGCCCTGGCGCGGCTCCTGGCGGACGCCTTTCGCACGGCGCTCCGGGCCGACGTGGCCCTGCTCACGTTCGCCGAAGTGGGTGCCCCGCTTCCGGCCGGCCGGGTGACGGTCCGGGAGGTCGAGGCCGCCGCGGCCGGCACCGAAGGGCTGGTCGCCTTCACGGTGACCGGTGAGGAGCTCCGGGCGATCCTGGAGAACGTGGTGGCCACCGGGCAACCCTGCTGCGAACTGTCGGGGCTCCGGGTCCGCTACGATCCGCGCGGCAAGCCGTTCGATCGGGTTCGCGAGGCACGGTTCACGAACGGTCGCGACATCGCCCGGACCCAGCCGTATCGCCTGGTGATCAGCTCCCGGTTGGTGGCGGCCGACTCGGTCTTCGTACTGGGCGGGACCCGCTGCCGCCCGGAGCAGGGTTGCGCGGAACCGGGCAGCCTGGCGCGCTGGACCGCGGTCTGGAGCCCGAAACGGCCGGCGGAGGCGCTGGCCGACTACCTCCGCGCCCTGCCGCAGCCGGTGGCATTGCCTGACGATCCACGCCTCACGCCGAGCCGCTGACCGCATGGCGATCCGCGTCTTCGTGAACGAACGGCCCTGTACGCTGCCGGCGGGGGCCCGGGTGCGCGACGCGCTGGAGGCCTTCGATCCGGCGCTGGCCGCCGAGTGCGCCGCGGGCGCCGCGATCGTCACCGACGGGCGCGGCCTCGCCATCGGGCTGGACCAGCCGCTCCAGGCGGGCGCCATCCTCCGGGCCCGCCGCTCCAGCCGGCAGGCCGGCCGCGCCACGACCGATGGCCGGGCTTGAGCGGCTGGTCCGGCTGCCGAAGGCCGAACTGCACGTTCACCTCGACGGCTCCCTGCGCAGCGAGACCCTGCTCGAGCTGGGGCGCCGGGCCGGGGTGCCGCTCCCTGCCGCCGATCCCGCCGGGCTCCGGCGCGCGATGCGCGCCGACCATGCGACCAGCCTGGCCGACTACCTGAAACGCTTCGACCTCACCGTCGCGGTGCTCCAGACCCCTGAGGCGCTGGAACGAGTGGCCCGGGAAATGGTGGCCGACGCGGCGCTGGACGGCGTGCGATACCTCGAGGTGCGCTACTGCCCCCAGCTCTCCCGCACCCAGGGCCTCTCCCTCGACGAGGTCATCCAGGCGGTGGGCCGCGGCCTGGCGCACGGCGAGCGCGAGCACGGCGTGAAGACCGGGCTCATCTGCTGCACGCTGCGCCACTTCGATCCCTCCGTGTCGGACGCGATCGCGGAAGCCGCGGTGCGGAACCGGGCCCACGGGGTGGTGGGCTTCGACATCGCGGGCGGCGAGGCCGACTTTCCGGCGCGGCCCCATGCCGGCGCCTGCGCCATCGCGGCCCGGGGCGGGCTCGGCGTCACGGTGCACGCAGGGGAGGCGGCAGGAGCCGCCTCGATCCGCGAGGCGGTGTTCGACTGCCGGGCTGACCGGATCGGGCACGGCACCCGGCTGGGCGAGGATCCCGGTCTGCTCGAATACGTACGCGACCGGGAGATCCCGATCGAGATCAACCTCACCTCCAACGTCCAGACTCGCGCCGTGCCGGACCTCGCCTCCCACCCCGTGCGGCGCTACCTCGATCAGGGGCTCACCGTGACCCTGGGCAGCGACAACTGGCTCATCAGCGGGGTCACCCTCTCCAGCGAGTACCGCCTGGCGGCGACCGCGCTCGGGATGGGCCCCTCGGAGCTTCGGGTCCTGCTGCTGAACGGGTTTCGCGCCGCGTTCCTGCCCCTCCCGGCGCGGCAGGCGCTCCTCGCCGCGGCCCGAGGCGAGCTGGAGGCATGGTGCTGAGCGCAGCGGAGGAGGTGGACCGCGCGGCCCGCCGGGTGCGCGAGTGGCTCGGCGAGCGCCGGCCCCGCATCGCGGTGGTATTCGGGTCGGGACTGGGCGGGCTCACCGCGCGGCTCGCCGCTCCCATCCGCCTCGCCTATCACGAGGTTCCCGGCCTTCCCTCGCCGGGCGTCGCCGGCCACCGCGGCGAACTGCTGGCAGGCTCCCTCGGCGGGACCCCGGTCCTGTGCCAGAGCGGGCGGCTGCATGGGTACGAAGGGCACCCGCCGGCCCGGGTCGTACTCCCGGTCCGGGTCTTCGCTCGGCTCGGTGTCGAGGTGCTCGTCGTGACCGGCGCCGCCGGCGCCATCAACCGGACCCTCGAGCCCGGATCGCTGCTGCTCCTCGCCGACCACCTGAACCTCGCCTTTCGAAGCCCCCTGGCCGGTCCGGCCCTGCCTGGCGAGGAGCGCTTCCCCGACCTGTCGCAGCCCTACGATCCCCGGCTCCGGGCCCTGGCCCGCGCGGCCGCCCGGGAGGAGCGCATCCCCCTGGCGGAGGGAATCTACGCCTGGGTGCTGGGCCCGAGCTACGAGACCGCCGCCGAGATCCGGATGCTCGACCGGCTGGGCGCCGACGCGGTGGGGATGTCCACCGTTCCCGAAGTCCTCGCCGCGCGGGCGCGCGGGCTCCGCGTGCTGGGCTTCTCGCTCATCACCAACCGGGCGACGGGATTGTCCTCGGCGCGCCTGTCCCATGAGGAGGTGCTCCAGGAGGCGGCCCGAGGCGGGGAGCGGTTAGGGGCGCTGATCGAGCGAGTGGTGGAGTGGGTGGGGACCGGCCGGGAGCCGACCGAGGGTGTCGGGGACGGCCCGCGGTCTCAGTCGTGAGGGGCAGGCACGGTGTGGTTCAAAGGCCCATGGCCCCGGCCGAGGCCGGGTGCGGCCGCCAGGGCGCGATGCACGAAATCGAGGGCCTGGCGCACCGCGGTGCGGAGGTCGCGGCCGAGGGCGAGCGCCGCGGTGATCGCGGCCGACAGGGTGCAGCCGGTGCCGTGGGTGGAGGAGGTCGCGAGGCGGGGATGGGCGAAGCGTTCGGCGCCGGCCGGCGTCACCAGCACGTCGGTCACCACCGCACCCTCCAGGTGTCCGCCCTTGACCAGCGCAGCGCGGGCGCCGAGCTCGAGCAGCCGGCGGCCGGCCTGTTCCATGGTCGCGGGGTCCCGCGCCGCGATCCCCGTGAGGATCTCGGCCTCGTGGAGGTTCGGCGTCACCAGCGCGGCCAGCGGAACCAGGCGCCGGCGGACGACGTCCTGAGCCGCCTCCGTGAGCAGGCGGTCTCCGGAGCTGGCGACCATCACCGGGTCGCAGACATAGTTCGCCCAGCCGTAGTCGGCGATCTTGGTGGCGGCGAGCGCGGCGAGCGCCGCCGTGGCCAGCATTCCGGTCTTCACCGCTGCCGGGGGGAGATCCTCGGCGAGCGCCGCGAGCTGGGCGGCGAGCATGGTCTCGGAGACCGGCTCGACGGCCCGCACGCCGCGGGTATTCTGCGCCGTGAGCGCCGTGATCGCGCTGGTGCCGAACACCCCGAACTGATGGAAGGTCTTGAGGTCGGCCTGGATGCCCGCGCCGCCGCCTGAATCGGAGCCCGCGATGGTGAGTGCGATCTTCATGGATGGCGGCCGATGGGTAGAACGCTGCTGAGCACGATTCGCGACCTCCAGCGCCGCCGCGGCCGCGAACGCCGAGGGCTGGCCCTGGCCGAAGGGGTCCGGCTGGTGGAAGAGGCGCTCGCGGCGGCGGTCCCGATCCGCGGTGCGGTGGTGGCGCCCGCGCTGGAAGCTACCAGCCGGGGGAAGGCGCTCAAGGCAGCGCTGCTCCGGGCCGGCGTCCCGCTGGAATCGCTGGGCGACCGCACCCTCGCCGCGCTGGCGGACACCGAGCACCCGCAGGGTGTCATCGCCGTGGTGGAGCCGCCGCGCCGGACCCTCGAGGACATCCGGCCCGGCCCGCGCGGCGCGGTACTGGTGCTGGATGCCGTGCAGGATCCCGGCAACGTGGGGGCGCTCGTCCGGACCGCGCTCGGGCTCGGCGCCGCGGGGCTGGTGGCGCTGCCGGGCACGGCCGACCTTTCCAACCCCAAGGCCCTGCGCGGCAGCATGGGGGCGTTGTTCCGGTTGCCGTGCGCGGCCGCGGACGTGCCGGCGCTGCTCGGGTGGGCCGCGCGCTCAGGGGTTGCCATCTGGACCAGCGGGGTGGATGGTTCGCCCGTGGGCTCGGTGAGGCGGCGGGGGCCGGTCGCGCTCGTGGTGGGGAACGAGGGCGCGGGGGTCCATCCGGCCCTGGCTCGCGCGGCGGACGCCACCGTGGCGGTTCCGCTGGCGGGCCCGGTCGAATCCCTGAATGTCGCCGTCGCGGCGGGCATCCTGCTCTACGAGGTGCTGCGTGACCGATGAGACCTTCGTCGTGGCCGTGGCCGGGGTGCTGGGCGCCATGGTGGGAAGCTTCCTCAATGTCTGCATCCTGCGATGGCCGCGCGACCAGTCGGTCGTCCGGCCGCGCTCCCGCTGCCCGGGCTGCGACGCACCCATCGCCTGGTACGACAACATCCCGGTGCTCTCCTGGCTCCTCCTGCGGGGCCGCTGCCGCCGCTGCGGCCTGCCCATCTCGCTCCAGTATCCCCTGGTCGAGCTGGGCACCGCGCTCATCTGGGCCTACATGGCGGCTCGCTATGCGCCCGAGATTCGGGCGCTGTCAGGCGCCGTGTTCTTCACGATGCTGCTCGGCATCGCGATGACCGACGCCCGAGACTACCTGATCCCTGACCAGTTCAGCCTGGGCGGGCTCGGCCTGGGCCTGCTGTTCAGCCTGCCGGGAGGCTTCGACGGGATCGCGGCCGCGCTGGCCGGCGCCGCCACCGGGTTCGCCGTGCTCTGGGCGGTGGGGGCGATCGGGACCCGCCTGTTCAAGGAGGACGCCATGGGCGGCGGCGATATCAAGATGATGGCGATGGTGGGGGCCTTCGTCGGGTGGCAGGGGGTCCTGCTCACCATCTTTCTCGGCGCCGTGATCGGCACCGTGATCGGGGTGCCGCTCTCCGTGCTGCTCCGCCACCGCCTCCAGCGGAGCGAGTCCGGCAAGGTCCACCTGCCGTTCGGCGTCTTTCTCGCGATCGGCGCCGCGATCAGCTTCCTGGCCGGCCCCGCCGTGATCGCATGGTACCGCGACTTCGTGCTGCATCCCTGAGCGGCCTCGCCGCGCTCGCCGTCCTGGGGAGCTGCCGCGGCCGGCCCCCGGGCTCCGAGGAGCAGGTGGTCCGCCGGCTGGTGGACAGCCTGCAGCCGGCGGTCGAGCGCGCCGCCGGCCTCCGGTTCACCACCCCACCCCGGGCCGAGGTGCGGAGCCGCGACCAGGTGCGGGCCTACCTGGTGCACAAGCTCGACCAGGAACTGCCACCGGCCAAGGCGCGGGGCCTCCAGGCCGCCTACCGACTCCTGGGTCTCTTGCCTGACAGCATCGAGCTGCGCCCCCTCTTGCTCGATCTCTTCACCGAGCAGATCGTGGGCTACTACGAGCCGGACTCGACGACGCTCTTCGTCGTGGCCCACGCCAACCGCGAGGTGCTCCGGCTCACCGTGGCGCACGAACTGGTGCACGCGCTCCAGCACCAGTACCTGCCGCTCGATTCGATCCTGGAACAGGGCGGCGACAACGATCGGCTGAGCGCGGCCCAGGCCGTGCTCGAGGGCCAGGCCACCCTGGTGGGACTCCAGGTGATCGTCCCCGACCAGAACCTCTTCGCCATGCCCCAGTTCTGGGAAACCTACCGCAGCCAGCTCCGGGCCCAGCAGGCCGCGATGCCGGTCTTCTCGCAGGCGCCTCGCCTGATCCGGGAGAGCGTCCTTTTTCCCTATCTGGCCGGCGCCGATTTCCTCCGCTGGTGGGCCGGGTCGGAGCACCGCGACACCGTCCCGTTCGGACCCCGGATGCCGGTCTCCACCGAGCAGATCCTGCACCCGGACCGCTACGGGCGGGGCGACGTCCCGGTCGCCCTGCGCTTCAAGCGGGATCAACCGGACGTGCTCTACGAGGACGTGATGGGGGAGTTCGATATCCGGGTGCTCGCCGCCGATCTCGTCAATGCCGCGGAGGTTACCACGCCCGTGCCGCTGGGCTGGGGCGGTGACCGGTTCCGGGTCTTCGGGTCCCCGCTCGGGCCGGCGCTGGTCTGGTACCTGGCGTTCGACGACCAGCTCGCGCGGCTGCGCTTTCTCACTGGGACAGGGCAGCGGCTCGAGAAGCGCCGCCGCCTGGGCTACCGGATGGAGCTGATCAGGGTGGACCTCGGTCCCTACCCCGGCGTGCGGATCGTGCTCGCCCCCGATGGATGGGCCGGCTGGGGGAAGGTTGTGGAGGCCGAGGTGGTGTCGGGTCCGCGGGCCTCGGCGTCCGGTTCCCTGCCTCGCAGATGACGGCCGCGGCGTGACGCGGACGTGGGCGGAGGAACCTCTCTCTTATCGTTTCCTGATGGGCCCCGCTGGCCGTCCGGCCCGGCTCTGGCTGCCACGCGAACCTCGCTCCGCGGCCCTCCGCGGCGTTGGCCGCCCTGACCGGTGAGCCGCGGAGTGCCGCGGATGTCCGCGGAGCAAGCTCCGGTCTTCTCGTCCTCGAGGCGCTGGCGGCGGCCGTGGCCCGGCTCTGGCTGCCACTCGAGCCTCCCTCCGCGTTCCTCCGCGGCGTTGGCGGCCCTGACAGGTGAGCCGCGGAGTGCCGCGGATGTCCGCGGAGCAAGCTATGGTCGTCCTGTCCGCGAGGCGCTGGCGGCGGTCGTGGCCCGGCTCTGGCTGCCACTCGAGCCTCCCTCCGCGTTCCTCCGCAGCGTTGGCCGCCCTGACAGGTGAGCCGCGGAGTGCCGCGGATGTCCGCGGAGCAAGCCATGGTTTTCTCGTCCGCGAGGCGCTGGCGGCGGTCGTGGCCCGGCTCTGGCTGCCACGCGAGCCTCGCTCCGCGTGCCTCCGCGTCCCTCCGCGGCGTTGGCGGCCCTGGCAGGTGAGCCGCGGAGTGCCGCGGATGTCCGCGGAGCAAGCTCCGGTCTTCTCGTTCTCGAGGCGCTGGCGGCGGTCGTGGCCTGGCTCTGGCTGCCACGCGAACCTGGCTCCGCGTGCCTCCGCGTCCATCCGCGGCGTTTGCTGCCCTGGCAGGTGAGCCGCGGAGGAATCGCCGGCGCGGGTCTTCCGCGGCCCCGCCCTAGTTCCACCCCGCGTGGTGCTCCCCGCGTTCCACGAGGACCGTCGTGATCGCCCGGGTCGAGCTCGCGGCGATGTCCAGCACCGTGGCCAGAAACTCGAGGCCCAGCCGGATCTCCTCGTCGCTGAAGTCGCGGGCGGCCTGCACCGCGGCCCGGGGCCCCTGGATCAGCGCCTCCGCCAGGCGGTCGGCCACCCGGGCACCGATCTCGGTCCGGCGGTCGGGCGGGTCGTCGGGGGTGAGGGGGGACGGTCGCACAGGCGGAACCTACTCCGCGGCCGTCAACCGAGCGGCATCTCGGGTGCGGCTCAGCCGAACGCGCGATGCACCGCCCAGGCGAGCGCGCCCACCAGCCCGCCCAGGAAATAGCCCAGGCGCACGATGGTGTCGAGCTCGCGCTGGGTCACGCCGCGGATGATCTCCTCCATCCGCTGGGTCGAGAAGCCCAGCACCTTCTGCTCCACCATCTCCTGCACCTGGAGATGGCTCACCACGATGGGCACCTGCTCCATGACCCACCCCCAGACGGCGTCGGACACGGCCCGGCTGATCTGCTCCGGGGCGCCGGGACCGAGCCAGTCCTGAAGCCGGCCGACCGGGAGATCGAGCAGGGCCCGGGCGGCGGCCTGGACGCTGTCCTCGATCCAGCGCCGGCCCCCCGGGCTCGCGATCACCTCGCCCAGCAGCCGGGCGAGCCCCGCGGCGGGCACCGCCCCGAGCACTTCACCCCAGGTCCGCCGGTTGGCCTCCGCCACCAGCCGGTCCAGGGTGTGGGCCAG
This sequence comes from Gemmatimonadales bacterium, assembly GCA_035574255.1. Lineage (GTDB taxonomy): Bacteria > Gemmatimonadota > Gemmatimonadetes > Gemmatimonadales > GWC2-71-9 > JADJOM01. Next base: position 32,888 of record DATLYZ010000014.1, on the reverse strand, counting down.
GGCCTGCCGGGCCCCCTCGGACCGGAGCCCCCGGGCGAGGGTCGCCCCGATCGTCCGGGCCAGGGCCGCCCGCCGGTCCGGATCGAGCCGGCGGATCCGCTCGCCTAACGGGACGCGGAGCGCGCCGTGCAGCGCGTCCGCGATGGCCTGGCGCACGCGGTGCTGCATCGCCCCGCCCCGGAGTTCCGCGGCGAGCCGGTCCGCGCCTTCCGCCGCGAAGGCGTCGAGCAGCCGCGCGATGGCATGGTCGGTGACCACGAGGCGGGCCAGCAGGCGCTGGTGGAGCACTAGGTCCCGCAGGGCGCGCCGGATCCCGTCGCGAACGATGCCCTGCACCTGGAGGCGCAAGGCCGGATCCTGGAGCGCCGCGCCGACCCCCGCGATGAGCCCCGGCAGGAGGTCGGCGGCGGCCTGCTCCACGGCCGGCACGAGTCCGGGCGGGAGGCGATCAACGAGCGGCCGCTCGTCGCCGGCCAGGCGCTCCAGCTCGCCCGCGACGAAATTCTCCACCGCCCGTTCCAGCTCGGGCTCCTCGACCAGCCCTCGGACCCAGCGCTCGAGCTCGCTCCGGAGCCGGGCCTGTTCCGCCTCGCTCAGCGCGTCGCGCACCGGCCGGTCGCCCAGCTCCGCCGCGAGCCGCCGCGCGAGCTGCTCGGCCTGGCCGGCGAACGCGGGTCCCGCGGCCCAGGCCGCGGCCCGATCGGCCAGGCGCGCCGCCAGCACGGGCAGCGCCTGGTCCACCGCGGCCATGGCCGACGGCCCCAGCGTCTCGCGCACGCTGCCGCGCTCGGCCTCGAGCAGGGCGCGCACCCCGCGGGCGATCGCCGCGTCGAAGGCGCTCCGCAGCGCCGGGTCGCTCAGCCGGCGCGACAGATCCTCCGCGGTGAGCAGCCGCTCGCCCACCGTCTTGCCGATGCTCCGGGCCAGCCGGGCCTTGTTCTTAGGGATCGCGCCGTGGAGCGCGATCGGGCCCAGGCGGAACGGCTGGTGCGGGTGGAACAGCATCCAGACCGCCACCGCGTTGGTGATGCCGCCTGACAAGGCCCCGACCCCGACGGTCACCAAGCCCGCGATCACGGTCTGACTGTCCATGCGGCTATTCGATGGTCTTGTGGAAGCGCCGGACGCTCAGCCCCACGAAAGCCGCCGCGAAGCCCGCCAGGATCAGGCCCTCCGGCCACAGCGCGCCGAACCCCACACCCTTGAGCAGAATGCCCCGGAGCACCTCCAGGAAATAGGTGAGCGGCAGCGCCGCGCTGATCCACCGGGCCGCCTCGGGCATGGCCTCGCGGGGGAACATGAAACCCGAGAGCAGGATGTTGGGCAACATGAAGAGAAACCCGAGCTGCATGGCCTGGGCCTGGGTCCGGACCAGGGTGGAGATGAACAGCCCGATCGCGAGACTCGCCGCCATGAACGGAAACGCGAACAGGTAGAGGACCGGAAGGCTGCCCAGCATCGGGACCCGGAAGAGCAGCCGGCCCAGCAGGAGGATGACCGTGATCTGCACATACCCCACGAGCAGAAACGGCACCAGCTTGCCCAGCATGATGCCGGTCTTGCTGATCGGGGTGACCACCAGTTGCTCCAGCGTGCCGCGTTCCCGCTCCCGGGTGATCGCCATCGCGTTGATGATGATCAGCGTCATGGAGAGCAGGACGCCGATGATCCCCGGAACGATGTACACCGCGCTCCGGAGTCCCGGGTTGTACCAGGGCCGCACCCGCACCTCGACGCCACCCGGATCGAGACCCCGGGCCCGGGCCGCCTCGCGGAACCAGTTGAGCCCGGCCTGGGTCGCGCCGTTCAGGGCGGCGGTGGAGGCCAGCGGGTCCGCTGCGTCCACGATGACCTGCGCCTCGGCCCGGCGGCCCCGCTTGAGGTCCGTGCTGAACCCCAGCGGGATCACGATGGCGGCCCGCGCCTCCCCGCGGTCGAACCGGCGCTTGATCTCGACCCGGCTGGCCACCTCGCCTACCACGTCGAAGTTGCCGATGTTCTCGATCGCCGCCACCAGCGCGCGGCTGTCCGCACTGTGCGACTCGTCCAGCACTACGGTCGGCAGATGGCGGACCTCGGTCTGGATCGCGTAGCCGAAGAGCACCAGCTGGACCGCCGGGATACCCACCATCATGCCCAAGGTGAGCCGGTCCCGCCGCATCTGGATGAACTCCTTCCAGAGCATGGACCAGAAGGGCAAGTGCCGGAAGCGCTCCCCGGCCGTCATGGCACCTCCGCCTCGTCCCGCCGCTGGAGCTCGACGAAGACGTCCTCGATGGTCGGAAGGCTGAACTGCTCGGGAATCGCCCGCGGGCTCCCGATCGCGATCAGGTGCCCGCGGGAGAGCAGGGCCAGCCGGTCGCACCGCTCGGCCTCGTCCATGTAGTGGGTCGTGACCAGCACCGTCATGCCCGCCTCCGCCCGGCGCCGGATGATGGTCCAGAAGAGCCGCCGCGAGGCCGGGTCCACCCCGGCCGTCGGCTCGTCGAGAAACACCAGGTCCGGCTGGTGCGCCGTGGCGCAGGCGAGCGCCAGGCGCTGTCTGGTGCCCCCGCTCAACGTCCCGGTGAGCTGGGGCGCCCACCGGCGGAGCAGGTACTCGTCCAGCATCGCCTCGATCCGGGCCGCCCGCGCCGGGCCGGCCAGGCCGTACATGCCCGCGTAGAAGCGGATGTTTTCCGCCACGGTGAGGTCCTCGTACAACCCGAACCGCTGGGACATGTAGCCGATGCGGCGCCGCACCGCCTCCGGCTGCCGGACGACATCGAGCCCGGCCACCTGCGCCTCGCCCCCGGTGGGCGCGAGCAGCCCGCAGAGCATGCGAATCGTCGTCGTCTTGCCGGAGCCGTTGGGGCCCAGCAGGCCGAACACCTCGCCCCGCGCCACCTCGAGGTCGAGACCCTCGACGGCCACCAGGGCGCCGAACGCCTTGCGGAGCCCCCGGGTGCGGATGGCGGGTGCCAGTCCGATCGCCCCGTCGCTCATCCACCCCCCGCAGCCGCCAGCCGCACCCGCACCCAGAGCCCGGGGGTGATCGGCGTGGTGTCCCGCACCACGGCCACCTTCACGCCGAAGAGGAGGTCCGCCCGCTCCTCCTCGGTGAGCGCGACCCGCGGCGTGAACTCCGCCCGCGGGTTCACCGCCTCCACCCGGCCCTGCCAGGTCCGGCCGGTGGCGCCGGGGAGCGTGATCCGGACCGGCTGCCCGACCTCAACCCGGCCCAGCGCCCGCTCGGGCAAATAGATTTTCACGAAGGGCCGCGCGAGATCGCCTAACGTGAGTGCCGGGACACCGGCCCCCAGCAGCTCGCCCGGCTCGGCGTGCCGCGCCAGCACCACGCCGGCCACCGGCGCCACCAGCACCAGATCGCTGGCCCGCGCCTCCACCGCCGCCAGCGCCGCCTGGGCGCTGGCCACCTCGGCCCGCGCCGCGGCGATGCGCTCCGCCCGCGACCCGGCCGCAAGCAACCGCAACGCCTCCGCCGCCGCGTCACGGCGGCCAGCCGCAACCCGCGCCGCGGCTTCGGCCTGGTCCAGCTGCTGGCGACTCACCACCTGCCGCTCGAACAGCGTGCGCGCCCGGGCCAGATCCCGGTCGGTCCGCTCCACCTCCGCCTCCGCCGCGCGAAGCTCGGCCTCGGCCCGGGCGACCTCCTCCGGGCGGGCCCCGGCTTCCAGCTCCCGGAGCCGCGCCCGCGCCTCCGCCAGCCGGGCCCGCTGGGCGCTGAGCGCGGCGGGCAGATCGGTCTGGGTGAGCCACACCAGCGTGTCCCCCGCCTGCACGCTGTCGCCCTCGTCCACCCGAAAGGCGATGACCCGGGCCGCCGCCGGCGGGGCCAGGTCAATTTCCGGCACCTCCAGCGAGCCGTGCGCCTCGATCGCGCCGGGCTCGCTCCGGCACCCCAGCCCGATCAACGCCGCGCCCAGAACCCAGGCCGTGGCCGGTCTCATGCCTCGCTCCTCTCGTCGGCTCCCGGTGGCCACGCCCGCAGGGCGGCCACCGCGAACTCACCCGCGTGGTTCGCAAACGCCTCCGCGACTTCGCGGGGCGGGCCACCCGCCCCGTAGCCGAGCAGGGTGCTCACCAGCGGGCGGGCGAGCGCGAAATAGGCCACCTGCGCCACCGTGGACAGGGCCGCGAAACGCGGGTCCAGGTCGCGGCGAAACCGCCCCTCCCGCTGGCCCCGCTCCACCAGCTCGCAGAGCCGCGCAAACGGCCCCGCCGCGATGACCGGCACCAGCCCCTCGACGTGACGGCCCCCGTGCTCGATCAGCTCGCGAGCGATGAGACGGGGCGCGAGCGGGTGCGCAAGCAAGAAGGCGGCCTGGTTCCTCACCAGTTGACGGACCCCATCCTCCGGGGTTTCCGCCTGGCGGAGTTCCGCGCCCGCCCGCTCGGCCAGAGTTTCGACCAGGCGGCGGAGCGCCTCGCGGTACAGGGTTTCCTTGTTGGCGAAGTAGTAGTAGAGCAGGGCCGAGTTGATGCCGGCTCGGGCCGCGATCTGCTTGATCGTGGTGGTCCGAAAGCCCTGGCGGGCGAACAGGTCCTCGGCGGCGTCGAGGATGGCGGCGCGGGTACCGGACGCAGTGGCTCGCATGGCACGATAACTAACCGCTCAATTAACTTGACGCCAGCGGTGGCGCCGGACCGGAGCGGTCGCGGTCGGCTTGAAGTAGCCGTGTAAGCGGGCTAGCTTTTTGGGCTTATGTTCGAGGACCTCTCGGCCAAACTCAGCGCCACGCTCCGGAAGCTCACCGGGCGCGGGCTGCTCACGGAGGACGCGGTACGCGACGGCCTCCGGGAGATCCGCCGTGTGCTCCTCGAAGCGGACGTGAGCTTCGAGCTCACGCGCCAGTTCCTGGAGCGGGTCGAGCGGAAGGCGATCGGCGCGGAGCTTCTCAAATCGGTCCGCCCCGGCGACCAGCTCGTCAAGATCGTGTACGACGAGCTGGTGGCCCTGCTGGGCGAGAAGCAGGCCCCGCTCGTCTTCGCCACGGTGCCTCCCACGGTCGTGCTGCTGGTGGGGCTCCAGGGATCGGGCAAGACCACCACGGCCGCCAAGCTTGCCCGGCGCCTCAAGCTCGAGCAGAAGGCGCCGTTCCTCGTGGCCGCGGACGTGTACCGTCCCGCCGCCGTGGAGCAGCTGGTGACCCTGGCCCGGCAGGTGGAGGTCGGGGTGCATGCCGAGCCGGGGCAGACCGACGTGGTGGGGATCGTGCGGCGGGGGCTCGTGGAGGCGGGCAAGGCGCGCGCCCGGACCGTGCTCGTGGATACGGCCGGGCGGCTCCAGGTTGACGGCGAGATGATGGCCGAACTCCAGGCGCTCAAGGCGGCCGTGCGCCCGCACGAGATCCTGCTGGTCGCCGACGGCATGACCGGGCAGGACGCCGTGCGCATCGCCGGCGGCTTCCACGAAGCCCTGGGGCTCACCGGCGTGATCCTCACCAAGATGGACGGCGACGCCCGGGGCGGGGCGGCGCTTTCGATCTACGGGGTGACCGGGGCGCCGATCAAGTACCTCGGGACGGGCGAGAAACTGGACGCGCTGGAGCCGTTCCGCCCCGACCGGCTGGCCGGCCGGATCCTGCAGAAGGGCGACGTGCTCACCCTGGTGGAGAAGGCCCAGCAGGCCGTGGACGCCGCCGAGGCGGAGCGGCTCGCCCGCAAGGCGGGGTCCCGGAAGGGGCTCGACCTCGGCGACTTTCTCACCGCCATGCGGCAGATGCAGAAGCTCGGCCCCATGAAGCAGGTGCTGGGCCTCCTGCCGGGGGTGAACCCGGCCGCGCTCCAGGCGGCCAATCTGGACGAGAAGCGACTCCGGCACGTCGAGGCGATCGTGCTCTCCATGACGCCGCGCGAGCGGGCCGATCCTGACATCATCAACGGATCCCGGCGGCTGCGGATCGCGAAGGGGTCGGGCCGCCCGGTGCAGGAGATCAATCAGCTGTTGGCGCAGTTCAAGCAGATGCAGAAGCTGATGAAGTCGGCCGGGAAGCCCGGGGCACTGGGCTCCATGATGAAACTGCCCTTCGGCAAGGGCTTCGGACAGTGAGAGAGGGCTGATGGCAACACGTATTCGACTCCGCCGGGTCGGCCGGAAGGGGATCCCGCTCTACCGGATCGTGGTGGCGGACAAGGCATCGCCGCGCGACGGCCGGTTCGTGGCCACACTCGGATCCTACGATCCCCGCGCCGAGAAGGCGGAGGACAAGGTACGGCTGGACGCCGAGCAGGCCCGGGCGTGGCTGGCACGGGGGGCGACGCCGAGCGACACGGTCCGGGCGATCCTGCGCAAGGCGGGCGTGCTGGGGTGATGGAGCGGGCCGGCGTCCGTCACCTTGTGGTGGGACGCCTCCGCAAGCCGCACGGGCTCAAGGGGGAGTGCACGGTCTTTCCACTCACCGATCGGCCCGAGGCGGTGTTTGCCGCGGGGCGCCGGCTGGTGCGGATGGCGCTGAGCGGCGAGGTGGTGGGCGAGGCCATCGAGGTGGAGCGGAGCCGGGCCTACCACCGCGAGTGGCTGCTCAAGTTCCGCGGGCTCGAGTCGCGGGACGAGCTCGAGGCCTGGCGCGGGCAGTTCCTGGCGGCTGCCTCCGAGGATCTGCCGCCCCCCGCGGAGGGCGAGGTGTACCTGCACGAACTCGCCGGATTCGCGGTGCGGGATATGGCGGGCGCGGCACTCGGGGTGGTGACGGAAGTCTACGACCTCCCGGCGGGGCTCACGCTCGAGGTGCAGGGACCGCGGCGGGAATTCCTGCTCCCGTTTCGCCGGGAGTTCGTGCGAGAGGTGGACCGGCCGGGACGGCGGCTGGTCGTCGAGCTGCCGGAGGGGTTGGTGGAGCCGTGAGCAGCGTGACGGGTTCCGGGCCGCGGACGGTCGAGGCCGGGCGCCCGGGGCTCGTGATCAACGTGGTGACGCTCTTCCCGGAGGTCCTGGCGCCCTATCTCGCCACGAGCATTCCGGGGCGCGCGGCTGCGATGGGGCGAGTGGCGTACCGGCTGGTGCAGCTCCGCGATTTCACGCACGACCGGCACCGGACGGTGGACGACTACCCCTACGGCGGCGGGCCGGGGATGGTGCTCAAGCCGGAGCCGTTCTTCGAGGCGGTGGAGTCGCTGGAAGAGGCCGACCGGGCCGGTCCGATCGTCCTGCTGTCGGCTCGGGGGCGGCGGTTCGAACACCGCGACGCCGTCCGGCTCTCGCTCGGCCCGCGGCTCACGCTGCTCTGCGGCCACTACAAGGACGTGGACCAGCGGGTGGCCGAGGGCCTGGCCACCGAGGAGCTGTCGCTCGGCGACTTCGTCCTGAGCGGCGGCGAGCCGGCGGCGCTCTGCGTGATTGACGCGGTGGTACGCCTGGTGCCCGGGGTGCTGGGCGACCACGAGTCGGCGAGCGGCGATTCGTATTACGACGACGGGCTCCTGAGCCCGCCGAGCTATACCCGACCCCCGGAATACCGGGGGATGCGGGTCCCGGAGGTGCTCCTCTCCGGCCATCACGCCGAGATCGCGGCGTGGCGCCGGGCCCAGGCGGAACGCCTGACGGCCGAACGGCGGCCGGATCTCTGGGAGCGGTATCGGAGAACACACGAGCCGGGGCAGGAGCCCCGCGAGCGCGGAGAGAACCATGGAGCGAATGGCTGAGATTACCCGGGAAGGGCTCCGGACCGACATTCCGGGCTTCGAGCCAGGCGACACCATCCGGGTCATGGTCCGGGTCCGGGAGGGCGACAAGGAACGGCTGCAGGCCTTCGAGGGCCTTTGCATGGGCAAGCGGGGCGCCGGCATCAACGAGACGTTCCGGGTGCGGAAAGTCTCGGCTGGCGTCGGGGTGGAGCGGGTCTTCCCGCTGCACAGTCCGAGCCTCGCTTCCATCGAGGTGGTCCGCAAGGGCCGGGTGCGGCGGGCCAAGCTCTACTATCTGCGCAAGGTGAGCGGCAAGGCCGCCCGCATCCGCGAGAAGCGGGAGTCCGAAAAGCGGGAGGAGTAGGGCCGGTGCCCGCCCGGGGCACGCCCTCGCTGCGCTGCGAGCAGGCCGTCTGGGCCGAGCCCGCCCTGCTGATCGGGGTGGACGAAGCGGGCCGTGGCCCTCTGGCCGGACCGGTGGTCGCGGCGGCCGTCGTCTTTCCGGTGGGTTGCCGCCGGGTGCGAGGCGTGCGGGACAGCAAGACCCTCTCGGCGCTCCAGCGTGCGGCGCTGGTGCCGCGGATCCTCGCCCAGGCCCGCTATGTCGGAATCGGGGCCGCCTCGCCTCGGGAGATCGACCGGCACAACATCCGGGTCGCCACCGTGCTCGCCATGCGCCGGGCCATCGCGCGGGTGGCGGCGGACGCGGGCCGCGACGGGGCGGAGGCGCTCCGCATCGTGGTGGACGGGCTCCCGCTCCCGGAGCTGGGCTACCGGCACGACGCGCTGGTGGACGGCGATGCCCGCTGCTTCTCCATCGCCGCGGCGGGGATCCTCGCCAAGGAGATCCGCGACCGCCTCATGCGGCGGCTGGCCGTGCGCTACCCTGGCTACGGCTGGGACAGCAACGCCGGCTACGCCACGCTCGCGCACTGCGAGGCGATCGCCGCGATGGGCCCCACGCCGCATCACCGGCGATCCTTCGCACCGGTGATGCAATTGCCGCTCTGGTGATGGGGACCCGCCCCGGGTCCCTCCCCCCCTTTCCGCTACGGCAGAATCCACCCCGCGACCTCTTTCACGGCCTCCGCCGCGGGCGTGGGGTCGTCGAGATGCGGGACCGAGACCACGGTGACGTTCGGAGCCAGCCGGGCCAGGGCGGCCGCGTTGGTGCGCGAACTCTCGTCAGGCACGGCCGGCTGCTTCAGGACCACCCCCAGCACCGGGAGCTTTTCCCCCTGCAGCGCGCGCAGCGTGAGCAACGTCTGGCTGATGCTGCCCCGCTTGTCCGCCGCCACCACGATCACCCGGGCTTCCAGACTGTGAGCCAGGTCGAGGGCGTTGTCCTCCCAGGTGAGCGGGCTCAGCACCCCCCCGGTCCCCTCGACCAGGAGCAGCGTGTCGGGCCCCTGGAGACTCCGGATCCGGGTCACCACGTCCTCGTAGTCCAGCGCAATCCCCGCCTGCTCGGCCGCGATCGGCGGCGCCATCTCTCCGGGCAGGCGGACCAGCGCCCGGCGGGGCCCCGCCTGGCCGGTCGCCTCGGCGAGGCGGTAGCCGTCTTCGTCGTCGCCGGGGGGCTCCCGGCATCCGGTCTCGAACGGCTTGACCGCGATCACCTTCTGGCCGAGTGCGCGCAGCGCGCGGGCCACCGCGCAGGTGACCCAGGTCTTGCCCACCCCGGTGTCGGTGCCGACGATCAGCGTGGGTGGGGGGGGCGGGGGCGGGGCCGGCGGTTCTTCGCGAACGGCGCTGGGGCGCGATCGTCGGGGGCCCGACGTGCGCCGGGGGGCACCGGGTGTGGTCATGCGCCAACCTCCTCGGTCCCGGAAGCCGGAGCGCAGACGCCCCGGCCCCGGAAGTGAACAGGGCTGAAGGCCCGCGCCGCCCCCGCCCCGAAGGCGGGGGCATATTGCCGTTCGGGCCGGGGCTCACGCAAGGGGGAACGCGGGAGCGCCGAGCGAAGGGGCCCGTCTCCAGCCCCTCCGCCCGCGCGCGGGACCTTCACTCGGAGACAGGCGGATGGGCGAGAAGAATCTGCCGGATCGCCCGGATTCGGGCGGCGAAATCGAGGGGAGCGAAGTCGTGCACCTCGTCGTCCGCCCCCGTGAGGGCCGCGTAGGTGGCCGCCCCGGCATCCCCCCGCGAATCGGCCAGGCGAAGCGTGGTCTTCCGGATGAGCCGCAGCTCCTTGATGCGCTCGACCGGAATCCGCGCCAGACTGTCCGCCTGACGATACACCAGCTCGGCACCCTCGAGCCGGAGGATGCGGATGTCCCAGAGATAGTCTCCCTGCTCGGTCTGGATCTGCCACCGATCCGGTTCGGGACCTTGCGCCAGGGCAGGCGCCAGGGCCACCGCGAGCCATCCCAGAGTGATTCCCATGAACCGTTGCATGTCACCTCCCCGGCGCGCGCGGCGCCTCTGGGCGAATCCAACCGGGCCGGGCGCCGGCGCACCCGCTCTCCCTCCCCAACGGACCGAGGCTCGTCCCGGTTCCGACGTAAGCTAGCGGGGGTGTCATCCCCCCGGCAGATCGTGTAGGTTCCCGCCCGGGCGCCCGTGGTGTCAATGGTAGCACAACGGACTTTTAATCCGTCAGGTAGAGGTTCGAATCCTCTCGGGCGCACTGGCGGCGCTCCTTCCTCGATTGTCGAGTCCCGGACCGGAATTCTTGAGGGGACGGGCCTCGCGGCTCCGATCCTCCGCGGCGCCGCCGCGCGGCCGGGCCCCTACCGCGGGACGCCGCCGCCAGCGAATTTCCTGCGTTCGCCCATCGTCACCTGCCAGCCCCGCCGAGGAATGCCGTGACCCTGATCTATCTGGACGGCCAGTGGTGTGACCGCGACAAGGCCAAGATCTCGGTGTTCGATCATGGATTGCTCTACGGCGACGGTGTCTTCGAGGGGATGCGGGTCTACGCGGGGCGCACCTTCAAGCTCCGCGAACACCTGGACCGGCTCTACGACTCGGCCAAGGCCATCTTGCTCACGATTCCCATGGAGCGCGAGGAGATGGCCCGCATCACCGAGGAGGGGGTGCGCCGCGCCGGGCTCACCGAAGGCTACCTCCGCCACGTGGTGACCCGGGGGGTCGGCGATCTGGGGCTCGATCCCCGCAAGTGCCCCCGGCCCAGCGTCATCATCATCTTCGACAGCATCGAGATCTGGCCCCCCGAGCGGTACGAACAGGGGCTCAAGGTCGTCACGGCCGGGACGCCGATTCCGCACCGGGAATCGCTTTCGCCGCGGGTGAAATCGCTCAACTACCTGTGCCACATCCTCGCCAAGGTCGAGGGGATCAACGCCGGCGCCGACGAGGTGCTGATGCTGGACAGCGCCGGCTACGTCTCCGAAGCCTCCGGCATGAACCTGTTCATCTACAAGAAGGATGTGCTCTATACCCCGACGGTGTACTCCGGCATCCTGCGCGGGATCACCCGTGACGTGGTGATCGAGATCGCCACCGAGGCCGGGTACCGGGTCCAGGAGACGGTGCTCAATCGCTATGACGTCTACACGGCCGACGAGGCCTTCTTCACCGGCACCGCGGCCGAGATCGCGCCGATCCGGATGCTGGACGGCCGGCTCATCGGTACCGGGAAGACGGGCCCGGTGACCCGCGATCTCATGGCGCGCTTCCGGACCTACGTGCGCCAGTCCTGACCGCTCGCCCGGCTGGGCTCGGGGGCAGGGGGGCGCTCGTGGAGGCGCGCGCGGCCCCCTCCGGCCGCCCCGCAGTCCTTCCCCGTCAGAGAACCGCTCCGCCCCCGGCAGCGTTTCAGGCAGACACTGGAGCGGAGCCCCATGCCGGACCCCTTCGATCTCGTCGCCATCGGCGGCGGCACCGCCGGCCTCGTGACCGCGGCCGGTGCCGCCTACCTGGGCGCCAGAGCCGCGCTCATCGAGCGGCACCGGCTGGGCGGCGACTGTCTCTGGACCGGCTGTGTGCCGAGCAAGGCGCTGATCGCGAGTGCGCACGCCGCGGCCATCCGGAGGCACGGCGAGGCACTTGGACTCGGGGGCGGGGTCCCGGCCGAGCCGGACTTCGCGGCGGTGATGGCCTCGATGCGGCAGGCGCGGGACCTGGCCGGCCGGCCCGACGATCCCGCCCGGTTCCGCCGGCTCGGCGTCGAGGTGGTCTTCGGCGAGGCCGAGTTCGACTCGGGCGGGATGGTGCGGGTGGGCGAGCGGGTGCTCCGCGCCCGGCGCATCGTGATCGCGACCGGCTCGCGGCCCGGGGTCGCGCCCATCCCGGGGCTCGAGGCCGCGGGCTATCTCACGCACGAGACGGTGTTCGACCTCACCACCGCCCCCGCCTCGGTGGCCCTGATCGGCGGCGGGCCCATCGGGGTCGAGTTCGCGCAGATCTTCCAGCGGCTGGGGGTGCCCGTCACGCTGTTCGAGGCGCTGCCCAGGATCCTCCCGCGCGACGATCCCGAAGCGGCGGAGGTTGTGAGGCAGGCGCTCGAGGCGGACGGGGTCGTGCTCCACACCGGGGTCGCGATCCGGCGGATCGAAGCCGCGCCCGGCGGGAAGACCGTCGTCTGGCAGCGCGGGCAGGAGCCGGAGCAGCGGACCACGGTGCACACCCTGTTCGTCGCGGCGGGACGGCTGCCTCGCATCGAGGGTCTGGGCCTCGAGCGCATCGGTGTCGCCACCGAGCGCGGCGCCGTCCGGGTTGACCGAACGCTCCGCACCACCCGGCCCGGGGTCTGGGCCGCGGGCGATGTGACCGGCGGCCCGCAGTTCACCCACGTGGCCGACTACCATGCCCGCCTGGTCGTGCGGAACGCGCTCGTGCCGGTGCCCCGAGCCCGGGTGGATTACCGGGCGGTGCCGTGGGTGACCTACTCCGATCCCGAGCTGGCCCGGGTCGGGCTGAGCGAGGCGGAGGCCGCGGCGGCGGGGCTCCGCCACCGGGTCTGGCGCTACGACTTCGCCGAGCTGGACCGCGCAATCACCGACCGGCGGCGCGAGGGGTTCGTCAAGCTCGTCGCCACACCCGGCGGGCGGATCCTGGGTGCCACGATCGTGGGCGCGGGAGCGGGCAACCTCATCGCACCGGTCGTCCTGGCGATGCACCAGAAGCTCCCCCTCTCCACCCTCGCCCAGGTCGTCTACCCCTATCCCACCATGAGCGAAGGAATCCTGCGCGCCGCGACCCTCTCGCGCCGGGCCCAGCTCGATTCGTGGGCCGGGCGGCTGCTCCAGCGGATCGTGCGATGGGGGCTGTGAGGAGCCGTTGGATTCGGCTCGCCGGACTCCTGGCCCTGCTCGGGGCCGGGTACCTGGCGGCCCGGTGGACCGGGACGCTGGAAGCGCTCGGCACCCGTGAGGGCCGCGCCGCCATGGTGGAGGCGATGCGGGCCTTCACGGGCCGGTGGTGGGTGGGGCCGGCCTTCGCTCTCGCCTACGCCCTGCTGGTGGCGCTCGCGCTCCCTGCGAGCGCGCTCACCATCGTGGGCGGCGCGGCGTTCGGTCTGATCCCGGGGATTCTGTGGGTCACCCTGGGGGCCAACCTGGGCGCCAACCTGGCCTTCTGGCTGGCCCGCCGGCTCGGCCGGGGAGCCCTCGAGGCGTTGCTCGGCGCCCGGCTCGGGGCCTTCGACCGGATCACCGGGGTGGCGGGGTTTCAGGGGCTCCTCGCGCTCCGGCTCCTTCCCATCGCGCCCTTCGTGCTGCTGAACTACGGCGCCGGGCTCACCGGCATGTCCGCCCGAGACTACGCCCTGGCCACGGCCATCGGCATCCTGCCCGGGACCGTCGTGTACGTCTTCTTCGCCGACGCCCTGGTGGCCGGTTCGGCGGAGGCCGGGAGGGGAGCGCTGGTGCGTGCGCTGGGGGCAGGGGCCCTGCTGGTGGCGTTCAGCCTGGTGACCCACTGGCTCCTCCGGCGGCGCGCGCGTGTGGCCCGGATCACCTCGACCGGGTGACGGACGGCCCGGGCCCGCCGCTTGCTTCGATCCCCTTGACGTGTGGCTGACTAGAGCACACATTGGCGTCCCCTTGCTGACGTCGGTCCCCTGAATTCGCGGTATGGCCTGGAGAGAAATCACCCACGGCGGGGTCCGGTGGGCCGTTGCCCCCGTCGCCGAGCGCCTGGCGAACAACCAGTCGTGGCGGCTCGTGCTGAGCTATCGCGGCGCGGCGGGCCGGCCCGTCTGGGCCAATACCGGCCTCATCGCCTCCTCACGATCGGATCTCTACGCCCAGGCCGACCGGATGTCCGACGAGCGACTGACGGCCGTGCTGGTGGCGCACCTGCCCTGAGCCGGGTCCGTGGCTCGTAGGCCGACTGGACCCCGGCTTGCGCCGGGGTGACGGCCGCCCGAGCGGGCCGTGCCCCTCGATCGTCATTCCCGCGAAAGCGGGAATCCATGGCCCGTCCTGCCTCGTGGGCCGTGGGCCGACTGGACCCCGGCTTGCGCCGGGGTGACGTGAGGGAGCCTCACCGGGAGCCATAGGCCGACTGGGCCCCGGCTTGCGCCGGGGTGACGGCCGTCCGAGCGGGCCGTGTCCCTCGATCGTCATTCCCGCGAAAGCGGGAATCCATGGCCGAGCAGCCCCCGATGGTCATTCCCGCGAAAGCGGGAATCCATGGCCCGTCCTGCCTCGTGGCCCGTGGGCCGTAGGCCGACTGGACCCCGGCTTGCGCCGGGGTGACGGCCGCCCGAGCGGGCCGTGCCCCTCGATCGTCATTCCCGCGAAAGCGGGAATCCATGGCCGAGCAGCCCCCGATGGTCATTCCCGCGAAAGCGGGAATCCATGGCCCGCCCTGCCTCGTGGCTCGTGGGCCGACTGGACCCCGGCTTGCGCCGGGGTGACGGCCGCCCGAGCGGGCCGTGTCTCTCGATCGTCATTCCCGCGAAAGCGGGAATCCATGGCCCGCCCTGCCTCGTGGCCCGTGGGCCGTGGGCCGACTGGACCCCGGCTTGCGCCGGGGTGACGTGAGGGAGCCTCACCGAGAGCCACAGGCCGGCTGGACCCCGGCTTGCGCCGGGGTGACGTGAGGGAGCCTCACCGGGAGCCATAGGCCGGCTGGACCCCGGCGTGCGCCGGGGTGACGTGAAGACCGCTTCCCGTCATGCCCGCGCAAGCGGGCATCCAGGCGCGCGGCGGCCCGCCGTTCCGCCGGTGCCCTCCACGAAGGCACAGGATTCGCTGGTACCGGGCCTCGTCCTTGCGCGCTCACGCTTACGAGGTAGTCTCTCCCCATGCCGGCCCCTCCCCGTTCGGCCGATCGGCTCCGCTTCGCGGAGTTCGCGCTCGAGCGCCTCGCGAGCGGCCGCTGCCGCGCGCGGGTGGTGCTGGACTGGCAGGAAAGCGAACAGTTCGTCGGAGAATGCGAGGGCCTCTCGTCCCAGGCTGGGGAACTCCGGTGCGCGGCCCAGGCCTGTGTCTTCGCCCTCACCAAGGCCGTTCGGGGCGAACTCAAGTTCGAGCTGCTCGGCGTGAAGGCGGTCCGCGCCTTCGATGCCAACGTGGTGATCGTCTCGCTCGCGATCCCCAACCAGGCTCAGGCCCAGCGCCTGGTCGGATGCTACCTCACCCCGGAAGCCGATCCTTCCCGCGGCGCGGCCCTCGCCGTCCTCAACGCCACCAACCGCATCCTCGGCAACCGGTTTTTCATGCGCTGAGGCGGATCCGGCGCTGACCCGGATCCGCGCCGCCCCCTTTCTCCACGAGACCCGGCGTGACAAGTTAGAGTGGTGCCGGAGCGCGACCCCGAAAGCGGGTTGCGCATCTGGAGAATCACCACAAGCATTTCAATCCGCACGGGCCGGCTTTCCGGGCACTCCCCGAAAACCGCCCGAAGAGAGGGCCGGCATCCGCCCCCTCTCGCAGGTTTCTTGCAGCGCATTCCTTGACGGCGGGCCGGCGGGAAGCGCCCGCCCACGGACTGGCAACCCAACTGAGCAGCGCACCCGTTTCGGCGCGTCGCTGCAAGTGGAGTCCTCGACGTGAGCATGCGTTTCCGCTGGCCGGTCTTCACCGGGATCCTCCTGGCCTGCGCCCCCTCGGCGCGGGGTCCCGTCTCGTCGCCGAACCCCGCGCCGCCCCGGGCAGACAGCGCCCTGGCGGAAGGGGAGCCGAACCGGGCCGCGGCCGAGACAGTGGCGGTGGCGCGGGAGGCGGCGCGGGTTCCTGCGGCACCGGCGCCCGCCGCGCGCCGATCCGAAGCCGCCGGTAGCGATACCGCCGCGGTGGACGTCGAGGCGGCCGCCGACCTGGCCGTGCTCGAGCAGCTCGACACGGTTCATCCGGCCAGCACCGACACCGGGGACGACGCCGGCGCCGACGCCGCGCTCCCCGGCGGCGCCAACGAGGCCAAGACGCCGGCCTCCTGGGACATTGACGTCACCACCTACGGTTCGCACTCCCGAGTCCAGTTCTACCTCGACTTCTTCCAGGGACCGGCCCGCGACCGGTTCACCATCTGGCTCCAGCGTATGCCGCGCTACGAGCCGATGATCCGGGAAAAGCTCCGGCAGTACGGACTCCCGGAGGACATGGTCTACCTCGCCCTGATCGAGAGCGGGTTCTCCAACAGCGCGGTGAGCCGCTCGCGCGCGGTGGGCATGTGGCAGTTCATGAAGGGGACCGGGAAGCTCTACGGGCTTCGGGTGGATTCCTGGGTGGACGAGCGCCGCGATCCCATCCGGGCCACCGACGCCGCGGCCCGCCACCTCGCCGATCTGCGCGATCAGTTCGGCTCGCTCTACCTCGCGGCCGCCGCGTACAACGCAGGCGCCGGCCGGGTGAACCGCGGGCTCCGCCGCATGAACCGCAGCGGTGCGGAGGACGAGGACGAAGACGAGAACCCCGACGCGAGCTTCTTCCGGCTCTACGACACCCGTTACATCCGCCGGGAGACCAAGGACTACGTTCCCAAGCTCATCGCCGCCGCGCTCATCGCCAAGGAACCGGAGCGGTACGGCTTCCCGCCCGCCGAGCCCGCCAAGCCGCTGCCGATGGACTCCATCGTGGTCACGGAGGCGACGGGCCTGGACGTGCTGGCGCGGCTGGCCGACACGACGGTGGCCGCGATGCGCGAACTCAATCCGCACCTGCTCCGGGCGGTGACACCGCCCCGGAGCCGGGCCGTGGTGCGCCTGCCGGCGGGAACCGCGGAGCGGGTGGCCGCGCGGTACGCCCAGCTCGCCCCGCAGGAGCGGGTGACCACGGTGGAGCATGTGGTGGCCCGGGGCCAGACCCTCGGCTCCATCGCGCGGCTCTACGGGGTCTCGAGCCGGGTCATCGCCAACGCGAATCCCGGCGTCCGCGCGGGCCGGCTGCGCCCGGGCACCAGGCTCACGATTCCCACCAGTTACGCGATGCTCTCCACCCTCGACCGCCGTTCCGTCGAGGACCGTCCCCGCCGGTCGAGCGGAGTGGTCGGAGCGGGGCGGCACCGGGTGCGCGCGGGCGAATCGCTCTGGATCGTCTCGCAGCGCTATCGGGTCTCGGTGAGCGAGCTCCGGCGCTGGAACGGGATCGAGCCCGGGGAGGTCCTGAAGGCGGGTGAGGTGATCTGGGTGAGCGATCCGGCCGGCGCGGCGGCCGCCTCGCCATCGGCCGTCGCAAGCGCGCCGAGCGGCGGTTCCCGGGTCCATGTGGTGCGGAGCGGGGATACGCTGTCCGGGATCGCGGCCCGATACGGCGTCACGGTGTCGGCTCTCCGCAGCGCCAACGGGCTGGATCGGTACGACGTGCTCAAGGCGGGGACGACGCTCCGGATTCCGTAGGGCAGGGTGGTGCGGCAGGGCAGGCGCTCCGGCGCCGAGACGGTCGGGACAGACGGCAGGGGCGAGCACCCGAGTCCGGTACGACAGCGAGGCCCTCGGCGTGGGAACGTCGAGGGCCTCGGCGTGTGGCGCTCTGCCGTCCTGGCGCTTACCGCTTCATCCCCTTGAGCACGGCGCGGGCGTATCCGTTGTCGGGGTCGCCGCCGCCGTCCAGGATCTCCTGCACCCGGGCGGGGCCGCGGTTGTAGGCGAGGAGCGCGAGCTCGAGGTTCCCGTGGTACCGCTGGAGCAGGTCCTTCAGGAAACGAAAGCCCAGCCGCAGGTTCACGTCGCGCTCGTAGAGCTGCTCCTCGGAGAGTCCCGGCTCGTAGAACCGGGCGGTGGCGAGGCGAATCTGGGTGTAGCCGATGGCATTCTTGTGCGAGAGCGCCTTCGGCTCGAACCGGCTCTCGATCTTCACGAGCTGGAAGCCCAGTTCCGGGTCGATCCCCTCGCTCAGGGCGATGTCGTAGATCGCCGTCGCCAGGTCGGCCGGGATCCGGTACTGGGTGGAGTACCGGATGATCGCGTGGGCCCGTTCGATCTGGATGCGGGCCAGGGCCAGCTCGCCCTCGGTGCTCTCGAGCTTGCGGCTCAGGGCGCGCACCTCGTCCGCGACCGCGGCCGCGCTGGGCGGCAGCGGTTCGTCCGCGGCTTCGGCGCGAGACCCGGCCAGGGCGCTCACCAGCAGGGCGCAGGCCACGAGCGCCGCTCCCTTGGCGAGCAACCGGCGGCTCCAGAGGCCGCGGCCGTGTGGATCCGGTTCTTCGATGTGCATGCGTCCTCCTTCGGTTTCAGGCCCTCGCGCGGCCGTCCTCGTCCGCGGGCCTGGACCAGTCACCGCGCGTACCGCCGGTCTTCTCGAGCAGGCGCACCTGCTCGACGGTCATCCCCCGATCCACCGCCTTCACCATGTCGTAAACGGTGAGGCAGGCGATCGCGACCGCGGTCAGCGCCTCCATCTCCACCCCGGTCCGGCCCGTGGCCGTGACCGAGGCAGTCACCCGGACGCCGGGCAACCCGGCGTCCGCCACCGCTTCCACCCGCACCGCGTCCAGTACCAGCGGGTGGCAGAGCGGGATCAGCTCCCCGGTCCGCTTCGCGGCCATGACCCCGGCGGTCTCCGCGATCCGGAGCACGTCGCCCTTGGCGACCGCGTTCCGGCGGACCAGGTCGAACGCCTCGGCGGACATGCGGACCGCCCCTTCGGCCCGGGCCGTGCGCCGGGTTTCGGGCTTGTCTGTCACGTCCACCATCCGGGCGCGGCCCGAATCGTCCACGTGGCTCAGCGCCACAGCACCTCCGCCAGCTCCTCTTCCAGCACGGCCAGGATGAGCTGCGGGTTGACGTTGCCCTGCGCCGCCTCGCGGGCGCGGGCCACCCGTTCGCCCGCCTGCACCAGCGCCTCGACCGAGCCGAGCCCCGCGAGGGCGCGCGGCAGCGGCCGCCTGGGTTCGGCACCGCTCGCCTGACGGGCCGCCTCCGACAGCGCCTCGGCTAGGCCGTCCAGCGTCGCGGTGAACTCCCCGCGCGCCTGCCAGGTTCCTTGCCGGAGCGCCCGCTCGGCCCGGGCACTGGGGCCGCCTCTCACGGCGGCGAGCAGCTCCTCCACCGCCGCCCCAGCGGCATCCCGCTCGCCGCCCAAGGCGAGCGCCCGGCCGATCGAGCCCCGCGCCTCGCGGACCCGCCGATCGAGCTCGGCTCCCGAGAGCCCGGCGTGGGCCGTGAGGAAGGCTCGCACCTCCTCGTCGCCGAGCCGGCCCAGGCGCAGCGGCACCGCACGCGAGCGGATCGTGGGCAGGAGCCCGTTCGGGTTGCCCGCGGTCAGCAGGAACTGGCAGTCGGCCGGCGGCTCCTCGAACAGCTTGAGCAGCGCGTTGGCGGCTTCGGGACTCGACTCCTGGGGCACCAGGCGTTCGGCCCGTGCCACGATGAACACCTTCCGGGGCCCCATCACCGGAGTCAGCGCCGCCCGGCGCTGGAGGAGCCGAGCGGTGGCCACGAAGTGCCCCGCCATCCCGTCGGGCGCCTGGTAGAGCGGCTGCTTCCGCCGCTCCTCGATCACCGCCCCCAGCGCCTCGGCCAGCTCGTCCACCTGCCGGTCCGGCTCCGTGGCCTTCGGGCGGGGCACCGGGACCATCCAGTGGAGGTCGGGGTGGGTGAGGTCCACCACCAGCCGGCAGGCCCGGCAGGTTCCGCAGGGTTCCCCTCCGGCGGCCTCGCAGAGCAGGGCCTGGGCGATCCAGAGGGCGAACCGTTGCTTGCCCACTCCCTCGGGTCCCGTGACCAGGAGGAGCTGGGGAAGCCGGCCGCTCGCGATGGCCTGGGCGACCCTTGTTCTTTCGGTCACATGACCGGCCAGCGGGTGCATCGGCATGGGAGGAATGGTAGGCTCGCTGTCGTGAAAATGGTAGTGTCAGATTTTGTAAAACTATTTTCCACAAGCAGTTAGGTGCCATGCTGGCAGCGAGAAACGCGAGGAATCGGGGGGATTTTGATGGGTAAGTGGATGTGAGTATTCGCTCACAATCAACCCAATGTGAGCGTCTGCTCGCATTTGGCGTAAGCTGTTTCTGGATAGCTGGATAGCTGTTCTAGGGCAGCGACCAGGTTCGATGGGATCATGACCGATTCTATCGGCTTTGCTGCGCTCGGCGTTTGTGGTCTTCTCAAGGGTTCGAACGGGTCCGCTGAGCCTGGAGTGCTCGAGTGATGGTGCGATGATGACGGATGATGGAGTTGGAGGGGGTTGGAGCCAGGTCGCTCGCGAGTCCGGCCTGGGCCGGGCCTGGCCGTGGGGCGATCTAATGGGCGGTGGGCAGGTTGGCCCGGGGCTCGTTTGCGTGGTGGGAGGTCCGGGGGCGGCGGCGGGGGCGGGGGCGGGCGCTGGGGAGCGGAATGGGGCCGGGGCCGAGCGCGCCGATGGGTGTCGGCCACGGTATCAACGGCGGCTGAACATGTCGTGCTTTCGGGCGGCCGAGAACGTCCCAGCGGGGGACGAGGCTCCGGTGCCGGGGGCTCCTTGTCAACGGCGGTTTGAAATTGCAGGGAACCGGCGGGGAGAGTTGCACACTCCGTCGAAAGGGGGGCGGGCCGGGCCTTCTCGCGTGGGGGGTCATGGAGGGGGGGGAGGACGGGGGCGGGTGGGTCTGGTGTGGCCCGGGGCGAGCGGGAGTAGCGGTGGCCTCGAGCGGGTACCGGCGGGTGGGTCCGCGCTGGGTCCGAGTGCTGGGGCCCCACCTGCTGATGCCTGAGTGCTTCGCTGATGATGCGATGGTGCTGGTTCCACGAGCCTTGGGTGCGGGGGCCGGGGGACGGGCTCCTCGCGTGGCGGTCGTGGAGCGATGGGGGAGACTTGGGCGGGTGGGTCCGGTGCGGAACGAGGCCTGTCGGAGAGCGGGACGGGTCTGGCATCTCCGGGGAGGTGGGGCTCCGGCGTGGTCCGAGTGCGAGGGGGCGGGTGGGGATGGGGCGGCCCGGTCGTGAGGGCCAGCCGGCGCCTGGTGCGAACCTTGATAAACGGGGTGGGGCGGTGGTATCGTCTGGCGTTTTCCCGAGTAGCTCAGTTGGTAGAGCAGCTGACTGTTAATCAGCGGGTCGCAGGTTCGAGTCCTGCCTCGGGAGTTCGTTGAAACACAAGGATCGAGAGCACATTCGGCCACCCCGAAAAGGTGGCCGAAATCGTTCATGTGTGCGCCGGAGGTGCGCCGGTCCGTTGCCCTCTGCGCCCGGGGGGCCTGACTGTGCCGGTGTGCGGCAGCGCCGCCCCTGCCGGCGGCCGGTGCCTGGGCGAAAGCCTGGTCGGCACGACACCAGAGGTGGTACCCCCGGCTCCTCAAACGGCTCGCCTGGCTCCCGAGTTCGAGGAAGACCCCCCTAGTCCCCGCAAAAGCTCTCTTCTGCTGGGAGGCGTTCCGGAGGCTCGGACACCGGCGTACGCTGACACACGACATGTCGAGCGTAGAAGTGGTGCTCGAGGAAGGTGGGCCGCGGCGACGTGGTCTTCGGCCTCCATCGCGCTCTGGACATCGAGCGGTGTCAGGTAGCACCCCTGTAGAGCGGGTACGGGACGACCTCGTCGTGTTCCGGCTAGTTCCCTTCGATTCCGGCAGCCAGGTGCGGGCAACCTGGCACGGTGTCTGCTGGGGTGGCCTCGGAGCCCGGGGACGCCGAGATTTCGGGGGAGCTAGGTGACGCCGGGTTCCTGCCGCACCGTTCGCGATGAGTGCGGGAGCAAGGCGCGTGCAGGGCTCGTGCTCCATAACGCCGGCAGGCAGTCTCACTGGATGGTGAAGCGTCCCCCGGCTGCGGAGGTGCGCACGTGCAGCGCAGGTGCCCGATGATCCCCCAACTCGATCGCCGCAAGACCCCGACATGGCTCCTGTTCTGAACCCCGGCGACCGGATTCTCCTTCGCGACCGCCCCTGGCGCGTCCGGAAAGTAGTCCCCGGTGGAAACGAGCACAGGATTCTGGAGCTGGAGGCGCTCGATGGCGACGTACCGCGGACGCTGTCCGCGGTCACGCCGCCGGAAGAAGCGACGCCGCTCCCCAATCAAGAGGTCGCGCTGGATCGGGCGGGCTTCGAGTCCTTCGCCGCCTGGGCGAACGCCCACCGGATCATCGCTGCCACACTCGTTCGGGAAACCGGCCTTCTCGTCGGCGCCCGGTTCGGCCGCGTGGCCCTCGAGGCCTACCAGATCGCCCCGGCACTGCGCTTGCTCGCCAAGCCCCGCCCGAGTCTCCTGATCGCGGACGACGTCGGCCTCGGCAAAACGATCGAGGCAGGCCTCGCCCTGCTGGAACTCATGGCGCGCCGGCGCGCCGATCGCACCCTGATCGTGACACCGCCGGGCCTCATGGATCAGTGGCGCGACGAGCTGCTGGAAAAGTTCGGTCTCGATTTCACCATTCTCGACAACGCCTCCGGCGTTTCGCGCGCACAGACCGAGTTGCCCGCCGGTGTCAATCCCTGGGATGTGCTGCCCCGGGTGATCACCTCGCTGGATTTTCTGAAGAAGGACACCGTTCGCCATCGGGCCCTCCGCAAGCGCTGGGACCTGGTGATCGTGGACGAAGCCCACGCTCTGGCGGAGTCCGGGACGCCCGACAACCCCTATCGCACGCAGCGAACCCGCCTCGGCCAGGCACTCCGCGAGGCGAGCCGGGGACTTGTACTCCTCACCGCAACGCCCCACAACGGCTACTCGCACTCCTTCCGTTCGCTGCTCGAGCTGGTCGAGCCTACCGGGGCCACGTTCCAGGGGTCACGGGACGCGGTGCGGCGGCGGATCGAAGCCGCGCGCATCCGCCGCATGAAGGCTCAGATCAAACGGCGTCTTTCCGACGGGGTGGAACAGCCGGTCTTCCCACCACGCGAGGTCCAGGGGATCCCGGTCACCGGACTCAGCGCGGGAGAAGCCGATCTCATGCGCAAGGTGGCCTCGTACTGCTCGCGCACCGCGCATGACGCGGAAGGATCGGAAATCGCCGAGCTGGTCGGCTTCGCGATGCAGATCGTCAAAAAGCGCGCGCTCTCCAGCAGAGCCGCGCTGGCGAAGACGATCGAGCACCGGCTCGGCGCTCTGAAGAAGGAAGCAGAACGGGAAGAACCGCCGGACCGGGCGGAGCTCAGGGACTTTCAGGCCGACCTGCCGTTGGGCGAGGCTGCGGCGGAGCGGACGGCCCGCAGGATTCTCAGGTCCGCCAT
Organism: Gemmatimonadales bacterium; assembly: GCA_035574255.1. GTDB lineage: Bacteria > Gemmatimonadota > Gemmatimonadetes > Gemmatimonadales > GWC2-71-9 > JADJOM01. Next base: position 9,767 of record DATLYZ010000014.1, on the reverse strand, counting down.
CCCGACGGACGAGCGGCGGCGGAAGAGCGAGATTCGGGCACTGGAAGCCATCCGCCGCGCCCTGAAAAAGCTCCCGGCCAGCGATCCCAAGCTCGAAGCGCTGATCGCCGAATTGCGGCGCGTCCTGGCAGAAGATCCCAACGAGAAGCTCATCGTCTTCACCGAGTATCTGGACACCCTGGCCGCCATCGAGGAGCGCCTCTCGGCCGAGGAGACGCTGGCGGGGCGGTACGTGATCCTGCGCGGGGGCTTGTCCCGATCCCAGAGGCTCAAGCGCCAGGAAGCGTTCGAGCAACCGGCAATCCGCCTCCTCCTCGCCACGGATGCGGCGAGCGAAGGTCTGAATCTGCAGCGTCACTGCCGGCGGGTGATCCACCTGGAACTGCCGTGGAACCCCAACCGCATGGAGCAGCGCAACGGGCGGGTGGACCGGTATGGGCAGGCCCGCAATCCGATCATCCGCTACCTCTACTACCCGGACAGCCCGGAGGAAGCGGTGCTCGATCAGCTCGTGAAGAAGGTGGAACAAATGGCGAGGGACCGCGTGTCCACCCCCGACCTCCTGGGACTGGTCGCCGGCGAGGGCCGCATCGAAGACGGGCTCGTGCGCCTCGATCCCGAGGCAGCGGATCTGGAACGCCGCAAGGCCGACCTGGTGCGCCTGTTCGAGGATCGGACCGCGGACTTCGTGCGGAACGCCCAGCCGCTCCTCGCCGCCGCTGGTGACGGACCGGATGAGCAGGAGCGGATCCTATCGCTGCTCGACACCGCGGAACCACTGCTCCCTGACGAGGCGGAGCTGGAGCAGGTGGTCCTGGCAATGCTCGGCGCCCAGGCGGTGAGGCCGCATGCGGGATGGGAGGGAGTTTTCGCGATCCAGGTGCCTTGGATGTTCCGTGGGCCGGGGGTTGCGCCGAGCTATCCGGCCGTCACCTTCAGGCGGTCGGTGGCGGTGCGCCATCGCACGGAGGAGGTCGAGTTCGTCACTCCTCTGCATCCGCTAATCAGCGCTCTGGCCGCCGATGCGCGGCGCCGTCTGCTGTACGTCTACCCGGACGAGCGCGGGTTGCCACCTCGGCGCCTCGCGGCGCGCACGGTCGCCGCCGGCGAACCGCCCGGCGTTGTGTTCACGTTCACCGGCGCCATCGCGGGCGAGGGCGGGCTGGTCGAAGAGCGGATTCTCGCGTTTCGCGTCGCGCTCGACGGGACCATCCTCGGCGATCCCGCCGACGGGCGATATTTCGACGGCACCGAGGGCGCGGGCGAGGTGGCGCCCGAGGCGATCGAGCGACTCTTCCGCGACCGGTTCGACGAACTGCGCGCCGTCGCAACCCGCGAAGCGCAGCGCTGGCTCGAGGACCGGGCCTCGACGCTGCGGGCGAGACGGAAGGAGCAGGCCGCCGTGCTCCTCAGGGACCTGGAAGTGGACGTCGGCGACCGGCTGCGCGAGATCGAGGACGAAGAGCGACGGGCCCGCGGCCTGATCGAGGAGACCGGCCAGCAGCGGCTGTTCGCGGATCATGAGGGCGGCAGAGGATTCGAGGCGCGGCGCGCCGCTGTGCACGCGCACGAGGAGGAACGGCGGCGGGACATCGCCGCGTTCGCGCAGGTGAATCCACCGGAATCGCCGCACCCGCTGGGCGCGCTGTTCCTGGTTCCAGAGGGGATCCGCGCATGACCTTCCGCCACCTGCGCAACGTTCGCGGCTTCTTCTCGGACTACTACCTGGGGAGCGTGTTCGGCTCCGGGCGCGGCCGGCGCCGCAGGCTGTCCGACCGCGAGACCGATCTCGCTTACGCCCGTTTCCGGCGAATCCACGAACGCGCCGAGGGCCGGTGCGACGACCCGGCGCTCTGCCGCGAGCGGTTCGTCCGGCCGCTCTTGCGCGACGTGCTCGGCTTCCACCTGGGCACCGGCGAGGACCGCATGCACGCGCTCTTCGCGAGCGCCGATGACGAGAGCGGCGGAGCCCGGCCGCTCCTGCTCGCCTACTGCGGCGGCTGGGGCGAGGATCCGGACGTCGGCCGCGGCGCCAACCAGCCGATGCGCCGACTCGAGCAGGCCCTGGCCCGCACCGGGCTCCGCCACGGCCTGCTCCTCACTGGCCAGGTCGCGCGCCTCGTGCGCGCGCCCGGCGACGGCCCGCGCGGCGCCTACCTGGAGGTGGATCTCGCGGGCCTGGCCGAGGACGAGGACCCAGAATCGTTCGCGGCGTTTCTGCGGCTCTTCTCGCTCGCGAGCTTCGCGCCCGATGCGAGCGGCGCCGTCCCGATCGAGGCGATCGAGCGGGAATCCCGGGAACACGCGGCGAAGGTCTCGGAAGACCTCAAGCAGGCGGTGTTCCGGGCCGCGGAATCGCTCGCCTCCGCGCTCATCGAGGACGCCTCTGCCCGGGGCCGGATCAGGTCGCCCCATGGGCTCTCCGAAGCCGAGCTGCGCCTCTACCGCGATGCCGCTCTGCTCGGTCTGTACAGGATCCTGTTCATCCTTTACGCTGAGGCGCGGGACCCGAGGCTGGACCAGCACCAACTGTATCGCGATTCCTATTCGGCGCAGGGGCTCCTCGACGAACTGCTGCGCGACCCGGGCCGGGCGTGGCCGGCCAACCGCTGCACGTTCTGGGACCGCTTGCGTAGCCTGTTCCGGATCTACGACGAAGGGCTCCCGCCCATCACGCCCTGGGAGAACATCCCGCCGCGCGGCGGGGACTTCTTCGGCGCGACGACGCCCGAGGGACGCCTGCTCGACCAGGCGCGCCTGCCTGACTCGGCGGTGGCGCGGCTGGTCCTCGACCTCGCCACCACGGCACCGCGACGAGGCGTCGGGCGCGAGCGCGTCTCCTTCCGTGAACTCGACATCGAAAACCTCGGTGCCGTTTATGAGGGTCTGCTCGAGTACGAGCCTCGCCTCGCCAGTGAGACGACGCTCGAGCTTCGCGTGCAAGGCCGTACCTACGCGCTTGCCCCCGCTGAAGTCGTACGGCTGTGCAAACAGAAGGAACGCGGGCTCGTGGGCGACTATGCCATAGTGGCGGGAACGGCCGCCGAAGGGCTTCATCCGGAGGCGCCTTCGGACGATACCGATCCCGAGGACGGCGAGTCCGATGACGAGGACCCGGAAGCAGAGGCGGATCAGGAAGGGGATGGAGACCTGGAGAATGAGAAGGGCGTTTCCAAGGGCGGGACTGCGCGATTGCTCCGGCGTCTGGAGCCGGGCGCGTTCCACTTCGTCCCCGGGCCTGGCCGCAAGGGATCCGGTTCGTTCTACACCCCGCGGCCGCTGGTGCAGGATCTGGTGCGCCACGCGCTCGGGCCGCTGGTCGAGGGGAAGGGAGCCGAGGAGATTCTGCGGCTGCGGGTCCTGGACCCCGCCTGCGGCAGCGCTCATTTCCTGGTCGAGGCGATGCGGTTCCTGGGGCAGGCGCTGCACCGGGCCTACGTGGAGGCGCACAACGGAACGCCGCCGCCCGAGTTCGAGCAGAAGACCGAGCAGGGTTGGGACGACAACTGGCTGGCCTCCGACGACGAGGCGCGAGCCGCCAACTCCGAGGCGCGGGCGTGGTGCAAGCGGCGGGTGGCCGAGCGCTGCCTCTTCGGGGTGGACCTGAACCCCACGGCGGTCCAGCTCGCCCGGGTGGCCCTGTGGATCGAGTCGGTGGCGGGGGACCGGCCGCTCACCTTCTTCGAACACCACGTGCGTTGCGGCAACTCGCTCCTCGGGACGTGGCTCGCCCGGCTCGACCAGCCGCCCATTCCGGCGCTCCCGCGGAAGGAACGGCAGGCGCAGCTCGGTCTGTTCGAGGACCAGGTGCGGCGGGCGGTCCGGCGGGCCGCCGAGCTGCGGCGCACCATAGACGAGGCCCGAGCCGATGATCTGAGGCGCGAAGGGGTCGAGCCCGAGAGCGTCCGAGAGCAGGCGTTCAAGAAGCATCTCCTCGAGGAGGCCGAGCGCACTCTGGAAGCCGCCAAGCTGCTTTTCGACCTCCGGTCGGCGTCGGCGTTCGAACCGCGGATCTGGAAGGAATGGGAGACGCTGTGCGGGTTGATGGAGCAACCCCACGAGCTGCGCCGGTACGTAAAGTCACGGCCCTGGGCGGAGACGTTCGAGGCGATTCGGGAGCGCGAGCGCTTCTTCCACTGGGAGCTAGAGTACCCCGAGGTGTTCTTGGGCGACGGAGGCGCGGGCTTCGATGTGGTGCTCGGCAACCCGCCGTGGGACAAGATCAAGCCCGACCGCAAGGAGTTCTATGGCGCCTACGACGTGCTGATCCGGGCGTTCGTTGGCGGCGAGCTGGACCGGCGCATCGCCGAGCTGCGCCAGGCGATTCCGGGACTCGAGGAGGGATTCCAGGAGTACGAGCGACGCGTGCGGACGGTGGCGGCCTGTCTCAAGAAGGGCGGTGATTACCGGTTCCACGACTGGGAGGTGGACGGCAAGAGCACGGGTGGGGACCCCGACGTCTTCAAGTTCTTTGTCGAGCGTGCGTACCGGGTAGCCCGGCCGGGCGGGCGGGTGGCGTTCGTGGTCCCCTCGGCCATTTACAACAACGAGGGGTGTACCGGCCTCCGCCATCTCCTACTGGACGAGTCCACGGTCGAGCGGTTCTACGGGTTCGAGAACCGGAGGAAGATTTTCCCGATTGATTCGCGCTACAAGTTCGCGAGCCTGGTGGTCCGGAAGGAGAAGCCGGAGCGCGGGGAGTTCGATGCCGCGTTCATGCGGCACGACTTGGGGGAGCTCGACGCCACGGCGCGCTACCGGGAGCCCGCGGCGCGGCCCGTGGTGATGGCGGGTGCGCCCTGGGTGGTAACCGTGCGGCGCTCGGAACTCGAGCGGCTTTCGCCGGGGACGCTCGCCTTCCTCGAGTACCGGAGCCCGCGCGACCACGAGATCGTGCTCAAGATGTACGAAGGCCGCCCGCTGCTCGGTGATCAGGGACCGGGAACGTGGAACGCGCGGTTCTACAGGGAGTTCGACATGACCAACGACCGCGATCTCTGGACGGATCCCGGGACGGGGAGGCTCTGGACGGTGGAGCAGATTCTCGGGTTCCGGCCAGCGGACTTTCAGGAGACCCGGGCCCGGATGGCGGAGAAGGGGTTCTGGCCGCTGTATCAGGATGCGCACATCCACCAGTATGTGCTGGAGTTCAAACCCATCAGGCGGTGGGTAAGTCTCGAAGCGTGCGAACGAAAGTATGGGCGCCAACCTGACGAGGGTCCGCGGCTTGTAATTCGTCGTCCTTGCCGAAGCACGGACGAACGAACTTGCATCGCCGCGAGGCTACCCGAGCGGTCTTGTTTCGGAGACACGCTCAATGGTGTGGCCGTTACGGACGAGTTGGCACTCGTGCTCCTGACAGTCCTCAACTCGTTGGCGTTCGACTTCCTCGCGCGGAAGCGAGTCTCAGGCCGGGACGTTCGCCCGTTCCAGCTCCAGCCCATCGCTGTTCCCGCCATTGACCAGCTCGCTGCATCGCTGTGCCCGGTCCCGGCTATTCATGCGAACGAAACAAAGACGTGGGTATACGATCAGAGGAATCTGTGGGCTGTGCTGTGGGGCGCTGAGAAGGTAGTCGCCACAGCGTACGGCCTAGGACCCGATGAACTCGCCTTGCTCCTAGCGGACTTCGATGTATTCGCCCGCAAACGGCCGGAGTTTCACGCCTACCTGATGGCGCGGCTTGCCGAGTGGAAGGAGGAGACCGGCGAAGCGACCCGTTCATCGTTCACGTATGGGCAGGCGCGGCAACCGATCAGGAAGGTCGCGGAGCCGTAAGGGGTTGTTGGGGTTGCACGTCTCGCGCGGCCTGTATAAGAAGAAGCTACGCGGGAAATTCCACGTATCGGCATCGGGAGCACACGCACGGTGATGGGCGAAAACTCGTCGTCTTGCGAGTCCTGTTGTTCGTTTGGCCATCTCACCCCGGCCGAACGCCCCACCGGCGCTCGAACTGGGCTGCATAAGCAGGGTCTTGGCAGAACTTGCAGTCAGGCTTGGGGGACCTTCCGTACGGCAAGACCTTACGCATCCAGTTCCCAACGAGGGTGTTCCCGTAGTAGTAGGGAAGCACTGCCGACGGAAAGTGCCGTTGCTTGATCACCTCGCCTGCCAGCAGGATGCCCGCCATAACGGGAGCGAAGGGAATCGGTATCTCTTGGTCCCATTCCGGAAGCTTGAGGCGCCCGCATTGGGATGGGTACCAATCGCTGTATCTCTGTCCCTCCTCGGGGAGATCGAACGTGGTGCAAAGACTTTGCCGGCGCGCCCCGAGCTTGGCAACCTCGGCGGCCGAGAACGGAGTGTTGTCCCGGATCTTCTGCAGCCAAGTCTCGCCGTCCAACCCGAGAAGGTCAGCGAGCTGGGCGGCTTGGTGACGTTCCGGATCTCCCTGGTCCGCGGGGTGTTTGCAGAACATGCATTCGGTCCGGCCGAACGAGATCCGCCAGATGCGGAAGTCTCCATCCTCAGTGGCTCCCGCATCCCACATGACCTCCGGCGTCTCGTACTGGAGTTCGCGTCTTGCCTGGCGGCTGTGGACGGCGGCGAGCACGTGGCGCAAGTCGGCCACGGATAGGTGATTCACCACGTGACTAAATGGCGCTGCGAACTTGACCACGGTCAGGCCATGGTAGCGCTCGAACAGGGCTTCGACGACATCCGTTTTAGGCCGTTTGACTCGGGCGTCGGCCTCCGCCGCGAAAACGTAGCGGTTCAGGTTCGACAAGTTCACTTCGTCCGGCTCGATAGTCGTGAGATTTCCTCGGAGTTCGGGCAGCGAGGCGAGCCCAAAGGCACAAGCACCGCCGCCAGCTCCCAGGCCGACGATCGTCAGTCGGCCCACGTCAATCGCGGAGGGCAGGGGTGGATTCTCATCGCCAGGAGAGTCGCTCCGATATGTGAAACATGAGAATCTGAGGAGCCGGTCGATCGGGACTATCGGTCGTCCTGGAAAGAGCGCCACATGGGGAGTCAGGAGCCGCTTCCAGACCTCGCCAACCGCCATACACGCTGCCCCGTAGGCTCCGATGGGATTCACCAGAGACCCGATCGCGACTGGTGAATCGGGCGAGAGGACGACTTCCCACCCATCCGAACCGACATACACGCAGTCCCATGCCTCGACGTTGGCGCTCCCGACGATGAGCGCGGTCCGCGGGCCGCCGTTGAGCGTCGACGCCAGAGACCACGTGAGGGGCGGCCGCAGCTCTTCGAGGAGGATCCGCACGTGCTCCTCTATGTGGTCGGCATGCCAACGTGGCAAAGACACGGCGGTACGGATGTGGGCAGGTACGACCATGTGGAGCCTCTGTACCACGGGGTACAGGCGTGCGAGCAGATTGACCGCGAACGAGAAGACGAGCTGCGCTTGAGGCAGTCGGGCGACGTCATTCGCGAGACACACTGCTACCTCGCCGGGGGCGAGCAGCCGATCGAGCGGTTCCGAAGTATGGCCCGCGAGCAGCCGCCGCAGGAGTGCCTCGGTTCTTTCAGACTGAGCGTTCATCCGTTAGCACCCGAAGGAATGGCTCCTCGACCACGAACCGTCTAGTGATCTCGTCCGATTCGAGCTCTCGCCACTCATTCGCTTGCAAGTACTCGTACACGTAGGTCTCGCGAAGATCGTAAAGGCGTGGCTCCGCGAAATCCGGCACGACGATCGAAATGAAGCCGCGATACGGGGCCGCCGGATGCTCGGCATCGACGTGGTTCTGGCCACCGGCGCCGTGCGGATGGGAGTGAAGCTCGACCAGCAACACCTGATCGAGCGCGCGGAGCTGCGAATGGAGCGCGCCGATCTCGCACACGCCGAGGTGGATGTGACCGTAGGACGTAGGGATGTCGGGACAGAGAGCGGTGACCACCTGTCCGTCGCCAGCCTCCGTGAAGTACCCGCCCCACCACACGTAGCACTCCCGTTGCTCACGCCCGAAGCGCTGCATCGCCCGGCTCGTGGCCTCGAGTACCGCGAGCGGCACGTAATAGCGGCCAATGCGCTCCGGCACAGGAACCCTGCGCCGCTGGCCGTGCATGCTGGCGTATGGGCGACGGGACGGGTATGGCACCGCCTTGTTCGGTTCCCTCGTCAACCCGTCGGGGCCAGGTGCTCGTCGCCTGATTCCCAGGAAGTCAAGGAGTCCCATGTTCCATCATGGCGTGAATGCGCTGGAGAGTGTCGAGGAACGTCCACCGATCGGGGTCCCACGGATATTGGGCATCGGTCGCGTGCCATTTCTCGTGGAATTCTCGCGTCCCCGGCGTGCATATCCCAGGGAGATCAGGGTCGCCGTGCTTGACGTTCGGCGGCCAAGACTGCTCGGGCAGCACCTCTTTGGTCTTCCGATCCACGAAGACGTAGGAGGGCGCACGTCGGGGGAAGTCGTCAAACGTCGTTCGCAGCAGGTGGAGGACCCCGTGCTTGCGCCGATGCCGGATGCTAGTGTAGACGGTGAGACCCTCGACCTCAAACTCCCAGCCGTACGACACGGCCATGCCGCTGCGGCGCGCCTCGTCAACCTGTGCCATCATCTTGGCCCGAACTGTCTCGAAGTCCATTGCGTTCTTGCCTACGGCCTCAGATCTTGACCACGTCCTTGCGTTCAATAACGAGGATGGCCCCGGCCGGGATGTTCAACTCCCCGAGGGACTTGCCCTCGTCGAGTACGATCCCTTGGTGGGTGACCACGAATTTGTCGGCCTGGCTAGGATCCAGCTTGAGCCGAGCCATTACCTCGCGCTTCAGAGCGTGAAGGGGGTGGTTCACCGGGAACTCGTCCTCCAGGTCACCGGCCGTCGTGCTCCAGGTGATGGGCATTCGATTCTCTGCCATCGGTTGTTACTCCTTTCCCACATCTGGCTGCGTCAGCTGACGCTAGCTGACATTATAGCCAAAAAAAATTAGAGTGTCAACTGGTCAAGCCTACCCCCTGGGTAGAGGCTGGCCAGCCGGATGCGCGCGACGACCGGGTTTACGTCGAAGGTCTCGGCTAACAAATGGGCTGCATGCTCCCGACGGTCCTCGGGTAACATGCGCTCGCCAAGTGTCCCTCGGAGAGCTAGCACCTCCGCTAAGGCCATCTCGACCAAGCCCTTCGGTAGAAGGAGTGCACCCATGGCCTGGTTTGCCTGGAATTCCCACCACTGGCCCGAATAGGATGGTCGACTTCCGGTTCTCGCACCGGAGTCTTCCCGGCACAGGATTCGCTGAGGCTCTACATCGCCATCCCGGCCGAAAAGAGACAGCGTCTCAGCACCAAGCACGAACAGGTGGGCGTGAAGGAGCCCGTGGCCGGCCTCGTGGGCGAGAGTCGTGTTGATCCGGCGTTCCGCCACCCTGGACTGCTCCTCGCTCAATGCCCTGGCGACCACGATTGCCTCCACGCCTTTCGGGCCGAACTTGGTCCAGCCGAGAACGCCCGGCGCGAGATCCTCGTACTCGGGGGTAACACCAAACCGCCTTTCCACAAACCGCTCGATGCGGATGGGTTGGGGGCCGTCCGGGTAGAGACCGACCGCCTGCAGCTCTGAACTACAGATGCGCTCTATCTCTTCGAGTTCGTAGTAGGGGCGCTCGCGGAAGGGTCCAGCGACTGGCTTGAATGTCTTCATCGCTTCTTGGGCTCGGTTGACTTCTTGGCGATCAAGTCGAGCAGCTCCTGGGACGTTAACCTCTTCTCGACGATTTGGCGGAAAGCAAAGCCGTATGCGGGATCGGTGCTGGCCAGGCGCTTGAGTTCTTCCAGCGCCGGCCGCGTGTCGAACTCCCG
>DATLYZ010000013.1:0-2806 GCA_035574255.1 Gemmatimonadales bacterium | reverse complement strand
CCGGCTTTCGCCGGGGTGACATCCCGGTTCCCGCGCCCCCCCGGTCATTCCCGCGCAAGCGGGAATCCAGGACACTGGACCCCGGCTTTCGCCGGGGTGACATCCCAGTCGTCTATTCCCGCGCCCCCCGTCATTCCCGCGGAAGCGGGAATCCAGGGCGCCGGGCCCCAGCCTGCGCCCGGGGGACCACGGGGACCCCCCCCCGTCATTCCCGCGCAAGCGGGAATCCAGGACACTGGACCCCGGCTTTCGCCGGGGTGACATCCACCGGGCCAGGCTACTCGTCGCCGGACCCGGTCACCTTCACGGGAGAAGCCATCTCCCCATCCCTGAATTGCCGCTGATAGAGCCGTGCATACAGCCCGCCCCGCGCCAGGAGCGCCTCGTGGGTTCCCTCCTCCACGATCCGCCCATGGTCCAGCACCACCAGCCGGTGCGCCCGGCGCACCGTGGAGAGCCGGTGGGCGATGATGAGGGTGGTCCGCCCTACCAGGAGCCGCGCCATCGCGTCCTCGATCAATCGCTCGCTCTCGGTGTCCAGACTGCTCGTCGCCTCGTCCAGCACCAGCACCGACGGGTCCTTGAGCAGCGCCCGGGCGATGGCGATCCGTTGCCGCTGGCCGCCCGAGAGCTTCACCCCCCGTTCGCCCACCAGGGTGTCGTAGCCCAGCGGGAGCCGGACGATGAACTCGTGGGCGTGGGCCGCCCGGGCCGCGGCCTCGATCGCCTCGGCCGGCGCGTCGGGCCGGGCGTAGGCGATGTTCTCGCGGATCGTGCCCGAGAAGAGCACCGGTTCCTGCGGCACGATGCCGATGCTCCGGCGCAAATCCGCGAGGCGCAGGCGGCGGATGTCGTGCCCGTCCAGAAGAATCCGGCCCCGGGTCACGTCCCAGAAACGAGGAAGCAAGGAAATGAGGGTGGTCTTGCCGGCGCCCGACGGCCCCACCAGCGCCACGATCTCCCCCGGTGCGAGCCGGAGCCGGATGTCGGCCAGGGCCCAGGGTGCGTCGTCCCGGTTCTGGTAGCGGAACCAGACTCCGTCGTACTCGATGTGCCCCCGGACCGGCTGCAACAACTCTTCCGGGCGCTCCGGATCGGCGATGGCAACCGGGGTCTCCAGCAGCTCGAAGACCCGCTCGGCCGCGCCGACGGATTCCTGATAGCTCGAGAAGAAGGACACCAGGGCTCCCACCGAACCCGCGATCATGATGGTGTAGATCATGAAGGTGAAGAGCGTGCCGGGTGTGAGCGCTCCCTCGAGCACGAGTCGCCCGCCCTGCCAGAGCACCACCACGATCGCCGCGAAGGTGGCGAAGGTGATCACCCCGAAGAACACCCCGCGGACCCGGGCCCGCACCAGCGCCGCCGCCACCGCGCCGCGAATCCGCTCGGCGTAGCGGCGGCGCTCGTGAGCCTCCTGGACGAAGCTCTGCACGGTCCGGATCTGGCCCAGCGCTTCCTCCGCCACCGCCGTCGCCTCCGCCACCCGGTCCTGTACCCCGGTGGAGATCCGGCGGAGCCGCCGCCCGAAAAAGAAGATCGCCCCCACGGCGACCGGTACGGCGGCCAGGGCCGTGAGCGTGAGCCTGGGCTGCACGATCACCAGCATGGTGATGCCGCCGCTCAGCGTGAGGATCTGTCGGGCAAATTCGGCGATCGAGTGGCTCAACGTCCCCTGGAGAAGTCCGATGTCGGTGGTGAGCCGGCTTACCAGCTCGCCGGTGCGCCGCTCGGCGAAAAATCCGGGCGGCAGCGCGAGGAGCCGGGAGAAAAGCGCCTCCCGAAGGCCAGCCACGGCGCGCTCGCCCGTTGCGCTCAGCAGATAGGCCTGCCCGTAGTTGAGCACCGCCTGGATCACCACCAGCCCCAGGAGCTGGAGCGCCTGCCGGTCGAGCGCTTCCCGGCCGCCCCGCAAGAAGGCGGAGTCCAGCAGCCATCCGGTGAGCCGGGGAAAGGCGAGGCTCGCCGCCGCGCTCGCGAGCAGGCAAAGCACGGCGAGGGCCAGCGGCCAGCGATAGGGCCGGATCAGGGGCAGGAGCCGTCGGAGCGGGGCGGGCGAGGGGAGGCGGCGGCGGAGACGAGCGTCGGTCGGCTGATTCATCGCATCGGTCGGGACGGGGCGGGGAGGGGGCGAAGGACCGAACGCTACCGGGTCCCGCCGAGGGTGGCCGACACCTCCTCCGGGCGCTCCAGGATCAGGATCGGCCGCTGCTCGACCGGCCCCTGCTCGAACCGGTGCCCGAACGGCACCGCCCGGTCCACCCCCATCGCCACGAAGAGCAGCGCGAGGTACAGGAGGGAGTACTTGTACATCCGCCAGGCCGTCGGGGTGAGTCCGCGCTCGCGCACCAGCCTGAGCGCATACCAGAGCAGCCGCCCGCCCAGGAGCAGTGCCACCGCGGCGTAGAACAACCCCAGCGCGCCGAAGACCGCCGGCATCACCGTGAGCGGAATCAAGAGGACCGTGTAGATGAGCATCTGGACCTTGGTGTACCGCTCGCCCCCGACCACGGGCATCATCGGGATGCCGGCCCGGGCGTAGTCCTGCTGCTTCATCAGGGCCAGGGCCCAGAAGTGAGGCGGGGTCCAGAAGAAGATGATCGCGAACAGGTAGATCGCCGCGAGATCGAGCGAGCCCGTCACCGCCGTCCAGCCCACGAGCGGCGGAAACGCCCCGGCCGCGCCGCCGATCACGATGTTCTGCGGGGAGAGCCGCTTGAGCCAGATGGTGTAGACGAAGATGTAGAACAGGTAGCCCGCCAGCGCGAGCCCGGCGGCGAGCGGATTGACCAGGTACCAGAAGATC
>DATLYZ010000012.1:0-18979 GCA_035574255.1 Gemmatimonadales bacterium | reverse complement strand
GGATCCCGGCCAGCGGGCGTCCCGCCGGGGCGCCGGCGCGGCCGCCTCACGCCGGGTGCCGGCCGCTCGGCAGGGGCGCGGCGTCGCCGCTCTGGCTGAGCCACGCCGCATACCAGGCGATGGTCTCCCGCAACGCCTCCTCGATCCGGTAGCGCGGCTGCCAGTCGAGGAGCCGGCGCGCCTTGGTGCAATCGAGATATTGCCGCGGAATCTCGTGCGTGGCCTCGTTCAGGATGACGGGCTCGAGGTCCGCCTTGCCCATGAGCCCCAGGATCAGGTCCACCAGCGCCAGCACCGAGAGCGGCGTCTCGGTTCCGAAATTGAACGCCTCCCCCACGAACCCCGGCTCCGGCAGGCGCTCCGCGAGCAGGAGATAGGCCGCCACGGCGTCCCGGACATAGAAGTAGTCGCGGACGAAGGTCCCGTCGCTCCGGATCACGGGCCGCTCGTCCCGGAGCGCCGAGCGGATCGTGCCGGGGATGAGCCGGTTGAAGTTGAGATCCCCGCCGCCGAAGAGGTTGCCGCACCGGGTGACCGCCACCGGCACCCGATAGGTGTGGAAGTACGCCATCGCGATGAGGTCGGCGCAGGACTTCGAGACGTCGTAGGGATACCGGCCCTGGAGCGGCGCGTCCTCGGTGTAGGGGAGCTTCTCGTGGATCCCGTACGCCTTGTCGCTCGAGGCCACCAGCACCCGCTGCACGGTGCGATGGCACTGGCGGCAGGCCTCGAGAAGATGCCAGGTGCCCCGGATGTTGGACTCGAAGGTGGAGAGCGTCGAGCGCGCCGCGGTGCCGACGATCGTCTGGGCACCCAGGTGAAACACGCTCTGGATCTCGTACTCGTTCACGGCCCGGAGGACCACGTCCTCCTCCTCCAGCCCGCCGCGGACCACGTTGCAGCGCTCCAGCATGCCGTTGGTGACGAAGCGGCTGGTGGGGACCCAATCCCGCACCAGGCAGGTCACGTTGGCCCCGCGGGCCAGCAGCTCCTCCACCAGCCACGACCCCAGGAGCCCGGTGGCCCCGGTGACGAGCACGTTGTGCTGCTGCCAGAAGCTCATGCCCACATCTTCCAGGGTGGGTTGCCGCTTTGCCAGAGCGCCTCGAGCAGCTGCTTCTCCCGGAGCGTGTCCATCGGCTGCCAGAAGCCGCAGTGCCGGTAGGCCATGAGCTGGCCGTCCTGGGAAAGCCGCTCCAGCGGCTCCCGCTCGAGAATGGTCTCGTCGTCCGGCAGGTAGTCGAAGACCTCCCGCTCGAAGACGAAGAACCCGCCGTTGATCCAGCCCTCGCCGGTCTGCGGCTTCTCGGAGAACTCGCTCACCCGGTCGCCGTCCAGGAGGAGCCCCCCGAAACGCGAGGGCGGCCGCACGGCCGTCACCGTGGCGAGCCGGCCGTGGCTCCGGTGAAACCGGACCAGTGCGCCGATGTCCACGTTGCCCACGCCGTCGCCGTACGTCGCCATGAACGTGGAGCCCTTGACCAGCGGCTCGAGCCGGCGGATCCGCCCGCCGGTCATGGTGTCCACGCCCGTATCAATGACGCCGATCCGCCAGTCCAGGCGCGCCGGCGAGACGTACTCGATCGTCCCGCTCTTCAGGTCAATGACGTAATCGCTGTTGTGAACGATGAAGTTGTGAAAATATTCCTTGATCACCTCGCCCTTGTAGCCGCACGCCACCAGGAAGTCGGTGTACCCGTGGGCGGCGTAGATGCTCATCACGTGCCAGAGCAGCGGCCGCCCCCCGATCTCCACCATCGGCTTGGGCCGGGTCGTGGACTCCTCCGCGATGCGGGTGCCGCGCCCGCCGGCCAGAATGATCACCTGCATGGTCACACGATCGTGGGCTCGGGAATCGGGATGATGAACCGCCCGCCCCGCGCCCGGTACTCCGCCTCCTGGGCCATGATCTCCCCCGCGAAGTTCCACGCCAGGATGAGCACGTAGTCCGGCTGCCGCGCGAGGATGGTCTCCACCGGCAGCACCGGCAGATGCATGCCCGGCGTGTAGCGCCCCACCTTGAGCGGCGACTTGTCCACCGTGTACGGCAGGAGATCGGGGCCGATCCCGCAGTAGTTGAGCAGGGTGTTCCCCTTGGCCGGGGCCCCGTAGCCGGCGACCGATTTCCCCTCCGCCACGAGCGCCGCCAGGAGATCCCGCAGGCGGTCCCGGTTGGCCGCCACGTCCCGGGCGAACCGCTGGTAGCGCGGCAGCGTGGTGAGCCCCGCCTCCCGCTCCTCCACGGCGAGCGCCAGGACCTCGCGGGCGTGATCGCCGTGGCGCTCGACCGGACCCGCGTACATCCGGATCGAGCCGCCGTGGATCGGCAGCCGGTCCACCCGGACGATCCGGAGCCCGACCTCCTCGCAGAGCCGCATCAGGGCCGAGACCGAAAAGTAGCACAGGTGCTCGTGATACACCGTGTCGTACTCGAGCCGGTCCACGAAGTCGCGCAAGTAGGGCACCTCCGTGATGACCAGCCCGTCCGGCCCGATCAGCTCCGCCGCCCCCCGCAGGAAATCCTGGGTGTCGTCCACGTGCGCGAGCACATTGTTGCCGAGCACCGCGCGGGCCGGACCGTGGGAGGCCCGGACCGCGCGGGCCGTGGCGGTGCCGAAGAAGCAGTCCAGCGTCTCGATCCCCGCGTCGCGCGCCATGGCCGCGATGTTCCGCGCGGGCTCGATGCCGAGCGTCCGGACCCCGTAGGGCTGGAAGCAGCGGAGCAGGCTGCCGTCGTTGCTCGCCGCCTCGACCACGAGGTCGCCCGGCTGGAGACCCAGCAGGTCCACCACCGTGCGGGCATAGCTCCGGTTGTGCGCCGCGATGGTCCGGGAGGTGCCGGTGAGGTAGATGTAGTCCCGGAACAGGACCTCGGGGTCGATCACGTCCAGGAGCTGGACCAGCGCACAGGTCTCGCAGAAATAGACATCGAGCGGAAACGCCGGCTCCGCCGCGAACTCCTCGGGCGACGCGAGAAAGGCGTTGGCGAGCGGCGTGGGCCCCAGCTCGAGAAAGCGCTGGAGCCGCCGGCCGCCGCATCCGCGACAGGTGCTCCGCCTGTGGTGCACCGACGGGGTCGCCACCGGGGTCACGGCCACACTCCGGGCGGGAACGGTCAGGCGGAACGAGCCGGCCGGCCGGCCTCGAGGGGCGCGGGCAAGGGCGGCGTGCGCCAGCTTCCCATCAGGCGGGAGAGGAGTAGCTGGTGGAAGAACTGCCAGCAGGTGGAGGCCCGCACGTGCGAGCGCCCGCCGCTCCGCATCCGGGCAAAGACGTTGAGCTCGAGAATCCGGAGCCCGGCGTAGTGTGCCTTGATCATGATCTCCGGATCGAGCAGCCAGTCCTTGGACTCGAGGCGCATCGCGAGCAGCGCCTCCCGCGGCAGAATCTTGGGCGACCCGTTCACGTCAATGGACTCGAGCCGGGGCCACAGCAGCCGCACGAATAGATTGTACGCCACCGAGACCAGCTTGCGCCGCACCCCGTCCATCCGGAACCGGCGCCGGACCTTCCCCACCACCCGGCCGTTGGTGGCCGCCACGGCCTGGTAGAGCCGCACCACGTCCTCCGGATCCACCTGGCCGTCGCAGGGAATGATCCCGACCCAGGCCGCGGTCGCGCGGGGGATCCCGCTCAGCACGCCGAACCCGTACCCCTCGTTGACCTCGACCCGGTGGGGAACGATCTCCGGGAAGCGCGCCGCCAGCTCGCGGATGATCTCGCCGGTGCGATCGCGGGACCCGTTGTCCACCGCCACCACCTCCAGCCGAACCCCCGCCGCCCGAAACGCCCGGATGAGCTGGGGAATCGTGTAGCCGATCACCTCCTCCTCGTTGTAGCACGGCATCACGAAGGAGACGTCGGGCCGGACCGGCGGGCCCGCCTGCTGGGGAGCGCTCATGCGGCCACCACCATGGGGAGCAGGCTGGCGAGGCGCACGGCCTCGATCACCGTGCGCCGGAGGTCCCGGGCAAACAGGGTGCGCGTGAACTTCCCCAGGCCCGCGGCATGCTCGCCGAAGGTCTTGAGACGGGTCGCGATCATGGCCTTCCGGTCCGGCTCGACGGCCGTCCGGTAGCGCACGGGCCGGTCCAGGCGGTAGCACTCGAGCGGCCGCACGTAGCCGTCGGTTCGCCAGGCTTCGATGTCGAACGCCGTCGCCCACGCCGGGGCGCGCTCCAGCGTCTCGGCGAACGGGACGTGCAGCACCACGCCGCGCAGGTATTCCATCACCGCCCGGAGCCCGGCCTCCGCCTCGGGCCGGGTGACGCCCGTGGCGCGCGCGATCGCCTGCTCCAGGAAATCGAGCGTGGCGGGGGTCGTGAAGAACCGGGCCAGCATCGAGTACTTGCTGAGCAGGTTCCCGCCCAGCGTGCCGTCCACCAGCTGGTCGAAGTGCGCCTTGGCGAAGGCGATGCACGCCTCGGGCGTGTCGAACAACTCCTCCTCGCTCTCCCGCCGGAAGTCCGCGATGACCTGCCGGAACGCCTCCGGCGCCTCCGGCAGCATCTGCTGCATCAGCACGATGAGGTCGTAGGCGCTCACCCCGTGATGGCGCGCGAACTCGAACGCCTCCTCGAAGTTCCCCTCGTAATAGTAGATCGTCAGGAGCAGGTGGAAGATCCGCGCCTCGTAGTAATGGGCAAGCGGGAAGGTCGGCGTGTCCACGACCATCTCCTCGACCTCGACCACCGGCTCGCCCAGATAGTTGCCCAGGTTGCGTGCCACGATCCGGAACTTCGTCTTGAGCTGGAACCGCCGCCGGCTCTCGGGATTCGCGAGCGGGGCCCCGTGCAGCAACATGAGCTGGTGCGCCGAGACGCGCTTGACACCCGTGGCCAGGAGATCGCGCACCGCCTGCATGAAGGACTCCAGCGTTTCGCCCGGCATGCTGAGGATCAGCTCGCCGTAGGACTGCATTCCCTGCGCCCGCACCTCTTTCTGAATCTCCGCGTAGGTCTCGAGCTTGATGTTGGACCGCTTGATGTTCTCGAGCACTACCGGATTGAGCGACTGCACCGCCGAGGTCATCGGCATGGCACCGCGGACCTTGCGCATGACCCGGATGATCCGCTCGGCCTGGTTCTTCCCCGTGGTGGTCCGGATGTACCTGGGCCAGCCGAACTTCTCCTGGAGGTAGCCGAGGTAGTCGGCCACCTCCTCGTCCCGGGGGTACATCCCGAAATTGTCGTCGGCGAAGCAGACCGGCAGCTCGGGCTTCACCCGCTGCGCGATGTGGAGGAGGTCGGCACACACGTTCTGGACCGAGTGCGCGAAGACCTTGCTGTTTTCCTTCACCGAAGAGTTGCAGAACTGGCAACTGAACGGGCACCCCCGCGCGATCTGCAACATCGGGAAGTAGCCGGTCTCGTAGTACGGGTCCATCCACCCTGTGAGATAAGGCGACGGAATCTCGTCCAGATCGCGAATCCGTTCCACCTCCGGCCCCCGCACGAAGGCGCCGGTCCGCCGGTCGATCCAGTGGGTGCCCGGGACGGGCTCCGACATGACCTCTTCCAGCGCGCCCCGGCAGTCCACCAGGCGCTGCATGAGGTGCAGGAAGGCCCGCTCGCCTTCGTAGGTGGGGCCTCGTACGGCGAGGTCAATCGCCGGCATCCCGCGGAGCCAGCTCTCCTGCTCCGCAGCGGTGAGCGGGTAATTGGGCCCGCCCATCAGCGTGATGACCCCGGGATGAAGCCGCTTGGCGTACTCGGCGAACTGGATCGAGAGATTGTGATTCCAGGCGAAGCTGCTCAAACCGAGCACGTCCGGCGGCGCCGACTCCAGCGCAGCCTTGAGATCCTGCGGCTCGCGGAAGAGCCGGTACTCGACCGGGAACGGACTCCGCAAATACGCCGTGGCGTAGGCGGCGCAGTTCGCGACCGAGATGGGGTAGATATCCGAACTGACCGTGAGCTGGTTGTGCCCGAGGTCGGCCAGGTAGACGCGCATCGGTGAATCCTCCGGGATCCCGTCACGGGTCGGAGGCGCGAAATACACGCCAGACCCGGTCATCGCCGCCCCCGGCGGAACGCCAACCTAGGGCAGGTCACTGGCCCGCCCCGGCGACTCCAACCGCGGAGCGAACAGAGTAGCCAGAGACCGAGCAATTCGCATGCCGCCTTCCGCCTAACCCCCTGTGCCGCTTGAGGATCGAACCGGGCGGGAAGAGCCGAGCCAATCTCCAGTTACCCGAGCGCGACCCCCTCGACCACCCTCCGAGATCGCAGCGCCGGCTCCACGGCCGTGGCGGCTCCGCCACCAGTGGAGCAGGCGGGTGAGGTCCGGGGGCCACACCGGCTGCCGAGCCCCCGCCGCCCGCGCCCCCGGCCGCTTCGGCGGCCTGAGGAACCCCGCGCAGGCCGCCCCGCCGCCAGTCGGCCCGCCCGGCAAGTCCCACCCGCAGCGGAACCCTCGGTCGCACCGAGCCGCCCGCGGCTAGCCCCCGCCCCGCAGGAACTCCAGGGTGCGGCGCACCCCCTCCGCCGGCGGGATCCGCGGAGTCCAGCCGAGCAGGCGCTCGAGCCGGCCCACCGCCACGGGCTCGTGCTCCATCTCCTCGGGGCGGGTGGGACGGGCGCCGAAGCCGAGGCGTTCGGGCGGAATGCCCAGGACGTTCGCCGCGGTCTCCACGAATTCCCGCACGGCAGTGAGACACCCCGTGGCCAGGTTGAGTACCGGCTCCTCGCACCCCGGCAGGCGCCCGAGCGCGATGAGGCCGGCAGCTACCTCCTCGACGTAGGTGAAGTCGCGCCGCTGGGTGCCCGCGGTGAGCGGAATCGGGGCCGTGCCGGTGGCTGCCTCGAT
Organism: Gemmatimonadales bacterium; assembly: GCA_035574255.1. Classification (GTDB taxonomy): domain Bacteria; phylum Gemmatimonadota; class Gemmatimonadetes; order Gemmatimonadales; family GWC2-71-9; genus JADJOM01. The sequence continues at coordinate 12,172 of DATLYZ010000012.1, read as the reverse complement.
CAGGGTGGGCAGCAGCCGCCCGGGGTGCTCCCCCGGCCCGTACACGGTGAAGAGCCGGGCGGTGACGGCGCGAAGCCGGCCGCTCGCCGCCTGGTCGGCGACGGCGCGGGTACCGGCCAGCTTGGTCCGGCCGTAGAGCGTCGTCGGGTTGGGCACCGAGCGCTCGTCCAGGTCGCCGGAGGCAGTGCCGTACTCCAGGGCCGATCCTGCGTGCACGAGCTGGAGGCCGCCCCAGGTGGGGTCTTGGTGCCTGGCAAGCGATTCCGCCAGAACCGCGGGGAGGGTGGCGTTGAGGGCCTCCGCCTGACGGGGGTCCTGTTCGTCGCGGTCCACCCCGTAGCCGGCCAGGTTGAAGACGATCGCCGGCCGCACCTCCTCGAGCAGGGCCACGATCCGCCCCGGGTCGGCCAGGTCGGTCCGGATGACGCGGCCCCGGATCCTCCACCGGGCGCAGACCGCCGCCGCGGCGCCCGGGTCGCGTACGGCGAGTACCAGGTCGGCGCCGGCCAGGACCAGGCCGCGCGCGACCCACCGCCCGATGAAACCGCCGGCGCCGAGGACGAGGCACCGCACGCCCCGATACGAACCCGCCTCGACCGTCATGGCGCAATCAGGCGGCGCGGTGTGTCAGGCGCCCCGGCGTCGAGGGGGCCCGCCACGACCCGGTAGCCGTCGCCGGTGCGGCTCGGGCCGTCCACGACCCAGATCGGGCGATCGCGATAGGCGGCCGCCAGCGCCTGCGCGGTCTCGAGATCCGGCGCCCGCACGTACACCGGCGCCGCCGCCCGGACATCGAGCGGGTTGAACCCGGCGGCTGCGGCGTAGTCGGGCATCTCGCGGCCGCGGATCACCACCAGACTCTTCCCCCAGCCCTCCGCGAGCCGGACCAGATCGGGCCGCATGTTCCGGTAGTGATAGTACTTGTCGGCGGCGCGCCAGCTCAGGAACACCACCAGGGCCCCCAGCACGAGGGTTCCGGTCCCGGCCAGGACCCGCGTCTCGGCCCGGGGCGAGGGCGCGGCCGGGTCGGACAGGAGAGCCTCCAGGCGCTCCACGCCCCGCGCCGAAAGGGCCGCGAGCGGCAGCAGCATGAGGTACCAGTAGCGGGCGCCGAAATCCGGTCCCCCCGCGAAATAGTTGAAGTAATACGCGACGAACACGCCCCCCGCCGCCGCCGCCATCAACCAGTCGCTCCGGCGCAGGCCGCCCGTCACGAACAGCAGGGCGAGGAACCCGAGCGAACCCACACTCCAGCCGAACAGCTCCACGTTGAGCGCGGTGATGTTCAGGTTGCTGTTGATGGTGGCATCCAGCGGGCCGTGGCCCGGATGCGGGTCCAGCGGCCAGCCCATCCCGCGCTCCGGCCCGAACCCGTAGGCGTTCGCCTTGGGCCCGACCCGAGCATCGGTGTAGGCCATGATCGGAAAGACCGTGGGCCGGCCGGTGAAGTACCGGTTGTACGCGAGGAGCGGCACCGCGGCGACGCAGGCGCCGAGCACCAGGCCTGCCAGAGAGCCGGGCCTCCGCTGGGCCACCGCCATGCCGAGGGCCCAGAGGCCAAGGAGCAGGGCCGCGATCATGGCGTCGAGCTGCCGGACCGCCGCCATCCCCCCCAGCGCGATCCCGCCGAGCCAGGCCCAGCGCGCCCGACCCGTGCGGCGCGCCGCGACCAGCCCCAGGGCGGCGAGCAGCGCCAGGGTAAGCGTGATGGTGTGGTTCATGTAGCTCATGCCGAGGAACAGCGCCCACGGCGAGCACGCGAAAAGCGCGAGCGCGATCCGGCTGGTGCGGCGGCTGTAGAGGGAGCGGAGGAGCGGGTAGGCGAGCAGCACGTTGCAGCCGGTCAGCACCGGGTTGACGAGCCAGGGCACGCCGGCCAGCACGCCCAGCGCCAGCACCAGCGACCAGCCCGGCGGGACCACGGCATACCAGCCGCGCGGACCCAGGTCCATGAGGTAGAGCTCGAAGGCCTTCGGCACCGGCGGCGGCTCGAGGGCGAGCCGGCCGGCCGCCAAAGAACGGGCCTGGAGCAGGTAACTCACCTCGTCAGGCAGGTGGGGATGGGCCTGATAGCTTGCCACGGCGAGCCCCGCCGCCAGGGCCGCGGCCAGACCGGCCAGCACCAGGGCAAACCGATCCACGCCGCCGGGCTCGGGCCCTGGGTCCGGCGCGCCGGGGCCGAGCCAGCGCTCGAACCGGCCGCCCAGGCGGTCGAGCACCCCGGCCGGGAGTTCCCCCACCGCGAGCACCAGCGTCGCGAGGCTCAGCGCCTGGAGCAGCGGGGCCGCCACCAGCTCGGCCAGATAGGTGGCGAGGTCGCGCGACAGGGTGGCGCTCGACAACACAGCCGCCAGCAGCAAGGCCGCGATCTGCCAGGCGCGGAACCGGCCGCGGCACCACGCGGCGAGGGCCGCCCACCGGCTCCGGAGTCCCCAGCAGACCAGGACCGCCTGGACGCCGAGGAACGCCGCGAACGGCCACCGCTCGCCGCCCAGGACCGCCCCGATCGCCAGGTGCTGATACCGGGCGGTCTTGCCGGCCTCGATCAGCTGGAGCTGCACGGCGTGCCCCACGAAGAGGAGCGCGAGCCACCCGGCGCTCCGGCGCCAGCCCCCCCCCTCCCGCCAGGCCAGCGCGAACACGACGGCGGCGAGCAGCGCGGCAACCGGGAGTGCCACGAGGCCGGTGAGCCGGCCCTCGGCATCGCGGAGCGCGGGGAGCCGCGCGGCGCCGGCGAGGAACGTCAGCGCGAGGGCGGACGTCAGGGAAGGGCCCCCATGGTGCGGAGTATCTCGCGGAAGCGGCGGAGATCGCCGGCGCGATCGGGTGCCGGACTCAGATCCTCCCGCTCGAGGGGGTCCTCCACGACGCGAAAGAGTCGCTCGCGGCCGTCGGCCTCGCGGATGTAGCGGAGCCCGCCGTGCACCACCGCCGCCATGTCACCCTTGGAGCCGGGGTACCAGGCCGGCTGGAGCGGCACCCGCTTGAGCTCGGAGAGCAAGGTGTCCGCTCCCGGAGCGGGAGGATCGGTCCAGAACCGGCTGAGCGACCGGCCGGGGAAGGCCGGCGCGGCCTCGACGCCGGCGAGCGCCAGAATGGTGGCTGGAACGTCGCGCAGCGACACCGGGTCCGGAACCACCCGGTCCGGCGGGACGTGTCCCGGCCAGACCACGACGAGGGGGACGTGCACCGACGCGCGATACAGGCTGTGCCCGTGATGGATCAGGCCGTGCTCGTTGAACTCCTCGCCGTGATCCGAGGTGATCACCACGATCGTCCGGCTCAAGACACCCCGGGCCTCGAGCTCGCTCAAGAGCCGGGCGATCTGGGCGTCGAGGTAAGCCAGGGCACCGTCGTAGGCGTCCAGAGCACCCTGGATCTGGGCCGCCGACCAGCTCCCGCCTGGATGGGTCCCGGTCGGAAGCTGCGGCACCGGCTCGATCCCAGGGGTGGCAAACCGCTCGAGGTAGCCGTCAGGCGGGAGGTACGGCGCGTGCGCGTCGTAGTAATTGAGGAACGCGAAGAACGGCCGGGTGGCATCGGCGTCGAGCCAGCGGAGAAAATCCCGGTTGATCCGGGCGGCGGACTTGCGCCCCACCAGGTTGCGCTCCCCCGCGAGCAGTTCGAACGCCCGGGACTCCCGGAGCTTCCGGAGCAGGGAAGCGCTGGTCAGGAAGGTCCCCCAGGTGACCTGGTGATCCTCGTAATGCGTGAAGCCTCGCGCCAGGCCCGTCTCCCGGCCGCAATACCAGACGTTGGCGACGAAGCCCGCGGTGCGGTAGCCCTGCCGGCTCAGGACCTCCGCGAGGGTCGGCACGTCCCGCTGGAGCGGCTTGAACCAATCGGTGGTCTGCTGGTGCGCCCAGAGCCCGGTAAAGAGACTCGCGTGGGACGGGAGCGTCCAGGGCGAGGTCGCCAGCGCCCGATCGAAGCGCACCCCCTGGCGGGCAAACCCGGCCAGGGCCGGGCTCGTCGGGCGATGATAGCCGTACAGGCTCAGGTTGATGGCCCGGACGGTGTCCAGCACCAGCACGAGCACGTTCGGCCGCCCCGGACCCCCCTCCGGGAGGGCGGCCAGAGCCCGGCGTTCCGCCCACCACTGAAGCCCCCGTCCGCCCGCACCGGCCAGCGCGATCACGCCGAGAAGGGGCCAGGTGCTGGCCTTGACGGCTCGCGCCAGACGCCGCTCCCACGGCCCCGCCAGGCGGGCCGCCTGCACGCCGAGGCCGAGCGCGATGGTTAGTGCCGCCGCCCAGTGAAGGGGCGGAAAGAGGAGCAGGAGGCTCAGCACTCCCAGGCCCACGAAGACCCCCACGGTACCGCTCGAGGTCACCCGCGCGGGCCATCGCCAGGCGGCCACCCCGATCATGAGCGCTGCCACGGTGAACAGCGCCGCCGTGGCGAGGGGAGTCATCCAGACGATATCCGGGCCGTGGAACACGAAGAGCCCCCGCCCATACTTGCGGGCCGCCACGTAGCCCAGTTCGCCCAGGCCGGTGAGCGAGCCGAACCACAGGCCCGGGAGGAGAAAACGCAACACGTCGGTCCGTTTCGTGTGAGGTCGCTGGCTCCCCGGGGAGCGGAGGAATGTGGCGGCCGCCCTGGCCACCGGTTCGTGCCGCGGCCCGCTGGCCGCGATCCATCGCGCAACGGCATCGCAAATATGATGCGCCCGGTCCGCTGGGCGATGTGAGTTTGCCTCCCCGGGCCCTGAACTGTAGCATTCGCGCCACTCTTTGTGGCTCCGGCACCACGAGGGGCGGTGGCCGGTCGTGAGATGCGCCGCCCCGGCGTGATTTTCATCGCTCGGCACTCCGGGCTCCAGTACAGCTTTTGCTTCTGAGGCGGTCCTCGATGGCGCACCCACCGGCTGAGTTCGGCAGCGGCTTCAGGGTCATGCATGTGGCCGCCCCCGGCGCGGTTGGCGGGTTGGAAAGCGTGGTGCAGACCCTGCTCCCGGCGCTCCGGCTCCGAGGCCTCGAGGTGGCGCTCGCCGCCATCGGCGAGCGCGAGACGGCGAGCCTTCCGCTGGTCGGCGCACTCCGCCGGGCGGGCGTCGAGGTGTTCCCGCGGGATCTCCCCGAGCGGGCCTATCTCGAGGAGTGGCGCGTTCTGCGAGAGCTGTTCCGATCCTGGCGGCCCCAGCTCGTCCACACCCACGGGTATCGGGCCGACGTGGTGGCGGGCTGGGCGGCCCGAAGCCTGGGCCTGCCCACGGCGGCCACCGTGCACGGCTTCACCGGGGGCGATTGGAAAAACCGGTTCTATGAGCTGCTGCAGTGCCGGGTCCTGCGCCAGGCGACATTCGTGGTGGCCGTTTCCGGTCCGCTCCGCGAGCGGCTGGTTCGAAGCGGGGTTGGGGTCGAGCGAATCCGAGTGATCCGGAACGCCTGGTCCCCGTCGGAGCCCCCCCTCTCGCGGGGGGAGGCGCGAGCGGCGCTTGGACTGCCGGTCTCGGCACGGGTGGTGGGGTGGGTCGGGCGGGTCCAGCAGGAAAAGGGGCCCGACCTCATGCTCCAGGCGTTCGCGCTGCTGGACCAGCCGGATCTCGTGCTCTCGGTCATCGGCGACGGGCGGGACCGGCGTCGCCTCGAGCCCCTGGCCGCCCGCCTGGCACCCGGTCGAGTCCGCTGGCACGGGGTCCTGGAGGGGGCGGCGCGGCTCTACTCCGCGTTCGATTGCTTCGTCCTCTCGTCCCGCACGGAGGGGACGCCGATCGCGCTGTTCGAGGCGATCGCGGCCGGTGTGCCGGTGGTCGCGACCCGGGTGGGGGGGGTGCCGGACGTGGTGGGGCCTGACGAGGCGATCCTGGTGCCGCCCGGCGACCCCGGCGCCCTGGCCGCGGGGGTGCGCGCCGTGTTCGCCGATCCCGGCGCCGCCTCGGCCCGGGCGCGCGCGGCCCGCACGCGGCTGGAGCGGGAGTTCGCGCCGGATCCCTGGGCGGACCAGTACCTCGAAGCCTACCGGGCCTGGGGGGCCCGGGGGAGCGACGCGGCATGAACCTGACGACGGTCTGGGTGGGGATCGCGCTCCTGCCGGGTGTGTGTTTTGTCTATGCCTATCTGGTCTATCCGGTGCTGCTCCGCCTGGTCGGGTGGTTCCGGGCTCCCGAACCGGTCCGGGCCGACCCGGCGGAGTGGCCCCTCGTGAGCTTCTCGGTGCCGGCCTACAACGAGGCGGCCGCGATCCGGCGAACCATCGAGAGCTTGCTCGCGCTGGACTATCCGCCGGAACGGCGCCAGATCGTGGTCGTCTCCGATGCCTCCACCGACGGCACGGACGACATCGTCCGGGAGTACGCCGACCGGGGCGTGGAGTTGTGCCGGCTCAGCCGGCGCAGCGGCAAGACCGCCGCCGAGAACGCCGCCATCGGCTACCTCAAGGGCCCCATCGTCGTGAACACGGACGCGACGATCCGGATCCTCCCCGGCTCGCTCAAACCGCTGATCCGGGCCTTCCAGGATCCGACGGTCGGCGTGGCCTCGGGCCGGGACGTGAGTGTGGGAGACCTGACGACCGGCGCCAATCGCGGGGAGTCCGGCTATGTGGGCTATGAGATGTGGGTGCGGTCGCTGGAGACGCGGGTGGGCTCGATCGTGGGCGCGAGCGGCTGCTTCTATGCGATCCGCCGCGACCTGCACGAAGCCCTGGTGCCCGAAGCCCTGAGCCGCGACTTCGCCTCGGCGCTGACCGCGCGGGAGCACGGCCTCCGGGCGGTCTCGGTCAACGAGGCCGTCTGCCTGGTTCCCCGCACCGTCTCCCTGCGCCGCGAATTCCACCGGAAGGTCCGGACCATGACGCGAGGTCTGGAGACCCTCTGGTTCAAGCGGCGCCTGTTGAACCCGTTCCGCTACGGCTGGTTCGCCTGGATGCTCTTCTCGCACAAACTCGCCCGCTGGCTGGTCTTCCTGTTCATCCCGCCGGCCCTCGCCGCCCTGGTCCTGCTGACACCCCAGTCGGGTGCGGCGCGCGTGGTATTGGGGCTGGCAGCGGCCACCCTCGTGGCTGGGACGCTGGCCGTTCGCTGGCCGGCCCGCCGCGCCACACCGCGGCTCCTCGAGCTCGCCGGCTTCGTCCTGGTGGCATGCCTCGCCGGCTTCCTGGCCTGGCTCCGCGCCTTGCGCGGCGACCTCAATCCCATCTGGGAGCCCACCCGGAGGCCGGCATGACGGCACCCCAGCTCCGGCCCCGGGCCCCGGCTCCGGGGCGAATGCCGGGAGACCGCCTGGAGCGGGCGTCCGCCTCGCGCTTCCCGGCCGCCCCGACCGGGGACCGCGGGCTGCACCGCCTCTGGTACCGCCTCCAGCAACGCACGCTCGCGGGGACCTCCTGGCCCGCCAGTCTGGCGCGGCTGCTGGGCGGCCAGCGCCGGCTTCGGGTGGTCGAACACGAGGTGGACCTCGCGGGACCGGGGCTCCCGCGGGCCACGCTCCGGATCGGCTTCGCGTCGGATTTCCACGCCGGCCCGATCACTCACCCGGCCCTGCTGGCCCGGGCCTGCGATGCCCTGGCTGCGATCCGCCCCGATCTCCTCCTCCTCGGCGGGGACTTCGTCTCCCTCGACGCCTCGGCCATCGGGCCGCTCGCCGCCCGCCTGGGACAGGTCCCGGCTCCGCTGGGCCGGTTCGCGGTGCTGGGCAATCACGATTACTGGAACGGCGCCCGCCTGGTGGCGGAGCGGCTGGAGGCGTCAGGCATCCGGGTCCTCCGGAACGAGGCGGTCACGCTCCCGGTGCCCTATCAGGGGATCGTCCTGTGCGGGCTCGACGACGACCTGGCCGGTGTACCGGAGCCGCTGGCGAGCTTCGCGCCCCGTGGCATCCGCCTCCTGCTCATGCACGGGCCCTCGGGATTGCTGGCCGCCGATGGGGCCCCGTTCGCCCTCGCGCTCTGCGGCCACACCCACGGAGGCCAGATCGCCTTGCCGGGCGGACGGCCCATTCTGCTCCCCCCCGGCCCGCTCTCCCGCCGCTATCCCGCGGGCCGCTATCAACCGGGCCCCGGCCGCACCCTGATCGTGAGCCGGGGGGTGGGGTACAGCACGGTGCCGGTCCGGGCCTTCTCGCCCTCGGAAGTGGTGCTCTGCCATCTCCGGCTGTCAGGCACGGCCGGTCCGGAGCGCTCCGGTTGACTGCTTCCCCTGCTCCCGCTCCCGCCCGGGCGGTGGTCCGCCTGGCGGCCTGCCTGCTCCTCGCCTCGCTCCCCGCCGTGCTGGATCCCGGGGCCATCGCCCGCGCGAGCGCGCTCTGGCCCCTGGCCCAGGCGGAGCACCCCTACTGGGTGCCCGAGCACGCCGCGCTGGTGCAGCTCTGGGCTCCTCTCGTGAGCCTGAGCGGATGCGTGCTGGTCCTCGCGCCGGGCCTCCTCCTGGCGCTCCTCACCCGCGCCGGGGACGAGGTGGGGCGCTGGCTGGTCACCGGCCTGGCGCTCTCCATCGTGGGCCTCGCGCCGCTGGTCGAGCTCGTGGAGGCGGCGCTGGGCCGCCCACTGGCCGGGGGGGAGTTCGCCGCGCTCGCGCTCGCCGGCCAGCTCGCGGCAGCCGGCACCGTGCTGGGGTGCCTCCGACGCGGCGCCCCGGAGCGCCTGCCGTTCCGAGAGCCGGGGGCCTCCGCCTCCCTGGCGTCCGCGGCGGTGGTGCCGTTCCTGCTCCTCGCGCTCCTCGCGCCCAAGTTCTTCTGGGAAAGCCTGAGCGACGACGGGGCCCACGCCTTCGAGGCGGCCCGCCTGCTGCTCTGGCACCCGCTGCCCTTCTGGTCTCCCGACGCGGGCGTGGTGGCGAGCTATCCGGGGATGAAAACCCTGCTCACCCGGTTCCCCACCGCCTGGTTCATCCGGCTCTTCGGCGAGTACGAGGCGTCCGCGCGGATTCCCTACCTGCTTTTCCTGGTGGGTCTCTACGGCGGGCTGCTCGGCGTGATCCAGCTCGGGAAGGACCGGCCTCTTCGGCCCCTCGCGCGGTGGCTCGTCTGGCTGGGGTTCGCCGGCTACACGGTGGCGATGGCGTTCAGCGCCGCCTATAACCCCTACCACGCCGACCTCGCCCTTCCCGGGGCCGAGGACACTCTCCTCGTGGCCCTGCTCCTGGGCTTTGCCATCGCGTTGCTGCGAGGGGAGACCGCCTGGGTCGTCCTCTGGACGGTGCTCGCCTTCACCACGTCCCCGGCCGGCCTCGTCGGCCTCGGGGTCCTGCTCGCCGCGTTCCTCCTCACCGGCAAGCCACGGCCGGTCCGTCAGGCAGCGGCGGCCGTCGCGGCGCTCGTGGGATGCCTCGCACTGGAGCCAGTCGCCGCCCGCCTGCTCCCGCTGCTGGGCCTGCCGGGTCCCGGCATCGAGCACCGGATCGGCGGGCTCGCCGGGCGGCTGTTCAATCTGCGCTGGGATGCCTGGCACCGGTTCGCCTTCTTCGTGGTGCCTGCCGGCATCGTTCCGGCGGTCTCCCTCCTCTGGTGGAAGGCGCAGGACCGCATTGCCCGAGCCTTCACCCTGGCGGCGGTGGGGTACTTCGGGTTCTTCTATCTCCAGGCCCGGACTTCCCTCCACTACTATGTGCCGGCGATGCTCCTGCCGCTCGTGGTCCTCTGGCGGTACGACCTGACCGGCCGGCCCCGCTGGCGGCGGGCTCTGCCCGGGTTGGTCGCGGTGGGAGCGCTGGTGGCGCTGGGGCTTTCCTGGCCCCGCGCGCCCGCGCCGCAGATCGCCGCCCGGTTGGTCGGCATGGCCGTGGAGGATCGGCTGGGAGGCTACGAGCGGCACGACCCCGCCGTCTTCCGCCACGCCGAACTCTTGCACGCGCTCTTTCCCCGGAGCGGTGCCGCCGAGGTGCCCGCCCGCTCCTATGGGGGGTCGGCGCTTGAATGGCTGTACTACGCCCATCGTCCTCCGGCGGAACGGGCAGGCACGGCCATCGCGTACGTCCTCCAGCCGGCTGATCAGGCCCCGCCGCCGGGGGCCCGGCGCGCGGCTGCCGATGGCGGCGCGGCACTCTATGTGCTGGATGAGGCGGCACTCGCCCGGCATCTGGCGCTCCGGCCCGCCGCTCCCCAGGGGAGCCGGCTGTACCTGATCCCGCGGCATGAACTCTTCGGCCGGCGCGCTCCCGCACCCGCCGGAGCCGCTCCCCCGAGCCCTACGAGGCCATGATGAGGCAGCAGACCGTCGGCGAGCTCTACGACGCCTACTTCCAGACCCGCTTCGCCTACGACGCGCGCCGCGACAAGGTCTGGAAGGTGGTGGTGGACTATCTCCAGGCCCGGCACATTCCCGAGGATTCCCGCGTGCTCGACCTGGGAGCGGGGTACTGCAACTTCATCAACAACGTCCGGGCCAGCGAACGCCACGCGGTGGACGTGTTTTCGCGGTTCCCGGAGTTCGCCGACCCGGGGGTCGTCACGCACGTGGCGAGTTGCACGGCGATGGACTTTCTCGCGACCGACTCGTTCGACGTCGTCTTCGCGAGCAATCTCTTCGAGCACATGACCCGGCCGGACCTGATCGAGACCCTGGGCGAGATCCGCCGGGTGCTCCGGCTGGGCGGCAAGCTGATCGTGATGCAGCCCAACTTCCGGTTCTGCTCCACGACGTACTTCGACGACTACACCCACATCCAGATCTTCACCGACGCGAGCCTCTTCGATTTCCTGCAGGCCTATGGCTTCAAGGTGCTGGAGTGCGATCCGCGCTTCCTCCCGGTGAACATGAAATCCACCTTGCGGCTGAGCCTCCCCGCCTTGCCCTTGCTGGTGCGGATCTATCTCCGCCTGCCGTGGCGTCCGTTCGCCGGCCAGATGCTGTTCGTGGCGGAGAACCTCAAGCGCGCGCCCGGCGAGGACTAGCCGGCCCGCCCCCCGGCCTCAGGGCCGCCGGAAGCGCCCCTCGGTGAGAGCCCGGAACGCCGCCATCCGGACGGCGCCGCCCGGTGTGGCCGCCAGATCGTGGCGCTCGGCCGGGTCCCGCTCGACGTCGAACAACTCCTCGCCGCCATCGCCGTCGTTCCGGATGTAGCGCAGCCCGCCCGCGATCACGGCGATCAGGTCCCCTCGGGCCGCGGGATACTCGAGCGGCATGCGGGGCACCCGCCTCACCGCCGACCAGACCGTGTCAGGGCTCGGGGGCCCGCCTCGCCAGAACCGGGCCAGGCTTCGCCCCGGAAAGGGCGGCACCGGTTCCACCCCCGCGAGATCCAGCACGGTGCTCGGCACGTCTCGGAGCGAGACCGGGCCGTGGACCCGCCGGCCTTCCGGCACCCGGCCCGGCCAGCGGAGCACCAGCGGGACCTCGACGGAGGGCCGGTAGAGGGTATTGCCGTGGTCCCAGGCGCCGTGCTCCAGGAACTCCTCGCCGTGGTCGCTGGTAACGATGATCAGCGTCTGCTCGGCGAGTCCGCGGCGGTCGAGTTCGCGGAACAGCACGCCCAGCTCCGCGTCGAGATAGGCGATCGCGTTGTCATAGGCGTCAATGGCGCCTTGAATGCGCGCGGGGGGGGTATCCGGGTCCGCTCCGGTCTCGCGCCGGAGCCGCGGGTTGAGCGGGACCCCGGGGGTGCGGAACCGCTGGGCGTACGGGGCCGGCGGCAGATAGGGACGGTGGGCGTCGTAGTAGTTGAGAAAGGCAAAGAACGGGCGGCCCCGCCGGCGGTCCACCCAGCGCAGAAAGGCCGCCGAGATGTCAGGCGCGGTCTTCCGGCCGAGGTTGTCGTGCCAGCCGAGGAGATCGCGGAGCGGGCGGAGCCGGCTCAGGGCCCGTCCCAGCGCCGAGCTCCTGGCGATCTGGCCCGGGGTAAGGGTGTAGTCCTCGTAATGCGCGAAGCCTCGCGCCAGCCCGACCTCGGCGCTCGCGTAATCCGTGTTCGCCACGAACCCGCCGGTGGCGTAGCCGGCCGCGGCCAGGGCCTCCGCCAGCGTGGGAACGGTCCGTTCCAGCGGGACCATCCAGTCGGCGGATAGCTCCGTGGTCGTGCGTCCCGTGAAGAGCGAGGCGTGCGAGGGCAGGGTCCATGACGCCGTCGCAAACGCGCCGCTGAAGACGGTGCCGCGGCGCGCCCAGTGCTCGAGTTCGGGTGTCGTGGGTCGGGCATACCCGTAGAGGCTCAGATTGAGCGCCCGGACCGTGTCGAGCACGATGAGCAGCACGTTGGGTGCGCCGGGGCGGGCCGGCGGGAGGGCGGCCAGCGCCC
>DATLYZ010000011.1:0-70317 GCA_035574255.1 Gemmatimonadales bacterium | reverse complement strand
GGTGGAGCGGCTCGGCCTGTGTTACGACCGCCGCTGGATGGTGGTGGCGCCGGACGGCCGCTTTCTCTCGCAACGCGAACGCCCGCGTCTCGCCCTGGTGCGTCCCCGGCTCGAGCCGCCCCACCTCGTCGTCGAGGCTCCCGGCGTGCCGGCGCTGGCGCTTCCGCTCGCACCGCCGGCGGGCGAGCCAGCCCGCGTCCGGGTCTGGCGCGCCATGGTCGAGGCCTGGTGGGCCGGTGCCGAGGCCGACCGGTGGTTCTCCCGCGTGCTGGGAGTCCCGTGCCGGCTCGCCTACCTGCCTGACTCGGGGGGCCGGCCCGTGGACCCGGCCTATGCGCCCGGCGGCGGGGACACGGCGTTCACCGACGGGTTTCCCTTTCTGCTCGTCGGGCGAGCCTCGCTGGACGAGCTCAACCGCCGGCTGGCGGTCCCGCTCCCGATGAACCGGTTCCGGCCCAATCTCGTCGTGGCCGGCAGCGAGCCCTTCGCGGAAGACCGGTGGCGGCGCATCCGGATCGGGGCGATCGCCTTCGACGTGGTGAAGCCGTGCGCCCGCTGCGTCATCACGACCACCGACCAGGACACCGGCGCACGAGGCCGGGAGCCGCTTCGCACGCTGGCGACCTTCCGGCAGGTGGGGGGGCAGGTGCACTTCGGACAGAACCTGGTGCACCGGGGGGAGGGGAGGCTGGCGGTCGGGGACGGGGTGGAGGTGGAGCGCGCGAGGGACTAGGCTTGCTTGTGGCTCCCATCGCAAAACGGCTTGTTCCGGCTTCTCCCGCAGCCGCAGAGCTTCACGATGCCGGGGTGCTTGGCCGGCGGTTGGGGAACCTCGACGCCGTCCTCGTCGCGGATGATGACCGGGCCCTCCAGGACGATGGTGCCCTTCTTCCGCTTCCAGATCACCGAGAACGGGCTGTCGCTCATGCCGTTTGCATCCCCCTCGTGAGGTCCTCCGCCACCTGGAACTCGTGCGCCGGGGCGCGGAGGGCGGCGGCGAGCCCGCGCTCGGTGACCAGCGGCTCGGTCATCTGGTAGCCGAGATAGTACCCGGAGCGCTCGGGGAGCACCCGGCCGCCGACCAGCCGCGCCGACGGGCTCATGCCGCCTGACAGATAGCGCAGCCGGAGTCCAATCCCCCGGCCTTCGAGCTCCGGCTCCACCACCCGGCGCAGGAACGCCTCCAGTTCGCGCAATCGCCGGTACTGGCGGCGGGGGTAGCCGAAGTAGTTGGCCGGGTCGAGGCCGGGAGCCACCGCCTGGGCGGCGTGTACCGCGAGCCCTTCGTTCACCAGGAGCTCCCGGAGCGTGACCCGGCTCCCGGTCTGCCAGTAGTCGTAATAACCGCCCAGCTCCGCGACCACCCGTTTGATCTCGCTCTCGCTCCGCGGCGAGGTGTAGCGGACCGTATGGGCCATCTCGTGTCCGACCCAGAGCGGGATCAGTTCGGGGGGGAGCCCCATCCCGTAGGTCTCGGGGTTGGCCCGCCCGGTGAAGTGCTCGAGGCAAATGAAGACGATCCCCCGCCCGCCCACGACCAGCTCGCCCGCGTTGGCCGCGCCCATCCCGACCATGAGATAGACATCGGTCGGGCGGTCCACCTGGAGGAGATCTTCGGCCTGGGCGACGGCGTCCTCGACGATCCCGGCCACGTCGGTGGACTCCAGGAGCTCGAGGAGATCGCTCCGGTCGGCCCGCAGGGCGTGCGCGATCACGGCCTCCGCTTGGGGGCTCTCGAGGTCCAGGACGTAGTTATGCCAGTACGCGGAGAGGACGGCGCGGTGCGCGGCGAGATAGCGTTCGAACCTCGCTTCGCGATCGGGGGCGTGGAGAACGTCGAGGAACTCGGGGACGAGATCGATCAGCACGAGCCGGAATATCGAACGTTGAGCGACGGGCGCAAGGTGGATCGGCGTCCCGGGGCTTGTGATCGGGGTCACGAGCCGTCACCGACTGGCCTCCAGCGCCCGCAACCGGAGCGCGGCGCGCTCGCGGCGCGGGACGAGCTCGGGATCGGCCCGGCGCCAGTTGGTCACCACACGCCGGTAATAGGCGGCGGCGCTGTCCCGCAGACCCGCGGCGTCAAAGGCGAGCGCGGTGAGCTCGCAGAGTTCGGTCGGCGTGACGTAGCTCTCGGGACCGTCGAAGCTGTTCCAGAGCGGTGCCCGCGCGATGCGCGCTGCCTCGAGTGGCCGCCCCTGCGCGAGGAGCACTTGGGCGAGCTGGACGTTGGTGCGCGTGTAACCGCCCGCGGGCGCGAGCAGGGCGCGCCGAAACGCGGCCTCGGCCTCCGGCAGTCGCCCGCGAGCGACCAGGATCAGGCCGCGCACGTGGTGCGGCAGCCGGTGGTCGCGGCCCAGGCCGGTGCGGGCGGCCCAGCCCTCGACGCTATCCGCGATGCGGGGGAGCAGGGCGGTATCGCCCGCCGCGGCGAGCGCGCTGGCCCGAAGCGTCTGGGTCCAGGCGAGGCTCCGGTAGTACCGGGGCTCGGGCATGTCGCCGGGCCGGAGGTGACGCGAGATGGAATCGAAGAGCGCGGCGGCCTCGCGGAACCGGCCCATCTCGTACAGCACCGCCCCTTGCATGAGGGCTTCGTACGGCGCGGCGTCGCGCCGTGGCGGCTGGGGCGCCAGCCGGCGCAGCCGGAGGGCTGCCTCCAGCGCCTCACGCAGGCGGCCCTGCATCCGGAGGCTGCGGACCGCCCACCAGAGGGTGCCGCTGGTGTGCACCGGGTAAATGCGGACGAACTCCTGCAGCAGGGCATCCGCCTCGTCGAAGCGGCCCGCGAGGAACAGGGTGATCGCACGGTTGACGGCGCGGCTGGGCTGCGGCGAGAGCGCCGCGACGGCATTCTCCGCCGCCAGCGCCTCCTCCCACCGGCCCTGCGCCTGGAGGACCATGGCGAGCGTACCCCAGGCGGACGGCGAGCCTGGCTGGACCCGGGTCCACTCCCGGGCGACTCGTTCGGCAGCGTCCGTCGAGTCGAGTACGCGGTAGACCCAGGCGAGGTTGCCCGCGGCCTCACAGGCGAGGCAGCGGGCCGGGGAATCGGGGCGCCTCGGATCCTTGCGGAGCGTCGCCGAGTCCATGGCGATCACGCGCTGGAGCGCGGCGATCGCCGGAGCGAAGTCCCCGCGCAAAAGGAGGGCGTTGCTCAGCAGATTGTATCCCTCGACCTCGGCCGGATAGCGGACGGTGAGGGTCTCCGCCACGGCGGCAGCGCGCGGATCGCTGCTCTCCAGGTAGTAGCGGCCCAGGATCACCAGCCGGTCGCGATCCGGGGCATTGGCTGCCAGGCGCACCACCTGGCCGAGCGCCGCGAGGCGCTGGCTCACGCCGTCTCCGCCCGAGACGGGCACGGTGAGCGCGCGGTAGAACGCCGCCATCGCGAAGCTCGAGTCCTCCCGCAGCGCCGCGTCGAAGAGCGAGGCGGCGGACTCCGGCCGCCCGGCGAAGTACTCCCGGAGCCCCTGTTCGTAGAGCCGATAGGCAACCACGGAGCGGGTCTCCGGGCCGCCGGGGGGGGCGCCCGGCGGCTCCCCCCCCAGCCCCTGGGCGAGCGCCGCCGCGCCGCTGTCGGCCAACCTCAAGGAGCTCTCGCCCTCCACGCGATAGGACGCGCGCAGCCGGCCCGTCGCGAGGTCGGTGCGCCGCAAGTCCAACAGGTACCGGCTCTGGACCCGGTAGAGTGCGCCGTCCACGAGCTCGGCGGCGCCGGCCTGCCGGGCGGCGGCGACGACCCGGGCCGCGCTGTCGCTCGCCCCTCCCAGCGGGCCCATGAGCTCGTACAGCCGCGCGGTACTCACCACCTGGACGCCACGTGCGCGTGTGAGGTTCGTGGCGAGCATCTCGCGCAGCGCGCGCGCGAGGCCCGCCGAGTCGCCGGTAAAGTCCACGATCCAGCCCACCGCCACCGTCGGCGAGCCGGTCGCGGCCGGCGCCCGCCTGAATCGGCCCCCGAGGCCGAGCCCCAGGAGGACCACTGCGGCGCCGGCTCCGGCGAGCCAGCGGAGCGCAAGGCGCCGGCGCGACGAGGCCGCCGACTTCGGCGGGATCGAAGCCGGTGAGGCCAGGGGCGCCCGCGCCCCGGCGGACGGAGCCGATGCGGGTTCCGGCGCGGGCCGCGGCCGGGCGTACTCGTCGGTGATCTCGGAGAGGCCTGGTTCGGGAACCGGGTTCCGGGCCTTGGGTTCCGGTGCTGGCACGCGGGTGGAGGGTGTCCGGCTCGGCGGGATTGGAGCAGCCGGCGAAGGTGGTAGCCCCGACGGAGGCGCCGGATCCGTACGACCCGCGGGACGCCCGGTGAGCTGGGCCCGCCCCCGGCGCAGGCCCTCGGCGAAGGCGACCACATCCCGATCGGGGGGGGCCTCGAGTTCCTGCCGGACCAGCTCCTCGTGCACCCGGAAACACTGGAGGGCCCCCGCCATGTCGCCGGCCGCCGCGAGCGACTGCATCAGCCCGAGCGCGACCCGGGAACTCAGCGGCTCGGCGTTGGCGAGCTTGCGCCACCAGCCGACGGCGGCCCGCAGGTCCCCACGCTCCCCGGCCCCCCGCGCCAGGCGTTCGAGCGCCTCGGCATACTCCTGGGCGAGGGTCGCGCGCGTCGTCTCCGTCCAACGCTCGAACTCGGGGGCCTCGGGGAGGTAGAACCCGTCGAGGTAGGGGCCCTGATAGAGCGCCACCGCCTCTTCGAGGTCGCCCGACCGGTACCGCTGGCAGAACTCGCCCCGGTCGCTCCAGAGGCGCTCCGGGTTGAGCCGGATCTCGTGGCTACCCGTGAACAGGTCGTCCGCGCCGAGATCGCGCCGTAGCGTGTAGATGGCCTGGTTGAGAATGCGGCGGGCCTTCTCCGAGTCGCTCTCGGGCCAGAGGTAGCCCAGGATCTTCTCGCGCGTCATCCCCCGGTCGCCGGCCCAGTCCAAGAGGGCCAGCAAGGCCAGACGGCGCCGCTGGGTCCCCGCGCCCCTCACGGGTCCGGTCTCGACGACCAGCGCCAGCCCTCCGAACGTCTTGAGTTTCAAGCGGTTGAAGCAGTTGATCCGGAGTTGATCGGGGACTCACCGGCGGGCGATCCACCGGCCCTATTGTACCCGCCGTTCCCGGGGCCAGCAAGCGCCCCAGCGATCCCGTGCGCGGAGATCGGTCCATGGGGCGAGCCACCGAGCGGAAGCGAGCGAGCGCAGGGATCCTGGTGCTCCTGGCACTCACCCTTGCCTGCGGGGCAACCCCCCGGCCGGAAGCGGCGACGGTGGACCTCCTGCTGGATGGTGGCCCCCGCTCGGGCCACTACCACGGGACCTCGCACCTCGACTCCTGCTTTCGGGGGCTCGTGGGGTCGGGGAGCTGGGGTGTGCAGTTCACGGACTGGACCGGCCCCCGCGGCGGGTTGCGCAGCCTGCACCTGATCGTGCCGGCGCTGCCCGACGGCCGGAGTCGGCAGTTCTACCTCGGCCTGGTGCTGGGCGATTTCTTCACCGGCACCGTGCACGAGATCGAAACCCGCGCCGGGGTCCCGGAACGGCGCGGCGAAGGGGAGGTGGAGGTGGTGGAGCCGAACGCGGAGGGCACGGCCGCGATCCGGGTCACGGGCCTCACAGCGGACAGCGTCCCGGTCCGCTCGACCATCACATGCCGCTCGGTCCGCACCGTGAGTGTGCCCTGAGTCAGGCACCAGTCCCCGTCAGGGAGGAATCACCGATGAATCGGAGCACGATGCTGGCGGCCGTGGCCGCCGCCCTCATGGGCTGCACAATGCGGGGCGGCAGTGCCGCGGCTCCGCTGGTGACGATCACCGCGCACGACTACGGTTTCCAGCTACCGGCCACGGTGCCCGCTGGCCTCGTGCGCTTGGAGCTGGTCAACCAGGGTCGCGAACTCCATCACGTGCAGCTCATGCGACTCGCGCCGGACAAGACCGTCGCCGAGTTCCAGGCGGCGATCGCCGCGGGCGGAGAACGGTTCCCCGACTGGGCCGTGCCGATGGGCGGACCCAACGGCGTCGAGCCGGGCGACCGGTTCACGACCGTCCAGGTGCTCCCGCCTGGCGAGTACGTGGTCCTCTGCATCATCCCGAGCCCCGATGGCGTCCCTCACCTTGCCAAGGGGATGATGGCCTCGTTCCGGACCGCGGCGGTCGAAGGCGCGGTGCGCACCGTCCCGGCCCGCGCCGACGTGACCTACCGGCTGCACGATTACAGCTTCGGCGGCACGGGGAGGATCACGCCCGGCCGCCGGACGCTCCGGGTCGTGAACGACGCCGGACAGTGGCACGAGCTGGTGCTGGCACGCCTTGAACCGGGAAAGACCGCGCACGACCTGCTGACCTGGGCCCAATCCTTTCAGGGGCCGCCGCCGGGCCGATTCCTGGGCGGCGTGTCCGGCCTGGCCCACGGGCAGGAGGCCGTGATGGAGTTCGACTTCACCCCAGGTTCCTACGTGCTGCTCTGCTTCATGCCTGACGCCACCGACGGGTTGCCTCACGTCGCCCACGGCATGGTGCAGGAGCTTCAGATCGAGCCGGCAGGGTCTTGACGAGGGGCCGGGCACGGACTGCGGTGGCGCCGGGCGCCGGCAGAACGCCTGGCCGCTGCGGATCCCCGTGCGGCCCCGACCTCTCGCACGCGACCGCAATCGGCAGGGATGGACGGTGGCAATGCGGACGGTGATCCGGACAGCAGCCCTCGGCGGTATCCTGCTCGGCGCTGCCTGCGGCGGGAGCGCGACGGGCGACAGCGGTGGAGGCGGCGGAGGGGGAGGCGGCCTCCCCGAGTGGACCGTGATGGTGTACATCGCCGCCGACAACAGCCTCGCCGTGCAGGGGATCGTGGACCTGGACGAGATGGAGGACGCCGGGGTGGACCCGCGGGTCCAGGTGGTGGCCCAGGCCGAGTTCAGCCCGGATGTCCTCCAGCAGTACCAGTGCACCGCGGCCTGTTTCAATCGGCCGAACTTCAACACGTTCCGGTACGCGATCACGCAGCCGGGCGGCAGCGCCACGACCGGTCCGGACCGGGGTCCGGTCACGGACCTCGGCAACGTGGACATGACCGATCCGAACACCCTTCGGGCGTTCGTGCAGTGGGCCAGGCAGAACTATCCGGCCAAGCGATACCTGCTCGTGCTGTGGAACCATGGCGGCGGCTACACCGGCCTCATCCAGGACGAGACCTCGGCCGGAAGCGGGCTCATGACCGTGGACGAGATGCGTGCTGCGCTCGCGGGAACAGGGTTGATTGACGTGATCGACTTCGACATGTGTCTCATGGCGGGCTACGAGACGCTGGTCAAGCTGGACGGGATCGCCGGCTTCGCGGTGTTCTCGGAGGAGGAGGTCCCCGGCGACCTCGCCGGCCTGGCGGCCTTCGAGACCGCGCTCGGGACGCTCGCCTCCGATCTCCAGGCAGGCCTCCCCGGACTCGGGTCCACGATCAGTCAGGCGGCGCAGGCGAGCCAGAAGTTCAGCTACCCCGAGCTGACCGACCTCGTGAACTTTCTGGACAGCAGGCGGCCTCGGACGTCTCCCGCGCAACCGGGCTGCACATCGTCTTGCCCAGTGGCACCGGGCCGGACGTCTTCGCCCAGAGCGGACCTCAGAGTCTGTCGGCCTACCAGGCGCTCTACCCGGGCAAGCCGTGGACCCAGTTCCTGACGGCCTTCGTCGGCGGGCAGTCCGCGGCGCCGGTGGTGGACCAGGGCAACGCCCGGTTCGAGGCCTACCTGGTCTGGGATCCGCAGGCTGTGCCGGCCGGCGCCGACGTGGACTTCTGGGTCCTCGAGCCGAACGGCAACATCTACATACCGGCGTTCGGGAGTGTGACGCCCAACGGCACCATGTCGAACGACTCCTATGCCGACGGGGTCAACTTCGAAGGCTACCTCACGAACCGATTCGTGGAGCAGGGCAGCTACGACATCTTCGCGAATCTCTGGCGGGACCCGCAGGATTTCCGGCCGGTCTACGATCTGGCCTACCGCTACGACCAGACCGGGCCGTTCTCCCTGTACTATAGCGACCAGTCGCTCCCCCTCCCCGTGCTCTCCACGCAGGTCTCCTGGCTCGACGACCCGACCCCCACGATCGGGGAGATCGTCGCGGGGGCCTATACCGACCTGCAGTACGTGGCGACCCAGTCGTATCCGGCCGGGCCCGCGCCGTCACCGGTGCCCGGGGTCGCCTCGCTGCGAGCGCCTCGAACGATCACGCCGGCCCAGATGGCCGTGCTGCGCCAGGTTGCCACTGCCCGCAGGCTCGCCGCCGCGATCCGTGCTCCGGGCTCGCCGCGGCTCTGGGATCTGCCCTTCGATCGGAGAGGAGCCGGCCGATGAGAGCTGCGCTTGCCGCCGGCCTGTCCCTGGGACTCCTGGGCGGGTGCCAGCCCGCCAAGGCGGGGGCCGGGGCGCCGTCGCCCTTGCGGGTCACCGTCCAGGACGTGCTCACCCAGCCGGGGCTGGTGGGGAAGACCGTGGTTGTCAGCGGGACCTGCCTGGGGTATTCCGTCCCGACGATCGCGGTCGGCTCGCCACCCGTCACGCGAAGCGACTGGCAGCTCGAGGACGCCGGAGACGCCGTGTGGGTCACCGGGCCACTGCCTGAGGGCTGCACCGCCACCGGCGGCGCAACCGGCCGCACCAGGATCACGGCCGCCGTGGCGCAGGACACGCTGCCGGGGCTCGGGGGCGAGAAGCCGCGGCTCCGGCAGTTTCTCGTGGTCCGGGGTAGGTAGACGCGACCCCGCGCCGGGCGCGCCGGTGCCTGTTCGCAGGGCTCGACAAAGCGACCGGGGAGCAGGCGGTGGCGGCCTGCCCCCCGGTCGCAAGCCGGTCCGAGGAGGAGCCGGCCGGCATCGGTCAGTGCAACTCTCGCTGCTTGCGTTTGGCGACCTCGTCCAGAAACCGGCGCTCCTCGGCGGTGAGGCTCTGGATACCGTAGGCGCTGATCTTGTCCAGAACCCGATCCACCTCCGCCGCGACCGGGTCGGACCCGGCACGGGGCGGGACGGGCCGCGGCGTGCTGGCCGCTCGGGGCTCCGGTTCGCGGCGGGCCGTCTGCCGGGCCATGACGACCGGCTCGACGGCGCGCGACTCGGCCGGGGGCCGCCGCCGGCTCAGGGCTTGAGCCTTCAGGAAAAGCCAGCCGAAGAGCATCCCACCCAGGTGCGCCTCGTGGGCCACGTTGTCCGCTCCGACCCGAGCGGCGATCAGATCGAGCGCGGCGAGCACGAGGACGAGCGTCCTGGCCTTGATCGGCAGCGGGATCGGAAAGACCATGATCTCGGCATCCGGCCAGAACATTGCGAAGGCGACCGCGACACCGAGCACGGCCCCCGAGGCGCCGACGATCGGCCCCTGGGGCGTCAGGGCGTTGAGCACCACGGCCGCGAGCGCCGCGCCCGCCCCGCAGGCGAGGTAGTAGATAAGGAACGGCCGCCCGCCCATCCGGCTCTCGACCGCCGTGCCGAAGATGTAAAGCCCCAGCATGTTGGTGGCGAGGTGGAGCAGGCCGACGTGCACGAAGAGATAGCTGACGAAGCTCCACGGCTGGCCCCAGACAGCGGCAGGGTCGAGCTCGAGCAGGGCGAGAACCCGTGGGGAAGTGAGGACCGTCCAAAGCAGCAGCTGCACCACGGCCGTGACCGCCATGAGACGGCCGACCACAGGCGTGAGGCGAGGCAGGGACGGGCTGGTCAAGGCCATGAGAACACCCAACTACTGAAACCCGAACGACTTCCCCTTTGTTCCGCTACCCCGGCTGCCGGGCGCTCCGGCAGATCCGTTCGCAGAGTTCAGCAAACTCGATGCCCGCGGCCCGAGCCGCCTGGGGGAGCAGACTCATCGCGGTCATGCCGGGAAGGGTGTTCGCCTCTAAACAGAATAACTGTCCCTCGGGTGTCAAGCGAAAGTCAACCCGCGAGTAGCTCCCGAGCTTGAGCGCCTGGTGGGCCAGCACGGCGAGCCGCCGGCACGCCGTGGCGATCGGGGCAGGGAGGTCGGCGGGAAAGATCTCCTGCGACATCCCCGGCGTGTACTTGCACTCGTAATCGAAGATCTCGTGGCGGGGAATGATCTCGCCCACGGGCAACGCCTCCCCCTCGAGGACCGCCACCGTGAGTTCGCGGCCCGGCACGAACGCCTCGATCATGACCTCGTCGTCGTATTCCCAGGCGAGCCGAAGGGCCGGTTCGTAGTCCTCCGGGCGTTTGACCACGGTGAGCCCCACGGTCGAGCCCTGCTTCGACGGCTTCACCACGAGCGGCCAGCCGAGCTGGCCGCCGGCCTGGGTGGGCGAGGCTGGCGCCATGAGCCAGTCCGGCGTTGGCACCCCGGCGTCGCGGAAGAGCCGTTTGGAGAGGTCCTTGTCCATGGCAACACCGCTCGCGATGGGGCCGCTCCCCGTATAAGAGACGCCGATCGTTTCCAGAATTGTCTGGAGCGTGCCGTCCTCGCCGCGCCCACCGTGGAGGGCCAGGAACACGACGTCCGCCTCACGGACCTCGCGCAGGTCGCCCAGCGTTCCCAGGAGGAACGCGGCCTCCCGCCGATCGAGCTCCTCGACCGAGGGCGGCTCGGTGCCGACCCGGCCGGCCAGGTGCTCGGCCTCGCACTCGGCCTGGATCGGGCCGAAGACCGTATCCACGAGAGCGACCTCATGCCCCCGGCTCCGGAGCGCCGGGACCACCTGTTTCGCCGTGGCGAGCGAGACGTCCCGTTCGGCGGAGGCGCCGCCGGTGAGAACCGCTATGCGCATGAGAGGGGGCGCGCGAGTCGCCGGAGGTGGGAGGCAGGCCGAGGGCGGTCCGGTGCGCGGGCCGGCCCGCGCGCCGAGGGCGCCGATCCGCGGCGGCCGCCCTGCTCGCTGATCACGGTTGCCTGCTCGCCGGCCCGGGCACTTACCGAGTTCCGATCATCTGCTGGAGCAGGTCGTACCGGCTCACGATGCCCACCAGCTTCCCTTCCTTGCGGACCAGCACGGCGGGGCTCTCGCGGGTGAGAATGCTGGCGAGCCGGTCGGTGGTGAGCGAGGCCTCCACCACCGGAAGGGGAGGCTCCATGACCTCGCGGACCGGGCGATCCAGGAGTGCGGGATGCTCGAGGGCACGGGCCATGAGGGTCCCTTCGGTCAGGCTCCCCACGGACTCGCCGTCGTCCAGAACGGGGAGCTGGCTCACGTCCCAGGTGTTCATGAGATTGAGCGCCTGGCGGACGGCGGCGGAGGGAGCGACGCTCACCACCGCCGGGGCCCGGCTGTGGCGGCGTTCGAGGAGTTCCTCCACCGTGATGTGGGGGGCTTCGAGCAGCTGGTTTTCCTGCATCCACTCGTCGTTGAAGACCTTGGAGAGGTAGCGCTCGCCGGTGTCGGCGAGGATGGTGACGACGCAGGCAGCCGGGTCGTCCACCTCGCGCGCGACCTCGAGGGCGAGATGGACGTTGAGACCCGCGGAACCGCCCACCAGCAGCCCCTCCTCCCGCGCGAGCCGCCGCGCCATCGTGAACGCGTCGCGGTCGGAAACCTGGCGGAATTCGTCCACCCAGTCGAACCAGATGGTGGACGGGATCTTGTCCCCTCCGATGCCCTCGACCTTGTAGGGGTGGCCCTCGCCCAGGGTTCGAGTCTTGGCGTAGCCGGTGTAGAGCGAGCCCTGCGGATCGCCGGCGATCACCCGGACCTTCGGGTTGCGTTCCTTGAGGTACCGCCCGGCGCCGCTCACCGTTCCGCCCGTCCCGGCCCCCGCCACGAAGTGCGTCACCCGGCCGCCGGTCTGGGTCCAGATCTCGGGGCCCGTGGTGTCGTAGTGGGCGGCCGGGTTTTCCTGATTGTAGAACTGGTTGGCGAGGATCGCGCCCGGCGTCTCGGCCACGATCTGGCGGGCCTTGTTGACGTAGTTGTCGGGGTGGTCCGGCGGGACGGCGGTGGGCGTGATGACCACCTCCGCGCCGTAGGCCTTGAGGAGCCGCACCTTTTCCTGCGACATCTTGTCAGGCATGGTGAAGATGCAGCGGTACCCCTTGAGTGCCGCGGCCAGCGCCAGCCCGACCCCCGTGTTCCCGCTGGTGCCTTCGACGATCACCCCGCCGGGCTTGAGCTCGCCGCGGCGCTCGGCGTCCTCGATGATCCGGAGCCCGATCCGATCCTTCACCGAGCCGCCGGGGTTGGCGTATTCCGCCTTGCCGTAGACCGGAGTCCGGATCCCCCGCCCCACGCGGGCCAGCCGGATGAGCGGCGTCCAGCCGATGGTCTCGAGCACCGAGTCGTACGGCTTCTCGTGCGGGGGGCTCACGGGGTGGTGCCTCCAGCCTGCGGGTGTCGGAAATGTACCGGTTGCAGGAACAGCGCGGCGACCGGCGTGCCGTTCCGGCGGGCCGGGACGAACCGGAACCGGGGCGCGGCCCGGAGGGCCGCGGAATCGAGCGCCGGATAGCCGCTCGATTCCGCCACCCGGGTCGAATCGGCCACGAGGGTCCCCGATTCGGTCACGAAGAGCCGGAGGACCACCTTCCCTTCGATGCCCTGGGCGTAGAGCACCGGTGGGTAGTCCACCGGCGATTCCGGATTCACCATGACGGGCGGCTCGATGCCCCTCGGGGCCGGCATCTCGGCCGGGAGCCGCATCGTGTCGGCGTCCTGCCGGGAGCACCCGGCGAGCAGCAGCGCCGCGCCCAGGGCTCCCAGGTGGGCAGGCGCCCGGGTCCGGGTCATGGCCCCGTCCTCCGCTTGAGCTCGGCCAGGCGGTTCAGCGCCTCGAGCGGGGTCAGAGTGTCGAGGTCCATCGCTCGCAACTCCTCGACCACGGGATGGGTCCGGTCCGGCTCGCGGAAGAGCGCGAGCTGGCCCGGGTCGGACTGGGGCGCCGCCCCGGGTACGACGCGGTGTTCTCCCTCCAGCAGGCGCAAGATCTCCGTCGCGCGGCGGACCACCGGCGCCGGCAGCCCCGCGAGCTGCGCCACGTGAATCCCATACGAGCGATCGGTGCCCCCGGGCTCCAGCCGGTGGAGGAAGATCACCTGGTCGCCCGATTCGCGGACCGCGACGTTCAGGTTCCGGGCATGGGCCAATTGCTCGGGGAGCTGCATCAGCTCGTGGTAGTGGGTCGCGAACATGGTGCGGCAGCCCACCCGGTCATGGAGGTACTCCGTCACCGCCCACGCGATCGCCACCCCGTCATAGGTGGACGTCCCCCGGCCGATCTCGTCCAGCAGGACCAGCGACTGCCGGGTGGCGTTGTGCAGGATGGCACTGGTCTCGCTCATCTCCACCATGAAGGTGGACTGCCCGCCCGCGAGGTTGTCGCTGGCCCCGACCCGGGTGAAGAGCCGATCCACCACGCCGATCTCCGCCGTTTCGGCGGGGACGAACGAGCCCATCTGGGCCAGGAGCACGCACAGCCCGATCTGCCGCAAGATGGTGGACTTGCCCGCCATGTTGGGGCCCGTGACCAGCAACACCCGCTCCGCCGGCTCGAACCGGACATCGTTGGGAATGAACGCTTCTCGCGGCATGAGCCGTTCGAGCACCGGGTGCCGGCTCTGGCGGAGCACCAGGGAGAAGCCCTCGTGGACCACCGGGCGCACGTAGCGGTGCTGCACCGCCGTCTCGGCCAGTGCGGCCCAGACGTCGAGCCGGGCCAGCGCCTGGGCCGTGCGCTGGATCCGCGGTGTGGCCCGTGCGACCAGGTTCCGGAGCCCGCCAAACAGCTCGGCCTCGCGCGATCCGATCCGTTCCTCCGCGCTCAGCACCCTGGCTTCGTACTGCTTGAGCTCGGGCGTGACATAGCGCTCCGCGCCGGTCAGGGTCTGGCGCCGCTCGTAATCCGGCGGCACCTTGCCGGCGTGGGCGTTGGTGACCTCGATGTAGTAGCCGAAGACCTTGTTGTAGCCCACCTTGAGCGACGGGATCCCGGTGCGGGCGCGCTCCCGCTCCTGGAGTGTCGCGATGTACCGCTTGCCACCGTCCCGAAGGTCCCGGAGCTCGTCCAGCTCCGGGTCGAAACCGGGCCGAATCACGTCGCCGTCCGCGAGCGCGGGCGGTGGCCGGTCGGTGAGGCCCCGGCGGAGCTCCCCGGCCAGGTCCGCCAGCACGTCGAATTCTTCGGCCACCTCCCCGAGCGCCGCGCTCCGCTCGCGGTTCGTCAGGCTCGCGAGCGCCTCGAGCACGTCGGGAAGCCGGGCCAGGGAATCGCGGAGCGAGCCGAGCTCGCGCGGGGTGGCCCGCCCCGCGGCGGCCCGGCCCGCCAGGCGCTCGACGTCCCGTACCCCGTCCAGCGCCTCACGAATCCGGGCCCGGGCCCGATGGTCCTGGGCGAGCACCTCGACCGCATCGAGGCGGCGGTTGATCGCGGCCGGGTCGCGAAGCGGCGAGAGCAGCCAGCGCCGGAGCAGCCGGGCCCCCGGGGGCGTCATCGTGAGGTCCAGCGCCTCGAGCAGGGTCGTCCCCCGGGCGCCGGCGCGGAGCGGCTCCACCAGCTCGAGATTGCGGCGGGTCATCTCGTCCAGCCACAGATGCCGCGCCGAGCGGCGCACCGCCGGTCGGCGCAGATGGGGGACGCCCGAGGGCTGGAGCTCGACCAGGTAGCGCAGCAGCGCTCCGGCCGCCCCCACAGCGGGGGCGTCCTCCGGGCCGATCCCCAGGCCGTCCAGCGAGGCCACGGCGAATCGGCGGGCCAGCTCGGTGCGGGCCAGGTCGGGGTCGAACTCCCACGGCTCGCGGGGGGCGGGGAGCACCCTGTCGCCGAGCGGGAGGCGTGCGTCGGCGGGGATGACCACCTCCGCGGGGTCGAACCGCGCGATCGCCTCGAAGAGCTCGTCCCGCTCCACGGTCTCGAGCAGGAATTCGCCGGTGGACAGGTCAATGGCTGCGAGACCGGCCCGTTCGCGGCCAGGCTCTCCCGCGGGGGCACTCGCCGCGACGAGGAAGTTGTTGCGGTTGCCCGCCAGGCAGCTCTCCTCGAGCGTGGCACCGGGGGTCACGGTCTCCACGACTTCGCGGCGCACCAGCCCCTTGGCCAGCTTGGGATCTTCCACCTGCTCGCAGATCGCGACCCGGTGCCCCGCCGCGATGAGCTGGCGGAGATAGTCGGCCGCCGCCTTGACCGGTACCCCCGCCAGGGGCACCCCGTCGCCCCGCGACGTCAGGGTGATGCCGAGGAGCCTCGACGCCAGGTGGGCGTCCTCGTAGAACATTTCGTAGAAGTCGCCCATGCGGAAGAAGAGGATCTTGTCCCGGTGGCGGGACTTGATCTCCCGGTATTGCTGCATGAGCGGGGTGTTGCTGGGGTCGGCCACGCGCCCGGTCACGGTTCCTTCACCACGAAGGGCGAGCCGCCCATCGCCCGGCGCACCGCGGGCAAGGCGGTCTGCGCCTGGGCGCGATCGGGGTAGGGTCCGACCCGCACCTTGAACAGGTTGGCTTGCCGCACCACGTAGGCGGCGAACCCGGCAGTCTTGAGGTCTGCCACGAGCTTGTCCGCCGCGGCCTGAGTATTCACCGCTCCGGCCTGCACTGCAAACCCGGTCCTGGCCGGCGGCGTTGCACCGGGCGGCTGGGCGGCCTGGGCCGGCGGCGTCTTGACTGTGTCCGGCCGGGTGCTGTCGCGTGCCGGAGGGGCGGTACAACGCCCCTGGAGCCACGAAAGCTGGTTTCGCGTCTCGAGATCGTCGCCCACGCGGGCCAGGCCGTCCGCGAGCCAGCGGCAGGCATCGGCGGGCCGCCGGATGTCGAAATAGGACCGGGCGGCCCAGTATGCCGCGAGGGGCACGAGCGGCGAGTCCGGGTAGTCAGACCGGATCCGCTCCACGTACCGCGCGGCGCCCGCCGGGTTGCCGGCGCCGTAGTCGAGCATGGCGAGCTGGAGCAGCGCGTCGTCGGCCCAGGGGGAAAGCGCGTACTCCACGGCGATGCGGCTCAGGAACCGGCGTCGCTCCTCGGTACTCCGGGCCAGGATCCCCTGGGTGTAGAGCACCTGGGGATAGAGGCTGTCGGAAGGAGCGGTGGCCGCGAGGATCACGCCGACCACGGCGCGTGCCGAATCGCTCCGGCCCTCCTGCGCCAGGCGCACGGCGTCCAGGAGCCGGGGATCGTCCTGCGCGGCGGCCCGGCCCGGGCCTAGCGCGATACCGGCCAGGGCCATCAGGGTCCGGCGCCACGAACGGGTGAGCCGCATGACCATCAACCCCTCGCCGGCGTTGCCGCCAGGCCGGAGGAACGGCCCGCCCGCGGGGCTGCTCCGCCCGGCTCTGCCAGCCGAAGCACGAGGTCCGAGAGGATGGCGGCGTCGCCGGAAATGCGCGCTCCCTTCAGGGCCCGGTCAGCCTCCAGCGCCGCGCCGAGTGCCGCGCGGAGCCGTCCCAGAGGCCAGGTCTGGGCCCAGCGGGCCCAGTTCCGCGCGGTGGTTCTCCAGTCGCCGAGGCCCCAGAGCCGCAGCTGCCGGATCCGGTCGAAGACCAGGCGTTCGAGCCCACCACCGCGAACGCCCCGATCGTAGTGGCCTCGGGCCAGTTGCACGCCGAGGAGCGCGGCGCCCAAGGCGGCGACCATCCGGACGCCCGACATCCCGGCCTGGTCGAGCACCGCCGGCATCAGCCGGAGCGCCCGGGCCGTCTCGTCGGCCAGCACGGCGTGGCACCAGTCCTCCAGGGTCTCGCCGTGCCGGACCCCGACGAGCTCGCTCACGCGCTCGCTCGTGATCGGGGTCCCCTCCGCGAGCCCGCTCAGCTTCTCGATCTCGGTGCGGAGCGCGCCCAGATCGTAGCCGGTGAGCCGGGCCAGATGTTCGGCCGCCTCGGGGGCGAGGCGCATTCCATGGCGCCCGGCGTGATAGCCGATCCAGCGGATAACCCGGGCCGGCTCGAGCGGTTCGGCCTGCACCGCCACCGCGCGGGCGGCGATGTCCTGGTCGGGCTCCTCGTCGCCGGCGAGCAGCACCAGGATCGTCTCGGGCGCGGGGCGGTCGAGGTACCGGAGCAGCTCGGTCCGGAGCGCTGGTTTCCGCTTCCAGGCTGCGACCCCTCGAAGGACGACGACCCGCCGGGCGGCGAGCATCGGCAGCGTGTTGACCAGCGCGTGCAGCGCCTCGGGGTCGAGTGCCGCGGCGTCGCGCTGATCCAGATTCAGGTCCCGCTCCGCCGGCGGAAGGGCGCGCTCGATGATGGCGCGCACCAGCTCGTCCTGGAGCACCGCTTCGGTGCCGTACAGGTAGTAGACCGGCGCCGGCTCGCCCTTGGCCAGGGAGCGGAGCGCCTCGTCGTAGGACCGGCGGGGCATGCGGGGAATATAGATCGGGGGCGCCCGACCTCGAGGGGCTCGGGCCCGAGCGGCGTCAGTCGCGCTCGAACGTGACGAAGGGCGGTGAAGCGAGAAGGCGGGGCTTGGCCACCACCAGGGCCTGTTCCGCCGCGGCTTGCGGGGGGAGCAGCAGCGAGTCCTTCACCGTGAGGGCCGCGAGCGAGGCCAGGAGGAGCGCGGCGGCGGTGGCCATGAGCGGTGAGACGCGCGGCGGCACCGGCTCCGGGACTTGCTCGGCGGTGGCGATCCGGTGGGCCAGCCGCTGGGCGAAGTCGGGTGACGGGAGGACCACGGCGTGCCGGAGGGCCTCGACGCCCTCCCGCACCGCCCGGTCATACCCGGCACAGGCAGGGCAGACTTCCATGTGATCGTCCATCTCGGCCGCCAGCACCGGGTCGGTGCCGTCCCGGTAGGCGGAGTAGCGGCGGCGGAATTCAGCGCACGTCATTGCCGTTGTATACCATCGAATCGGTTCAAGGTTCCCGAAGGCCCGGGGGTCATTGCAGGTGAGGGGCGATGAGCTCGGCGAAGCTCTGGCGGGCCCGGTTGAGCCGGCTCTTCACCGTGCCCAGGTTGCAATGCATGATCTCCGCGATTTCCTCGTAGGTCTTGCCCTCCAGCTCCCGGAGCACGAACACCTCCCGATGGTGGTGCGCCAGGCGGGCCACCGTCCGCTGCACCAGCTCCCGGAGCTGGCGCTCCTCGTACCGGTCGTCGGGGCGGCCGGCCGGGTCCTCGAAGTCGGGGGGGAGGCCGTCCCGGCCCGCGTCCGCGAGGAGCTGGCCCAGGGGCACGAGCGGCGAGCGGCTTCGGGTGCGCAGCTCGTTCTTGGCCAGGTTGCTCGCGATGGTGTACAGCCAGGTGGAGAACTTCCGGCCGCGATCGAAGCGGTCGAGGTGGCGGTGGACCCGGAGGAACGCCTCCTGCACCAGATCCTCCGCCCGTTCCCGGTCGCCGATCATCCGGTAGACGAAATTGAGGAGCCGGACCTGGTAGCGGGCCACGATCTGCGCGAACGCCGCGGGGTCGCCGCGGAGGTGGGCGTCGATCAGCGCGTTGATATCGGGTGCGTTGGGACCGGGCGGGTGGACCCGCTCTCCCAGCGCCGTCCGGAAGAACCTGAACAACGCCGCCATGCCCGCGCCTACCTCCCCGTGACAAAGGTCGCGACATAGAGAATCGCGACCAGCGTCTTGGCGTCCAGAATCTCACCCCGGCCCACCATCCGCAGGACATCCGGCCAGGCGAGTTCGTGCACCTCCAGGAACTCGTCCCCCTCACGCCGGTGGTCCCCCTCCTCCAATCCGGTTGCCAGGAAGAGATGGATGCGTTCGTCGGTGAACCCGGGGGTGGTGAAGATCGTGGTGAGCGGCTCGAGCCGGGCCGCGGTACGGCCGGTTTCCTCCGCCAGCTCGCGCCGGGCGCACGCCTCGGGGGTCTCGCCCGGGTCGAGCCGTCCCGCGGGAATCTCCCAGATGTACCCGTCCGCCGCGTGACGGAACTGGCGGATCAGGAGAACCCGCGGGTCGGGACCCGGTGGATCGCTGAGGAATGGCAGGACCGCGGACGCCCCGGGGTGCCGCACCATCTCGAGCTGCCCGGTGGAGCCGTCCGGGAAGCCCACCGTCTCGACGTCGAGGTTGATCACCCGCCCCTGGTAACGCCGGTCCGACGAGATGAGCGCCATGGGGGTCAACATGGAGCGCAGATCCGAGCCCGGCAAGGGCGGCGCGGAAGGGCCCGGACAGGGCGGCGCCGCCGCCGGCCGGCCGGCGACACGCCGGCCTTATCTTTCCTTCCGTGTCCCTTCGGGCTCGTTGGGTGCTCGCGGTGCTGGCGGGGCTCGCGCTGGTCTATCTGCTCTCGCTCGCGGCGGTCGTGCTGGTGAGCCGAACGGACCAGGGCCGGCCCGCCGATGCGATCGTGGTCCTGGGCGCAGCCCAGTACAACGGGAAGCCATCCCCCGTGCTCCGGGCCCGGCTGGATCACGCGCTCGCGCTCTACCGGGACGGCCTCGCGCCCCTCATCGTCGTGACCGGCGGGATCGGCGAGGGCGACCGGGTGAGCGAGGCCACAGTGGGGCGCGCCTATCTCGTGGAACACGCCGTGCCGGAAACCGCCGTCGTAGTACGCCCCGAGGGCCGCTCCACCGAAGCTTCGATTGCCGCGGTGGGTGAATGGCTCGGCGACCACGGAGGCTCCCGGGTCGTGCTGGTGAGCGATCCATTCCACCTCCTTCGCCTCCGGCTCGAGGCCCGGCGTGCCGGCATCGAAGCCTACACCTCCCCGACCCGGAGCAGCCCCATCTCGAGCCGCGCTTCGACCGAGCTGCCCTATCTCCTCAAGGAGGCGGCCAAGATTCCGGTGGTGCTGGTGAGGACCTACGCCAGGGCGTCGCGGAAAACGCAGGGCAGGGCGCGCTGAACGCCCCCGCGGCGTGCCTCGGCGACCTCGGCGGAGGATCTCACGCCAGCTCGAACGTCTCCCCCAGCTTCGGGACCTCGATCTGCCGCACCGCCTCCTGCTTGAGCATCTGGACCATCGCCTGGGCCGCTGCGGGCTCGCCATGGACGACGAACGCCCGGCGGATGGGCCCGCCGAGCTTCCGGATCCAGGCGCGGAGCTCGTGCTTGTCCGCGTGGGCCGAATAGCCGCCGATCGTCTCGATCCGGGCCCGCACCGTCAGCTCCTCCCCCAGGACTTTCACCACCTTCGCGCCCTCCTGGAGCCGGCGGCCCAGCGTGTGCTCCGCCTGGAAGGAGACCAAGAGTACCAGGTTCCGATGATCGCCCGCCCCATGGGCCAGATGGTGGAGAATACGCCCCGACTCGGCCATGCCTGACGCGGCGATCACGACCGCCGGCCCGGCGAGGCTGTTGAGCCGCTTCGATGCTTCCACCTCCCGCACGTAATGGACCAGCGGGAAGTCGAAGAGCTGGCTCGTGCCGCTCACCAGACCCTCCGAGCGGTCGAAGAGATCGGGGTGAAGCCGGAACACCTGGGTCGCGTCCACCGCCAGCGGACTGTCCACGAACACCGGGATCCGGGGGATGCGCCCGGCCTGGAAGAGCCGATGGAGCCCGTAGATGAGCTCCTGAGTCCGGCCCAGGGCGAACGCGGGCACCAGGATCTTGCCACCCCGGGCTGCGGTGTCCCGCACCAGCTCGCCCAGGCGCGCTTCGGCATCGGCAAGGGACTCGTGGACCCGGTCGGCGTACGTACACTCGAGGATCAGGGTATCCACCGGGCCGGCCGGCGGATCGGGGTCGCGGATGATCGGCAGCCCCGAACGGCCGATGTCGCCGGAGAAGACGATGCGATGCGGGACGCCCTCGGTGACCCGGAGGTCCACCGAAGCCGACCCCAGAATGTGGCCGGCATCGGTAAACTCGAACGTGAGGTGCTTGCGCAGGTGCTGGAGCCGGCGGTACGGCAGCCCCACCACGAGCTCCTGGACCGCCACCGCATCGCGCACCGTATAGAGCGGCTCGCTCTCGGGGCCCGCCTTCCCGCGCTGTTTCAGGAACTCGGCGTCCTTCTCCTGAATGTGGGCTGCGTCGGGCAGCATCACCGCACAGAGGTCGCGGGTGGCCGGCGTGGCGTACACGGGGTTGTGAAACCCCTGGCTCACCAGCAGCGGCAGCCGCCCGGCGTGATCGATGTGCGCATGGCTCAGAATGACGGCATCGATGCGGCGCGGGTCGAACGGCAGGCTGGCGTTCCGGGCGCGGGTCTCGGCCCGCCGGCCCTGGAACAGCCCCGCGTCGAAGAGCACCCGGGCCCCGGCGGCCTCGAGCAGATGCATCGAGCCGGTCACTTCTCCGGCGGCGCCGTAGAAGGTGAGGCGGAGGGACATGGGGTTCCGGGGTCCCGCGATCTCCTACTCGGTGCCGAAGAGCCGGTCTCCGGCGTCGCCGAGGCCCGGCAGAATGAAGCCCTGCTCGTTGAGCGCGCGGTCGAGCGCGGCGGCGTAGACCGGCACGTCGGGGTGACCCTCGAGCATGCGCCGCACGCCCGGTGGCGCGGCCACGATGCACAGAAAGCGGATCCGGCGGGCTCCCGCCTCCTTGAGCGTGGTGACGGCGGCCGTGGCGGAGCCCCCGGTGGCCAGCATGGGATCCAGCACGTAGTAGTCGCGCTCGCCCTCCTCGGCGGGGAGCTTGGCGTAGTACCGCACCGGCTGGAGCGAGGTCTCGTCGCGGAAGACGCCGATGTGCCCGACCCGGGCCGTGGGGAGGAGCTGGGCGATCCCATCCACCATGCCGAGCCCCGCCCGGAGGATCGGCACCAGGGTGAGCTTCTTGTCGGACACCTGCCGCCCGATCATCCGCTCGAGCGGCGTCTCGATCTCCACCGGTTCGGTGGGCAGGTCCTTGGTCGCCTCGTAGGCCATGAGCATGGCGATCTCGTTGACCAGCTGCTTGAAGTCGCGGGTGCTGGTTCGCCGGTCGCGTAACAGGGTGAGCTTGTGCTGGATCAGCGGGTGGTCGAGGAGCACGAGGTTGGGGAGGGTGGGCTCGGGCATGGGGAGAAGATGGTGGGGAGAGGGCGAGAGGGCCAGGGAATCCACCCGCCGAGTCGGCGCTCGCGGGCCATGGCGGCGTGTGGCGCGGCCCGCCACGCTCCGCTCCGGGACCCGCCGCGTGGGGCGGGCCGCCCCTGGCGCGGCACCCCGGTCACCCCTCTCGGCTTTCGCCGGGTCCACCTCTCCCTGTATATTGCCGCCCCCCACCGGCTAGGTAGCTCAGTTGGTAGAGCAGCGGACTGAAAATCCGCGTGTCGGGGGTTCGATTCCCTCCCTAGCCATTCCGAGACCGAACGGCGACCCGGGCCTCCGCGTTCGAGGAAGCCCCGTGATTTCGCTCTAGGGAGCGCCGCGCGGGCCCGACCCGCCGCGCCCGCCGAGCGAGAGGCCCATCAGCTATCCCCCCCCCGGTACCCGGATCTTGACCCCCATCCCTGGCCCGGAGCTGCTGCCACTTACCCGGCGGAACGCCGGCGATATCTTGTCGGGTACGGGACCTCAAGCAGGAGGAGGCCGGATGTCCAGGAAGATTCTCATGTTCGTGGGCGACTTCGTCGAGGACTACGAAGTCATGGTGCCGTTTCAGGCACTGCTGATGGTGGGATTCACCGTGCACGCCGTCTGCCCGGGAAAGAAGAAAGGCCAGTCCGTCCGGACCGCGGTGCACGATTTCGAGGGCGATCAGACCTACAGCGAGAAACCGGGGCACCAGTTCACGCTCAACGCGACCTTCGACGAGGTCCGAGCAGACGACTACGACGCGCTGGTGATCCCGGGTGGCCGGGCCCCCGAGTACATCCGCCTGAACCAGCGGGTGCTCGACATCGTCCGGCACTTCGATCGCGCGCGCAAGCCGATCGCCGCCATCTGCCACGGGATCCAGCTCCTCGCGGCGGCGGATGTCCTCCGCGGGAAGCAGTGTACCGGCTACCCCGCCTGCGGCCCGGAGGCCAAACAGGCGGGGGCCAACTGGATTGACGTTCCCGTGGATCAGGCGACGAGCGACGGAACGCTGGTCACCGCCCCCGCCTGGCCCGCCCACCCCGCCTGGCTCGCCAGGTTCCTCCAGGTGCTCGGCACCCGAGTGGAGCACGGGACCCCGGTAGGCGTGTGACGCGGATCCCGGCCGATCGGGCCCCGCCGCGGGCCGCGCCTCATGACCACAGGCCGCCCTCGAGGCGGCCTGTGGTGTATACCGCTGGACCTCCACCTCGGGGGGCGGCTCACGGCCCTCCGAGCGCCTGGTACAGCGCCGCGTAGGCTGTGGCGGCCTCGGTCCGGCCCTGCGCCAGCAGGTCCTGCGACTCGAGCTGGGTGCGCTCGGCATCCAGGACCTGGAGGAAATCCACGATACCTTCGCTGAAGCGCATCCGGGCGAGCTCGGCCGCCCGTTCGCTCGCGGCCGCGGCGGCGGCCAGTTGCTCGACCCGGGACCGCGCCGCGCGATAGCGGGCGAGCGAGCTCTCGACCTCCTCCATGGCCTCCAGCACGATTTGGCCGTACTCGGCTCGGGCCGCGTCCGCTCGTGCGCGGGCCGCGCTCACGTCGGCCTTGATCCGGCCGAGGCCGAGGAGGGGCCAGCGCAGCACCGGGCCCACGGCGTAACGGAACGTCCCGTCGTTGCCCAGCCGGTCGAAATCGGCGGCCGTGTACCCTGCGTTCCCGCCGACCGAGAGCCGGGGCAGGTACTCGGCGCGCGCCGCGCTCGCCAGGGCCGCTTGCGCGGCGGCGAGCCGCTCCGCCGCCGCCACGTCCGGCCGGGTTCGGAGCACCGAGTCCGGGGTCCCTACCGCCACCGTGTCAGGCAAGGCTACCTGGCGCGCGGTCGGCGGGAACTCGCCCGCCACGATCGTCGGGGGGCGGCCCGTGAGCACCCCGATCCGGTATTGGGCCGCGGCCACCTGTGCCTCCCGCGCGGGGATCGAGGCGAGCGTGACGTTGAGTTGGGCCAGGGCCCGCTCCACGTCGAACGCCGTCCCCCGGCCGGCCTCGAGTCGCTCCCGAGTCAGCTCCAGCGTGCGGCGCTGGTTCTCGGCGTTGCGCCGGGCCACGTCGAGCTGTTCCTCCGCTCCCCGCAACTCGAAGTAGGCTCGCGCCAGCTCCGCGGCCAGCGTGACCGTGACCCCGCGGAGGTCCTCCCGGCTTGCGGCGACCAGCGCGCTGTGCGCCCGCACGGTGCGCCGGATCCGGCCGAAGACGTCGATTTCCCAGACCGCATCGAACCCGGCGTCCCAGACGTCCTCGTCCGGAAAGCGGCTGGACGCGCCGGGGAAGCTCGCGCTGGCGAACCGCCGGCGGGTGTACCCCCCGGCCAGCGCCCCATCCGGGGTGAGATCGAGCACCGCTCGGGCCCGCGCGGCCCGGGCGGCGCGGAGGCGGGCCTGGGCGGCCTGGAGGTCGAGATTGGTCCGGAGGGCCTGGTCCATCAGGCGATCGAGCGTGGTGTCGCCCAGCCGGCGCCAGAATCCTGCGTCAAACTCCACCGGGGCGGCCGCCGCCGGCGCCCAGGCGGCGGGGGCCGAGATCGGTTGCGCCGGGTCGACTTCCCGAAAGGTCTTCGGCAGGGCCACCGAAGAGGGCCGGTACGCGGGCGCGGAGACGCACCCCGCAAGCGCGATCAGCCCTACCAGCGCGGCTCTACGCATGGGCGACCTCCGCTGCGGGCAGCGCCCCGCCTGGCTGGGCCAGGGGCTCCATGGCGGGGACCGACCGATGCCGGGCCGCGATCAGCGAGTAGAACACCGGCACGACGAAGAGCGTAAACAGGGTGCCGACCGTCATCCCGGCCACCAGGATGATGCCGATGCTGTTGCGGGCCTCGGAGCCCGGGCCCGAGGCGAAGACCAGGGGCAGGTGGCCGAACACCGTGGCCGCCGAGGTCATGAGGACCGGCCGAAGCCGGGTGAGCGCGGCCTCACGCAGCGCGGCCATCTTCTCGACGCCCCGGGCCTGGAGCGTGTTCGCGAATTGCACGATCAGGATGCCGTTCTTCGCGATCAACCCCACCAGCGTGATGAGGCCGACCTGCGAGTAGATGTTGATGGTCGTCAGATCGAGGAAACTGAAGAGCAGCGCGCCCGAAATGGCGAGCGGCGCCGATCCCACCAGCACGATCAGCGGGTCGCGGAAGCTCTGGAACTGGGCCGCGAGCACCAGGTAGATGAGGAGCACAGCGAAGCCGAGCGTCACGGTGAGGGCCGAACCCTCGCGGCGGATCTGGCGCGACTCCCCGCCGTAGTCGAGCGTGACCCCCGGCCCCGCGGCCCGGGCGGCTGCCGCTTCCAGGACCGCAAGTCCTTCTTCCTTGGTCACCCCGGGCTTGACCCCGCCGAAGATCCGCACCGCGTTCCGCTGCTGGAACCGCTGGAGCGTCCGCGGCGCCACCGTGGACTCGATGCGCGTGAACGTGGAAACCGGCACCAGCTCGCCGCTCGGCGTCTTGATCTTGAGATCGAGCAGCGGCTCGACCGTGGCCCGCTCCGAGTCGCCGATCTGGGGGATGACCTTGTAACTCCGGTCGAAGTAGTTGAACCGGTTCACGTAGGCGCCACCCAGCAAGGTGCCGAGTTCGCGACCCACCGTGGCGAGATCGAGCCCCAGATCGGCCACCTGTTCCCGGTCAATCACGACCCGGGCCTCGGGGAGGTCGAGCTTGAGATCGGTATCCACGTACAGAAACTTGCCGCTCTGCCAGCCCGCGCCCACCACCGCTTGCACCGTCTCGAGCAATTGCTCGGGCGGCGCGTCGCTCTGGAGCACCAGCTCCACGTCATACTGGCCGGGCGTGGGGAGGGGCGGGTCGAGCCGGGGAAACACCTGGAGGCCCGGGATCCGGGACACGGCGCCGTAGACCTCGCCGTACATCTGCTCGGTGGAGCGGGCGCGTTCCTTCCAGTCCTTGGTCACCATGCCGCCGAAAGCGCCCCACGAGGCCGTGAGGGACCACATGAACTTGGCCTCGGGGAAGGCCTCGATGGTCTTCACCACGTCCAGCGAGGCGCGGTGGTTCGCGGCGAGCGAGGCGTCGGGCGCCGCCTGCATGAAAAGGCTGATGTGGCTCTGGTCCTCCACCGGCGCCAGCTCGCGCCGCGAGTACTGGTAGAACGGCCAGGCGGCGGCCATCGCCAGAGCGGACGCGGCGACTACAGCCCAGCGCATGGCCAGGGCGCCGTCCAGCAGCTTCGCGTAGCCGCGCCGAACCCCGTCGAACCCCGCGTTCACGAGCCGGGTGAGCCGGCTCTCCCGGCCGTGCTCGTGCACGAAGCGCGAGCTCATGACCGGCGAGAGCGAGACCGCCACGACGCCGGAGACCACCACGGCCGCGGCCAGGGTGATCGCGAACTCCAGGAAGAGCGAGCCGGTGAGGCCGCCCTGGAAACCGATCGGGGTGTACACCGCGGCCAGGGTGACCGTCATAGCGAGCACCGGCCCCACCAGCTCCCGGGCGCCGATCAGCGCGGCCTCCACGCGGGACTTGCCCTCGCGCACGTGCCGCTCGACGTTCTCCACCACCACGATCGCATCGTCCACCACCAGCCCCACCGACAGCACGATGGCGAGAATCGTGAGCAAATTGAGGCTGAAACCGGCCGCGTACATCACGATGGCGGCGCCCACCAGCGAAATCGGCATCGCCACGAGCGGGACCAGCGCGGTGCGGACGGACCCCATGAACAGGAAGACCACGACGCCCACGATCAGGATGGTCTCCGTCAGCGTCTTGGTGATCTCCTTGAGGGCGTTCTCCATGAACACCGTGGCGTCGTACGCCATCTGCATGTCCAGGTCGGGCGGGAGGGTCGGGCGGATCCGGTCCATTTCCGCCCGGAGCCGGTGCGCCACTTCGATCTCGTTGACGCCGACGAGCGGCCAGACGCCGAGGTAGACCGCCTCCTTCTCCCCGTACTTGGCGATCATGTCGGCTTCTTCGGCGCCCAGCTCCACCCGCGCCACGTCGCTCAGGCGCACGATCGCTCCCTGCCGCTCGGCCACGATCAGATCCTCGAACTCCTTCGGGGAGCGGAGATCGGTGTTGGCCAGCAGGTTCACCTGCACCAGATTGCCCTTGGTCTGGCCCACCGCGGCGAGATAGTTGTTGCGCTGGAGCGCGGCGTACACGTCACCCGGCGCCAGGCCGAACGCGGCGAGCCGCTCGGGGTCGATCCACACCCGCATCGCGAGCTGGCGGCCGCCCTCGATCGTGACCCGTTGCACCCCGGGCAGGGTGGCGAGCTGCGGCTGAAGCGTCCGGGAGAGCCAGTCGGTGATCGCCGGCGCGCGCCGGCCGGTGGAGGTGAAGCTCAGATAGAACGAGGCGTAGGGCCGGTCCGCCCGCTGGACCTCCACGACGGGCGGCTCGGCCTCGGCCGGAAGCTCCGAGCGAACCTGCTGGAGCCGCGCCGTGATCTCGGCGAGCGCGGCCGTACTGCTGTGGTTGAGCTTGAGCCGGACCGTGATGGTGCTGACCCCGGCCCGACTCGTGGACTCGATGTAGTCTACCCCGCTGATCGCCGAGACCGCCCGCTCGATGGGTGTGGTGAGAAATCCCCGCACGGTCTCCGCGCTGGCGCCGGTGTAGACCGTGGTGATCACGACCTGGGAGCTCTCGATCTGCGGATACTGTTGCACCGGCAGACTGGCGAGGGCGCGCCAGCCGACCAGCAGGATCACCAGGTTGACGACCGCCGCCAGGACCGGGTGCCGGATGAAGACGTCCGTGAAAGAGCGCATGCGTGGCCTTCTGCTGTTCGATCGCGGTTGAAAGGGTTCCTGGCGCTCAGCGGACCCCCGCCGACACCGTAGCCGGAGGCGCGGTCTCGATCCGCACGGCCTCCCGCAGCTTGAAGGAGCCCGTCGCGGCCACCTCCTCGCCCACCGACAGGCCGTCCAGGATCAGGACCGTATCCCCCAGCACCGGGCCGCTCGTCACGGCCCGCGCATGCGCCCGCCGGGCCCCCGTGCTGTCGGCGGCAATGACCCAGACATGGTCCCCCCCCGGCCCCTTCCGGAGCGCGCTCACCGGAATGGCGACGGCGAGGGTGGGTGTCCCGGCGGGGACCTGGACCCTGACCGACGCGCCCGGAGCCGGTAGCTGGGCGGAACCCGCCAGCCGGGCTCGGACCACGGCATTGCGAGTCGTGGGATCCACCCGGGCGTCGATCGCGACGATTCGCGCCTCGATGGGCTGGCCCCCGTCCGCCGAGGTCACCACCACCGCCATCCCCTCGCGCAGCGCCGCCGCCACCCGTTGGGCCACCGCGAAGTCCACGTGCACCGCGTCCGACACGCCCTGCAAAGTCGTCAGCTCGGTGCCCTCGTTCAGGTACTGGCCGGGATGGACGTCGGCGATCCCCACCCTGGCACGGAACGGCGCCCGGATCGTTTTCTTGGCGATGATCGCCCGAGTCCGGGCCATCCGAGCCTGGGCCACCTCGAGCTGGGCCCGGGCCTGGTCCACCTCCTCCTGCGAGGTGGCCTGGTGCTGCCGGAGGCGCTCCAGACGCTCGAGCGTCTTGCGGGCCAGCTCGGCCTCGGCTTCCTGCGCCGCCAGCTCCGCCTGCTCCACCGATACGTCGAGCGCAACCAGGACCTCGCCCGGCTCCACGAGCTTGCCGGGTCGGAGGGAGACCTGACGCACGGTGCCGGCAAGCTCGTTCCGCAGCGTGATGGAACGGAGCGCCAGGACGGTTCCGATGGCGGTGGTGGTCGGGCGGTACTCGCGGGCCACTGCGGGTGCGACCGTCACCAGCTCCACCGGTTCAGCAGAGGTGGCCGCCCCCGCGACCGTGGGAGTCGACGAATGCTTCCACGCCGCGAGCAGCACACCGGTCCCGACTACCGTGCCGAGGAGAACCAGGGGCGCGATCCAGCGCCGGGCGCCGGCGAGGGGAGGGAAACTCATGCTTGCCATCTCCAGAGGGTGACGGTTCGTACGATAGTTTTACAACTATCAAACTCAGCAGCAGAAAAAAAACGACTCCGGAGTTTCAGGGAGTCTTCACAGTTTGACGAATATCAAACATTTTTCGGAGTTGTCAATGGGGGTGCGGCGTTGTGCCGCCGGTGCCGGGGTGGCCACGTCCCTGCGGACGATGAGGGCGGGGTCCTCCGGTCCCTCTAACGCCTGGCAAGGAGCGTCGCGACGATCGCCACGGCGGCCTCCGGCGAATCGGCGTGATGCACGTCGGCGCCTTCGAGTTGCTCCAGGAAGGCGCGGGCAGCCGACGACGCGGCGAGCAGGACCACGGGCTTGGCTGCCTTGACGGCGAGCGCAACCTCGGAGAGGGTCCCGGGGCTCTCCAGGCCCACCGCCACGATCACGTCGCTCGTCAGCACGTTCACGTTGTTGCGCGCCTGTCCGAGGCCCGTCCGGATCGGGATGTCGATCGCGGGACTTGGCGGGCCGTCGTCCGACAGGATGCCGATCGTGAGGCTCCCCTCCACCTCTTTCGCGCCCCGCGCGGCGGCATCCATGATGCCGCTCGCCCGCCCTCCGGTGAGCACGATCCACCCTTGCGCCGCCAGCAGACGGCCGAGGGACCGGGCCGCGGCCAGCCGGGGGGATCGCGGATCCCCGCTCCCCATGACGCCGACGATCGCTCTCACGATTTGCCCTCCCGTCGCGCCAGGCATCACCTCGCGGCGAACAGTTTCCGCTTGGCGCTGGTTTCCCGTTCCAGCCGGCCGCACATGAGGTCGCAGAGCCGCATGACATCGTGATCGGCCAGCCGGTACCAGGTATTCGGCCCGTCCTTCCGGCGCTCGACGAACCCGGCGCTGTACAGGACCTGGAGGTGCTTGGAGACGTTGGCCTGTCCGAGTCCTGTGGACTGGAGAATCTGGCTCACGGTGCGCTCGCCGTGCCGGAGCGCGGCCAGGATCTCGAGCCGGGAGGGCTCCGCCAGCGCCTTGAACCGTTCGGCGATCAACCGGAGCTGCGCGGTGGAGAGCGGCCGCTCGGCCATGCGAGCCCTCCTTCGGTGACAGATGGTCATACGGTAATCCCGGTGCCGCCGCCCCGGCCAGTCGGCGGCCACCGGGCTCGCCGGGAGGCCGCGCGCCGGCGGAGGCTTGACCAGAAGCTCATATAACTATATAGTTATCTCAGGCCTGCGGCAAGTCCTGGGCGACCGGGGCAAGTCTCGGCGACTCGGGCCCGACAGCCCGCGGCCCGCATCGCCCGACACCAGGCAAGGGACCATGGCACGACCCGTTCGGTGGACATGCTTGCTGCTCCTCCCGGGGCTCGCCGGGGGACTGGCGCCACTCGGCGCCCAACATTTGAGCCTGGGCGAGGCGCTGGAGCGGGCCGGCCGCGCTGCCTACGCCAACCGCCTCGCCGCGGCCGAGACCCGCACCCGCGCCGCCGCGGCCCTCGAACCGCTCAAGGGGGTGCTCCCGTCGCTCCGCCTCGAGGGGGGCTACGTGCGGACCACCGACCCGCTCAACGCGTTCGGCTTCCTCCTCCGCCAGCGCGAGGTGACCCAGGCCGCTTTCGCGCCCCCGGCCCTCAACGACCCGGCCTCCCGCGGCAACCTCGCCACCGGCCTCGTGGTCGAACAGCCGCTCTTCAACGCCGACGCCCTGCTGGGCCGGCGGGCGGCGCGGGCCGCCGCGGCCGCCGCCGAAGCCGCCGAGCGGTGGACCCGGACCGGCACGGCGCTGGCCGTGGTGCGGGCTTATTACGGCGCCGTGCTTGCGGCGGAGCGGGTCGGCACGCTCGAAGCAGCGGCGCGGGCCGCGCGAGCTCACGTCAGGCAGGCCGCCGCCCTGGTGGAGCAGGGCCTGGCGACCCGGGCGGATCAGCTCCTGGCGGAGGTGAAGGCGGGCGAGGTCGAGGCCGACTTGATCGAGGCCCGCGGCCGGGCCGGCCTGGCCCGGCGCCAGCTCGCCGTGGCCATGGGCCAGCCGGAGGACACGGCCTTCAGCCTTCCGCCGGCCCTGCCGGAGGCACCGGCC
Organism: Gemmatimonadales bacterium; assembly: GCA_035574255.1. Classification (GTDB taxonomy): domain Bacteria; phylum Gemmatimonadota; class Gemmatimonadetes; order Gemmatimonadales; family GWC2-71-9; genus JADJOM01. The sequence goes on along the minus strand of DATLYZ010000011.1, from coordinate 39,559 downwards.
GTGCGTGCGCTCGGAGGCCGGGGGGAGACCGTCGAGGCGGAGGCGGAGCGGGCCGACCTGCAGTCCAGCCGACTGGCCCTCCAGGCCGCCCAGGCGGACGCCCGGCGGGCGGATGCGCTCTACCTGCCGCGGCTCAATGCGTTCGGGCGGCTGGACTGGAACGACCCCGGCGCGCCGTTCGGCGGCCGGCCGTCCTGGACGGTCGGCGTCCTGCTCGCCTGGTCACCGTTCGCAGGGGGGGCGGCGCTGGCGGAGGGCCGCAGCGCCCGGAGCCGGCGTGCCGCCGCCGGGGCGATGGTCGAGGCCGCCGCAGCGCAGGCGGCTCTCGAGGTCGCGGAAGCCGAGGAGGCCCTAGTCACGGCCCTCGCCAAGCTGGACATCGCGGAGCGCGCGGTGGTGCAAAGCCGCGAGGCGCATCGCATCGTGAGCCGGAAGTACGATGGCGGCCTTGCCTCGGTGACGGAACTGTTCGACGCCGCGGCGGCCGAAACCGCCAGTGGCCTGCGCTTCGCCGCGGCGCGCTACGACGCTCTCGTTGCGGTGGCTGGCTGGCGCCGGGCGCGGGGGCTCGACCTGGCGCCGCTCATCGCGCTCGACGCGGCCGGGTCCGGCAGCGGGAAGGAGGCACCATGAAGAGACGGCGGTGGAGGACCCTCTGGCTGGCTGTCGCAGCGGGCTCGGCGGCCGGCAGTGGCGGCTGCCGGAGCGACCGGATGGACCCGCCGGCCGGGAGCGCGGCAGCGCCGCGCACGGTCACGGTGCGCGACACGCTCCTGCCCGCCGTGGTCGAGGCCGCGGGCCTCGCCCAGCCGATCCAGCGCGCCACCCTCGGTACCAAGCTCATGGGAACGGTGACCGAGGTGCGGGTTCGCGAAGGCGACCGGGTGACCGGCGGACAGGTGCTGCTCCGGGTGGACGCGCGCGATGTCGAGGCGAAGCGGACCCAGGCACGGGCCGCTGCCGCCGCCGCCGAGGCGGTCTACCAGGAAGCGCTGGTGCAGGCGCGGCGATTTCGAGCGCTGTACGCAGATAGCGCGGCGACCCGTTCCCAGCTCGACCAGGCCGAGACCGCTCTGGCGCGGGCGGAGGCCGGGCGCGACGCCGCGCGGGCTCAGGAACGGGAGCTCGACGCGCTCGACAGCTACGCAGCGATCCGGGCACCGTTCACCGGAACCGTGACCCGCCGGTATGCCGATCTCGGGGCCTTCGTCGCTCCCGGCTCGCCGCTGGTCGAACTCCAGGACGGGTCACGGCTGCGGATCTCCGTGGCGGCGACGCCGGCGCAGGCGGCGAGACTCCGGCGCGGCGGGCCGATCGAGGCCCTGATCGAGGGGACTCCGGCGAGCGCCGTCGTGGAAGGCGTTGTGCCGGCGGCCGCCGGGGGACTCTACACCGTCAACGCGCTGGTCGAGAACCGCGCGGGCCGGTTCCTGCCCGGAAGCGCGGCGGCGCTCCTCCTCGTGGCCGGGGAACGGCGGGCGGTGCTGGTCCCGGCTCGGGCGGTGGTTCGGGAAGGCGACCTCACGGGAGTGGACCTGGTAGCGGGGGGCCGGGTGGCACGCCGCTGGGTGCAGCTCGGACGCGCCCGCGGGGATCAGGTCGAGGTGCTGGCCGGGCTCGCCGGGGGCGAGCAGGTCGTGGTGGGAGAGTAGCGATGGGGCTCGCCGGCCGCGTCGCGCAACGGTTCCTGCGATCGAAGCTCACGCCGCTCGTGACCCTGGCGTCGCTGGCGGCGGGGCTCCTCGCCCTGATCGCCACCCCGCGGGAGGAAGAGCCGCAGATCTCGGTGCCGATGATCGACGTCGTCGCGGCCCTGCCCGGCGCCTCGCCCACCGAGATCGAGAACCTGCTCACCCGGCCCCTGGAACAGCGCATGTGGGAAATCCCCGCCGTGGAGCATGTGTACTCGACGGCGATGGAGGGCGCCACCCTCGTCACGGTGCGGTTCAAGGTGGGCGAGGATCAGGAGCGGAGCGTGACCCGGGTCCACGCCAAGCTGTTCGCCGGGCTCGACCGGTTGCCGCCCGGGGCGCTCCCGCCGCTGGTCAAGCCCCACTCGATTGACGACGTCCCCATCCTCGCCCTCACCCTCTCCTCGCGGCGGTACGGCTCGAACGAACTCCGCCAGATCGCCGTGCAGCTCGCGGACGAGATCCGCACGGTGCCGGATGTGTCGGAGACGACGGTCATTGGCGGCGAGCCCCGGCAGATTCGGGTGGCGCTGGATCCGGCGCGCCTCATGGCCGCGGCCCTGACCCCGGGGGAGGTGGCCCGCGCGCTGGAGGCCGCGAACGCGCGGCTCGACGCCGACGAGTTCGCCGCGGGCGACCGGGTCTATCGCGTCCAGGTCGGGGCACCGCTGGCCACGGCCGCCGAGGTGGGGAACGTGGTGGTCGCCGTGCGGCAGGGGGCGCCGGTATACCTCCGGGCGGTGGCGCGGGTGAGCGAGGAATACGGCGAGCGCACCAGCTATGTCTCCCACGCGGACCGGGGCGAGAGCCCGGCGGCCGCGGTCACGGTGACCGTGGCCAAGCGGCGGGGCGCCAATGCCACCACCGTGGCGCACGCGGTGCTGGACCGGGTCGAGCAGGCGCGGGCCCGGCTGTTGCCGGCGGACGTGACCGTGAGCGAGACCCGGAACTACGGCGAGACCGCGCGGGAGAAGGCGGCCGAGCTCATCCTCCACCTCGGCATCGCCACGCTGTCGGTCACGGCGCTGATCTGGCTCGTCCTGGGATGGCGCGAGGCGGTCGTGGTGCTGGTCGCGGTCCCGGTGACCCTCGCCCTCACCCTGTTCACCTACTACGCGTTCGGCTACACGCTCAATCGCATCACGCTCTTCGCGCTCATCTTCTCGATCGGCATCCTGGTGGACGACGCGATCGTGGTGGTCGAGAACATCTACCGCCACCTCCAGCTCGGCTGGCGCCCGCCGGACGAAGCCGCGGTGGAGGGCGTGGACGAGGTCGGGAACCCGACGATCCTCGCCACCTTCACGGTCATCGCGGCCATCCTGCCGATGGCCTTCGTGTCCGGCCTCATGGGCCCCTACATGCGGCCCATCCCGGTGGGCGCGTCGGTGGCGATGCTCGCCTCGCTCGCCGTGGCGTTCGTGGTGACCCCCTACCTGTCGCTCCGGCTGCTCCGGGGCCACGTGAAGCCCCTGGCCCACCAGCCGCCGGGTCCCGCGCACGAGCCGGAGGAGGAAGGGCGGTTTGCGCGGCTCTACCGGCCGCTGATGACCGCGCTCATGGAGCGGCCGCGGCTGCGGCGGCTCTTCTACGCCGCGATCGGCATCCTGCTCCTCGGGTCGGGCGCGCTGGTCGCCCTCCGGGTGGTCCAGGTGAAGATGCTTCCCTTCGACAACAAGAGCGAGTTCCAGGTGATCCTGGACCTGCCGGAGGGGACCACCCTCGAGACGAGCCACGCGGCCGCCAGCGAGATCGCCGGGGCCCTGCGGGAGCTGCCCGAGGTGCGGAGCACCGAGGTGTACGCGGGCACGGCGGCCCCGTTCAACTTCAACGGTCTCGTCCGGCACTACTTCCTCCGCCGCGGCCCGACGGTCGCCGACGTCCAGGTGAACCTGCTCCCCAAGGGGGCTCGCGACCGCCAGAGTCACGCCATCGCCGTGGCAGCCCGGCCCCTGGTGGATTCGATCGCGAAGCGCTTCGGCGCGAGCGCCAAGCTCGCGGAAATCCCGCCCGGCCCGCCCGTCCTCTCCACCCTCGTGGCGGAGGTCTACGCGGAGACCGACAGCGCCCGGCTCGAGGCCGCCCATCGGGTGAAGGAAATTTTTGAACGGACCCCCGGGGTGGTGGACGTGGACTGGACGGTGGAGGCGCCGCAGACCCGCCTGACATACCGGGTGGACCGCGCGCTCGCGGCCCAGGCGGGCGCGAACGTGGCGCAGATCGTCCAGACCGTGGCGCTGGCCCAGGCGGGAACGCCCGCCGGCCTGGCCGCGGTCCCCACGGCCCGGGAGGGGATGGCCATCGTCCCCCGGCTCCCCCTGGCGGAGCGGGCCTCGCTGGAAGCCCTGCTGGCGCTGCCCGTGCCCACGGCCATGGGGCCGGCCCCGCTCGCCCGTTTCGTCCGGGTGGACTCCACGGCCCGAGAACCGGCCCGCTACCGACGCGATCTCCGCCCCGTGATCTACGTGACCGGGGATGTGGCGGGCGAGATCGAATCGCCGGTCTACGCCATTCTCGCCATGAACCGGGCGCTCGACACGGTCCGGGTGGCGGGACGGGCGATCGGCCGCTACAACGCCGTGCAGCCGGACCGCCTGGACGAGACCGCGATCAAGTGGGACGGGGAATGGCAAATTACCCTCGAGGTCTTCCGCGACCTCGGGCTGGCGTTCGCGGCCGTGCTGCTCCTCATCTACGTGCTGGTGGTGGGGTGGTTCCAGTCGTTCGCCATCCCCCTGGTGATCATGGCGCCGATCCCGCTCACCCTGATCGGCATCCTGCCGGGCCACGCGTTGTCAGGCGCCTTCTTCACCGCGACCAGCATGATCGGGATGATCGCCCTGGCCGGGATCATCGTGCGGAACTCCATCCTCCTGGTGGACTTCGTGCAACTGGCGGAAGACCGGGGCATCCCCCTCCCCCTCGCCGTGATCGAGGCGGGCGCGGTCCGGTTTCGGCCCATCGCGCTTACCGCCCTCGCGGTCGTGGCCGGCGGGCTCGTGATGGTGCTGGATCCGATCTTCCAGGGGCTGGCCGTCGCGCTCATCAGCGGGGCCGTCGTGGCGACGGTCCTCACCATGGTGGTCGTGCCCTTGTTGTACTGGGAGCTGAAACGCCGAGCCGACGGGGGGGGGGACCGGTGACCCGGTGACGGGTAACGGGGCGCCGTACACCCAAGAGACGGAGGATTCAACCATGTGTCGTGAGAACGTGATTCGCCGGTTCGCGGGAAGCTTTGTCCTCCTGTCCCTCGCCCTGGGCTGGTGGGGCCATCCCGCCTGGTTCCTCTTCACCGCGTTCGTGGGCTTGAACCTCCTGCAATCGAGCTTCACGGGATTCTGCCCGCTCGAGCGAATCCTGGCACGGGCGGGATGGTTCGGCTGCGAGCGGGGAGGCGTGGAGGGCGCCGGCGGCGCGTGACGGGGACCGTTCCGTCCCAGCCCCGGGGCGCCCGGCCGGCACTTGGCGCCCGGCGGCAGCGGCGCGGCGAGTGTGAGCTGCCTCACCAGTTAACACCGCGCGCGCCCGGCAGTCTATACGGAGCGAACCTGGCAGCCAGACAGACCCATCGATTGTCGAAACCTGGAGCAGCGTCTATGTCCAGCCTGCGCATGCGTTCCCGTCTCGCCGCCGCGACCGCGGGGGTCCTCCTCCTCGCCGCCTGCAGCGAATCCAGCGGCCCCAGCCCGGCCGGAGGGCTCAATACCACCCAGGTCGCCGATCTGGGCGAGACCGTCACCGCCGACGTGGCGGACCTGGTGGATGCCTCCGAATTCGACGCCGCCACCGGGGTCCAACTCGGCGCGCCCCTCGCGGGATTCCGTCCCGCCGGCGCGCCGCCGATCTGCCTCGTGGGGGTGAGCCCCTTCCCGCCCACCAACTCCGACGCCGATGCGGTGCCCGACTCGGTGCGCTTCGATTTCAGCGCCTGCGACTTCCAGCGCGGCCCGTTCCACGTCAGCATGGACGGGACCATTGATCTGGTGGATCCGTTCCCCACCACGACGGGGTACCACTGGCGGTCGCGCTTCACCGACTTCACCCACACCGACAGCAACACGGTGACCCACCGGTGGCTCTCGGTGCGCCACAACGGCGAACGCGAGGTCGGGGCCAACCCGGACACGCTGGGCCATCTGATCACCGGGTTCGTCACGGACATCACGAACAGTGCCGGGCGGCACGCGACCCACACCAAGGACTGGGTCGCGCACTTCACCGCCGACACGCCGGGCACGATCGCCCACGGCCAGCCCCTTCCAGCCGGCACCTGGACCCTGGACGGCCTCTCCACCTGGACCAGGCCCGAGGGGAGCTGGAGTGTCCAGACCCAGACCGTCGTGCCGCTCCACTTCGATCCGTCCTGCACGCTCAGGCCGCGCCTCGACAGCGGCCAGCTCGAACTGGTGGTGACCCGGAACGCGGTGGTGACCCATGTGCAGATCACCTTCACCGCCTGTGGGAGCTATACCGTGACCAAGACCGGGGGGACGAGCTGAGGTAACGGCGAGCGGCGAGCGGTGAACGATACACGGTGAACGGGCACGGCCTCGAACCGAGAAGCCCGTTCACCGTTCTGTTACTTCGCCGAGGTGAGAGCCTCCTGGACCGCTGGCTCGAGGAGTTCCGCGACGATCGCATGACCGGCCCGCCCCAGGTGCAGGTCCACGTTCCCGTACACCTCTTGCCCGGCGGCGTAGGCCTGGCGCAGAACGGGAAGCGCGTCGAGCACGACCAGTCCCTCGCGAGCGAGTTCCCTCCCCAGCAGGCGATTCGGCTGTTCCGGGTCCACGTCGGCGGTATCCACCCCGAGCGCGCTCGCGTAGCGGGAGAGGAGGGGCGGATCCAGCTGGAGCCGCTCCGGCAACAGGAGAAAGATCGTCCGCCCCCCCTGCGCGGCGACCAGCTGATGGATGCCGCGGCAGAAGCTCGCCGTCACCGTCCAGTCCCGGCTCCCCGCCCTCTCGCGGAGCACGCCCCCGGGGAACTGCCACTCCAGCAAGCCGATCCGGGCCCGCAGCAGGTCGGTTTCGTTCCAGACCAGGGCCGCGAGGTGCGAGCGGGCCACCAGGCGCAGCATGATCGGGAGGACGACCGCCGGTTGAACTCCCTGGGTGTCCAGCGGCGCGGTGCCCGCGGCCGGGGTTCGCGGGCGCGGTGGAACGGCCGGTGGTAGCGGGTCGAGTCGGAGAGCAGGTCGTTCCCCAGTTAGATCGCCACCACCACCAGAGCGAACGGCTCCCGTCGCAGCGCCCGCTCGGCGGCGAGGAGGTAGTGCGACGGGGAATACCCGCTCACCCCTCCATTGCGGACCGCCACCGGACGTCCGAGGCGGGCGGGGAGGCGCGCCTGGAGCAGGCCGGCAAACGACTCTTCGTAGGTCACGCCCAGCGCTTCCACGAAGGAGTCGCCTAGGAGGAGCACCCGAGTGTCCGCCTCGACCCGGCCGGCCCGGCCAACCCGAAATCCCTGGTGATCGGTGATGACGTCCACCCAGCGGTCGCCCAGATTCGCCCGGGTGTGCAGGTCGGGCCGCCGCTCGAAGCCGATGGTGTCGGCCGGCCGGTAGATAGCCCCCAGGTGCCGGAGCTGCTGGGGCCGAAGGATGCGCACGGCGAACTCCCCCAGGCCGAGCGCGAGGGTGGCGGACAGGGTGAGCAGCAGGAAGTTCACCGCCCACGAAGGGTATCGCGGCCGCTGCGTGGCGTCTCCTGTCGTGCGAGGATCCGCTGATCGGGCTGGGCCGATCCGGATCAGCGTGTAGGATAGGCGGCGTACCCGCTCACGACAACCCGGGGACGCGCACCCCCCTCATCCAGGGCACCAGCCGGTCCGCCGGCATCGGTGGACTGATGAAGTAGCCCTGGGCCTCATCGCATCCCAGGTCCCGCAACCGGTTCCAGGTCCCCTCGTCCGCCACTCCTTCGGCCACCACCCGGAGCCCCAGCTCATGGCCCAGCCGGAGCGACGCCTCGACGATGGCGCGCGCGCCGGCGTCGCTGCCCATCGCCTCGATGAACCCGCGGTCAATCTTGAGCTCGGTGAACGGAGCCAGCCGCAGTTGCTGCAGGGTCGCGTAGCCGGTTCCGAAATCGTCAATCGAGAGGCCGATGCCTTTCATCCGCAGGCGTGCCAGCACCTCCAGCGAGCAACCGAGTTGGGGCAGGAGCTCGGCTTCCGTGATCTCCACCACCAGGCGATCGGGGGCGATCCCCTCCTGCGCCAGATGCCGGGCCAGACGATCCGGCAACGCCACGTCGCGCAGGGAGGACGCCTCGAGGTTGAGGGAGAGTCGGGGTGCCAGGCCGGCGGCGTCCCAGGCCGCGAGCTGGGCCACGCTCTGGGCCAGCATGGCGTCGGTGAGCGGCTCGATCAGGCCCGTCTCGCGCGCGAGCGGGAGGAAACGCGCCGGGCCGAGCACCCTGCCATCCGGCTGCCGCCACCGGGCGAGCGCCTCCACCCCGGCCAGCGTTCCCGTGGGGATCACCACCTGGGGTTGGAACCAGGGAACGATCGCGCGCTCCTCGATGGCGCGACGCAGCGCGGTCTCGGTGGGGGCCGGTTCCGGCGGGCTGGGGTCCGCCGTCGCGGCAGGCGGGGGGCGGCGGGCCAGGAGCTGGCGGAGCGCGTCCACCTGAAATGGCTTGGCCAGGGTGCCGAGGACCTGGAGCCCTTCCATCGCAGCGAGTTCCTTCGCGGTGCGGAGCACCTTCGGGTCGAACCCGCTCACGAGGATCACGCCGGCGCCGCACCGCTCGCCGGCCAGGAAGCGGAGCAGCTCGACGCCGTCCACCTGGGGCATGAGGAGATCCAGCACCACCACGTCGAGGTCGGGGTGGTAGTTCTCCCGGAACGCACGGCCGGTGGTGACCGCCCGCGCCTCGAAGCCGGCGCCCTGCGCCACCTCCCGGATGAAGTCGGCCATGTCGGCTTCATCGTCCACCACGAGGAGCCGCGGGCGGGCGGGCGCCGTCACGGATTCCTCCCGGCCAGAGCCCGGAGCACGGCCCGGAGTTCGGCGAGGTTCAGCGGCTTGGTGAGGGTGGCGGCCACTCGGAGCTGGTGCGCTCGCGCGAGGGCCTCCACGTCGTGCAGGTAGCGGCCGTCGTAGCCGCTGATCAAGACGAGCGCGGCGGCGCACTGCCGTTCCGCCAGGCGGCGGCAGAGTTCGATGCCGTCCATCTCGGGCATCACCACGTCCAGGACGATGACGTCCGCCGCGCGATGGGCCAGCTCGGCGAGGAGGGCCGGGCCGGAGGTCAGGGCCTGCGCCTCGTAGCCCTCCAGCTCCGCCACCTCGGCCACGAGCACGGCCATGTCGGGCTCGTCATCCACCGCGAGCAGGTAGGGCCGATTCATCGCCCTGCTCCGGTGGGCTCGAGCGCGGCCCGGATCCGCTCCGCGAGTTCCGGCAACCGATAGGGCTTGACCAGGACGTGACGCGTGTGGGCGGCGGCCTTGGGCGACTGGAGCCGCTCGGTGTACCCCGACGTCATCACGACGCGGAGCCCCGGCCACCGGGCCAGGGCCCGCTCCGCCAGTTCGAACCCGTCCATGCCGCCCGGCATGACGACGTCCGTGAAGAGCAGATCGATCGGGGCCCCCGTCTCGAGCGTCTCCCAGGCTTCGGCCGCGTTCGCCGCCTGTTTGACCTCGTAGCCCAGTCGGCGCAGAATCGCCGAGGCCGCCTCGCGAAGCTCGGGCTCGTCCTCCACCACCAGAATCGTCTCGCCCCGGCCGGCCGGCTTGAGCTCGGGCGGCTCCCGGCTCGGCGCCGGCGCCGCCGAGGCCGACGCCCGGGGGAAGTAGAGATGGAAAATCGCCCCCGCACCGGGTTTCGACTCCACCCGGACGTGACCGCGGCTCCGCTGGAGGAAGCTGTACACCATGCTGAGCCCGAGCCCCGTCCCCTTCCCCGCCTCCTTGGTGGTGAAGAAGGGCTCGAAGATGCGCTCCAGGACGTCGGGCGACATCCCGACGCCGGTGTCCTGGACGACGACCTGAACGTATTCGCCGGGGGGCACGCCTCGATGGAAGGGGCTGGCGCCCTCCGGGAGCGCGAGGTTGGTCGCGCGCAGCGTCAGGCGCCCGCCGGCCGGCATGGCGTCCCGCGCGTTGATCGCCAGATTCACGAGCGCGTCCTGCAACTCGTCGGGATCGAGCTCGACGTCCCAGAGGCCGGGGGCGACCTCGATGGAGACCTCCACCTCGCGGGTCAGGGTCCGGGCCAGAAGCTCCTGCATGCCGGCCAGCACCGGGCCCAGGTTGAGCCGCCCGACCGGGGCGGGGTGTTGGCGGGAGAACTGGAGCAATCGCTCGGTCAGCTTGGCGCCGCGGAGTGCGCTCCGGAGCGCCGTGTCCAGCCGGGCGATCGCGGGGGTGCCGGAGGGGAGCTGTTCCTTCAGGAGATCGAGGTTCCCGATGATGATGCCGAGGAGGTTGTTGAAATCGTGGGCGATGCCGCCGGTGAGCTTGCCCAGGGCCTCCATTTTCTGCGAGCGGCGCAGCGCCCGCTCGATCGCCTCCCGTTCCGCCTCCCGTTCCAGCACCTCGAGAGCGTGGGAGAGCGTGGCCGCCACCTGCTCGAGCAGCCGCCCTTCCTCCGCGTCGAAGAACCCGAGCTCCTCCGAATAGAGGGACACCAGACCCCAGAACGTTCCCCGGACCTGGAGGGGAAAGGCGGCCGCCGAGCGATACCCGAGCTGGAGTGCCCGGTCGCGCCAGGGCAGGAGGTCCGGATCGCGGGCGATATCCGGGCTCATGAAGACCCGGCCCCGTCGAGCCAGCACACTCGCGAGCGAGCGGCGCTCCGGGCCGGGCCCGGGCTGGATGTGGAGTTCGGCGGGAATCCGCCCTTCGGTGCCCCGAACCGCCACGACCTCAAGCGGCTGGTGCAGCGATTCCGCTCGACCGACCCAGGCCAGGCTGCAGAATCCGCTCTCCACCGCGATGCGGCAGACCTCGTCCAGCAGCCGCGTCCGGTCGGGCAACCGCGCGACCGCCTCGCCCACCTGTCCCAGCACGAAGTACGCCCGGTTGAGGTGCCGGATTCGCGCCTCGGCGCGTTTGCGTTCCAGGATCACCCGTGCTGTCCCGGTGCAGTAATCACGGTCGCCATAGCGGATGTAGCTCGAGGAGACCTCGACCGGGACCAGCTCGCCGTCCCGCCGCCGGTGCACCGATTCGTAGGTGAGCGAGCCGGCCGCGCGGAGCCGCCGCCAGAAGCCCTGGCCCCCGTCGGCCTCGAGCTCGAGGTCGAGCGCCGGCAAGGGCCGGCCGAGCAGCTCCGCTTCGTCGTACCGGAAATGCTCGCAGGCCGCACGGTTCACGTACGCCAGGCGGAATCCCTCGTCCGGGACGGCCCAGTACATGGCCTCGGCGCCGTGGTCAATGTTGAATTTGAGAAAATCCGCGCTCTCCTGGGCGCGCTTGCGGGCGGTGATATCCTGCTTGATGGCGATGAAGTGCGTCACCTCGCCGTCTCCCCGGCGGACCGGGGTGATCGTGAGCTCTTCCGTGAACTCGCTCCCGTCCTTGCGCCGGTTGATCAGCTCGCCCTGCCACACCTCGCCGCGAAGGATGGTGTCCCACATCCGGCGGTAGAACGCGGCATCCTGGCGGCCGGACCGGAGGATACGCGGCGTCTGCCCGACGGCCTCCTCGGCACGGTACCCGGTCATGCGGGTGAAGGCGGGATTCACCCAGACGATGGTGCCGTCCCGCTCCGTCATCACGACCGCGTTGGCGGCGTGCGATAGCGCGGTCTCGACGAGATGGAGCCACTCCTGCCGGGTGCGTTCCGCTGTCCGGTCCAGCGCGAGGCCGACGACCTGCCGGACCTCGCCGGCTTCGCCCAGCAGCGGGATGAAGTGCGTCTCCGCGATCCACCGGCGGCCCCCGACCTCGAAGGTGCAGTCGCCACGCTCGGGCGTTCCGGTCGCGTGGGCCCGGCGGAGGAGCGGGAGGCACTCGCGCACGAGGTCGGGCGGGAGCACCTCCTCCTCCCGCCGGCCCACCAGGTCGCCAGAGCCGCTGCCCATCAGCTCGAGCCCCCGCCGGTTCACGAACTGAATCCGGCGCTCCGCGTCGTAGAGGATGAACACGTGGGGGAGGGCGTCGAGCGCCGCCCGGAACAGGGCCTCCCGCTCCCGCAGTTCGTCCCGCATCCGGCGCCGATCGGTCACGTCGCGGAGCACGAGCAGCGCCGACGAGCGCCCGTTGAAGACCAGCGGCCGGCCGGCCACTTCCACCGTGCGGGTACCGCCCTCCGGGAGGCGCAGCTCGATCTCCCGCATCGGTTCCTCGGAACCGGCCTGAAGCCGGTCGAGGTCGCCGAGCATCGGCAAGAACGTCCCGGACAGAAACTCGCCGGCCTCGCGCCCGATCACGCATGCCGGCTCGCGGAACCCGCCCATGACCGCGGCGGCCCGGTTGGCGAAGATGATGCGGCGGTCGGTCACCACCACCACGCCGTCGGGGGACAGGTCCACCAGCGCACGATGGCGGGCCTCGCTCTCGAGCAACCGGGCCTCGTGCTCCCGGCGCTCCGCGAGCCGCACCTCCTGCTGCCGGCGCCGTATCCGCTCCAGCAGGAGCAGCGCCACGAGCGCGGACAACCCCAGGACCAGGTCGTACCAGACGAGCCCGGCGTGAATCCCCCCAGAGACCTCGGCCCGCTCGATCGAGGCCTCGACCGACCAGGGCGTGCCCGGAATCGGCCGCGCGACGCGGAGCAAGAAGCCGGCGCGGGAGGCGGGAACGGCCTCTTCAGGCCAGCCGGCCAGCGGCTGCCCGTCGGCGTCCCGCACGAAGAGGCGCGCGGTTCGATAGCGGCTCGGAACCCGCTCCAGCACCGCGCGGACCGTGACCTCGGGGTCCAGGCGCAGCACGATGGAGCCGAGCAGCGAGTCGTCCGAAGGGACCCGGCGGAACACCGGCACGGCCAGATCGATCCAGCGGCGCCCGTGCTCGATCCGTCCGAGGAAGACCGGTTGCGCCGGCCGCTCGGCCGGAGCCGGACCGGCCCCGACCGAGTCGCCAAGCCGTCCCCACAAGTTGCCCGCCGCATCGAAGAGGGCGATCGAGTGGTAGAGATGGTTGGCCCGCATGGTGGCCAGCCCGCTGAACTCGGCCGCCTCGGGGCAGTGGAGGGTGCGGCACCGCGGTGTGAGAAGAAGCCGCGCCAGTCCGGGGGACCGAAAGAGGTATTCCGCGTCGGCGGTGCGCTCTCGCCGCCACGACTCCACCTGCCTGGCGGCAAAGTCGCCCAGGGCGGCCAGATCCTCCATCGCCTTTGCCAGGTGCTCCGCACGGACCGCGCGGTACTCGAGGACGTGACCGACCCCGGTGACCACGGCGATGACACCGAGCCACCCGAACCACACCATCCGTGACGGCATCCGCACCCAGGGCCCTCCCCGACGAGCACACACCACTGCCAGGCCGGTTGGGCCGGCCTCCGGCATCGGCACTTCTCAGCATCGGCCGTGGGGCGCTCAAGCCTTAGGCGGGGCCGCCAGGTTCTCGAACCCGGCCGGGGCCGGGCGTGCGGCCGGCGGGTCCGCTATATTGCGGCCTCGCAACGGAATGGCTCCACCCTTTCCTCTCCAGGAGATTGCATGAAACCACTGGCCTTCGCTGTTCTGGGCGCCGCCGTGATGGGCTGCGGCCAGCAGGCGGGTTCGGCCGGCCGTGCCAAGATCGTCTCGCTCGAAGACAGCGTGAGCTACGTCCTGGGGTACCAGTTGGGGAGCCAGGCCAAACAGCAGTCGGTCAAGCTCGCCCCCGGCGTCATCCTGCGGGGCCTCAGCGACGGGCTCGGGGGCGGCAAGGCCGAGTTGACCGACGAACAGATGCAGAGCGCCATGGCGTCGTTCCAGGTCCAGATGATCTCCGCCCAGCGGGCCCGGGACTCCGTGGCGGCGATCGACAACCGGAAAGCGGGCGACGCGTTCCTGGCCCGCAACAAGACCGAGCCCGGCGTCAAGACCACCGCGAGCGGCCTGCAGTACAAGGTGCTGAAGGAGGGGACCGGGCAGCGTCCCAAGGCGACCAGCACGGTCACCGTGCACTATCGCGGCACCTTGCTGGACGGTACCGAGTTCGACCGGTCCGGCGCCGAGCCGGTGAGCTTCCCGCTGAACCGGGTGATCCCGGGGTGGACCGAGGGAGTCCAGCTCATGACCCCCGGCTCGAAGTACCAGTTCTGGATTCCGAGCGACCTGGCCTATGGTCCGGCCGGATCCCCGCCACGGATCGGGCCCAACCAGACCCTGGTGTTCGAGGTGGAGCTGGTGTCGTTCCGGTGAGCGGCGAACGGTCAAGGGAGGTGATCACCGCCTTCCGCCACGCCGTGGCGGATGTTGCGGCAGGCGGTGGAGGCGAGCCGCGGGTCCCAGGCGGCGCCGTCCTCGGTGCGGAGGATCCGGGAACGCCCCGCAGACCCGGTCGCTGGACGCGATACCGCTCCGGGCATCCACCCGGGGACCATCATGGCTGAGACGACCAAACCCGGGGCCCGGACCTCCCGCCGCCGGACCAGGAAGACGGCCGAGCCGCGCGGCCTGACCCCGAGGCAGGTGGCCGGTGCCGAACCGCCGGCCCCCATCGAGCGCCTCACGAAGGCGATCAGCGAGGACGGCGGCGCGGTGGTCGGGGCCTACCGCGAGCCCCTCGACGGGCAGTGGCAGGTGCTCGCCGCGCTCCCGATCGAACGAGTGGAGCCGACCCCCTACCAGCGCGACCTCTCCGAGACCCACGTCAAGCGCCTGGCCGACGCCATCGCGCGGCTGGGCCGCTTCATGGATCCGGTCATCGCGGTCCGCACCGAGGACGGCCGCTACTGGACGCCGAACGGCCATCACCGGCTGGCCGCGATGCGGGCACTCGGCGCGCGCGCGATCACGGCGTTGGTGGTGCCGGAGCTGGAGGTCGCTCATCGCATCCTGGTGCTCAACACCGAGAAGGCCCACAACGTGCGGGAGCGGGCCCTCGAGGTGATCCGGCTGGCCGCCGCGCTCGCCGAGCTGGATGACCGCCCGGAGAAGAGCTACGAGACCGAGTTCGAAGAACCGGCGCTGCTCACCCTGGGCTGCTGCTACCTCAAGAACGGCCGGTTCTCGGGCGGGGCGTACCACCCGGTGCTCCGGCGGGTCGAGAGCTTCTTGGGGGCCAGGTTGTCCCACGCCCTCGAGATCCGCCGGGCGCGGGCCGCGAGGCTCTTGGAGCTCGACGCCGCCGTGAGCGAGGCGGTCGCCAAGTTGAAGGCGCGCGGCTTCGAGAGCCCGTATCTCAAGGCGTTCGTTCTGGCCCGGATCAATCCGCTCCGCTTTACCCTCAAGCGAGGCCAGAAAGCCGATTTCGACGAGACGATCGAGAAAATGCTGGCGAGCGCCCGGAAGTTCGATCCGGCCAAGGTCAAGCCGGACCAGGTGGCGCGGGCCTCGGGCCCCCCGGAGGAGTGAGCGGCTCGGCGCCCAACGCGCGTGGCGAGGGGGGCGGGGGCCGGCGCGCCCCGTACCGCCGGTTCCGGGCGGAGTGGGCCGGGATCCCCCTCGGGTGGCTACATTCCCTGCTCCGGCAGGCGAAGGCGATCGGCGCACCTGAGGAGTCCCATGGCGATCCTGGTCACAGGCGGGGCGGGGTTCATCGGCAGCCACACCGTGCTGGAGCTGCTCCAGGCCGGCCACGAGGTCGTGGTCGTGGACAATCTCAGCAACGCCAAGCCGGAAGCGCTCCGGCGGGTGCAGCAGCTCGCCGGGCGCTCGCTCGAATTCCACCGCGTGGATCTCCTGGATCGCGAGGCGCTGGACCGGGTCTTCCAGACCCGGCCCGTCGAATCGGTCATCCATTTCGCCGGACTCAAGGCGGTGGGCGAATCGGTGTCGGTGCCGCGGCGATACTGGATGAACAACGTGGTCGGCACCCTGATCCTCACCGAGACCATGGAGCGCCACGGCGTGAAGACCCTGGTGTTCAGCTCCTCCGCTACCGTCTACGGGGATCCGGATCACGTGCCGGTGAAGGAGGACGCTCCCCTCCGCGCGACCAACCCCTACGGCCGCACCAAACTCGCCATCGAGGATCTGCTGCGCGACCTCTACCGGGCCGACCCCACCTGGCGGATCGCGCTGCTCCGCTACTTCAACCCGGTGGGCGCCCACGAGAGCGGGCGCATCGGCGAAGACCCGAACGGCGTCCCCAACAACCTGCTCCCCTACATCACCCAGGTCGCGGTGGGCAAGCTCCGGGAGCTGCCAGTCTACGGGAACGACTATCCCACGCCGGACGGCACCGGGGTCCGCGACTATATCCACGTGGTGGATCTCGCCCTGGGACACCTGCGTGCCCTGGAGAAGCTGGCCCAGGGACCCTGCTGCCGCGCCTGGAATCTGGGCACGGGCCGGGGCTACAGCGTGCTCGAGATGATCGCCGCCTTCGAGCGGGCGAGCGGCCGGAAGATCCCCTACCGCATCGTGGCGCGGCGGCCGGGCGATGCCGCCACCTGCTATTCCGACCCCTCCCTCGCGGCGGCCGAGCTGGGGTGGACGGCCACCCGCGGGCTCGACGCGATGTGCGCCGACGCCTGGCGGTGGCAGCGGGAGAACCCGAACGGATATCCGGAAGATTGAGGTCGGTTGCCGGTGACCGATGCTCCGCCGGACGCGCCACGGCGTACCGGCTGCCCCCCCCGTTTACCCGCCCCCCGTCAGCGGCGCCGCATTCGCGTTCGCCTTCCTGATCCAGCCATAGCCGAAGACGAGCGTCAGGGCCGCGTGCACGTGCCCGTGGAGCATCTCGTGCTGGCCATAGGCAAGGTAGGCGCCCCAGATGTTGATCAGGGTTCCGAGAGCCCAGACCCAGACGAACCAGCGGGGGAGTTGCATCGGACCGCTCACCCGGCCAGGCCCACCGCGTCGAGTACGAACGCGTAGCGGAACGCGATCTCCTTGAGCCGGTCGTAGCGGCCGGAAGCCCCGGTGTGCCCGGCGGCCATGTTGGTCTTGAGGTAGAGCGGATTGCGGTCGGTCTTGAGCGCCCGGAGCCGGGCCACCCACTTGGCCGGCTCCCAGTACATCACCTGGGAATCGTTGAGCGCGGTGGTGACGAGCATCCAGGGATAGGCCTTGGCCTCCACGTTATCGTACGGCGAGTACGAGCGCATGTAGGCGTAGTGCTCGGGGTCCCGCGGGTCCCCCCACTGCTCCCACTCCTGGGCGGTGAGCGGCAGCGAGGCGTCGAGCATCGTGTTGATCACGTCCACGAACGGCACGTCGGCCACGATGGCCCGGAAGAGGTCCGGCCTGAGATTGGCCACGGCGGCGACCAGCAGTCCCCCGGCGCTCCCCCCCATGGCCACCAGCCGCTCGGGCCGGGCATAGCCCCGCCGGATCAGCTCGAGGGCCACGTCAATGAAGTCGAAGAAGCTGTTCTTCTTCCTCAGCATCTTCCCGTCGTCGTACCAGCGGCGGCCCAGCTCCTGGCCCCCCCGGACGTGGGCGATGGCGTACACCATGCCGCGGTCCACCAGGCTCAGCACGTTGGCGTCGAAGGTCGGTTCGGCGGTGATCCCGTAGGCCCCGTAGCCATAGAGCAGCGCGGCGGCACTGCCGTCGAGCGCCGTGCCCCGCCGGAGCAGCACCGAGACCGGCACCCGGGCACCGTCCCGCGCGGGCGCCATGAAGCGGTGGACTTCGTACCGGTCCGGGTCGAACCCGCTCGGGATTTCCTGCCGCTTCTTGAGCTCCCGCACGCCAGTCCGGAGGTTGTAGTCGAACACCGACGCGGGCGTCACCAGGCTCGAATAGGTGAACCGGTAGACCTCGGTGTGGAACTCGGGGTTCGCCGCCGGGAACACACCATAGGCCGGCTCCGGGAAGGTCACGTCGTGCCCGGCACCGTCCTCCAGGTCCACCACCCGGAGCCGGCGCAGGCCGTGGGCCCGTTCCATCACCACGGCGTGGCGCTGGAAGACGTCCAGGCCCTCGATGAACACGTCGTCTCGATGGGGGAGCCATTCCTCCCAGTGCTCGGGTCCGGGCTGGTGCTCCGGCGCCCGCACGATCTTGAAGTTGGTCGCACCGTCGTTGGTGTAGACGTAGAACCACCCCTCGCCGTGCTCCACGCTGTATTCCACGCCCGGTCGCCGGGAGGCGATGACCCGCGGCTCCTCGGTCGGTCGGGCCGTGGGGATCACCCGCCATTCCGAACTGGTGAACGCCTCCGAGGCGATCAGCACGTACTTCCCGCTGCGGGAGCGCTGGAGGCTCACGTGGTAGAGCACGTCGTCCTCGCGGAACACCAGCGTGTCCCGGTCGCGCGGCGTGCCCACGACATGGCGCCAGACCGCGTGCCCCCGCTTGGCGGCGTCGGCCGTCACGTAGAAGAACGTCCGACTGTCCTCGGCCCAGGCCGTCCCGTTCCAGACCTGCTCGATCCGGTCCACGACCGCTCCGGTGGCGAGGTCCTTCACGGAGAGGAGGTATTCCCGAGAGCCCGTCAGGTCCTCGAGGTACAGGAGGAACCGGCCGTCGGGACTGACGTCCATCCCGCCCAGCGCGTGAAACGCCTGGCCCTCCGCCAGGGCGTTCTGGTCGAGATACACCTCCTCCGGGGCTTCCAGGTTCTCGCGCTTCCGGCAGTAGATGGGATAGGACCGCCCCGTCTCGGTCCGGCTGTAATACCACCAGGCGCCG
This sequence comes from Gemmatimonadales bacterium, assembly GCA_035574255.1. GTDB lineage: Bacteria > Gemmatimonadota > Gemmatimonadetes > Gemmatimonadales > GWC2-71-9 > JADJOM01. Next base: position 21,174 of record DATLYZ010000011.1, on the reverse strand, counting down.
TGGCGGTAGGGTACCGTGACATCGGTTTCCTGAACCCGGCCCAGCATCTCCTGGTACAGGCGAGCCTGGAGCTCGGCCGTGTGGCGCATCCCTGCCTCGGCCCAGGCATTCTCCGCCTCGAGGTAGGCCACCACGGCGGGATCGGACCGGTCCCGAAGCCAGAAGTAGGGATCTTCCCGCACCTCCCCGTGCAGGGTGTCCACCCTCGGGTTCCGGGGAGCGCGGGGCGGCTCCCGGGTCTCCAGGAGGTCAGGGCGGGGAACAAGGGCGACGGCGGCCATGATTGCGAATCTCCACAGGACACGAACCGGCTCCGGCCGGTTCCGGGCCCGCGAGGATACCGACGGCGGGGCAGGAGCGGCAAGGCCGGAAAATTGCCGGGAGGTGACCGGAAAGCGGGCTGGTGGCGGAAGTTATTGCAGAAAAGGAAGTTGGGTGCCTGGCTGGCCGGGCGGCCTGCTCGAGTCGAGGCTCCGCTGGGCGGGTGGCGGACTCGCGCCACCCGCACCGGGGCCCTGACCTGGACGCGCTTTCAGTACCGGTAATGCTCCGGCTTGTATGGCCCCTCCACCGGTACCCCGAGGTACTCGGCCTGCTCCGGGCGGAGCCGGGTGAGCTTCACGCCCAGGTGGTCCAGATGCAACCGGGCCACCTTCTCGTCCAGCTTCTTCGGCAGCACGTACACCCGCTTCTCCGTGTACCGCGTGCCTGACACGGTCGGTTTCCCCTGCGCCGAGAGGGCGAGGTCGATCTGGGCCAGCACCTGGTTGGTGAACGACGAGGACATGACGAACGAGGGGTGCCCGGTGGCGCACCCCAGGTTGAGCAGCCGTCCCTCGGCCAGTACCAGAATCGAGTGGCCGTCGGGGAAGACCCACTCGTCGTACTGCGGCTTGATGTTGATCCGGCGGATCCCCGGCACCTTCTTGAGCCCGGCCATGTCGATCTCGTTGTCGAAGTGGCCGATGTTGCCGACGATCGCCTTGTCCTTCATCCGCTTCATGTGTTCGACCGTGATGATGTCCCGGTTCCCCGTCGCCGTGATGAAGATGTCGGCCGTCTCCACCACCTCTTCCAGGGTGGTGACCTGGTACCCCTCCATCGCCGCCTGGAGGGCGCAGATCGGGTCGATCTCCGTCACCACCACCCGGGCGCCCTGGCCGCGGAGCGCCTGCGCCGAGCCCTTCCCCACTTCACCGTAGCCGCAGACCACCGCCACCTTGCCCGCGAGCATCACGTCCGTGGCCCGGTTGAGGCCGTCCACGATGGAGTGCCGGCAGCCGTAGATGTTGTCGAACTTCGATTTGGTGACCGAATCGTTGACGTTGATCGCGGGGAAGAGCAGGCTCCGGTTCCGCTCCATCTCGTAGAGCCGGTGGACCCCGGTGGTCGTCTCCTCGGAGACGCCCTTGATCCCCGCGGCGAGCCGGGTCCAGCGCTTCGGGTCGGCCCTGAGGCTCCGGCGCAAGAGCTCGAGGATCACGCCCCACTCTTCCGGATCGCGCTCCGGATCGAAGGCGGGCACCTGCCCCGCCCGTTCGAACTCGACACCCTTGTGGACCAGAAGCGTGGCATCGCCGCCGTCGTCCACGATCAGCGTGGGGCCGCCCCCGTCGGGCCAGAGCAGGGCCTGCTCCGTGCACCACCAGTATTCCTCCAGCGTCTCGCCCTTCCAGGCGAAGACCGGAATGCCCCGGGGGTGCTCCGGCGTCCCATCCTTCCCTACCACCACGGCCGCCGCGGCGTGATCCTGGGTCGAAAAAATGTTGCACGAGACCCAGCGGACGTCGGCCCCGAGCTCGGCCAGCGTCTCGATGAGCACGGCGGTCTGTACCGTCATGTGGAGCGAGCCCATGATGCGCGCTCCCGCGAGCGGCGCCTGCCTCCGGTACTCGGCCCGGACCGCCATGAGCCCGGGCATCTCGTGTTCCGCCAGCCGGATCTCCTTACGGCCGAATTCGGCGAGCGAGAGATCCTTCACCCGGAAGGGCACGCGGCCCGCCTCGCGCGCGGCCTCGAAGGGGTGAAGCGTGGGTGTCGTCGTTGTCACGGTTGGTCTCCCATTGCTGCGCGTGGTGATGCCCAAGCGGTCAGCGACCGACGGCAAGCCGCGAACGGATCCGGTCCCGGGACCGGGGTGGAAGGCCGCCCGCTAGCCGATTGCTCGTTCATCGATCGCCGCTTTCCGGCCCGCTGCGGTGAACAACATCGGCCCCTTCGCCCGCGGCTCCGGCACCACGGGGCCGAACCCCACCGGTTCGAGCCCGGCCTCGAGGAACCAGGCGCGCACCTGCTCCTCGCCGAACCCCTGCCAGAGGTGCCGCAGCGTTTGCCGATACTCGGCCCGGTCGTGCGGCAACAGGTCCGTGACCACGAGCCGTCCGCCGGGAACCAGGGTACGCGCGGCCTCCGCGATCACCGTCTCCGGTGCCTCCGAGTACGGGAGCACGAGAACGAGGAGCGCGAGGTCGAGGCTCCCGCTCTCGATCGGGAGCGCCTCGAGGGCTCCCTTCCGGAGCTCGACGTTGGCCAGCGCGCCCACCCTCGCCCGGGCGCCGCGGAGCATCGCCGCGGAACCGTCCACCGCGATGACCCGCCGGACGAACGGCGCCACGGCCCGGGCGAGATGTCCGGTCCCACACCCCAGATCGCCCACGGCCCACCGAGGCTCCAAGAGCCCGAGCAGGGGGAGCAACTCGACCCGCTCGCCAAACAGCTCCGACCGCAGGCGGTCCCACTGCCCTGCGGCCCGGGCGAAGAACTCATCCGAGCGGGTACGGCGGTCGGCCAGCACACCGCGCAGCCGCTCCAGGTCCCGCGCGGCCCCCGAGGAGGTGGCCACCTGCTCTCGCACCGCCTGCCAGAGCCGGCGCGCTCCGGCGTCGCCGTCCATCACGGCCATCCGGTAGCGGTTGCTGGCCCCCTCCGGGCGGGAAGTCACCCAGCCTTCCTCGGCGAGCACCTTGAGGTGGCGGCTCACCGTGGACTGCGGGAGCTGGAGCACCTGACAGAGCTCCCCCACGGTGAGCTCGTGCCGCTCCAGGACCAGGAGAATCCGGGTGCGGGTGGCGTCGGCCAGGGCCTGGAGCCGAGGGATGACATTATTCATCCTAGTATCCGCATACTAGAATGACACGGGCCCCCCGTCAAGGGCCCGGATCCCGCTCCCTCCCCGGCCCTGGCCCTATCTTACCGCCCTCGGGTGCCGCCGCCCCGACCGGGAGGCCGGAGCGGGACAGAGCCCCTTCTACGCTCCTCCGGGAGGCAAAGCGATGGGCGCTGGCCGCCGGGCCGGACGGGCGGAGCGAGCCCTCGGCGCCGGTGAGTGACCGGCGCCCCCGCCCCGCCCGCACCGTCACCGGGCGGTTCCGGAATCCCTGGAATCTCCCGCCTCCGCGTGGCTTGGGCACGCTCCTCCTCTGGGGCCTCCGGCGACGGCTCCTTCCGCTACCGCCGGACCCGGAGCCCGGCATGCTCCCTCGGACACGGCCCGAGGCCGGTCGCCCGCTCCGCGATGGTGCGCTGGCCGTCACCTGGCTGGGTCACTCCACCGTGCTGCTCGAGGCCGGCGGGCGGACCGTGCTCACCGACCCGGTGTGGAGCGACCGGGTCTCGCCCTTCCCCACCGTAGGGCCGCGGCGCTGGGTGCCGCCGCCGCTTTCGCTCGAGGCGCTGCCGCGGCTCGATCTGGTTCTCGTCTCTCACAACCATTACGACCATCTGGACCGTCCGACGGTGAAACGGCTGGCCGCGCTTCAGCCGGAGGCGGAATGGGCGGCTCCGCTCGGGGTGGGGGCGCTGCTCCGGCGATGCGGTGCCCGCCTGGTCCGGGAGTGTACCTGGTGGGACGACCTGGTGGCGGGCGGCGTCCGGGTGGCCTGTACCCCTGCTCGCCACTTCAGCGCCCGGGGGATCCTGGACCGGTTCGCCTCGCTCTGGTGCGGCTGGAGCGTGGCAATGGGGAGTCGCCGGATCTACTTCGCGGGCGACACGGCGTATCATCCGTCGTTCGCCGAGATCGCCCGGCAGGGCGGTCCCTTCGACCTGGTGCTGCTTCCCATCGGGGCATACGAGCCCCGGTGGTTCATGGGACCGGTGCACCTGAGCCCGGAGGAGGCGGTGCGGGCTTATGGCGACCTCTGTTCCGTCCACCGCGAGGCGGCGGCCCGCCCCGCGATGCTGGCGATTCACTGGGGGACCTACAAACTCAGCGACGAGCCGATGCACGAGCCGCCGATCCGGGTGCGCGCGGCCTGGGAGCAGGCCGGGCTGCCTGACGAAGACCTCTGGATCCTGGCGCAGGGGGAGACGCGGGTGCTCCCGGGCCACTGAGCCCGGCCCCGTCAAGGCTTCTCGAGGTCAGGCCAGGAGCTGCGCCACCCGGTGGGCCAGCCGGTTGGGCTCGGCCCGGACGGTCCGCCAGGCCAGCGGTCCGGCGCATTCGAGAACCATGTCGGCCCGGTCCCGCGGTGCGCACTCGGCGTGATAGCGGCGCTGGCCCGGGACGTAGCGCCGGTCAAGGCGCCGCACCACCTCCGCCCGGCTCCGACCCCGCGCCACGTCGCGCGCGACGAGCCGTTCCCGCGCCTCGTCCGGCGGTACCGCCAGGTAGAGATGGGCGACCGGGATTCGCGGAAACGCGACCCGCCGTATGAAGACGCCCTCCAGGACCAGCACAGCGTCGGAACCGGCGGTGACGACCCGGTCCGGCCCGGGGATTCCGCGGCCTTCGTCGAAGCTGGGCAGCGTAAGAGTCGGCTGGTCCGCGGCGAAGCTCCGGAGCACGGCGCCGATCGCCTCGAGCCCGAAGTAGCGCTCGTAGTAGAGGGCGGTCTCGTCGCCTGCGGCCCAGTCCACCGCGCGCCGGAAGTCGTCCACGCCGACCCGGAGCGCCTCCAGCCCGGCCCGGGCCAGTCGCCGGACCAGCTCGCGCGCCAGGGTGGTCTTCCCGCTGCCGTCCACCCCGTCCACCGTGACGAGCGCCCGAGTCATCGGGGCGGCAGGCACGCCCGTGCCGCGGCGAGGATGGCGTCGTGATGGGGCCCGGCACTCATGACGACACCGCGCCGGTGCCGGGGGTCGGCCTGGGTGTATCGGAGAGGGCAGCCGTCCACGTCCGTCACCCGGCCCCCGGCCTCCTCCACGATGAGACCCGGTGCGCAGCTATCCCACTCGCTCTCCAGGTCGTGCAGCGTGATGCAGAGATCGAGAGCGCCCTCGGCCAGGAGCATCTGCTTCACCGAGGCGCCGCGGGCCACCGCCCCCGCCCGCAATCCGGACCGATCGAGAAAACAGTCCAGGGCCTTGCTCGGGGCGGTGCGGGTGATCCCGGTCCGGTACTCGGCGAGCGGCCGGGTTCGGTCCACCTGGAGTGAGCGGGGGGCGCCCGATCCGGTGTGGCAGATCGCGCCGGAGCCGCGCACGGCGAGATAGAGGCCGCCGAGGGCCGGCAAGGCGACCGCCGCCACCACCGGCCTACCAGAGACCGCCAGGGCGATGTGCACGGCGAAATCCCCGCTTCGCTCGAGGAAGTCCCGGGTGCCGTCCAGCGGATCCACGATCCAGACTCGCGAGGCGCCCGCGGGACTTTGGGTGCTGGACTCCTCGCTCCGGATGGCGTCGCCGGGGAAGGCCTCGCCGAGCCCGTGTGCGATGAGGGCGTCGGCCTCGAGATCGGCCGCCGTGACGGGGGAGCCATCGGCCTTCCGGGTGATGGCGAGCGACGAGGCCTCGTAGTGGCGCCGGATGACCGCCGCGGCCTCCCGGGCCAGTCGGGCGGCGACCTCGAGTTCCCGCGCCCACGGCCCCGGGTCGAGCGGCGAGGTCGGGACGCTCACGAACGAGTCGCGGCCGGGGCGCCCCGGATGAACGCGATGTAGTCGGTGGGTTCCGGTCTCTCGCCAGCCTCCCGAAGGGCCCGAGCCACCTGCCCGCGGTGATACGCGCCATGGAGGCAGAGGTGGAGCAGGATGTCCTCCACGGTGTCGCTGAAGGTCAGTCCCGCGCTGTTGGTGTAGGTAACCCGATCCTGGAGCGCCTCGGGCGTGAGGCCGTCCACGTACGCGGCAAGTTCCCGGGCATTCCGCCGGGCCAGCTCGGCGCACTGGGCCGCCGTCAGCGCGGGCCAGACGGCCACCTCGGACCGGGACCCGGTGAGCCGCGATAGCCAGACGTGTTCCGCCCCCAGAACGTGCGCGAAGATCTGTAGGGCCGTCGGGTCGAGCTGGCCTGCCCGCTCGAGGGAGTCGGCGAGGCGTTCATCGGCCCAGGCGAGGTGGCGGACCAGGCGGCCGAGGTGGGTCATGGTTCGGCCGGGCTCAATCCTCGGGCGGGCCCGGGTCCTCGCCGGTGATCGCGATGAGCGCCTTGCGGGCCATGGCGGCCACGTCGTCGCTGCTGTCGTTCAGGGCGCGCCGCAACGCCGGCACCGCCGCGGCGGCGGCGGGGCCGATTTCGCGGAGCGCCACCGCGACCGGATAGCGGACCGCGGCCACCGGATCGTCCAGGGCTTCGATGAGCGCCGGCACGGCCGCCCTGGCAGCGGGGCCCATGCCACTGATGACGTACGCGGCCGCGTTACGGGTCTGGGGCGCGGCGGCCTTCAGGTCCTCGACCCACGCGCTCAGGGGGCGGCCGTCGAACTCGGGTTCCTGTCCCCGAGTCTGAGCCTGGAGGGCGGCAGTGGTTGCTAGAGTCAGGACGATAGCGGTGGACATCGTACAGCGAGTCATGGCAGGTTCCTCCGAAGCCCCAAAGTTAGCCGGGCCGCGGAATGGGGGCCATGCTCGGCGAGCTCGACCTGGATCCAGCGCGGGCTCGAAGACCGGCCGATTCCTCAGTCCCGGAGCCGCCTCGAAAACTCGGCATCGTGCAACGCCTCGCGCGCCCGGTCGTTGATCCGGAACCTGAGCCGGGCCTCGGCCATGGAATCCGGTGTCGCGATCAGGCCGAGTCGGTACGCCACTTCATCGCTGTAGCCGGGGGCGAGCACTCTCCAGCTCACCCGGACGAGTCCCGGTGCGACCGCGTTCACGTGCCGGACGAGGTTCAGGGTGCAGTTGTTGGTGAGGGTGTTGTAGAACTCCGGGCGCCGGCGAAGCTGGTTGGCTCGCTCCAGCATCCCGAGGAACATGGCGCGAATGGCCGCTCGCGACGCCCGGATAGGGTAGAGATAGACATCGCTGCCGTCGTAGACCGCCCGGCGGCCGATCAGGTCGCGCTCGTCCCCGATCACGTAGATCAGCTCGAACCGCCGGAGCAGGCCGGCGATCACGCCGTAGCGCTCACCCGCCTCGCGCCGGGCTTCGACCGAGATGGCGAGGTAGCGCCCGTCGTCGAATCCGAAACTCACGAAGCTGTGGGCCGCCCCGCGCCAGCGCCGACTGAACGGCACCAGGACGTACCAGACCGTGGCGAGCTGATCGAGCTGGTACTGCCGCTCCTCCCAGGCCGGCACGAAGCTCGCCGGTCCGGTCCAGCGAAAGTTCCGCACCTCGCGGACGGTCACCCGGTCGCCCGTGACCGTGGCCTCCGGCAACCGGCTCTGCTCGGCGACCCAGCGCCGGCTGTGGGTAGGCCGGCGGAGGGCCACGGCGAGTAGGAGGCCGGCGGCGAGGAGGCCCGTGGCGAGCAGGATCACGCGGCGGCTCACCGGGGCGGCGTTTCAGGCGGAAGCGCGGGGCGGAGGAACGGCTCGAATTCCACCTCCACCTCGTAGCCGTCCGCACCGAGCAGGGCGGCGAGGGCCTGGCGGGCGCCGCTCTCCGCGTGCTCGAGGACGGCCAGGTCCCGGGCCGCGTGCATGAGCTGCGCCCGGGCGAGCAGGAAGATCGTGTCGCGGTCGGCCGGCCGGAACGGATTCCAGAGTCCCCGCTTCTCGTCGTAGGTCCTGAGGTCGGTGATGTCCACGGCGAGCAGGCTGGCCCGCGGGAGCACCACCCGCACGCGCCGGGCGGCGGGATCCAGGTCCACCCGGGCACGATCCGCGAGGTCGAACCCCACCAGGGCCTTTCCCGTCACGACCACCAGCGCCTTCTTGGTGCTGCCGAGCCGCGTGCTCTCGTAGGTCACCACGTCGCGGAGCCCCACCTCGGTGGTGACCAGCTTCGCCACGGTCCGGAGCCGCTCGAGCACCACGCCCTGGGTGATCCGGGTGCGACCGGTGTCGCGGAATGCCGTCCGGGCCGCACGAGCGATCCAGAACAGTCCCAGACCGGCGAGGGCCAGGACGGCGGCGAGCAGGGCCAGTCGGGTGGGGGCCCGTAGGATCACGGTGGCGAGGGAACGCCGGCCCGGGCCGAACCCCGGGGCGGCTCAGGTGAGGCCGTACCGGACGGCATGGAGCAGCGCCTCCGCGAAGCGGTCAATCTCGTCGAGGGTGGTGTACACGTTGGGGGTGACGCGCAGGCCGTCGAACTCCGGGTGGGTGATGGGCGTGGTGACGATGTGGTGGCGGTCGAAGAGCCAGCTCACCAGCCGCCCGGGCTCCAGGCCGTCCACGTGCACGAGCCCGATCCCTGCGCTGTGCGGCGAGTCGAGGGGTGTGAGCAGCCGGATCCGGTCGCTCTCGCAGCGGACCCGCTTGGCCCAGCGATCGCGGAGGTACCGGAGCCGGGCGACCTTCCGCTCGGCGCCGAGGGCACGGTGGAAGACCAGCGCGGCGGCGATGGCGTTGTGGTTCGCCGCCGGGTGGGTCCCGATCTCCTCGTATTTCCGGATGTTCTCGTCCATCTCGGGCGGAGCGGCCATGAGCGGCCACAGGCGACGCTGCCGGTTCTTGCGCACGTAGAGAAAGCCGGTGCCCACGGGGGCCAGCAGCCACTTGTGCAGGCTGGTGCCGTAGTAGTCGCACTCCAGCTCGTCGCGGGTGAACGGGAAGTGGGCGAACGCGTGCGCCCCGTCCACGAACACCTCGATCCCGAGGGGCCGGGCCAGCCGGACGATGTCGCGGACCGGCAGGATCTGGCCCGAGAGGTTGGTGATGTGGGTGACCTCGATCACCCGGGTGCGGGGGGTCAGGGCCTGGCGGAACTGCTCCACGAGGTACGCCGGCGTTGGCGGCGGCAGCGCGAAGGAAATGGACCGCACCACGATCCCGTCCCGCCGGGCCCGCTGCTGCCAGGCGGTGAGCATGCGGGGATAGTTCTGGTTCGTCACCACGACCTCGTCTCCGGGTTCGAGGTCGAGCCCGAAGATCATGGTCTCCTGGGCCTCCGAGGCGTTCCGGGTGATGGCCAGCTCCTCCGGATCGCAGCCGAACTCGCGCGCCAGCTCCCGGCGGACGCTCTCGATCCGGGGCTCCAGGGTCTGCCACATGTGGATGACGGGGAGTTCGTTGCTGAACCGGAGGTCCCGGATCATCTGGTCCAGGACATGGCTGGGTGTGGGACACACCCCGCCGTTATTCAGGTTGACCACGGTCCGGTCGCAGTCGAAGGCCTGCTGGACGTGGGCCCAGAAGTCCTCGTCGTCCGGCCCGCCGCGCCCCGAGCCGGGATCGCCGGGCGAGGGAAGCTCCAACACGCGCCGGAGCGCGTCGGGGCGGAAGGCGGGGAGAAGGGCGGCACCGGCCAGCCGGGCCAGGAGTCCGCGGCGACTCGTCATGCAAGGCTCGGAAGGACAAGGCGTTCCCCAAATGTAGGCCGGGCGCCCCCTACCGCCAGGCTGGCGCCCGGTCTATAGTTGTGCGCGCTTCCAGCGTGCAGGGGCGGGGCCCCACCGGGGATCCGCCCCTGGCGTGGTTTTCGGAGGACCGAATCACCAGGAAAAGGGCCAGGCAGCACCATGGGCATCATCGCCAGCGATATCCGGCGCGGCATGACGATTCTCTTCGACGGCGAACCGTGCCGCGTACTCGACTTCCACCATCACACCCCGGGCAACCTGCGCGCGATGGTGCAGGCCAAGCTGCGAAAGCTCCGCACCGGCACCCAGTTCGAGCACCGGTTCCGCTCCACCGACACGGTCGAGACAGCCGATCTCGAGACCCATGAGCTCGAGTTCCTGTACGCTGGCGGGGGCAGCTACCACTTCATGAACACCGAGAACTTCGAGCAGCTGGAGATGAGCGAAGAGGATCTCGGTGAGGCGGCCCGGTGGGTGACGCCGGGCATGAAGCTGATGGCGGAGTTCTTCAACGGCCGGCCCATCGGGATCCAGCTCCCCTCCTCGCTGGTCTACCAAGTGGTGGAGACCGCGCCGGTCATGAAGACGGCGACGAAGACGGCCTCGTTCAAGCCGGCCAGGCTGGAAAACGGGGTGACCGTGCAGGTCCCCGAGTTCATTCAGACGGGTGAGCGGATCCGGGTCAATCCCAGCACGGGGGAATACCTGGACCGGGCCAAGGAGTAGTCTCGCCTTTCCTCGCCCCCGTCCGAGCCTTAGCTTAGAAGGGAGGTCCCCCCGCCACCTTCGAGGGCGAGCCCCGGCGATCCCCGTGTCCGAGCTCCCGGCTGCCTCCGTCGAGCAGGAACGCGCCGTCCTCCCGCGCGACATCGGCGTTTTCCTTCCCCTCTTCGCCATCGCGCTGCACAAGATGACCGTCTACCCGGACGGACACCCGCTCCGGGTGGCGGCCGTTGATTCGGCGGCGCTCCGGCTGCAGGCCGCCCTGGTGAACCGTGACACGCTCATGCTGGGCGTGGCGCGGACCCAGCTCGTGGTGAACGGGGTGGCCACGGACCCGGCCAACCCGGTGCTGCGCGAGCTGGCGCAGCGGCTGCACCGGCACCAGCTCGGCGCGATCAAGTTCACCCAGGGCATCTCCCGCGGGGAATTCGCCGAGGTGTGCCTCGCGCTGGCGAGCGACGCCCGGCAACGGCCGCTCGGCCTCGCGCCCGCCGAGGCCCGCGAACGGTGGGAACACGTCCGGCTCTTCCGCCCCGATTACGACAAGCTGGAGCTGAGCGAGGCGCCCGGGCACACGGGCGACGCGATCCTGCCGGAGTCGAACGCGGGCCGCCTCTGGCTGGGGCTTGCCTCCGCGGTGCTGGCGCGGGAAGGCGGGATCGAGCCGATGGCCGATCCGCGCACCGTGGCCCAGGCCATCAACCAGCGGCCGCGCGACCGCGAGAAGGACCGCCTGCTGGTCCAGTACCTCCTCGGGCTGAGCCGCGAGCTTCGGCTGGCGCACGGTGCGGAGGCCTCCGCGCTCCGCGAGCGGCTGAGTACCCTGCTCAACCACATCAACGGGGATACCCTCCGCCAGCTCCTCTCGCTCGGAGCCGACCTGGCCCAGCGCAAGCAGCTGGTGCGCGATGCCGCCCAGGTGCTGCCCGCCAACGCGGTGCTGACCCTGCTTCACGCCGGCGCCGAGGACTCCACCAGCGTCATTCCGCAGGCCATGGTCCGGCTCCTCACCAAGCTGTCGTTCCAGGCGGAACAGGGGAGTCCGCAGATTCGGGAAGACGCCGATCTGGTGCTCCGCGAGTCCATCCGGCAGCTGGTAGACCGCTGGACCCTGGCCGACCCGAATCCGGCGGTCTACACCCGGGTGCTGGAGCGCCTGGCCCGGCACCCGGCCCGGCCGGCGGCCCAGGAGGCCACCCCGTTCGAGGCGATGCGGGTCATCCAGATGTCCCTGGAGACCGATACGGTCGGTGATCTGGTCTGGGGCGCCCTCGAGGAAGCGGTCAATGAAGGTCATGCCTCGGAGGTCGCCGCGTTGCTGGAGGATCCCCGGATCGCCCCCGACATCGCGGAGCAGTTCTGGCTGCATCTCGCCACCCCGGACATCATGCGGATCCTGCTCAACAATGAGCCCCGCGACACCGAGGTCGTGGAAAAGCTGATCGACCGGATGGGGATGGCCGCCGCCGAACCCATGCTCGAAACGCTCGAGATGGCGGACTCGCGCTCCATGCGCCGGCGGCTGCTCACCCGCCTCAGCAAGCTCGGCCCCTCCGTCGGTCCCATGCTGGTCGAGCGGCTGCCCGGCGCGCCCTGGTACGTGGTGCGGAATCTGCTCGCGCTGCTGGCCTCGCTCCCCGAGATCCCCGCCGACTTTGACGTCACCCAGTACGCCGAGCACGATGACCCCCGGGTGCGCCGCGAGGCGGTGAAGCTCATGTTCCGGATCCCCGGCCTCCACGACGCGGCGATCCTGGCCTGCCTGGGCGACGACGATGTCCAGAACGTCCAGCTCGGCCTGGCCGCGGCCCTGGAACGGTGTCCGCCGGGCGCCGTCCCGCGGCTGATGGGCCTCCTCAATGACCGCCGGCTCGAGCCGGCCATCCGGGCCACCGCCATCCGGGTGCTGGGGACCATCCGCACCCCCGCCACGCGCGACTGGCTGGTCGAGCACGCGCTCACCCGGCAACGCTGGTTTCGGCGCCGCCGGCTGATGCCCAAGTCGCCCGAACTCCTGGCGGTGCTTCACGCGCTGGCCCGGGGCTTTCGGAACGACCCCGCGGCCCAGGGAATCCTCAGGCTCGCTGCCGCGAGTCCGGATCCGGACATCCGCGCCGCGGCGGAGGAGGGCACGTGAGCGAGCCGATCAAGTTCCTCACCGCGCTCGGGCACGCGTTGTCGGCCGCCAATCTGTACGGCGCGGGCCACCCGGCGCGGGAGCGGGCCGTGGAGCAGGCCTGGATGCAGTTCGAAGAGCTCCGGAAGACCGATCCGGCGCCGGTGTTTTCGTTCCTCGAAGAGGAAGTCCTCTACCGCCAGCAGGCCCTCCGGGATCTCAAGGTGTGGGATTGGGGTCGGCGCCTGGCGAAAGTCGGGATCCAGCGGATCGAGTTCGAGCGGGACGTCACCGTCGAGGACCTGAGGGAGTTCCTGGCCGAGGCGCAGCAGCGGGTTCACCTGGGAGAGATGGACACGAGCGAGGCCCGGCAGATGCGCCGCTCCAGCATCCGGTTCGGAGCCCTGAATCTCCGGGGCGCGACCGGCGAAACCCCGATTGCCACGGCCACGAGCGAGACCGTGACGTACACGCTGGACGACGAGATCGCGGCGGTGGGCTGGCTGCACGAACAGGTGGAACTGACGGGCGCGCTACCGGTGGTGGAGGCGGAAGCCGTGGTGCGCTCGCTCGCCCTCGCGATGCACAGCCAGAGCCGCATGTTGCTGCCCCTGCTCCAGGTCCGCACCTACGACCAGTACACCACCACCCACGCCACCAACGTGGCCGTGCTCGCCATGGCCCTGGCCGAGTACATCGGGCTCTCGCCGCGCGACGTGCGAGACTTCGGCGTGGCCGGCCTGCTGCACGACCTCGGCAAGGTGCGCGTGCCCAAGGAGATCCTGACCCGGCCGGGCGCGCTCAGCGAGCAGGAGCTGGCCATCCTGCGGCGCCATCCGGTGGACGGGGCCCGCCTGATTCTGGCGCGGGAAACCAAGCTGGAACTCGCCGCGACGGTGGCGTACGAGCACCACATCATGTTGAACGGGCAGGGGTACCCCCGGTTCCGCTACACGCGGGATACCCATTTCGCCAGCAAGTTGGTCCATGTCTGCGATGTCTACGACGCCCTCAGCACCAACCGGCCCTATCGCGACGCCTGGGAGAACGAGGCGGCGCTGGCGTTTCTCGAGGAACGGGCCGGCCCCGATTTCGATCCCGCCCTGGTGGAGGCCTTCGCTGCCATGATGCGGCACTGGACCCATCAGCGGGTCGCCATTCCCGCCGGGGCGCCCCTCCCCGCCTGACCTCGGGAAGTCCCGTGCCCTCGCCGCGAGCCGCCATGCGGGTGCTGGCCCGTCTTCTCCTCCTGGCAGGGGCCTGGTACCTCTCGGCCCGAGGGATCCAGGCGCTGGCGGCGGCGGGCGGGTCGTCGCCTCCCTCCGGCGTACCGGTCGGAGTGGGACTGGGCGGACTGCTCCTGCTCGGCCCTGCGTACTGGCCGGCCGTCTTCGCCGCCAGCCTGGCCTTCGATCTTGGGCGACACTGCGCGCTCTCGGCGGCGCTGGTCGGTGCGGCTGGGAACGCGGCGGCCACCGGGGCCGGCGCCTGGCTGCTCCGCCGGTCTCCAGGGTTCTCGCCGGCCCTCGAGCGCTTCGTGGATGCCATCCGGTTTGTCGTGGTCGGGTTCCTGGTCCCGCTGGCCGCCTCCCTGACCAGTGCCATGGCAGCCTGCACCGAGGCCGAGGCGGCGGTTCCCTTCGCCATCAGCTGGCGCCGCTGGTTGGTGGCGGACCTGGCGGGGGTGCTGCTCGCGGCGCCCGCGATCCTCGCCTGGCTCACCCCGAAACCGGCCTTCCGGCCCCGTCCGAGCTCCTGGGAAGTCACGAGCCTCGCAGCGGCCACCCTTCTGGCAATGCTGCTCAGCTGGGCTCCGGTGCCGATGGTGGGGCTCGTGTTCTTCCCGCTGGTCGCGTGGGCGGCGGTCCGGAGCGGGCTCAGGGCCTCCAGCCTGGTCACGGTGGCGGGGGTCGCGGCCACCCTGGTGGCCTTCGCGACGGCCCCGGGCGGGGTGCTCGGGCCCGAATCCCGCACGCTCCTGCTGTCGGCCCTCGCGGTCACCCAGAGCCTCACGGGGCTGCTCCTGGCCGCCAGCACCCTGGAGCGCGAGCGGTCCGAGGCGCAGGAGCGGCAGGTCAACGAGGCCTACCGAGCCCTCCTCGCCGGCTCGCCCATCGCCATCGCCGGGCTCGACGCCGAGGGCCGGGTGGCGATCTGGAGCCGCGCCGCGGAGCGGCTCTTCGGGTGGCGGGAGGCCGAAGTCCTCGGGCAGCGACTCCCCATCGTGCCGCCCGATCGCGAGGGCGAGCTGGCGCAACTCCGGGACGCGGTTCGGCAGGGCGCGGTCCTCACGTCCTACGAGACCGTCCGCCTCACCCGCGAAGGCCGCCCGGTAGAGGTCGCGCTGCACGCCTGGCCGCTGCCGGATGGTACCGGCTGCTCGGCCGGGATCGTGACGGCGATGCAGGACATCACGGAGCGGAAAGCCGCCGAGCGGCTCCAGCGGGCCATCTACCGGATCGCCCTCGCGGCCCAGGCCGAGCCGAGCCTGGACGCGCTGTACGGGGCCATCCACACGATCGTGGGCGAGCTCATGCCGGCGGCCAACTTCTACCTCGCGCTGCTCGAACCGGAGACCGGAACGCTTGCCTTCCCCTACTTCGTGGACCAGCGCGACGAGCGCCCGGCCCCGCGGCGTCTCGGGCGAGGCCTGTCGGAGTATGTGTTGCGGACCGGCCGGCCGCTCAGGGGCCGGGCCGATCAGCTCGACGAGCTCGTCGCGCGGGGGGAGGTGGAGGTGATCGGAACCCCGCCGGCGGACTGGCTCGGCGTGCCGCTCCGGATCGGGGAGCGGACCATCGGCGTGTTGGCTGTCCAGAGCTACGATCCCGGGGTCCGCTACACCGACCGGCACCAGGCGATTCTCGAGTTCGTCTCGGCCCAGGTCGCGATGGCGATCGAACGCAAGCGCGCCGAGCAGGCGCTGCGCGCCTCCGAGGCGGAGTTCCGGGCTCTGTTCGCGGCGATGCGGGACGTGATCCTGGTGCTCGACCGCGACGGCCGCTACCTCCGCATCGCCCCGAACGCGCCGGAACTGCTCTACCGGCCGGCCGAGGAGATGCTGGGCCGCCGGGTGGAGGAGATCCTGCCCGCGGACGCGGCGCGCCCGGCCATGACCGCCGTCCGGCAGGCGCTGGAACGGCAGGGGCCGGCGACCTGCGAATACGGCCTCGCGCTCCGGGGCGAGGAGCGGTGGTTCCAGGCCGTCGCCTCCCCGATGACCCAGGACACGGTCATCTTCGTGGCCCGCGACGTCACCGAGCAGCGCCGCGCGGAGCAAGCCTTGCGCGAGCGCGAAGCCCAGCTCCGGCAGGCCATGAAGATGGAAGCCGTGGGCCGCCTCGCCGGCGGGGTGGCGCACGACTTCAACAACCTGCTCACCGCAGTGCTCGGCCACGCCGACCTCGCACTGGCCCGGCTCCCGCCGGACGATCCGCTGGCGGAAGAGCTTCGCGAGATCAAGGCCGCCGGCGGCCGGGCCGCGAGCCTCACCCGGCAGCTCCTCGCCTTCAGCCGCAAACAGGTCCTGGAGCCCCGCATCGTGGACCTGAACGCCGTCGTCATGGGCCTGGTCAAGATGCTCCGGCGGACCATCGGCGAGGATATCGAGCTGGTGACCCGCCTCGCGCCCGATCTGGGACGCGTCCGCGCCGACCCGGTCCAGCTGGAGCAGGTGCTCCTCAACCTGGCCGTCAACGGGCGCGACGCGATGCCCGACGGCGGGCGGCTCACGATCGAGACCGCCAACGCTGGCCCCCCCCCGGTGGTGCGGGTGAGCGTATCCGACACCGGTGTCGGCATGAGCGAAGACGTGCTGGCGCATCTCTTCGAGCCGTTCTTTACGACGAAGGAGCAAGGCAAGGGCACCGGTCTGGGCCTGGCCACCGTGTACGGCATCGTCCAGCAGAGCGGGGGGACCATTGCGGTGCACAGCACGCCGGGCTGCGGCACCACGTTCGTGGTGGATCTCCCCCGGGTGGAGGGCGAGGCCGCAGTCGTGGAGACCGGAGGCGGAACGGTGGCCCGCACCGGCTGGGAGACGATCCTCCTGGTCGAGGACGATGAAGCGGTCCGGGGCCTCACCCGCCGGGTGCTGGAGCAGCAGGGGTATCAGGTCCTCACCGCGCCGAGTGGCGAAGCCGGACTCGCGCTGGCCCGCGCCACCCGGGACCCGATCCACCTCTTGCTCACCGACGTGATCATGCCCGGCCTGAGCGGCCCCAAGCTCGCCGACCTCCTCCTGGCCGAGCGGCCCGGCGTCCGGGTCATCTACATGTCAGGATACGCGGCCAACACGCTGGAGCAGCGGCTGGGCATGGGAACGGAGGCGGCGTTCCTCCAGAAACCGTTCACCCCGGAGCAGCTCGTGCGCCGGGTTCAGGCGGTCCTGGAAGGCACGATCAGTCCGGCGACGCCCCCTCCACCTTGACCAGCGCCGGGCTCCGGCCCGGCCGCCAGCTGATGTTGAAGCGGTCGCCGTCCTGGACCGTGAAGTGGCCCTGGCCCGTGACCTGGCCGAGCGGGAGGAACTGCAGCAGCTCGTTGGCCCGGAAGAGGTCGAGCGTGATCCGGTACGAGTGGATCCCGGCCCCGAAGCGGTCCACGGCGAGTTCCCGGGGGAACCGCAGATTCGAGACGCGCCCCACCGGCTGGCCGTCCACCCAGAGCAGCGCCTCGTTGCCGTAATCGGCTTCCGCAATGGCGGGAGCCGACACCCGGAACCGCGCCCGCGACGGTTCGCCGCTCACGGGGCCGGCCTCGAATCCGGTCTCGCCCCGGTTCGCAGGATCGTCGCGGAGCGGCTCCGGCAGGCAGGCCCGGATCCGTGCGACCCGCTGGGCCCCCGTGGGGTGCTGGTTATCGAACCGGAAAGGGCCCAGGCGGGTGAAGAAACGAACGGCGGCCTCGCTGGCCACCCGGGCCTGCTCCCCGCGCTGGCCGGCTGCATAACAATCAGCCTCGAGCTCCATCTGCTGGAGCATGGAATCGCGCCTGGCCGGAGGGAGGTCGGCGAGGCCCGCCCGGGTGTGGCGATGGAAGATGTGACCGTATTCGTGGGCCAGGAGGAACCGCGCCACGTCAGGCCCGTACCGGCGCACGAGGATCGGGTTGTAGTAGATGACGGGAACCGGCTCGTCCACCAGCGCGATCGCCAGATCCTGGATGCTGTCGGAGGCTATCTCCTCGACGCCGGGGAGGAGATGAAGCCCCTGGGCGCTCGCCTCCGCCGCGCCCGAGAACACCGCGAGCGCCGCCACCCCCTGGAACCACCAGCGCAAAGGCCGCACTGGTCCAATGTGCGGCCCACCCCACCTCGGTGGCAAGAGACCTCAGGGCCCACCACCGCCGGAAGCCCGGCCGTCTCCGGACCCCCGGACGCCCGGCCTCAGGTCAGACAGCCCCGGATGCGGGCCGCGCGCCGCGTCCCCGAGGGATGCTCGCTGTCGTAGCTGAACTCGCCCACGCGGCTAAAGAACTCCACCGCCGCCTCCACCGCCGCGGGATCCCGGCCAGCCAACATCCTGGCCGCATAGCAGTCCGCCTCGAGCTCCTTCTCCTGGAGCAGGCTGTCTCGCACGCTCGCCTCGGCCCGGAGCGCGGAGGAACGGGTATGCCCGTAGGCGATGTGGCCGTACTCGTGGGCGAGGAAGAAGGTGCCGAGGGCCGGGCCGAGCCGGGTGATCACGACAGGGTTGTAGTAGATCACAGGCCGGGCGGAGTCGTAGACCGCCACCGCGACGTCCCGAAGGCTCGCGTCAGCCACGAGCGTCGCGGCCGGCAGCACCGGCACCGTGCCCTGCTCCGCACGGGGCGTGAGCAGCGCCGTCAGGCTCGCGAACGCCAGCATGAGTGGCCGTGTCATAGCGCCATCCTTGGTCAGCGGGGCCCGGAAACGACGACGCCCCCGCGTTCTCGCCGTGAACGCGGGGGCGTCGGGCAAGCGCCAGGGCGCTCGGGCTACGTCCCGCCGCGTTCCTCCTGGGTGCAGTCCACCCCCCGGCCTTCCGGCCGGTCGAGCCCCGCACCGCGATCCTTCCCCGTCCCTCTCCAACAGGTGCCCAGAGGTGGCTCCTGGTTGAGGATTGAGGCCGCCGCTTCCCGCTCACGCGCCGCCGAGCATTTCCGTCTCACCGCGGCGCCAATTGTCCCATCCCCCGCCCCGCGACCCCGGGAAGACCTCTGCTCCTGTCAGGGTCTTACGCATACCCCGTGCCGGAGGCTTCACCAGGGTTAACGCCAGCGACTACGGTCAAGTTCCGGGCGAAAATGCGCCACCCACGGCTTGATCCGCCGTTGTTTCCCCGTCCCCATCGTTCCGTTTCCACCTTTCCGGGTCCGAAACCGGGACCCAGATCACCAACCTGGAGGTTCCCATGCACGGAATGCCGCGCCGAATGTTGCTACCCTCCTGGCTGATTGCGCCGTTCCTCCTCACCCTCATGGACGCCGGTCCGGCCGCCGCCGGCAACGGATACATCACCACCTGCGAGGGGATCGGCTGCTACGGGCGTGGCAGCCTCTGTTACATCCGCACCGGCCCGGGCGGGTCCAGCTGGACGGTGACCTGCTACTGGCCGAATGATTGACCGCGCCCCGCCAGCCTTCTAGCATTGGCGGGAACCGCCAGGGGCATCCGCGTGGCGGGGGAGGCGGTACGTCCTCCCCCGCAGCGCGGATTGAGAAGCACCCTTGGAACCTGACCCGGTTGAGACCGGCGGAGGGAGCGCGGTTCGCTCCCTCCAGCCGTTCCCCTGGAGGGAGCTGCATGATGACCGCCATCTCGGAGTCGCCCGGCCGCACGGCTGGCGCGCCGGCGTCCTGGCGGGACGCCTTTCCTAATTCGCACAAGGTCTACGTTGCCGGGTCCCGCGGGATTCGCGTCCCCATGCGGGAGATCCAGCTCTCGGGAGGCGAGCCGCCGCTTCGGGTCTACGACACGAGCGGGCCCGAGGGATACCCGGCCGAGCACGGCCTGCCCCCGCTCCGGCTCGGGTGGGTGCTGGAACGGGACGTGGAGCGGGTGGACCGCACGGACAGGGACCCTCGGATTCCGGCGTCTCTGAGGCGGCCGGTGTATCGCGGCCGGGGGCCGGTGACCCAGCTCTACTACGCGCGGCGCGGGGAGATCACCCCGGAGATGGAGTTCGTCGCCATCCGGGAAGGGATGGACCCGGAGTTCGTCCGGAGCGAGGTCGCGCGAGGCCGCGCGATCATCCCCGCCAACATCAATCACCCCGAGCTCGAGCCGATGGTCATCGGGCGGGCGTTCCATGTGAAGATCAACGCCAATATCGGGAACTCGGCGGTGACGAGTTCGATCGCCGAGGAGGTCGAGAAGCTCCGGTGGGCGACGCTCTGGGGCGCCGATACCGTGATGGACCTCTCCACCGGCCGGGACATCCATGCGACCCGGCAGTGGATCATCCGGAACGCCCCGGTGCCGATCGGCACCGTGCCGATCTATGAGGCCCTCGAGAAGGTGGGGGGCGTCGCGGAGGATCTCACCTGGGAGGTCTACCGGGACACCCTGATCGAGCAGGCGGAGCAGGGAGTGGATTACTTCACGGTCCACGCGGGCGTGCTGCTCGAGTACATCCCGCTCACGGCGAACCGGGTCACCGGGATTGTCTCGCGCGGGGGCTCGATCATCGCGAAATGGTGCCTCGCCCACCACCAGCAGAACTTCCTGTACACCCGGTTCCGGGAGATCTGCGAGATCATGCGGGCCTACGACGTGTCCTTCTCGCTGGGCGACGGACTCAGGCCCGGCTCGATCGCCGACGCGAACGACGCGGCGCAGTTCGCGGAGCTCCGGACCCAGGGCGAGCTCACCCGGATCGCCTGGGAGCACGACGTGCAGGTGATGAACGAGGGGCCGGGCCACATTCCGATGCACCTCATCCGGGAGAACATGGACCGGCAGCTCGAATGGTGCGGCGAGGCGCCCTTCTACACGCTGGGTCCGCTCACCACGGACATCGCGCCGGGCTATGACCACATCACGAGTGCCATCGGAGCGGCCTTGATCGGCTGGTACGGGACCGCGATGCTCTGTTACGTGACACCGAAGGAGCATCTCGGTCTCCCCGACCGCGACGACGTCAAGGCCGGTGTCATTGCGTACAAGATCGCCGCGCATGCCGCCGACCTCGCCAAGGGGCACCCCCGGGCGCGAGCCCGGGACGATGCGCTGTCCAAGGCGCGTTTCGAGTTCCGCTGGGAAGACCAGTTCAATCTCTCGCTCGATCCGGTCACCGCTCGGGCGTTTCACGACGAGACTCTCCCCGCCGAAGGCGCCAAGCTGGCGCACTTCTGCTCCATGTGCGGCCCCAAGTTCTGCTCGATGGAGCTCACCCAGCAGGTGCGTGAGTTCGCGGCGAAGGGGATGGAGGAGAAGAGCGTCGAGTTCCGGAAGAAGGGAGAGATCTACCTGAAGTCGTAGCGGCGTTCACTGATCACGAACCACGGAGGCACGGAGACCATTCTTGTTCTTCTCCGTGTCTTCGTGTCTCCGTGGTTCGTAATCAGTGAAGGTCGTTCCCTAGAACGAGGACGTCGTAGTGGCCCCCGGCGTGATCTGGAAGATGTACGCCGCGCCCGCCTCGTCGGCGCTGTTGTCGTTCTCGTTCCCGTTCACGCTGCGCGCGCTGCTGTCTTCACCCAGCGCCGTGGCCACCAGCGTGCGGCCGTCGCGGCTCAGAGCGACCGAT
>DATLYZ010000010.1:0-64083 GCA_035574255.1 Gemmatimonadales bacterium | reverse complement strand
GAGGACCCGGTTGGATGGGTACCTGCGCCCCAATTCAATATCCGATAAGAACGCGGCGGACACCTCAAGTTTCTTGGCGAGTTCGCGCAAAGAAATGTCGTGCTCTTCTCTCAGTTCTCGGATGCGCCGCCCAAGTGTCATTGACATGGTTAACAGTCATAAGCTTACAATCTTGATAGCCTTCGGTCAACACAGGGCTAGCGAAAGCTCTCCGCACCAAACAACCCGTAACTCACCCCCGCGGTTGGCGCCTTTACGCGGCACGGCCACGCGCGCCGAGTACAATGAATGTCAGTATGCCCGCGAACGCGACCACCGCCTGCAACTGGTGACTTTCGCGCGTCCCGGTGGTGACAAATCGTGCGAAGTGCTCACAGTTGTGCCCGAACAGATCGTACGTCCGATGCTGTAGCGATGCCTGAATGCGGGCGATGGCCCCCGGCTCGTCGAGAACCTTTCCCAGGACCAGCCAGACCCCCGTTCCCTCGAGCCAGTCAACGCGGATCGCCGGAGGAGTCTGGTGGATTACGACGGGCCGCCAGCCATAGCCTAGCCGGTTCCCGGTGTCCACGACGCCGTAGTGGTCTACGCCCTTCGAGGGCGAGCGCTGTTTCACGAGGTACAACCCGGGCGGTAGTTGGCGACTTGGCATGTTTCTTCTCCGTCCTCTACCAATCGACACCAGCGGGTTATGGCACCTTGCCGACCACATCTCGGAACGACCCGAACGGCATGACGTACCGTCGCTCGGCCAACAGGTCCTTGATCGCGTCCGCCTCCTCGATGGTGAGCAGCCCGCGCCGGATCGCCAGCACGATGATGCCCGGCGTGTTCACGATCCTGTCCCTTCCCACGCGCGCCTCCGCCTCGCGGCGGAACCGCCCTCCCTTGTCGCAGGCCACGATCCAGCCGCGATGGGCCGCCGTCGCGAGACAGGCGGCCTCGCCCTTGTCCATCGCCGCTGACAATTGGGCGTACAGTTCCATCTCCACAGTGTCCGTGGCCTCGACCCGCCGCACCCAGCCTGCCTCCACCGCCGCGGCAAGCGCCTGGGCCTGTTCGGGGTACGTGACCTCCACCTCAATCACCTGCTCCGGCACCACGAACTCGTATCCCGCGATCCTGCCCAACAGGTCGAGCCGGCCAGCGTGAATCAGATTGATCACGACGCTCGCATCCAGCACGACCGTCCGCGCCGCTCCACCCGACACGCATCACTCCGGCGGCACCAGCACTTCGGCGGTCGCCGTGGCATCGAGCGCCGCCTCGCCCAAGAGGCCCTCCAGGGCGGACGCGTCCAGGCCGGCCAGTGCGGCCAGCTCTTCGAGCTTGCGCCTGGTGATCTCGCCCCGCCGGAACGCCTCCAGCGCCAGCGTCACGATGCGCGCCCGGATGCCGTCGCCGTCCTCCTGTGGCTCCGCGAGGCCAAGCGTCTCGGCGATCTGCTTGCCGCGCCCGGCCTCCTCCTGGATCTGAAGGTTCGCGAACTCGGTCTCGTCGAGGAGCTTCAGGTTCTTGAGCCGATATAGCGCCGAGATCCGGCTCACCCCGAAATGGTGCGCCAGGAGCACCACGTCGTAGAGTTGGATGTCTTGGCTCTTGGGTGCGGGACGCGCCTGGGCCGTGAGCGCCGATTCCTCGTCGAACACCTCGGCCTTGAGCCGGCTGGCCCGGCCCTTGGCGAGGCCCTGGAGGAAACCGATGACGCCGCCCGGTGGCATCAGGAATGCCGCGGCAAAGGCGTTCGCGCGGACCTCGGGCAACGTGTCGCGCTGGCTCGTACGGCTGATCGCGCCCTTCTCGTCACGATCGAGCAGCACATGACAGTACTCGTGGGCGTACGAGAACCGCTGTCGCCCCGGCGCGTGCGTCCCGTTCACTACGACCAGGACCCCTACATCGGGGTCGGCCACCGTGAGGCCTGAAACATCCTGGGGCAGATCGGCCTTCGCCGTCCGCACCCCCTGTCCTTCGAGCAGTTCCGCGACACCGGGCAGCGGGGCGTCGCCCAGTCCCAACCGGCGCCGCTCCTCGGCCGCGATCCGCTCGGCCTGCTGGATGGCCTCCCACTTGGTCGCGGGGGTCTTGAGGGAGTACGCCGGCAGCGCGGTCAGGTCCGCGT
The DNA here is from genome assembly GCA_035574255.1 of Gemmatimonadales bacterium. Classification (GTDB taxonomy): domain Bacteria; phylum Gemmatimonadota; class Gemmatimonadetes; order Gemmatimonadales; family GWC2-71-9; genus JADJOM01. Next base: position 61,961 of record DATLYZ010000010.1, on the reverse strand, counting down.
CCACACCCAGCAATCGCTCCAGGTTCGTGATCTCGCGGCCGGCGGCGAGACTGTGGCGTACCGCGGCAAGGACCTGGTCGTCGCGCGCCATGTCCGGGTGCCGGCGAAAGACGGCGACCAGGGCGTCCTCGGGCCGGAACTCGTGGGCGAGGAACGCGCCAATGTCGCGCCCGTAGAGGTATGCCAGCCTGTCCAGCTCGAGGCTGGTGACGGCCCGGTTGCCGAGTTCCATCTGCGCGATGGTCGAGCGCGATACGCCCAGGTGCCGGGCCACCTCGTCTTGAGTGAGACGAGAAGCCTCCCGGGCGGCCTTGAGCCGCCGGCCGAGTTCCTGCTGATCAACGGGCACAGGTCGCCTCCGCCACCGGGACCGATCTTGCGATCACCGGCTTGATGTTATATTTTCGAACGGCTATAGTCAAGTACTTTGCACTAGCGTTATCAAGCGATCCAGCATGAGCTTGTCCAGCCTCCTTGAAACCGACCTGGAGCTGCGGGCCTACCTGCGGGGGCTGGCGGCTCAGCCGAGGTTGCCACGCCCGGCCCCTGGCCTCGTGGCGCCACCCCGGTCGAGCAACCCCGGCCTCGTTGGCACCGCCTTCGACTACCTCCTGCGCTGGCACCTGCAGCGGGCCAATCCGCGCGCGCACACCAGGGCGTGGGTCGCTCGAGCGGCGGTCGAGCGATTGCCTCCTCACCTTCGCTCTCGCGGCGACGACCTCGTTCAACGGGCCGAGGAAAACCACGGGCGATTCCTGAACGGCGGAGAGTTCTCCGACGAACTCTGCGAGGTGGCGCTCGGTCTCGCCCGTCTCGATACCGTCTTCAGAACCGGCAAGGGGGCCGATGAAATCCGGACCCCGGCTTCGAGGGAGGACATCGAGGACCTTCGGGTCCTGGTAGCCGCGAGTTCCTCGGGGATGGTGCGTCGCTACGAGCGCTGTGTGCTGAATCCGGCCTTCGGCCAGGGGTCGGCGGCTGTCGGCGGGGCCGACGCCGACCTGATCCTGGATGACGTGCTGGTGGAAATAAAGACGACAAAGACCTTCAGGCTCGAGCGCATGGCGTTCGACCAGCTCCTCGGATATGTCCTGCTCGCCTGGTGGGGGGGTGTGAATGGCGACGCCCAGATGGGCAGGACCCTGAAGCAGGTGGGGATTTACTTTGCCAGGTACGGAACGCTCGTGGCCTGGCCGCTGGACTCGTTGCTGACCGAGGCGGCCCTGCACAGGGCCGTCGCCTGGTTTCGCAACCATGTAACGTCCTCTCGTCCGAGTTGATCCGAGGCGTCGGAGCCCCCGGTGACCGCATCCGCCGTCAGCTGCGTTCAGCACTTGATCGAGCAGTACGGCCGGTTCCTGCGGACCTCCTACCGGTTCCTGGACGAGCGACTGCGACAGCAGTTCGAGGCACACCTGGCCCAGGCGGATGTGGTGGTGCGAGGTCCCTACGTCACGCTGGCGCAGGACTACGAACCCGCCTCGACCCTGGCGGCGCTCGTCCGGGCGGGCCGCGCGCACCCCGACCTGCTCCGGGCCAACTGGCCGTTCGGCGACCACCCGATCTACCGCCATCAGGAACTCGCGTTCGAGGCCGGCCGCGCCGGGCGGTCGTTCGTCGTCACTACGGGAACGGGATCCGGCAAGACCGAAGCGTTCCTGCTGCCGGTGCTCGACGGCATACTGCGCCGGAAGGAGCAGGGAGTGCGCGGGGTGCAGGCGATCCTGCTCTACCCGATGAACGCGCTTGCAAACGACCAGCTCGAGCGGCTGCGGCGGCTCTTGCGGGGAAGCGGCCTCTCGGTGTCCTACGGCCTCTACACCGGCGACAGCGACTCGGCTTCGCAGAATCTCAGGGAAGAACCGGCCGAGACGGAGCGACCGACCCGCGCGGCCATCCGCCGGGATCCGCCGGACCTTCTGCTCACCAATTACAAGCAGCTCGAGTTCCTGCTGGTGAGACCGGAGGATCGCGTGCTCTTCACCCCCGCGCTCCGATTCCTGGTGCTCGACGAACTGCACTCGTATCGCGGTGCACTCGCCACCGAGATCGCCTGTCTCATCCGCCGGCTCCGGGCGCACGCGAATCGGTCTCCGGGCGATGTCGTCGCGATCGGCACCTCGGCGACGGTCGCTTCGGGAGCCGGCGGCGCCGAAGCGCTGGCGGCGTTCGCGACCGCCTTGTTCGGGCAGCGCGTGCTCGCGCGGGACATCATCGCCGAACGCTTCGTGCCGCGGACTCCCGAGGTTCCGCTCGAAACTCCCGATCCGCCGAACCTGTCCGATGCCGATCTCATGGGCTTCGATCCAGCCGACGATGGGGCGGTGGCGAGCCTGACTCAGCGCCTCACGGGTCGGACGGCCCCTGCGGAGGGTGCGGTGGCTGAGCGGGTCGCTCCGCTGCTCGCCCGGAATGCCGTGGTCGCGGTGCTGGAAGACGTGTTCTCCCGTCCCACCTCGGTGTCGGAGGCTGCGAACGCGCTCCGCGCTCGCATTGCCGGTCGAGCCGACCGGAGCGATGAGGAACTGCGGCGCGAGGTCGAGGCTTACCTGCTGGTCGGGAGTGTGGGGGACGACCAGCGCCCGCCGCGGCTCAGGCCCAAGCTCCACACGTTCTTTCACGGCGTCTACGACGTGTGGCTCTGCCTCAACCCGGGATGCCGGAGCCTCATCCCCCAGGGGGGTGGGGAGTGTCCGCACTGCGGATCGGCAGCGCGGCCCGCGGCTCTGTGCCGGACCTGCGGCCAGGACTTCGTCAAGGTCCGTCTGGAAGGAGACGGCAGCGGCATAACGGTGGGGAGCGGCGACTTCTACAGCGACGAGCGTACGGCGTTTCTTACCCCGCGGATTCACGAGCTTGCCGCGGCCGACGAGGAGACCGGCGAGGACGACGAGACCGAAAGCGAGGGCGGCCGAGCTCGTCACCGGGCACAGCGCACATCGGATGACGCCGAGGCGAAGCTCGCGCCTGTTTCGGTGTGCCTGTCCTGCGGGCGGGTGATGGAGCCGGGCGGCCAGTGCCCCTCCTGCAACCGCTCCGGCGTCCCGTACCTCGCCTATCGCTGGCCCAAGAAGCAGCCACCCCAGGCAGGGATTCTGCACGTCTGCCCCGCCTGCGGCGACACCTACACCAAGGGCGACATCGTCACGCCGCTCCGTACCGGCACCGCCTCGACGGTCGCCACGATCGCGGCACGCCATCTGGATCTTCTCGCCGGCGAAGACCGGAAGCTCCTGCTCTTTGCCGACAACCGGCAGGACGTGGCCCACCAGGCCGGTTACACGGCCGACCGGCACCGCAGCTTTGCGCTGCGGCACGTCGTGGCGCACGAGGTGCACGCCGCGGCGGAAAGGGGCCTGTACCTGATCGAGCTTCCGCAGCGGCTGTTCGACGAGTACAGGCGGCTCGGCATCATTTCAGGCAGGGTGACCCGCCCCGAGCGGGAGCGCTGGCTCGATGCGCTGACCTACGAGGTAGCCAACGAGTTCACCCGCCACGCGCGGCAGCGTGCGTCGCTCGAGAACCTGGGGCTCGTGGGTGTCGAATACGAGTTCCTCGACGAGTTGCCCGATGACCCCACGTTCACCGCGGCGGCCAGCGCCGCGGGCCTGGATATGAATACTGCGGTGCAGACCGTCCGTGCGGTCCTTGACGTGATGCGAAAGAACCGTGCGGTCGGATTCGATTTCTTCCAGGAGTACGTGGATCCCAACCGCAAGCGGCGCTACCGGGAGCTGGAGGCCGAACCCTATTCGGTGCGGTTTCCGGACCGCGACCGGAACCCCAAGGGCTTTGCCCTGGATCGGCCGGATCATATCCGGAAGTCCAGATCCGGAACCATCCTCGGGTTCTACCAGGAGAATCCGAGAGCCGGCCAGCTCACGGCCGTACAGAAGATCGTGGCGCGTGTTCTGGGTGGCGATCGGGCCCGGGCAGAAGCTTTTCTGCAGGCGGTTGTTCCGGTGCTGCTCAAACTGGAGTTACTTCAGGTCGTCCCGAACTTCCCGCTGGCGGGGGCTGACCGTTCGGCGTCTCTCCGCATACTTCAGGTCAATCCCAAGATAATTCGTCTGATCCGGCCCGCAGTCGGGTACCGCTGTGTGGCGTGTCAGATGTGGGCTGCCTACGAGCTGCCCACCTGTCCCACGCCCAAGTGCTCGCAAGGCAGGCTGGAGCAGCGCGAGGTGGACCAGGACAACTACTACGTGCGGCTCTATACCGACCGCGAGCCTTTGAGATTCGCCGTGGCCGAGCACAGCGCCGCGATCGCCGGTGACGAGCGCGCGGCGCGAGAGACCGCGTTCAAGGAGGGGCGCCTCGACGCCCTGGTCTGCACCCCGACGCTCGAGCTGGGGGTGGACATCGGACCGCTGCTCACCGTCATTCTCCGGAACGCGCCTCCCACGCCGGCGAACTACATGCAGCGCGTGGGTCGGGCCGGCCGGCGGCTCAGGATCGGGTTCGTTTCGACCTTCTGCGCCGGCGGCGCCCACGACCGTCACGCGTTCGAGAACCCGGAGTGGCTCGTCGGGGGCAGCTTCACGCCGCCTCGGCTTCGACTGGACAATGTCAAGGTCGTGCACCGGCATCTGCGCTCCTACCTGCTCGCGCTGCTGCCGGTTCAGTTGCCGCGCCTCATGGGGGACTTGCTGGACGACATCCGGTCGCCAACGGCGTGCCGGCTCGAACAGCTCGAAGGCCTCTTCGCGGCCGTCCGACAGGAAGGATTGTCCCTCGCAACCAGACTTGGCGCACTGTTCGAGGACGATCGCCGGGCGGGCCGTGTGGCCCGTTATGGGGTGGACGAAACCCGGGAGCTCGTCGAACGGTTCGAGGCCGAGCTGAGGGGGATCCTTGACCTCTGGTGGCACCGGGTGCGCCAGCTTCAGGATGAGTTCAGGCAGTACTCCACCGTGGGGTCGCCGCTGCACGATATGAAGAAGGCCACGGCGCGTCAGCGGGCCTACCGGGAGATCACGCAGGACCCGGAGCGGGCCTACGCGCTGAATTACCTCGCCACGCAGGGCTTCCTGCCGGCCTACCAGTTCCCGCTCGATACGTTCAGCCTCGATCCGGGCGTGGCCGACACGCCGACGCTGTTTCGTCCCTCCGCGATCGCCATCGAGGAGTTCGCGCCAGGGAACTACGTGTACGCCAATGGCCACAAGCTCCGTTCGATCCGCGCGCTCTTCGCTGGAGGCCCGGGGCGCGCGAGCGACCGGCCCACCCGGTCCGACGCGGAGACGTCCGGGCGTCTCCGGTCCTTCAGGTTCTGCGAGCGGTGCGACGAGATCACCGAGGAACCCCGGAACGCCTGCGCGCGGTGCGAGTCGCCCCTGCCGCCCGCGGTGGATTGCGTCTTCGTGGACGCCTTCGAGGCAGAGGAGTCCCTGCGCATCGGGTCGGACGAGGAATCCCGCCAGCGGCAATACCACGTGCGGCGAGAGAGTCTCCTGGCTGGCGATCAGAGCGAGGTCATCCTCTATCCGTACCCGTTCATCCCGGTGGAGCACCACCGGCTGGCGCGGGTCGTCGTCACCAACTGGGGCCGCGCGGACTCTAAGACCGGCGATGCCAAACGATTCTGGCTGTGCCCCGACTGTGGCCGGCATCTGCCGCACGATCCGCACGACGACGCGCACCAGCGCGCCGTGGTCACCTGGCGGGAGAACCACGCCAGGCTGTGTGCTGCCGAGCCCGTGCCACTGGTCCTGGGCTACGAGTTCCTCAGCGACTGCCTGGTGCTGAGTTTCCCGACCCGCGACGACATGCGGGCCATAGGCCGTGCGACGCTCTCGCCGACCGCAGTGACGCTGGCGGAGGCGCTGCTCGCTGGAGCGGGGGACCTGCTGGAACTCGAGCCCTACGAACTGGCTGCCTTCCCCCGGCTGGCGAGGCCCGGCGATGTCGCCGACGAAATCGTCTTCTACGAGACCGTTCCCGGCGGAGCCGGCTACGTCGAGGAGATGGCCAAGCGGCTCCCCGAGGTTGCCGGAGCGGCGCAAGAGCGGCTTTACAGGCACGAATGCGTGCGCGGCTGCTATCTCTGCCTCAAGCACTACCGCAATCAGCGCTGGCACCCGTTCTTCGACAAGGACGCCATTCGCGACCTGCTCGCGGCCATAGCGGCGGTGGAGTCGGTCGCCGGGGTCACCGCCCGACCCGGGGCCGGGGTGCGCGCGCTCAGGGAGAACCTGGAGGCGAGGCGGAACGAGCTGGCGGTCTCACCACCGGGGTCGAGGCGGCCGGGTCCGCAGTCACCCATCGAGGCCACCTTGCTGGAGGCCCTTCGGTCGGTGGCGGGACTCCCCCTCCCGGACATGCAGTACGAAGTCAAGGACGGCGACCGCATCGTCACCGTGCCGGACTTTGCCTACCCGGGTGCAAAGATCGCGGTCTTCTGCGACGGCTTCGCATTCCATGGCAATCAGGACACGCTCGAGCTCGACGCACAGAAACGCAACTGGCTGCAGCGGAACGGATGGCTGGTGCTGACCTATTGGGGGCGCGCCATTCTGAAGGACCCAGACGCTTGCGCGCGCGAGATCGCGGAGGTCTATCGGCAGCGGACGCGAAAGCGTCAGGGTTGATGCTAGGTTGGCGTATTCCGCGAGGCTAGGCGCCCCCGCCGGCCCGGCCTGGCGAGTGCCTGGCACGCGCGGCGGCACGCTTCTTGTGGGCGTGGAAGACGACGGCGAAGTGGTCGGTGTCGCCGATCCTGAGGCAGAGATGCAGCGGATCGCGAATACCGTCGCGTCGGGGCTGGGCCTCACCCCTTCGGTGTCGAGGCGCTTCATCGGCGGGCACGAAGTCATCGAGGTCCGGGTCGAACCGGCGCGCGGCGTGGTTGGGCTCAACGGCCGATACCGCACGCGGGTCGGAAGCACCAACCGCGACCTTTCCCCGGAGGAGGTTGGCCGGCTCGTGCTTCAGCGGTCCGGACAAAGCTGGGACGGACTGCCGAGTTCTCTCGGGCTCGATCGGGTGGCTGGCTCCGCCATCCGCCGGTTCACCGACCTCGCCCAAAGGCGGCTGCCGGAGATCAATTCCAACGAGCCTGAGCGCATCTTGCAAAACCTCGGCCTCTTGCGCGAGGGAAGGCTCACCAACGCCGCGGTGCTCCTCTTCACCGAACGGCCGCAGGAAATCTTCCCGGCTGCGCGGCTTCGCATCGGCGTGCTCAAAGAGACGCAGATCCTCGACACCCACGAGTTCGAGGGTGCGCACTGGGAGCAGCGCGACGGTGCCATGGAGCGGTTCCGGCGCCTCCTCAAGGTCGCGCTGGATGTGCGTGCGACAGCGCCGAACCTGGAAGGGCTTCAGCACCGCGAGGTGTGGGAGTACCCGCTCGATGCGCTCCGCGAAGCGAGGAGTGGAGCATCGTACGGCTCGGAGACCTGTTTGCCATCCAGCAAGGCAAGGCTCTCTCACCCAAAGCAAGGAGTGGGCCGAGGCGTCGGCCGTTTTACGCACGGCGAACGTTTACTGGGACAGGATTGATCTCAGCACCGTTGACGAGATGCACTTCGAAGAGAGCGAAGAGAAGCGCCTCACGCTGCCCAATCCCGACTTTTCGTCTTGATGTATGTCCGCAAGGAAGCCGTGCTCTCGAGCCAGATCGAGGGTACGCAAAGCTCGTTGCAGCACCTGCTGGCTGCTGAAGCCCGCCTCGCAGACCCGTTGACCGGCCTTTTGTAGTCGGCGGTCCAGAACGGGCGCACGAACGTCGGGGCGGGCGCCGGACAGGTCGTGTCCCGCGTGCCCCGCGCCGGATCCGTCATCGGGCGTCGTCTACAGGTCGCCTTCGGCCGGATGCTGTGCCGTATCGGCCAAGCTCGCGCTGCCAGGAGGCTTCCAGCTGGGCGAGCAGCGCGCGAAAGGCCGTATCCGCACGGATCGGGTCGAGCAGAGGATCGCGGGCGAACCAGGGGTAGCAGGGAAACCCCGTTTCGGCGGCCGTGCGAAGCCAGCGTACGGCCTCCTGGGGTTCACGGAGGTGCGCGTGGGCGGCGCCGAGGCTGTAGGCGACGTGGTGGTCCACGAGCCCGCGCCCGGCCAGCGCGACGAGCCTCAGCGGCCGTTCGCGCTCACCGCGGTTCGCGAGGAAGCCGGCGAGTGCCGCACGCGCCCGCGATGCCGAGGAGCCCGAGCCGGGCGCCGCGAGGTCTTCCGCGAGTCGCTCGGCCAGCGCGACCTCGCCCGCGTAGAAGTAGGCCAGCGCGAGCCAGGGATCCGACACCGGCCGGTCGCTCAGCCGCTGCAGGTCCTGGAGCAGTGCGATCGCCTCGTCGTAGCGCCCGGCCGCCAGCGCGATCGTCCCGAGCGTGCGCAGCGCCTCCACGCGGTCGCCCATCGGCCGCACCTGCAACCCGGCACGGACCACACCCTCCGCCTCGTCCAGCAGTCCGAGGTGGAACAGAGCGCCCCCCACGTAGAAGTGGGCGTTCGCGAGGCCCGGGTTCAACTCGAGCGCCTTGCGGCTTTCCTCGATGGTCGCGTCCCGGTCGAACTCGCTTGCGATGCACGGCCGCGAGCGCCTCATGGACCTCCGCGAGCTGTGCGTCCAGCGCGAGCGCCACGCGGCCCTCCCGTATCGCCCGCTCCGCCCACGCCGGCGCGTCCTCGCGGCTTGCCAAGCGGAGATGCACCTCGGCGCTGGCGATCGCCAAACCCGCGTGCGCGAGTGCGAACGAGGAGTCGCGGGCCACGGCGGCCTCGAAGAGCGCGATCGCCTCGCGCGCCTCGGCCTCTCGGTGCCGTGCAAGCTTCGCGCGGCCCTGCCGGTACAGCTCGTAGGTCGCCGCGTCCGCCGGAGGTGCGTCCGAGCCTCGGGGAAGCGATCCCATTGCGCCGACCGGCGCGGGCGTGGCCGACTCGTCTGAGCGCGCGCGCAGCCAGAGCGCGAGCGTCGCCGCGGACAGCACGAGCAGGGCAGCGAGCCCGCCGGCCCGACGGCCCGCCCACCGAGACACGTGCACGGGCTCCCGTCTGGCGGCGTCGGATGGGGCTGGGAACCGCACGGCCGGCCCGCGGGTCGTCCGCGAAGCGACGATACCCAGGGATGCTTCAGCTGCTCTCGCGGACGCCTTGGGTGCATCCGGTGGCATCTGGCGCAAGGTGGCGACGAGTTCGTCCACCTGAGGGTCGGAGTCGAGCCCTAGCTCCGCCTTCAGAAGGCTGGAAAAGGCGCGCGCGTGCGCGAGCGCGCCGGCACGGTTACCGGCCGCGGCCAGCGCCGCCATGAGCGCGCAGGCGACGCGCACGTCGAGCGGGTCCTGCGCCGCCCGGCGCCGCCACCACTCGATCGCGGCGGCCGGGTTGCCGCGGTCGCTCGCGGTGGCCGCCAGCGCCTCGAGCACGGCGCAGTAGGCGTGGGCGAGACGGTCGCGCTCCGCATCGCGGCATTCCCTGGGAGGTCCTCGAGCGGGACTACCGGCTCTCCTGGGTTCTCGCCGGTATCGGGCAGGTCGAATCGCTCCGGGAGACGCTCGTCTTCAAGGGCGGCACGGCGCTCAAGAAGTGCTACTTCGGCGGCTACCGCTTCTCCGAGGACCTGGACTTCTCCGCTCGGGAAGGTGCGCCCGCCGGTGCGGCGATGGAGCGCGCCGTCCGGGAAGCCTGCGGCGCCGCGTCGAGCCTGCTCGACGAGTACGCCCCGGTGGAGATCGCCTGTGAGCGGTACACCGAGAAAAACCCGCACCCGGGAGGCCAGGAGACCTTCACGATCCAAGCGCGTTTCCCGTGGCAAAGGCAACCGCAGACGCGCGTCATGATCGAGACGGCGGTGGACGAGAAGATCCTCAAGCCGGTCCAGAAGCGGAGAGTCATCCACGAGTATGGCGAGCCCCTCGAAGCGGAGGTCCGGGTCTACGCGCTGGAGGAAATCGTCGCCGAGAAACTGCGCGCGATCCTCCAGCACGTCGAGGAGCTCGAAGAGCGGGGCTGGAGCCGCTCGCGCGCCCGCGACTACTATGACCTCTGGCGCATCCTCCGGGCATACAAGGACCGGATGGACCTCTCCGACTTCGCCTCCTTCCTGCGCGAGAAGTGCGCCGTGCGAAACGTCGCCTTCGCGGGGCCGGAGGACTTCTTCGAGGATCGCATGCTCGCCTATGTCGAGAAGACCTGGAATCAGTGGCTCGGCCCGCTGGTGCCAGGGCTGCCCACCTTCCAAACCGTGATTGGCGAGCTCCGCCCACAGGTCGCGGCGCTCGTCCCCGCCGGCCGGTAGCTGGGACCTTTCCCTCGTAGAGGAAAACGCCCTGCAGGTTCGGTTCGGACGCGCTTCCGCGAACGGTAGCGGGGGGCTTTGGCCGGGCGGCCTTTGAAGTTGAGATTTCAGGAACGCGCCCATACGTGGCGTCTTTGACGCGACGGCTCCGTGAGGCCCCAAAGGCCAACACGTCGAAGCCGCGCGCCCTGGGGGCCACGGGGCGCGCCACGGCGCGCCGTGGCGGAAGCCTACCCGCAAAATCCGTTGGAAAGTCCGCCCCCCGCCGGACCCGGCAGGACCCCGGGCCCTTCGGATTGAAGAGTGACAACGGCCTGCCATGTAGCCTACCACATCGCCCTACATGTGCCGCGTCCGTCTACAGCGAGAGGCTTCGAGGTGTCGCCATGAAGAACCCGCTTTTCGCCGTCAACGCGAGCATCGCCGATCCGCTTCCTCACCAGGTCGAGGCCGTCTCGCTTTTCCCTTCCGCTGCCGCGAATCCGGTTTCTGCTCGCCGACGATACAGGTGCCGGCAAGACGATCATGACCGGGCTCTTGACCAAGGAGCTGCTCTTCCGGGGAGTACTCCAGGAGTCCTGATCATCACCCCGGGTGGCCTCACGAAGCAGTGGAAAGATGAGGAGCTCCAGGAGAAATTCGGACTCTACGTGCGGCTGGTGAATCGCGCCTCCTTCGACGCCGAGCCGGGCCAGTTTTGCCGCTACGAAGAGGGCATCTTCGTCAGGTCCATCGATTTCCTGGCCCTGAACGAAGGCTGTCTCAAGGCCGCCTCGGTGCGAGCATCTCCGCCGATCAGCGCGGCCGGCGGTGACCGGCTCTGGGGGAAAGCCGGAACCCGCAGCCCCGCCAACCCGACCTGGCGAGTGCCTGGCACACTGGTTGCTCCCTGCCTGGCACACCGTTTGCTGGGCAACCTGGCGTACCGTGCCCGGCTCGTGCACCGCACGGCCCGGCACGGACGGTCGCCGGCGGCTCCAGCCTTCGTTGCTGGCCGCCCGGACGTTGGGGTGTCACACCCCGTTGGTACCGTGGTTCAGCTCCATCGGCCGCCTCCGTCTCGGCGGCCACCATGCAGAGTGCGGCGAGAGATTCGGCTCGATGACCCGCACGCCAGACCGTGGCCCGGCCTCCATATCGGGAGGCACACGGTGGCCCAGCCGACCGGCCCGATCCCGGACCGGAACCATGCGCGAACGAGACGGCATCGCACATCGAAAGGGCCTGCCCATGCCGCCGATTCCGACGTTCCCCACGCCGTCCCCTGAGGTCCACGCCGAGGCGCTCGCCCGCGCGCACGAGCTCGCCCGGGGACTGTACCCCCACCAGGTCGAGGGAGTCGCATTCCTGCTCGGCCGCCGCCGCGCCATCCTGGCCGACGACATGGGGCTCGGCAAGACCCGCCAGTCCATCGTGGCCGTCACCGCGGCGGCGCCGGCCGGCCCTTATCTGGTGGTGGCCCCGGCCTCGGTAAAGCGGAACTGGGAGCGAGAGATCCTCGCTGCCAGGCCGGATGCGCGGGTCGTGATCGTGGGCCCGGGCGATCCCCCGGAGCCGGAGTTCGACGGGTGGGTGATCGTGAACTACGACATCCTTGCGAAACACGTGGACCAACTCGGCGCGATCCCCTGGGCCGGGCTCGTGTTCGACGAGGCCCACTACCTGAAGAACCACACCAGCCGACGGAGTCAGCTCGCCCGCCAGCTCGTGGCCGGAGCGCCTGGCGCCGTGCTCCACGCCCTGACCGGCACGCCGCTCACGAACCGGCCGCGTGACCTGTTTCCGTTGCTGCAGCTGGTGGGCCACCCAATGGGGCGGAGCTTCCTGTCGTTTGCCCGGCGCTACTGCGACGCCCGCCACAACGGGTTCGGCTGGGTCACCGACGGGGCGAGCAATCTCGAGGAGCTCCGGGTGCAGCTCCACGGGGTGATGCTGCGCCGAACCAAGGAGGAGGTGCTCGACCTCCCGCCCAAGCTCCGGACCTGGCTCGCCGTTCCCGTCCCAGCGGGGACCGGGCGGAACGAGACCCGGCGCGTGCTGGAAGCGCTCATCGCGGGCACCCTCGGTCGGGCGCGGGGCCGGACGCCCGTGGGACAGGACCGGGTGCGACTGCTGAGCGCCCTCACCAAGGCCCGCGAGCAGATCGCCCGGGCCAAGGTCGCCACCACGATCGAGTTCGCGGAGGGCGTGGTCGCGCAGGGCGAGAAGGCGATCGTCTTCAGCAGCTTCGACGCGCCGGTGGGGCAGATCGCGGCGCACTTCGGCACCCAGGCCGTGAAGCTCACCGGTGCCACGCCGGCGGCGCAGCGACAGGAGCTGGTCGACCGGTTCCAGCAGGATTCGTCGGTCCGGGTATTCGTCGCGAACCTGGTGGCCGGTGGCGTCGGGCTCAACCTCACCGCCGCACGCCAGGTGATCTTCAACGATCTGGACTGGGTGCCGGCGAACCACTGGCAGGCGGAGGACCGCGCCTATCGGATCGGCCAGCGGGGAGTGGTGAACGTGACCTATGTCGTCGCGGAGGGGACGGTGGACGAGTTCGTGAGCCGAGCACTCCAGGTGAAGGCGTCGCTGATCGAGGCCGTGGTCGAGGCCAAGGGCGGCGTCCCCTTGGGCGGCGACCTCCTGCAGGAACTCGAGGGAGCGGTACGGGCGCTGTCGCCGTCGCTCGCGGACCTGTCCGACGACGCGAGCGGGGAGGATCCGGTGGACCGGCTCCTCCGCGAGGCCGCGGCGGCGGTGGCCGCGAAGGAGGCCGCGCCCGAACTGAAGGCCGCCCGCGCGGCGCTCGGCGCCCTGCCCGCGGAAGCGATCCTGGCTCTCGCCCGGGTGCTGAGCGGGCCGGTGGCGCAACGTTACCGCGTGGTAAGCCGGTCCGACCCGGGGAAGTCCCACGTGCTCGAGGTGGACGAGGGCGACGTGACCTGTACCTGCGCGGGATTCCAGTACCGGGGCGCCTGTCACCACGCGCGCGCGCTCAAGGCGGCCCTCGCGGCCGGCGGTCCGCCGCCGGCCGGCTACGAACCCATCGCGGCGTAGCGCGGATTCGCGCGAGCATCATCCGGAAGGTGGCGATGGGCGCCCAACTCCAGCGGATCACCCACCACAAACCGAGGGGGCGTATGCCGTCCCGCTAGACGATCCCACGGTCATCTACACGGCGACGGCCGGCGACGGCACCGGCCCCTGACTCCAGGCGATGGACCCGGCGGACCGGAGCGGCCAGCCACTGGAGCACGGGCGCCGAGCGGCCGCGACATGCCTGACACTGCCGGCCGCCCGAGCTGGAGCCCCCCGCCCGGGTCGGCCCCCTGGCGTTGTCCAACCCAGCCGGGGGGACCATGCCCACGGGGAGCGGCACGCCGGTGCCCAGGTCACCGAAGGCCCTGGCAAGTTCGTTCCGATCGAAGCGGATCGGCCAGGGGGATGGCGGAGGTGATGGCGCCGCGAGGCCGCCCCCCTCGCGGGAAGCGGACCGCGGTACCATATATAGGCCGAGATGGCCGAGCTTGCCCCTTCGCTCGTTTCCACCCTGAGCGACCGGTACCGCATCGAGTCGGAACTCGGTCATGGCGGGATGGCCACGGTCTACCTCGCCGAGGACCGAAAGCACCGCCGCAAGGTGGCGATCAAGGTCCTGCGCCCCGAGCTGGCAACCTATCTCGGCGCCGAGCGGTTCCTGCGGGAGATCCAGATCACCGCGAAGCTCCAGCATCCCAACATCCTGACCCTGATCGACTCGGGGGAAATCGCCGACCGGGGAGGCACAGGCCTCCTGTACTACGTCATGCCCTATGTCGAAGGGGAGAGTTTACGGGATCGCCTGGTGCGAGAGCGAATCCTTGCTCCCGGCGATGCCGCGCGGATCCTGGTGGATGTGCTCGACGCGCTGGCCTACGCGCACCACCGGGGTGTGGTCCACCGGGACATCAAGCCCGAGAACATCATGCTGGCCGGTCGCCACGCGCTGGTGATGGATTTCGGGGTGGCCAAGGCGGTCGCCGCCGCCGCCACAATGGACACCGTCGCCGGGGGGACGCTCACCACCCTGGGCCTCGCCATCGGGACGCCGGCCTACATGGCGCCCGAGCAGGCCGCCGGCCAGGCCGCGGTGGACGGCCGGGTTGACCTCTACGCGGTCGGGGTGACGGCCTACGAGATGCTGAGCGGGGCGCCGCCCTTCACAGGTGCCCTTCCCCAGGCCGTTCTCGCCGCCCACCTCACCCAGCCGCCGCGGCCGTTGGGGGAACACTGTCCTGCCCTGCCGGCGGCGTTCGCCGGCGCCATCATGCGCTGCCTGGCAAAGGACCCGACCGAGCGCTGGCAGTCCGCGGACGAGTTGCTGGCGCACCTGGAGCCGTTCGCCACGCCGGCCGCCGGGACGGCCGCGGGGCCGCGGACGACACCGCTCCGGCGGCCGGGACGCTGGCTCCTGGTCGCTGCCGCGTTCGGCATGCTCCTGCTGGCCTGGTGGCTCGGACCGGGCCGGGAGGCGCGGGAGCGAGATCGGGGCGCCGGCGCGGAGCCCGCCGCCACACCCGAACTCCAGGCCCCGGCGGGGGTGGTGACGACCCTCCCTCCCGCCCGGCCGGACCGCCCGCCGGCGGACACGGCCGCTTCCCGGCTGTACCTCGAGGGCCGCATGTTGCTCGCCCGCCACCGGGAAGCCGAGACCCGCGAGGCGATCCGCCTGTTCGAGGCGGCGGTGGCCCGCGATTCCACGTTCGCGCTCGGGTACGCGGGGTTGGCCGTCGCCGCCGCCGAGATGCACCTGCGTTTTGCGGGCCGGGAGGACGCGCCCGCCTGGGCCGAGCGGGCGATCCGCGCGGGCCACGCCGCCCTCACGCTCGACCCGCAGCGTGCCGAGGTCCACGAGGCGCTCGCGGCCGTGCATCGGAAGACCGAGTTCGACTGGGACGCGACGATCCGCGAGAGCCGGAAGGCGCTCGCCCTGAACCCGAACCTCGCGAACGCCCGCTTCTACCTGGGCGGGGCCCTCGTCCACCTGGGGTTGCTCGACGAGGCCGAGCGTGTGGTCCGGGCCGGGCTCGCGGTGCAGCCGCCTGGCGACCGGGTGGAGGCCACACGCACGCTCGGCACCGTGGCGCTGGCGGCGGGACGTTACCCCGAGGCGATCGCGCTGTTCCAGGACGCGCAGCGGCTGAGCGACCGGCCGGTCGCGGATCCCTATCTCGCCCTGGCGTACTTCTACGCGGGCGACGCCACCCAGGCCGAGCGAGTCGCCGGCGAGCTGGCCTTCCGCGGCTCCGGATCCTCGGCGTCCCGCGCCCTCGCGGCGCTCGCCAGCTTCCTCGCGCATCGCGGCGAACGCGAGCGCGCCCGCGAGCTGGTACGCCAGGCGGAACGCGGGCTCGTGGACCACCACGTCGCCTACAGTCTCGGCGCCGCCCACGCCCAGCTCCGGGAACCGCGGGAGGCCGTGCGCTGGCTCCGCACCGCTGCTCTCACGGGGTTCAGGTGCTACCCCTGGTTCGCACGGGATCCGCTGCTCGAGCCGATCCGCAGCGACACCGGCTTTCGCGCGCTCCTCGTCGAACTCGAGTCCGCCTGGCGACGCGAGCGCGACCGCTTCGCCGCCGGGTTCCCCTGATACGCGCGCATCCGCTCAGCCGCCCCGCCGGGAGGCGGCCCGGAGGCCCTCCTCGATGACGGCCGCCTGGGACGCGGGTATCTCGTTCGCCCACTCCGCGGAGCGGCGGGCGCGGGCCTCCCGGAGCGAAGCGTGGCCCCGCTCGCGTCACGGCGATGGGACCTTGGCGCGACCCCCCGTGGCGGCGATGGGACCTTCGCGGGATCCCCGCCCTCACCCCCGGTACGCCCGCTCCAGCTCCGCGATATCGAGCTTCACCATCTGGAGCAGGGCGTCCGTGACCCGCTTCGACCGGGCCGGGTCCCGGTCGCTCATCAGCCGCTCCAGGACCGCCGGCACGACCTGCCACCTGAGCCCATAGCGGTCGATCAACCACCCGCAGGCCTGCGGCTTCCCGCCCCCCTCGAGCAGCGCGTCCCAGTAACGGTCGAGCTCCGCCTGGTCGTCGCACCGGACGACGATCGAGATGGCATCGTTGAACTCGTGGTGGGGCCCGGCGCTCATGGCCTGGAACCGCTGGCCCAGCAGCGTGAAGTCCACCACCGTCACCGAGCCCGGCGGCCCGCTCGGCGAGTCGCTCTGAAGCGTGGTGACCCGGTCCACCCGGGAATCCGGGAAAATCGAGGCGTAGAACCGCGCGGCCTCCTCGGCCTCTCTGGCGTACCAGAAAGAAGGAAAGATCTTCGACGTCGCCCCGGGCATGGTCCGCCTCCGCTTGGGTTCGGAATCGTGGTTCGCGCCGGCGGCGCCGGCACCAGTCGAGGCTCCAGTCGCCCGCGCCGTGCGCCGCCAAAGAAACAGGATCCACCGAGGTTCAGGCCTGGCCGCCTCCGGCCGACCGCTTCCGGCGCTCGAGGTCGGCGCGGAGCCGCTCCTCCCGGGCACGAAGCTCGGGCGTGAACTCCTTCCCGAAGTCCTCCGCTTCGAGCACCGGCCGGATTTCCAGCACCGCCTCCTCGCCGGGCATCGGATGGGGGCAGCGCTCGACCCACGCCAGCGCCTCGTCCATGGACTTCACCTGCCAGAGCCAGAACCCCGCGATCAGTTCCTTGGTCTCCGCGAACGGGCCGTCGGTGACGGTGCGCCGCCCCCCGGAGAAGGTGACCCGCTTGCCCCGGGAACTCGGGTGGAGCCCCTCGCCCGCGAGCATGACACCCGCCCTCACCAGTTCCTCGTTGAACCTGCCCATGTCGGCCAGGAGCTGTGCGCTCGGCATGATACCGGCCTCGGAGTTCCTGGTCGCCTTGACGATGACCATGACGCGCATGACTCGGTTCCTTTCGGCCGGGGACGCGCGGCGCGGCGCCGCCCGGGTGAGTGCAAACGGCCCTTCCGGTTTCCTGGGTCTGGTCGAACGGCCGGCGTCGAATTCGACAGGCCCGCCCCGGAGGCCGGGCCGGCCTGGCACGGCTCCCCGTTCCAGCCGCCCTACCGCCTCCCCGAACGCTCCTGCATCTTTATACGCTTCGACGGAGTCTTCTGTGTCCGAGCCTCGCCCGCTGGTGCCGGTCACCAGCAACCTGCATGTCGTCCGCTTCGAGCCGTTGCTCCCGCCCCGGGCGCTCCTGGCCGAGCTGCCGCTCACCCGCCGTGCGGCCCAGACGGTCCTGGCCGGGCGGGAGGAGGTGCGCGCGATCCTGACCGGGCGGGATCCGCGGCTCCTGGTGATCGCGGGGCCCTGCTCGATTCACGATCCGGTGGCCGCGCTCGATTATGCCCAGCGCCTCGCCCGGCTCCGGGTGGAGTTGTCGGGGACGCTGGCGATCCTGATGCGGGTGTATTTCGAGAAGCCCCGGACCACGGTCGGCTGGAAGGGGCTCATCAACGACCCCCACCTGGACGGCACCCGGGACATGGCGACGGGGCTCCGCCTCGCCCGGAAGCTGCTCCTCGACGTCGCCGACCTGGGGCTCCCGGCCGCGACGGAGCTGCTGGGTCCCGTGATCCCGCAGTACATCGCCGATCTGGTGGCGTGGACGGCGATCGGGGCGCGGACGGCGGAATCCCAGACCCACCGGGAGATGGCGAGCGGGCTCTCCATGCCGGTGGGGTTCAAGAACACGACGGACGGCAACCTGACCGTGGCGCTGGACGCCATGCAGGCCGCCGCCACGCCCCACACGTTCCTGGGCATTGACGAGGAGGGCCGGGGCGCGATCGTGCACACGTCCGGGAACCCCGACCGCCACCTGGTGCTGCGGGGCGGCGGCGGGCGGACCAATTACGATGCCGCCTCGGTGCGGGAGGCCGCGAGGCTCCTAGCCCTGCGAGGGCTTCCCACCCGGGTGATGGTGGATTGCAGCCACGGCAACTCGAACAAGGACCACACCCGCCAGGCTCTCGTGTTCCGCGATGTGCTGGGCCAGGTGGCGGGGGGGGGTGGGAGCCCCGACATCCTGGGCGTCATGCTGGAGAGCCACCTGCACGCCGGGAGCCAGCGCCTGGAGCCCGGCGGCCGCGGCCTCCGCTACGGCGTTTCGATCACCGACGCGTGCATTGACTGGGAGACCACGGAGGCGCTGCTCCGGGAGGCGGACGAGGTGTTGGCGGGCAGGGAACGGAGGACGGTAGGGCGCTAGCCTCCTACCGTCCTCCCGTCCGGCCGTCACGTCCCCCGAATCCGCAGGAACAGGAGCTGCCCGTCCTCGGCCTGCAGATTGGCCCCCGGGGCGGGTTTGCTGTGGGCCTGGACGTCGAACAGCCAGGCGCCGGGGCCGAACCAGGCGCTCGCATCAACGATTCCGCTGGTTTCCCAGCAGGTACCTTGGGCGTCCACGCACTCCGGATTGTTGGCCTCGACCACGGCCTCGCCGGGTCCCAGGGTGCCGTTGCCCCGGATCCGGAAGTGGTAGATGCGCGGGGCCCGCGCGAAGGCGGCGATGGCGGGGTCTTCCTGCACCATGAGGCTGGTGCGGCTCGCCGCGACGTTGTCCGGGGAGGCCCAGCCGCTCTGCCATCCGGAGGAGCGCTCGAGCAAGGTCAGGCGAGCCCGAGTCGGGTCGCGGGGGTCGAGCTCCAGGCGGTAGATGGAGCCGTAGGGATCGCAGAGAGCGCCGTTGCAGAGCGTGGTGCCTGACCCGGTATCCACGAAGTAGAGCGTCGGCTGCCGGCGGCCGCGCTGCTTGTCGTAGTCCCCATCCTCGAGCCGGACGAAGGGAAAGGCGCCGAGGGCGTTCACGGTCGCCTGCAAGGCCCCGGAGGAAAGCGACGCCGCCTGGGGGACTTCCACGAAGCGGCCTTCGACGGGCTTGCCCCGGGTGAGCGCGGCCACGTTCGGGACGCCGGGCACGGTGAGGACGTAGAGCCGGCCGGTGCCGTGGAGCACGTCCGCCTCCCGATCGGCCACGTAGAGGTAGAGTTCGGAGGCGCCCCGGGTGTCGTCCAGTCCCAGGGTGACGACCTTGCCGGCGTAGGGGACCGCCACCTGGTTTTCGTGCGCGTAGCGGCCCATCCAGGGGAGCTCGTATACCTGGCCGCTGCGCGAGATGGCGAGCTGGATGCCGTCGTGGGTCCCTCCGGTGGATTCCTCGCCGGTGAGGAAATACCCGCCGGGGAACCCTTCCTCGGGGCCTACCCAGGTGGCGGAGCAGAGCCGCTCATACTGCTCGCTGCCGGTGACCACGTAGCTGGCGTCGGTCACCTGGAAGGTGGCCGGGTCGAGCACCAGCCGCGAGACTCGGGCGTAGCGGAACCGGGGCGTGCCGCTCGGATCGCGGACCCCCGAGGCCGAAAGCTCGTGATTGACGTAGAGTACCAGGTGGTCCTGCTCGGCGTACCCGCCTAACCCATCCGGAATCGGAGCCCACGGTTGCCCGTTGGGCAGGGTGTCGCCGACGGTGACGAGCGGGAGCAGGTCGCCGCGCGTGAGGAGGCGGACCTGGGCGGGCGCCGCCGTGCGGAAGCGCGCGCCGGCCCCGGGGAGGGCTTCGGCAGAGGGGCCTGGCGATTCCAGGGTCCGGGCCTCGCAGGCGGCGAGGGTACCGGCGAGGAAGAGCCCGAGGGCGGGGCGAAGGGGTAGCGTGGCCATGGGACCTCGAACGGTGAAAGGGAACACCTCCAGGGAACGGAGGCACGTTCGGGGGTCCCGGTCACTCGCCGATGGGGGGGCGATCAAGAGCAGGTAACGGGTCTATCCCGCCAGCGCCGCCGCCGGCGCCAGCACCTCGCGCAGGTAGCGCCCGGTGTGGGACGCCTCGACTTGGGCCACCTGTTCGGGGGTGCCCTGGGCGACGACCCGGCCGCCCTGGTCGCCTGCCTCGGGACCCAGGTCAATGACCCAGTCGGCGCGCTTGATCACGTCGAGGTGATGCTCGATGACGACGACGGTATGGCCCGCGTCCACCAGGCGGTCCAGCACCTGGATGAGGACGCGCACGTCGTCGAGATGGAGGCCGGTGGTGGGCTCGTCCAGCAGGTAGAGCTTGCGCCCCGCCCGGCGGCCCGCCTGGGCCAGCTCGCGGGCGATCTTCAGGCGCTGGGCCTCGCCGCCGGAGAGCGTCGTGGCGGGCTGGCCCAGCCGCAGATAGCCGAGCCCCACCTGCTGGAGGTGCCAGAGAGCCTGGCCCAGGCGGGGCTGGTGCCGGAACCGGCGGATGGCTTCGTCCACGGTGAACTGCAGGACCTCGGCGATCGAGTAGCCGTGGAGCCGGACGTCCAGGATCTCCCGCTTGTAGCGGGAGCCGCCGCAGACCTCGCAGGGGACGTACACGTCGGCCAGGAAGACCATCTCGACCAGCACAGCGCCCGCGCCCTCGCACGCCTCGCAGCGCCCGCCGGGCATGTTGAAGGAGAACGAGGCGGCGGTGTAGCGGCGGCGGCGGGCCTCGGGCTGGGCGGCGAAGAGGGCCCGGATGTCGTCGAATCCCTTGACGTAGGTGATGGGGTTGGAGCGCGGCGTCCGCCCGATCGGCGACTGGTCGAGGAGGAGGACGTCGTCCAGGTGTTCCGCACCGTGCAGCGCCGTGACGCGGCCCACCGTTTCGCCCAGGTGTTCCTTGGCCGAGTGGCCGCCCTTGAGCCGGGCCTCGAGCTGGCGGTAGAGCACGTCGTGCACCAGGGTGCTCTTGCCGGAGCCTGACACACCCGTGACCGCGGTGAGGGTGCCGAGCGGGATGTCGGCGTCCACGCCGCGGAGGTTGTGGAGCGTGGCGCCCCGGATCTGGAGCCAGGCCGCGGCCCGGCGCCGCACGCTGGGTACCCCGATCCGCTTGAGGCCCTGGAGGTACTGTCCTGTGAGGGAGCCGGTGGCGCCCGCCACCGGGCCGGCGTACACCACCCGCCCGCCGTGCTCGCCCGCGCCGGGCCCGAGTTCGAGCATGAAATCGGCCTTGCGGATCGCCGCGGGATCGTGTTCCACCACGATCACGGTGTTGCCCTGGTCGCGGAGCCGGGCGAGCAGGGCGAGGAGGCGGTCAATGTCGCGCGGGTGGAGCCCGATGGAGGGTTCGTCGAGGACGTAGAGCGCGTCCACCAGGTTGGCGCCGAGCGCGTTGGCGAGCGCGATGCGCTGGGCCTCGCCGCCGGAGAGCGTCCGAGTGAGGCGGTCGAGCGTGAGGTAGCCGAGCCCCACGTCGCGCAGGAACCCGAGACGGCGGCGCAACTGCTCGAGCACCAGGTGGCTCACCTGGCGCTCGAAGTCGGTGAGCGCGAGCCGGTCGAGCCAGCCGGCGAGCTGGTCCACCGGCCGGGCGGCGACGGCCGCGATGGTTTCGCCCGCCACCCGCACGGCGAGCGCATCCTCGTTGAGCCGGGCGCCGTGACAGAGCGGGCAGGGCCGGGCGAGCTGGTACTGCCGGAGGAAGACCCGCACATACTGCTTGTAGCGCTTGTCCTCGAGGCTCTTGAGAAAGGGGAAAATGCCGACGTAGCGGCCGTGGCGGCCGTAAAGGAGTTCGCGCCGGTGGGCGGGCTTGAGGCTCTCCCAGGGGCGATCGGGATCGGCGCCCAGGGCGCGGGCGGTGGCGAGGAGCAGCCGGCGGCGGGCCTCGTAGCGGGGCTTGGTCCAGGGAGCGATCGCGCCTTCGGCGAGGCTCCGGCGCGGGTCGGGCACGATGAGCGATTCGTCGTACTCCAGCACCGCGCCGAAGCCGTTGCAGCCGCGGCACGCGCCGCGGGGATTGTTGAAGGAGAAGAGCGCCGGGGTCACCACCGCCGCCGGCGTGTCGCAGCGGCTGCAGGCGGGGCGCTCGGTGAAGCGGAGCCGGCCGCCCTCGTGCAGCACCAGGGCCACGCCCTCCCCCTCGGCGAAGGCGGTGGCCAGGGCCTCGACCAGGCGGCCGGGCGGCGCGGGCGGCGCGCCGTCAGACCCGCCCGGCCCGGCGTCCAGGGTCAGGCGGTCCACCACGACGAGCAGCTCCGGTGCGGCGGCCAGGTCCAGGCCGGCCGGAAGCTGATCGAGATGCCAGGCGCTCTCGCCGACCTGCACCCGCACGAAGCCCAGGGCCCGCAGGTTCTCGACGATGGCCTCGTGGCTCTGCCGCGCGGTGGGCGGGAGCGGGAAGGTCACCTGGATCCGGCCCGCCGCTCCCCGCAGGACGTCCTGGGCCGCGCTGTGCGGCGTGTCGCGCCGCACCGGGTGGCCGCAGGCCCGGCAGGTCTGGCGGCCGACCCGGGCCCAGAGGAGCCGCAGGTAGTCATACACCTCGGTGGCGGTCCCCACGGTGGACCGGCTCGAGACGGCGGGATTCCGCTGCTCGATCGCGACCGCCGGCGCCAGGCCCTCCAGCCGGTCCACCAGCGGCTTGGGCATCCGCTCCAGGAACTGCTTGGCGTAGGTCGAGAGCGATTCGATGTAACGGCGCTGGCCCTCGGCGTACAGCGTGTCGAAGGCGAGCGAGGACTTCCCCGACCCCGACGGGCCCGTCACCACGATGAGCGCCCGGCGGGGGAGGTCCACCGTGACGCCCTTCAGGTTGTGCTGGCGGGCATTGACGACGCGGATGACGGGGGCGGCGGCGACCATGGCGAGCGGGAAGAATAGCCTGGCTGCAAGGTAAGCGCGGGGCGGCGGTGCCGCAGGCGGTTCTCCCCGTCGGGGCGCCGGGGTAGATTTCTCCCGCCCATGGCGTTCGTGCTCTCGCCCCGCTTCCTCCTCCGCGGGTTCGCGCTCTTCGTCGGCATCTCCCTCCTCGGCTATGCCGGGGTGCTCCTCTACGGGAACAACCTGCCGGCCTTCGTGCAGGCCCTGGGACACATTCACTGGGGCTGGGTGCTGGCCGGCGTGGGCCTCGCCTCGATGGACTGGTTCGGCGGCGGGCTGCGGAACTGGGTGCTGGTCCGGCACGTCCACCCGCGGCCGCCGCTCGGCGGCATGATCCTCTCGGGCGGCATGGGGGCCTGGGCCGGCTACCTGACCCCGCTCCAATCCGGCGCCGGGCCCATGATGATGTACGCCATGCGGCGGGCCGGGGTGCCGCTGCCGGTGGCGGTCACCGCGACCCTGATGTCGTTCATCGCCACCGTGCTCTTCTTCGCGATCGCGGGCCCGCTCGCGATCGTGTTCGGCGCGGGCCGGTCGCTCGGGCAGCACGGGAACCTGCTCGGCCTCACCCTGTACGACCTGTTCCTCGCGAGCCTCTGGCTCTTCGTCGGGATCGGGGTGCTGCTCGTGGTGGTGATCGTGTTTCCGGGGCTGGTGCGGGACTGGCTCCACCGCGCGGCCGAGCGGCTGTCGCGCCGGAGCCGCCGGGTGGCGGAACGGATCGAAGGGTTCCGCCGCGGCATTGACGAGGCGCACCAGAGTTTCCTCGCGTTCAACAGTCCCCGCGGCTGGCTGGCCCTGGGCTGGGCCACGCTCCTCTCGGGCCCGTCGCACGCCAACAAACTGCTCGCGGGCTACGTGGCGCTCCGCGCGGTAGGGATCGAAGCGCACTTCGTGGACACGCTGCTCTTGCAAACCTTCATCACCTTCCTGCTCTACTTCGCGCCCACGCCGGGAGGCTCGGGGATCGCCGAGCTCCTGTCCACGGCGGTGATGGCGTCGGTGTATGTTCCCAAGGCGCTCGCGCCGCTCTACACCCTGGTCTGGCGCTCGATCCTGAGCTACTTCACGCTGGGGTTCGGTTTCCTGGTCTTCTTCCGCTGGGTCCGGCGCCGGATCCGGACCCTGGACGAACTGCCGGAGGCGGAGAGCGCCGTCCCGGCGGGGACGGCGTAGCGGGCAGGAGGCGAGGGGCGAGGCACGGCGTCGCGTGGGCGCGCACCGGACTGGTCAGGCATGGAACTCGAGCCGTACGAAGAGCGGGAAGACCGGGCGTACGACGCCGCCCTGATGCGGCGGTTGCTCCGCTACCTCCGGCCCTACTGGTGGGCGGTGGGGCTCGCGGTGCTGCTCCTCCTCGCGGGCGCCGGCCTCACCGTGGTGGGCCCGGCACTCACCCGGCGGGTGCTGGACGTGGCGGTGCCGGCCCGCGACCTCGCGCTGCTCCGGAATCTGGCCCTGCTCTACCTCGGCGCCCTGGTGCTCGGCTTCCTCGCCGACTACGGCCAGGCGCTCCTCACGGCCTGGCTGGGCCAGCGGGTGATGGGCGACCTCCGGCTCCAGCTCTTCGCCCATCTCCAGCGGCTCAGCATCCCGTACTTCGACCGCCATCCGGTCGGCCGGCTCATGACCCGGGTCACCTCCGACGTGGAGACGCTGAACGAGCTCTTCGCGTCGGGGGTGGTGACGGTGTTCGGCGATGTCTTCACCCTGGTGGCCATCCTCGTCTCGATGCTGGCCATTGACTGGCGCCTGGCGCTGGTGGCCTTCGCGGTGATCCCGCTCATGGTGCTGGCCGCCGCGACCTTCCGGCGGCGGGTCCGCGACGCGTTCCGGGAGATCCGGGTACGACTGGCCCGGATCAACGCCTATCTCCAGGAGCATCTCTCGGGGATGCGGGTAGTGCAGTTGTTCGGCCGGGAGGAGGCGAGCGCCGCGCGGTTCGCGGCAATCAACCGCGACCACCTGGGCGCCCACCTCCGGTCCATCACGATCTACGCGGTGTTCTTCCCGGTGGTGGAGTTCCTCACCACGGTGGCGCTGGCGCTCCTGCTCTGGTACGGCGGCCTCCGGGTGCTCGAGGGGACCCTCACCGTGGGGGTGCTCGCCGCGTTCATCCAGCTCACCCGGCGGTTCTTCGAGCCGCTCCAGGATCTCTCCGAGAAATACAACCTGCTCCAGAGCGCGATGGCGTCCTCCGAGCGGATTTTCCGCCTGCTCGACACCGAGCCCACGGTGGTGGAACCGGTGCGGGCCCGGGTGCTGCCCCCGGCGGTGCGAGGCGAGGTGGCGTTCGAGGGCGTGTGGTTCTCGTACCAGGGCGTCGCGCCGGGCGAGGGCGTTCCGGCGCAGCAAATCCCCGGGCCGGAGCGGCCGGCGGATGGGTGGGTGCTCCGGGACGTGACCTTCACCGCGCGGCCCGGCGAGACGGTGGCGCTGGTGGGGCACACCGGTGCCGGGAAGACCACGATCATCAGTCTGCTGCTCCGGTTCTACGATCCACAGCGGGGCCGGATCACGGTGGACGGGGTGGATCTCCGGGAGCTTTCGACGGACAACCTGCGGGCCCTGATCGGGTTCGTGCCGCAAGATCTCTTTCTCTTCACGGGCGACATTCTGCGCAACCTTTGCCTGGACGGCGCGGTGGACGAGGCGCGGGCGCGGGAGGCGGCCCGCCGGGTCGGGGCGGACCGGTTCATCGAGCGAATCCCGCAGGGATACGCCCACGTGCTGGGGGAGCGGGGGAAGTCGCTGAGCGTGGGCGAGCGCCAGCTCCTCTCGTTCGCGCGGGCGCTGGCCCGGGAGCCCCGGATCCTGGTGCTCGACGAGGCGACCAGCTCGGTGGACGCCGAGGCGGAGGCGGCAATCCAGCGGGCGCTGGCGGAGCTCATGCGGGGCCGCACCAGCATCGTGGTGGCGCACCGGCTGTCCACCATTCTCCACGCCGATCAGATCCTGGTGCTGCACCACGGAGTGGTGCGGGAGCGGGGTACCCACCGCACGCTGCTCCGGCGGGACGGCCTCTACCGCCGGCTCTACGAGCTGCAACTGGGCGGGAGCGGGGGGAGCACGCGGGTGCCGCTCGGAGCGTGACCGGTCGGGCCTTCCGCGGCCTGATCGGTCAGGTCGGCGTCACGCAGTCGGGTGCCGGTTCGGCCGTCCGGCTAACCTCTGTTCGGTTGCGCGGTTGCAGCGTCACGCGTACGTTACCGAATCCGGCTTTGGCGAAGGGCGGGGAGGGATGCTGGAACTGGAAATCAGCGGGCAGCGCACCCCGGTCCCGGTCGGGGAGCTGGTGATCGGGTCGGATCCCTCCTGCGGGCTCCGGGTATTCGGCGAGCGGGTGAAGGCCCGGCACGCGGTGGTGGTAGGGGCCCCGGACGGTTCGGCGGCGGTGCGGCGCAGCGACGCCGAGGCGGAGATCCTGGTGAACGGGGTGCGGCTGGGCGGCGACCCGGCGCCCATCCTGCACGGCGACAAGCTCCAGATCGGCCCGAACGAGATCCTGGTGACCGACCCCCGGCGGGGCGGGAGCACCCAGTTCGTGAACGCCGCGCAGCTCGCCCGGATGGCCGGGGCGGCGGGGGCGGTGCGGCCCGCCGGGGCGCGGGCGGCCACGGCGGCCACCGGAGGGCGGCTGGTCTGCCTCACGGACGGGCGGGAGTACACGATCGGCGCGGCCGCCCTGGTGCTGGGCCGGGAGGCGGGGTGCGACATTGTCATCCCGAACAAGGATGTCTCGCGCCGCCACGCGGAGATCTTTGCATCGCCCCAGGGCTACGTCCTGGTGGACAGCTCGACCAACGGCACCTTCGTGAACGGCGAGCGGGTGGAGGGGCAGCGGATTCTGGCCCGGGCCGACGTGATCCGGATCGGGGATCACGAGTTCCGGTTCTACGCCGACCGGGCGCCCGAGGTGCCCCCCCCGGCAGTCGAGGCGCCCCCCCCTGCCGCTCCGGGGTCCGCGGCCGGCTCCCCCGCCGGGGCGGCGGCGCGGCTCTCCGACACGATGCTCGGGGTGGGGACCGCGCCGCCGCCGGCGGCGCCGGAACCCCGGGCCGAGCCGCGGGCCTCGGCCGGGGGGGGGACCGCGCCGCTCGGGACGCTGATCGTCCGGAGCGGCCAGCTCAAGGGGGCGCGGTTTCCGATCCGGGTCCCGGTGGTGAACATCGGCCGCGCCGACTTCAACGACATCGTGATCCCGGACGAGAGCGTGAGCGGCATGCACGCCAAGCTCCAGCGGCGCGAGGGGATCTGGGTGATCACCGACAACGATTCGACCAACGGCACCTTCGTGGACGGCGAGCGGGTGCGCGGGGAGGCGCCGCTCTCGCCGGGCGCGATCGTCCGGTTCGGCGAGGTGTCGGTGATGTTCGAGCCCACGGACGATCACCTGGGAACCGCGGCGGGGACGGGCACCAAGGTGATCGGGGCGATCCGGCCGGACCTCGCGCCCCCGGCCGAGGCCGCGGGGCGCGTGTCCTGGACCCCCGCGCCGTCTCCGTCCCCGCCCCCACCCGCCGCCGTCCCCGCCCCCGAGCCGCTCGCCCGAGCCCGGGTCTCTCCGTTCCCTCCGGAGCGCCAGCCGGACGCGCCGGCGGCCCCGGCCGCCCCACCTGCGCCACCACCCCGGGTGGCGATGCCCGGGGGCCGGCGCCCGCCGGTGATCGTGTCGTCGCCGTCCCGGCGGCAGGTGCCGACCTGGGTGCTCCCCGCCATCGTGGTGGCGGTGCTGGCGGTCCTCGCCTTCGTGCTCCTCTCGAGATAGACGGCTCGTGCGTTTCACCTGCGCCGCCCGCACCGACACCGGCATCGTCCGCTCCGGCAACGAAGACAACTACCTGATGCTCGCCGAACGCGGGGTGTTCATCGTCGCGGACGGGATGGGCGGGCACGCGGCGGGCGAGGTGGCGAGCGAGATGGCGGTGCGGATCATCGCGCGGGAACTGGGCGCGCTCCGAGGACTCAGCGACGAACAGGCCGGGGAGCGTCTCCGGCACGCGATCCTCGAGGCGAACGCCGCGATCTTCGAGCGCACCCTGACCGAGCACGACAAGCGGGGGATGGGCACCACCACCACCGCGCTCATTCTCCTGCCGCGGCGGTACCTCATCGGCCAGGTGGGGGACAGCCGGGCCTACCTGCTCCGGAACGGGCAGTTCCTGCAGCTCACCAAGGACCACTCCTACGTGCAGGAGCAGGTGGATCTGGGGCTTCTCACGGCGGAGCAGGCGCGGGTGCATCCCTACAGCAACGTGATCACCCGGTGTATCGGGGCCAACGCCGAGGTGGTGCCGGACGTGTACTTCGGGCATCTCAGGCCCGGCGACGTGCTGCTGCTCGCCTCGGACGGGCTCACGGGGATGCTGGAGGACGAGCAGCTCGCCGGGATCCTGCGGGGCGAGGGCGGCCCGCAGCAGTGGGTGGACCGGATGATCAACGAGGCGAACCGCCGCGGCGGGCTCGACAACATCACGGCGATCATCATCCGGATCGAGCCGGACCCCCCGGACGAAGTGACCCAGCCCACCCTCGCGGCGGCGAAACGCTGAGCGGACCCCGAGCGCCCCGGCCCGCCGGCCCGCGGCGCCGGAACGCGGCCCCGCCCGGCGACCGGTCAGGGCAGCACGGCACCCGACTCGAGCCGCCGCTCCACCTCGGCGGCGGGCCATCCCACCAGTTCCCTGGCCGGCGCCAGGTCGCGGGTCACGGGCCGCGCCGTGAAGATCCGGAATCGGCGCGCGCTCCGATAGAGTTCCCCCGCCACACGAGGCAGCCCGAACTGGCCCGCGCGGCCCTCCCCGGTGAGCTTCTCGGCGCGGCCCGAGCGGGTCCGGAGCGGGAGGTCCACGGCGAGCATGGTGGGGTTGGAGGGGAAATCGAGCAGGAGTTCCCCGGGCTCCAGGCCGGCCTGCCGCGCCAGCGCGTCCTCCACCCGTCCCAGCAGATCGGGCCGGTCCCGGAGCCAGGGTTCGACCTCCTCGGGCACCTCGCTGGCGGGAAGGTCGAGCGCGCGCTTGTGGAGCCGGCGTTCCTGGACGGCGCGGGCGAGGCCGGTGGGGTCCGCCTGGCGCAGGCGATCCGACAGGGCGTCGTCGGTGGCATCGGCCACCGCTTCGCGCGACAGCCGGCCGGCCGCGACCGCGGCGAGCACCGCCCGCTTGAACATGCAGGTGGCGCTCCGCACCGCATGATGCCAGTACACGTTCCGGTACATCTGGTACTTGGCGAAGAGCAGCGATTCGAGCGCGCTGATCCCCTTCTCGATCACCCCGACCCGGGCGCGGCCGCCGAGCGACACCACGGTGAGCGAGGCGAGGAGCCGGTCCACGTCCACGGTGCCGTACGGCACGCCGCAGTTCCGGGCGTCCCGGCAGAGGTAGTCAATCTTGTCGAGATCGAGCGAGCCGGAGATCAGTCCCTGGAGCGGGCTCTGGCTCCGGCCGGTGATGAAGGCCCCGACCCGGTCGCCCAGGCCCGGGCCCAGGCGGTCGAGCACGCCCGCCAGCGGCTCCCGGGCGAGCCGGGCGAGGCCGAGCCGTTCGTGATGCGGGAAGCCGGCCTCCTCGAGGGCGTGGGAGAAGGGGTAATGGCCGACGTCGTGCAGGAGGGCGGCCAGCCGGGCGGCGAGCCGGTCCTCCGGGCTCACCCCGGTCAGGTCCCCGCGCTCGTCGAGTTCGGCCAGGGCCCGGCGGGTCAGGTGATAGGCGCCCAGCGCGTGCTCGAAGCGGGTATGGGTGGCGCCGGGATAGACCAGGAAGGCGTGGCCCAACTGCCTCACATACCTGAGCCGCTGCATCGGGGCGGTATCCAGCAGGGCCAGGGCCGCGCCCTCCAGCCGGACATTCTCCCAGAGCGGGTCGCGGACGATCTCGGGCTCGGGCATGGAGGCGGGGCGGGGCAACCGGCGGCCGGGCGACCCGGTCAGTCGGCGTCGGTTTCGTGGGCCAGTTTCCACTCCTCGGGAGAACGCCAGAGGCTGGAGAGGACCAGCTCCCGCATCAGGATGAACTCCTTGGGGATCCGATCGTAGAGGCGCTCGAACAGTTCCTGGTGGGACAGCACCTCCTGCTTCCACTCCTCGCGGGGCACCGACATGAGGTCGCGGAAGGTCTCGGGCCCGAAGCTCTCGAGGCCGGTCCAGTCGAGGTCCTCGTAACGGGGCATCCAGCCCAGCGGGCTCTCGGTAGCGCCGGCCCGGCCCCGCACGCGGTTGAAGATCCACTTGAGCACGCGGAGGTTCTGCCCGAAGCCCGGCCAGATGTAGTTGCCCTGCGCGTCCTTGCGGAACCAGTTGACGCAGAAGATCCGCGGCGGGTCGGCGATCTGGCGGCCGATCTGGAGCCAGTGGTTGAAGTAGTCGCCCATGTGATAGCCGCAGAAGGGCAGCATGGACATGGGATCCCGCCGCACCTGGCCGACCTTGCCGGTGGCGGCGGCGGTGGTCTCCGAGCCGATGGTGGCCGCGAGGTAGACGCCGAAGTTCCAGTTCACCGCCTGGTAGACCAGGGGCACCAGGCTGGCCCGCCGCCCGCCGAAGATGAAGGCGGAGATGGGTACCCCATCGGGGTTCTCCCACTCGGGGTCCATCGAGGGGCACTGCGAGGCGGGGGCGGTGAAGCGCGCGTTAGGGTGCGCGGCCTTCCGGCCCGAGGCCGGCGTCCAGTGCTGCCCTTGCCAGTCGAGGAGCTCGGGGGGCGGGTGGTCGGTCATCCCTTCCCACCAGACGTCTCCGTCCGGCGTCAGCGCCACGTTGGTGAAGATCGTGTTGGCGGCGATGGTGGCCATGGCGTTCGGGTTCGACGCGGCCGAGGTGCCCGGCGCCACCCCGAAGAAGCCCGCCTCCGGATTGATGGCATAGAGCCGGCCGTCGGGCCCGGGCCGGATCCAGGCGATGTCGTCGCCCAGCGTGGTGACCGTCCAGCCCTCGCAGCCCCGGGGCGGCACCAGCATCGCGAGGTTGGTCTTGCCGCAGGCGCTCGGGAATCCCGCCGCGAGATAGCGTTTCTCCCCGTCCGGACTCCGGAGGCCGAGCAGGAGCATGTGCTCGGCCATCCACCCCTCGTCCCGGGCGATCACCGACGCGATCCGGAGGGCCAGGCACTTCTTGCCGAGCAGCGCGTTGCCGCCGTAGCCGCTGCCGTACGACCAGATGCTCCGCTCCTCCGGGAAGTGCACGATGTACTTCTCGTCGCGGTTACAGGGCCAGGGGACGTCCTTCTCGCCCGGCGCGAGCGGCAACCCCACCGAGTGGACGCAGGGGATGAAGTCGCCGTCGCCGAGCGCCTGCATCGCGCCCCGGCCCATGCGGGTCATGATCCGCATGCTCGCGGCCACGTAGGGCGAGTCGGTGAGCTCGACGCCGATCAGCGAGAAGGGCGAGCCGAGCGGTCCCATGCTGAAGGGGACCACGTACATCGTGCGGCCGCGCATCGCCCCGGCGAACAGCCGGCGCAGCGTGGCCCGCATCTCCCGCGGGTCCACCCAGTTGTTGGTGGGACCCGCGTCCTGCCGGCGCTGGCTGCAGATGAAGGTGCGGTCCTCGACCCGCGCGACATCGCCGGGATCGGACAGGGCGAGGTAGCTGTTGGGCCGCTTGGCGGGGTTGAGCCGCTTGAAGGTGCCGGTCGCCACCATCTGCGCGCAGAGGGCGTCGTACTCCGCCGCGGAGCCGTCGCACCAGTGCACCCGCTCGGGCTGGCAGAGGCTCACCATCTCGGCGACCCAGGCCTTGAGCCGCTCGTTGGTGACCCAGGGGGGCGCGTGGAGCGGGAGGTCGGCGGGACGCGGCTCGGCGGTCAGGGTCATGCAAGGCACTCCGTCGGCTGGCGCGGGGAAGCGCGGCCGGCGGCGCCGGCGCCCCACCGCGAGTCCGGAAAGATCGGCCCCTCGGGAGCGGCAAGCAAGGCGCTCGCGCCCGATGAAAGATTATGCAGCTCAGCGCGTGGCCGGCACCATCTCGGCGCGGAAGTGGTAGGCGTTCTCGGCGGTGGCCCGATCGCGGCGGGATGGCGCCCGGACCTGCGGGAAGCTGTACATGAGATCGAGGGTGTCGGCGCTGTGGCGGAAGATGCCGAGCGCGTGGCCCACTTCGTGGGCCGCGACCCGATCGAGGCAATCGCTGGTGCCGGGAATCGAAGGGTCGATCGGATGGACGTAGAGGCGGATGGGGAGCGCGAGCTGGAAGCGCGTGGCCGCGGTGTCCACGTCGGTCGCCCCGTCGCAGAGCACGGCGAACGGGTTGCCGTACAGGCGGCCCGCCGAGGGGAGGGTCTGGGGGGGCGGGCTGGCCGTCACCACGATCACGTCCGCGCGGGTGGAGTCGGCGATCAGCGTCCCGGTCCACTCGCCGTAGAGGAACACCTGTTCCCAGGCGGCGATCCCGGCGCGGATGCGGGCCGGCATGTTGTGCTGGTTCTCGACCCAGAACCGGACGGGGAGCCGGCTCCGGGGCCAGTGGAAGCTCAGGGTGTCTTCCCGCGGGCCCAGGCTGTCGTAGGGGACGATCAGGCGCCAGTCGTAGCGGAGCGAGCCGCCCCGCGAGGGCGCGATGACGTCGCTGCAGGCGGCGGCCGCGGTGGCCGCGGCGAGGGCGGCGAGCGCGGCGAGGGTCCGGCGAGTCATGGACGGAGGTATCCGATGCCGAGGCCGATCGCCAGGCGATGCACGTCCTGAGAGCGCCCGAAGCCCCGGTCCTCGAGTTCCCGAGTGATGAAGCGGTGGAAGTCGTACTGGAGCCGGCCGAAGAGATCGAGCCCGCGCCCGAAGGGCATGCGGTACTCGGCCGCGGCGCCGAGCAGGAGCGCCGCCGGGCCGCCCCGGCGGAAGATATCACGCTTGTCAGGCAGATATTTGAGGACGCCGGCGCTGGCCCGATAGCGGATCCGCCAGGCGACGGGGCCCTCGTAGCCCAGCGTCGCGGAGAGCGTGCGGTAGGACGGGCCGTCGGTGCGCCCGACGCCTGCCTCGGAGACCGTCGTCCCGCCGAAACCCAGGCCGACCTCGACGCCGAGCCGGTCGCGCGGGGCCACCGGCAGGGACGCGCCCAGGGTGAGGGCCGCGAGGTGCTTCTGCTCGAGCTCGATGTCCTGAAAGATGCGATCGCGAAGCAGCTCGGTGCCGCCGCCCACCGAGAGCATGGCCGAGTAGCGGACCTGGGCGGCCAGGCCCCCGGGCACGAGCGCCCAGAGCGCGAGCGCCAGGGAGAGACGTTTCATGGGGGCCAAAGATGTCCGCCCGCGGGACCGGGGTCAACGTGGGGAGGCACGCCGCCCGCGCGCATACGCGCGGAGCCGGCGCAGCATCTTCCGGTCGGTGGCCACGGGGTCGTCGCCTTTCGGCGTCTCGATGATCTTGGCCGCGTGGCGGAGCCGCGGGTCCCGCATGATGCGGCGGAACGGCTCCGGCCCCAGCGTGCCCTCCCCGATCAGGGCGTGACGGTCGCGGCGGCTCGCGAACGGGGCCTGAGAGTCGTTGAGGTGCAGGCAGCGGAGCAGGTCGAGCCCGAGCACCGCGTCCCAGTGCTCCCACACCGCATCATAGCCGTGCCGGAGGTCGTATCCCGCCGCGTAGAGGTGGCAGGTGTCGGCGCAGAACGCGATGCGGGCGCGGTACGGCTCCGGGATCCGGGCCCTGAGCTCGGCCAGCTCCTCGAACCGGGAGCCGAGCGCGGTCCCGGCGCCGGCCGTGGTCTCGAGCAGGACCACCACCCGGCCGGGGACCGCCCGGAGACAGCGGGCATAGTTGGCGGCGTTGCGCGCGAGCCCGCGCTTCGGGTCGTCCATGTAGTTGCCCGGATGCGACACCAGGTACGGGATGCCCAGCCGCTCGCAGCGCCGGAGTTCGGCGACAAAAGACCTGATGGACCGGGAACTTAGCGCCCGATCCGGCGAGGCCAGGTTGATCAGGTACGAATCGTGCGCGATCACCACTCTTACGCCGCTCCGGGAGCACGCTCGCCGGAACGCCTCCCCCGTCTCCTCGTCAATGACCGGCTCGCGCCACTGGCTGGGTGTCTTGGTAAAGAGCTGGAAGGCCGTGGCACCGAGGCGGGCGGCCCGGGCCGGAGCCAGGTGAACCCCGCCCTGGGAGGACACGTGAGCTCCCAGCAAGTCTGCGGTGGCAGGCCGGTTCATCGGTTTTTCCTTGACACCCGCGGGGGCCGGGGTACAATCCCGCCCGCTCCCCGCATGCTGATTGCGTGACCGCGCCAGCGCCGGTTCCCCGCATCCTCCTGGTCGGCGACGCCTCGAGCCGGCCGGCCGGGCTGGAGCGTTCCCTGGCCCGGAGCGGCTACGCGGTGACCGAGGCGGAAGGGCTGGAGCCTCCGGTCCCGCCCGCGCCGCCGGACGCGGTGCTGGTGACCACGCCGCGTGCCGACGAGCGCCTGGCGCAGGCGCTCGCCGCCCTGAGCGGCGAAGCGTGGCGCGGGATTCCCCGGATCGTGCTCCTGGCCGCTCCGGGCTCCGAGCAGGTGGCCCGGGCCCTGGACATGGGCGCCGACGACGCCGTGGTGGGCGGCGCCTCGCTGGCGGAAATCCTGGCGCGCCTGGCGGCGCGGCTCCGGCGGCAGGCGCTCGAGCCGGGGAGCCGGGAGGCGGTGTGGCGCCAGGAGTTGATGTTCGACATCCTGGAGGAACTGTCCGCCGCGCTCCGATCGGACGCCATCGTCGAGACGCTGGTGCGGCGGGTCGGGCTCGCGCTCGAGTTGCCCAAGTGTTCCTTCCTGCTGGCGACCCCGGACGATCGTTATGGCCGCGTGGTCGCCGTGTGCGAGCGGCCGGGGACGCGAGACCTGCGGGTGGATCTCCGGCGCTACCCCGAAATCCGGGAGGCGCTTCGCACCGGCCGCACCGTGTTCATCCCCGAACTCGAGGCCCACCCCGTCTTCGAGGAGCTGCGGCCGCTCTGGCAGGAACTCGGCGTGTCGGCCGATATCCGGAGTGTGGCGGTCATCCCGGTGAACCTGCAGGGGCGGCCGGCCGGGGTGTTCCTGCTCCGCACCCGGCGGGACGATCCCCCGCTCGCGCCGGAGCAGCTCCACTTCGCCGAGCGACTGCTCGCGGCGGCCGCGCGGCTGCTCGAGAACGAGGAGCGCCGGGCGGGCGCGGCCCGACAGCAGGCGACCGCTCTGGCCACCGACATGCTCACGGGCTGCGGCAGCGCGGACGCGCTCGACCGGCGCGTGCGGGAGGAGTTCGAGCGGGCCCGCCGGTACGCGCTCACGTTCAGTCTGGTGCTGTTCGACGTGGACGGCTTGCGGAACTATAACGAGCGCTTCGGGGCCGTGATGGGCGACCGGGTGCTGGCCGAGCTGGGCGGGATCCTGCTCCGCGCGGTGCGGGCACCCGATTTCGTGTCGCGCTACGGCGGTGACGAGTTCGCCCTGCTCCTGCCGGAAACCGACGTGGGCGGCGCGCGGGCCTCGATCTTCCGGGTGCGCCGTCAGGTGGAAAGCCACGAGTTTCCCGATCTCGCCCCGGCCGACCGGCCGACCTTCGCTGCGGGGATCGTCTCCTTCCCGCACCCCTCGGCCACCAGTTCCCAGGATCTCTTCGCGCTGGTGGAGGCGGCGCTGCTCCGCGGCAAGGCGCAATCGGACGGCCGGATCGGTACGGCCGAAAACGCGGCGGCGTAGCAGGAATCCAGCTCCACTGTCATTCCTGCGCAAGCAGGAATCCAGTCCCACCCTGCCCCGTGGGCCCCGTGGGCCGGAAGCCGGCTGGACCCCCGCTTCCGCGGGGGTGACGGAGGGTGGGCCCGTGGGCCGTGGTCCCGTGGACCGGCTGGACCCCCGCTTCCGGGGGGGGGACGGATGGCCGGGCCCGCGGGCCGGAAGCCGGCTGGACCCCCGCTTCCGCGGGGGTGACGGAGGGTGGGCGCGCCGTCATTTCTGCGAACGCAGGAATCCAGGTCCACTGTCATTCCTGCGAAAGCAGGAATCCAGTCCCACCCCGCCCTCGTGGGCCCCGTGCGCCGCGGGCCGGAAGCCGGCTGGACCCCCGCTTCCGCGGGGGTGACGGAGGGCCGGGCCCGTGGGCCGTGGCCCCGTGGACCGGCTGGACCCCCGCTTCCGGGGGGGGACGGATGGCCGGGCCCATGCGCCGGGGTGACGGAGGGCCGCGCCAGGTTCCGCCGTCATTCCTGCGCGCCTAGCGCCGCTTCCGGAGCCAGTCCGCCGGATCGAGCGCGATCCCGCCCTCGCCGCGGATCTCGAAGTAGAGATGGGGCCCCTCGTCGGTGTTCTCGCCGCCCACGGTGCCGATGACCTGGCCGCGCCCCACCTCGTCGCCGGCCTTCACGGCCGCCTCGGCCAGATGCATGTACAGCGAGCGATACCCGTTCCCGTGGGTGAGGATCACCGTGAGGCCGTAGGTGTTGAGCGCCTGGACCAGCTCGACCGTGCCCGCCTCCACGGCCTTGACGGGTGTCCCGGCCGGGGCGCCGATCCCGATCCCGTTCCGCCGGATCGAGGCGCCGTTCGGCAGCGTCTGGCGGCCGAACGCATAGACGATCCGCCCCTCGACGGGCCAGTCGAGCTTGCCGATATCGGAGGTGGTGAGGGTTCCCGGTGCGGTGGGAGCCCCGGGAGTGCGGCCGCCGCGCCGGCGCCGGGCTTCGAGTTCCGCGAGCAGCTCGTTGAGCCGGGCCTCGTCCCGCTCCAGCACCGAGAGCCGCTGTTCGGCGCTCCGGGCCGAGCGGCGCGCCTCCCGGAGGCGGGTGGCGCGCTCCTCGACGAGCTGGTTGTACCGCCGGAGTTCGTCCTCGCGTTCCGCGCGGCTCAGGTCGAGCTGGCTCTTGACCTGGGCGATCTCGCGCCGGCGCCGCTCGACTTGGTCCTTCAGGCGCTCCACGTCCCGGACCAGGGCCTTGTCCTGCCGCGACTGGAGATAGAGGTACTTGTACCGGCTCAGCAGGTCGCCGAACGATTCGGCGGCCACCAGCACCTGGAAGGGGTAGAGCTGGCCGCGCTTGTAGATCTCGGCCAGGCGGCGGGCGAGCACCGCGCGTTTCTCGGCGAGGTTGTCCTGCGCCAGGGCGAGATCCGCGCTCACCCGGTCCATCGTGGTGTTGAGCGAGCCGATCTGCCGCTCCAGCTCGTTGACGATCCGGTTGGTGCTCTGCCGTTGCCGCTCGAGGTTGTCCAGCTCTTCGCCCAGGTCGTGGACCTGACCCTGGAGCCGTTCCCGTTCCCGCTCGAGTTGCTCCCGTTCCCGCCGGACCTCCTCCAGCCGGCGGCGGGACGACTCGAGGTCCTGCTGGGCCGCCAGGGGGACGGCCGGTCCGGCGGCGAGCAGAGCGAGGAGCGTCGCGCCGCGCGGCCGGAGGAGGCGCCGGCTCCGCGGCTCCCGCCGCCCGCCGCTAGACATGCTTGAGGTGCCTCCCCACGCTTACCAGGCTCCCGCCGAACCCGATCGCGATCCCGAAGAACACTCCCATCGCCAGGTGCGCGCCGCGGAGGAAGACGATGCCCGAGGTGGCGAGGTCGCTCTGGCTGCGAAAGAGCAGATAGGAGGCGTAGGAGATGCCGACCGCGACCAGGCCGCCGAGCAGGCCCTTGAGGGCGCCTTCGAGCAGGAAGGGCCCGCGGATGAAATTGTTGGTGGCGCCCACCAGGCGCATGATGGCGATCTCGCGGGCCCGCTGGAGCACGGTGATGCGGATGGTGACTCCGATGATCACCACGGCCACCGCGGCGAACGCGAGGCCGATGGTGAGTCCCACCACGCCCGCGATGTTCCGGAGCCGGTCCAGCTTCTCGATCCAGTCGCGGCCGTAGCGCACGTCGTCCACGAACCCGTACCCCCGGAGCCGCTCGGCCACGGCCGCGGCATGCGCCGCGTCGCGATAGCCCGCCTTGAGCTGGATCTCGAGCGAGGCGGGGAGCGGGTTCACGGCGAGGTCGCGATAGGCATCGCGGAACTCGAACAGTTCGGCCCGGGCCCGCTTCAGGGCCTCGTCCTCGCTCACGAAGCCCACCCGCGCGACTTCGGGAAAGGCCGCGATGTCCTGGGACGCCTGGGCGATCGCCTCGGGGGGGGTACCGCGGAGCAGGTACGCCACGATCTCCACCCGCTCCTCGACGGTGCGCAGCGCCTCGCGCAGGTTCACCGCCACCAGCCCGAACAGCCCCACCGTGTAGAGCGAGAAAGCGATGGTGGTGATGGAGAGGGCGGAGAGCAGGGGCGCCCGCCGGAAGCTCAGGAGCGCCTCGCGCAGGAGCAGCCTCACGCGTCCTCCCCGCGGGCGTCGTCGTCCCCGCTGTCGAAGACGACGGCCCCTTCCCGGAGCTCCACCGTGCGATAGGTGGTCTGGCGCACCAGGTCCAGATCGTGCGTGGCCATGACCACGCAGGTGCCGGCGGCGTTGATCTCGCGAATGAGCTGGAAGACGCCGCGGGTGGCCCGCTCGTCCAGGTTGCCGGTCGGCTCGTCCGCCAGCACGATGGCCGGATCGTTCACCAGCGCCCGGGCGATCGCCACCCGCTGCTGCTCGCCGCCCGAGAGCTCCCGCGGATAGGCATGCGCCTTGGCCGCGAGCCCCACCTGGGTGAGCACCCGCATCACCCGACCGGGGATCTGGTCGCGCCGGCAGCCGGTGACCTCCAGCGCGAACGCGACGTTCTCCTCGGCGGTCCGATCCTCCAGGAGGCGGAAATCCTGGAACACGATCCCGAGCCGGCGGCGGAGCCGCGGAATGTCGTTGGGCCCGAGGTCCGACACGTTGAAGCCCGAGACCCGCACCTCGCCGCTCGAGGGCCGGAGCTCGCCGTACATCAGCTTCAACATGGTGGATTTCCCCGCGCCCGAGTGGCCGGTGAGGAAGACGAACTCGCCCTTCGCGATGTGGAGGGAGACGTCCTTCAGCGCTACGCCCTTGGGGTAGTCCTTGAAGACGTGCTGGAAGCGGATCACGGGGAGAAGATAGGGTCGGAGGTCACGAGCCGGGAGTGGGGAGTGGAAACGAGGACCGGACCCTCCAGCCCCCTAGCCCAACGCCTGCTCCAGATCCGCGATGATGTCCTCGGCGTTCTCCAGGCCGCAGGAGAGCCGGACAAAGCCGTCGGGGATGCCCAGCTTGGCCCGCTGCTCTTCGCTGAGGCGCCGGTGGGAGGTGAGGCGGGGCTCGGAGATCAGGCTCTCGACGCCGGCCAGACTCGGCGCGTGCGCCACCAGCTTGAGCCGCTTGAGGAACCGCTCCGCCGCCCGCGCGCCCCCCTTGAGCTCCAGACCCACCATGCCGCCGAAGCCGTCCAGGACCTGGCTCGCCAGGGCGTGATCGGGATGGGAGGGCAGCCCCGGATAGTGGACCCGGGCGATCTCGTCCCGCTGTTCGGCCCAGCGGGCCACCGCCATCCCGTTCACGTTGTGGCGCTGCATCCGCACCTCCAGGGTGCGGAGCCCGCGCTCGATCAGCCAGGCGGCGTGGGGATCCAGCGCCTGGCCCCACAGGGTCATCAGGCGGGTCACCTCCTCGATCACCGGGGCGGCACCCGCCACGGCGCCGGCCACCACGTCGGAGTGCCCGTTCAGGTACTTGGTGGCGCTGGTGATCACCACGTCCGCGCCGTGCTCCAGGGGGCGGAAGTTGACCGGGCTCGCGAAGGTCGCATCCACCAGGAGCGCGATCCCGCCTTCCCGCGCGATCTGGGCCATGGGAGTGAGATCCACCACCCGCATGGTGGGGTTGGTCGGGGTCTCGACGAAAATCGCGCGGGTGCTCTTCCGGACCGAGCGGCGCCACTGCCTCGGCTGATCGGGGTTCACGTAGGTGACCTCGATGCCGAAGCGGCCGAACTCCTCGTCGAAGAGGCGGCGGGTGCCGCCGTAGATCCAGGCGCTCGAGATGAGGTGGTCGCCGGGCCGGAGCACGGCAAGGTGGGCCAGCGCCGTCGCGCCCATCCCACTCGCCACGAAGATCGCGCTCTCCGCGCCTTCGAGCAGCGCGTACTTCTGGGCCAGCGAGACCTGATTCGGGTTGTTCCCGTACCGGGTGTACATCACCTCCTCGCCGGACCCGACGGGGTTGGTGAAGGTGCTGCTCTGGAAGACGGGTGTCACCACCGGGGCCCAGTCGGTGCGGCGGGCGGGCTGGCCGTGGATCGCCAGCGTGGAGAGGCCGAGTCGTTTCTTCATGCGGGACGGGTGGGGGCGGCATAGGCGGGGCCGTGCCGCCGGACCAGCCGGAGGGCCGCGAGGCGCTCCAGCGCGGCCTCGGCCTGGGCGGCCGTCCAGCCGATGGCGCGGGCCAGCTCCTCCGCCGTGAGGGAGCCGTGGCCGTAAAGGGAGCGGAACGCCGCCACCAGCTCGGGAGCGAGGCGACCCAGCACCCGGGGCGGGCCGCCGGCCGGGTCCTCGGCCAGGGCGGCGATGGCGTGATGCTCGAGCACGTGCTCGATGGCCTCGATCTGCTCCTCCCGGAGTCCCTGGAGCACGACGCAGACCTCGTGGGGCGGGCCGAGGAGCAGCTTCGCCACGACCTCGTCGGCGCAGCTCCAGTCCACGAGGCCCACCTCGGAGAAATCGAGGTAGGCGGTGCCCGGGCCGTGCTCGTAGAGCACCCGCACGATGCTGGAGCGCACCGCCTCGCCGGTGCGGCGGGTCACGAGGTCGGTGTAGCAGGTCTGCACCGTCTCGCGGAGAACCCGATCCAGCCTGATGGTCCGCGTCATCATTCGTGGCGCTCCTCCTGGGCGGGCAACACGATCTGCACCTGCGCGCCGGGAAACGGCGCCAGATGGTCGGTGAGCGGCAGGTCGTCGTCCCACGGGGGGACGATGGCGATACGCGCGGTGCCGCTCCGGATGGTCAGCTTGCCGCTCCAGCGGGTGAGATAGCGTTTGATTCCCGCGATGCCCTGGCCCCGGCCCGGGTCGCGGAACCGGCTCACGTTCTGGATCACGGCCGCCTCGAGGGCGGCGGCGTCGCCCCAGCGCTCCCCGAACCGGCGGGCCTGGGTGGCCTCCAGGGAGCGGCGAAACCCGATGCCGGCATCGGTGACGGCGATCACCACCACCCGCCGCCCCAACCGCTTGCGCCAGGTGTAGGCGTGCACGGCGACCCAGCCGCTGGTTCCCGCGTGCTCCACAATATTCTGACATGCCTCCGAGAGCGCCATGGCGAACCCCATGGTGGCCTTGGCCTCCAGGCCGAGCTCGCCGTGGATGATCCGGGCGGCGCCCTCCTGGATCTTGCCGACGACGCGGTGGACGTCCTCCGAAGCCCGGACCGGGGTGACGTCGAGGAGGACGTCGGAGTGCTCGTCGGGCTTGAGGCGGGGGAGCCGGCCATGGATCTCGAACAGCTCGCCGGCGTGCACCCAGAAGCCGGTGCGGGCCCAGTAGCGGCGGACGTCGTCCGACTGGGGCAGGGTGAAGGCCGGCCGGGGCCCGCCCGCCTCGGTGACGGCCTGGGCGGCGGTGAGCAGGGCGCAGAGTCCGAAGGGCGAAGCCCACTGGACCCCCCGGGCGTCGAAGACCATGCGGTCGCTGAGCGGACCCTGGGCGAGCGACTGCGCGAACGATTCGAAGCTCCGGTCATCGAACGAGGCCGGGACCTCCACCACCCGGCTCACGCGCCGCCCCCGCTCCCGGCCGCGGCCGGGACCAGG
Organism: Gemmatimonadales bacterium; assembly: GCA_035574255.1. Classification (GTDB taxonomy): domain Bacteria; phylum Gemmatimonadota; class Gemmatimonadetes; order Gemmatimonadales; family GWC2-71-9; genus JADJOM01. The sequence goes on along the minus strand of DATLYZ010000010.1, from coordinate 20,531 downwards.
CCGCCCCGGAGCAGCCGGGAGAGGTTCCCGGCGCCGCGCAGTTCGGCGTTCCGGGCGGCGTAGCGGTTGGCCTGCGCGATGGCGTGCTCCACCGGCAGCCCGGCGAGCAGCCCGGCGAAGAGAGTGGCCCCGAAGACGTCGCCGCAGCCGGTGGGATCGAGCGCCTCGACCTCGGGAGCGGGGATCAGGGCGGTGGGCGCGGTGAGCGGGGTGGACGCGGTGACCGTGTCGCGGGCGGCCCGACTCGCGCCCGGCTCCGCCTGGCGTCTCAGCGTCTCGAAGCCCGGGGCCGCGAAGTAGACGGCGCCGCGGCGGCCCAGGGTCACGACCAGGAGCTGGACCCCGGCCTCCAGCGCCAGCGCGGCGGCCGCGAGGGGGTCGCCGGAGAGCTGGCCCATCTCGTCCTCGTTCATCTGAACCAGGTCGAAGCAGCGGAGCCATTCCGCCGGCTCCGACAGCGGGCGTAGCAGCCGGACGCCGTCCTGGGGCAGGGCGAGGAACAGGCTGTGAAGGTCGGCGTAGATCGGGCCCGGGAAGCCCTGGCGCAAGGCGCGCGCGGTGCCCAGCTCCATCTCGAAGCCGGAGATGAAATTGATGTAGAGGGCGTCCAGGTCGCGGACCATGGGGCCCAGTTCGGCCCAGGTCCAGCCCGGGACCCCGCCGGCCATGCGCTCGCACCGGCGCTCGTCCGACTGGTAGCGCAGGATGACCCGGTTGTTGGGGACCGGGACCTCGACGCAGCGGCCGCCCGGCACCAGGTGGCGGAGGGACCGGAGCAGCTCGGCGGCCTGGTCGCGGAGGTCGCGGCCGACCTTGATGAGGGGGACGATTTCCCAGTCGTCAGGCAGGGCGGCGTCGAGCGCGCCCAGGCCGTAGGCGATCCCACCCCACTCCTCGACCGGGGGGGCGGCGGGATCGCGGCCGTAGATCACGTCCCAGACCAGGGAGCCGAGGATGCCGACGCGTTTCATGGGCGTGGGTGGGCCTGCCGGGTTGGCGGGGCCGGATGGCGGGGAAGTTAGCGGGGGCGGCCCCCGCCGCGCGAGATGAGGCGGTACCCCAGGCGGGTCGCCTCATGGCCCAACGGGTGGGCAGGGGCGGTCGCGCGGTTCAGGCCGCGCCGTGCGGCAGCGGGGCCACGAGGGTTCGGGCGGGGTCCGGGGGGACAGTCAGCGAAGGACGCAGGCGAGACGGGCCGGAAGCGGCGCAACCGGCGATCCCTCACAGCGGGACGATCCCTTTCTCCACCTGCTCCTGAAAGGCCCGCGCCGCGCCATAGACACCGGCGACACCGGTGAGCTCGCCCGGCACGATGCGGCAGACCTGCACCGCCGGCTTGAAGGCCCGCCGGCTCACCTCCCGCCGGAGCGGCTCGAACAGGCTGTCGCCCGCCAGGGTGACCCCGCCCGAGATCACCACGACCTCGGGATTGAAGATGTTGATGAGGCTCGCCACGGCGGCGCCCAGATACTTGGCCGTGTCGCGGACCACCTCGGTGGCGAGTTCGTCCCCCTCGTGAGCCGCCTGATAGACCGTCTGGGCCGTGAGGCGGGCGAGATCCCCGCCCACGTACGACGGCAGGCTCGACGCGGCGCCGCTCTCGATCGCCTCCACCGCGCGGAGCGCGATGTTGGGACCCGAGGCATAGGCCTCGATGCACCCATAGTTGCCGCACTTGCACCGGCGGCCGTGGGCGTCGATCGTCATGTGGCCCACCTCCCCCGCGATGTCCGAGGCGCCGTGGTAGAGCTTGCCGTCAATGATGATGCCGCCGCCGATGCCGGTGCCAATCGTGAGGCCCACGCAGATCTGGCTCCCGCGCGCGGCGCCCTGCCACCACTCGCCCAGCACCGCACAGTTCGCGTCGTTGTCGAGGGCGGCGGGGAGATCCAGGCCCTCGGTCAGGCGCTGGCGGAGCGGCATGTTGACCCAGCCCAGATTCGGGGTGAGCAAGACCACACCGGTCCGGGTGTTGAGAGGTCCGGGGGCGCCGCACCCCACCCCCACAACCTCGAGTCCCGGGACAAGCGCCCGGGCCTCCGCGATGCTCTCGCGCGCGCTCGCGATGATGCGGCGCACCACGGCATCGGGCCCTTCGTCCGCGCCGGTCGGCAGGGTGCGCACGGCGTGAACTGCGGAGCCGTCTTCGGCCACCAGGCCGCAGACGATGTTGGTCCCGCCCAGGTCAATGCCCACGATATGACGCATCGGACGCTCCCGAAGGCGGTGCCGGACGGTGCGAACACGACGATGACGGGCGGCAGGCACGAGGGCCCGGGTGACGGGGTGCCGCCGGACGGGTGACCGGGCCGAGGACGAGATTCCGTCGCGCCCCCCCGGTTATGCGTCAGTCGTCCCCCGCACCCTTCACCGGCTGGTCCGTCACCCGGAACGTGTCCCGCCCCGCGCGATCCGCGGTCGCCGAGGTCGCGACGAGGACGCGGTCGAGCGCGCCGAGCACGGCCTCCGGCTCGATCAGGGCGAGGCATTCGCGCGCGGCCTCGGGGCGCAGCGTGCCGCGGCCCCGCCGGGGGCAGGCGTTCCGGCCGCAGGGCACGCAGGGGAGTTCCGGGTGGCGGAGCACGAGGTGTCCCGGGCCCAGGGGGCCGGTCTCGCGGGGATCGCCGGCGCCCCAGAGGGACACGACCGGGGTCCCCACCGCCGCCGCAAGGTGCATCGGTCCGGAGTCGTTCGCCAGTACCGCGCGGCAGCCGGCGAGCGCGGCCGCGAGGAGCGGGAGATCGAGCCGCCCGCCCAGGTCGAGGGCCCGCCCGTCCGCGACGGAGCGGGTGAGGTCCCGCTCGGCCCGATCGCCGAACACCGCGACCCGGAACCCCTGCCTCGCGAGTGCCGCCACCACTCGGCGAAACCGCTCGGGCTCCCAGCGCCGGGCGGAGGCCCGGCTGCCGGGGCAGACGCCCACGATCCCGGGCCTCCCCCCCCCGGCCCCCGCGAGCGCGGCCCAGCGCTCGGCGAGAGGTGGCGGGACCGGCAGGGAGGGAACGGGCGGGCGCTCAGGACGGAGGCCGGTCACGAGCTCCCAGTACCGGGCGGCGCGATGAAGGCCGCCCCCCCCTCGCGGCGCGGGCGGGAGCGGATCGGTGAGCAGGAGCCGGCGGCCGTCCGTCGCCTCGCCCCGGCGCTCCCGCACGCCGCCCAGCGCGAAGAGCAGGGCGGAGGAGAAGGAGGGCGGCAAGAGCAGGCCGCGCCGATAGCCACCCCGGCGCAGCGCGAGCGCTGCACGGGCCATTCCCGCCGGGCCCGGATCCAGGGCGATCACCCGGCGCCCGGGGAGCGCGAGTCGGACCAGCGGGGCCAGGCCGCGGCGAACCACCACGTCGCCTTCCACCTGGCCGAGGGCGGGGAGCGCCAGGACCAGGTCGCCCAGATGGTTGGGGGCTCGGAGGAGCAACCTGGCTTCGGGCATGGCGCCGGCGACCTGGTTGGCGGGGGACGGGGAGGCGGCGGCGCCTTCAGTCCACCTGGAGGACCGCCAGAAACGCCTCCTGCGGAATCTCCACCTGGCCGAGCTGTTTCATGCGCTTCTTCCCCTCCTTCTGCTTCTCGAGGAGCTTGCGCTTGCGGGTGACATCGCCGCCGTAGCACTTGGCCAGGACGTCCTTGCGGAGCGGAGGAATGGTCTCGCGGGCGATCACCTTGTTGCCGATCGCGGCCTGGAGCGCCACCTGGAACAACTGGCGCGGGATCAGCTCCTTGAGCTTTTCGGCGACCTTGCGGCCGTACTCGTAGGCCTTCTCGCGGTGGATGATGACGCTGAAGGCGTCCACCGGCTCCCCGTTGATCAGCAGGTCGAGCCGCACCAAGTCGGACTCCCGGTAGTCCCCCATCTCGTAATCGAGCGAGGCGTAGCCCCGGGACAGGCCCTTGAGCCGGTCGTAGAAGTCGAGGACGATCTCGGCCAGGGGAAACTCCCAATCGAACTCGACCCGCGTCGCGTCCAGGTATTTCATCCCGCGATAGATCCCCCGCCGGTCCTGGCCCAGCTTCATGATGCCGCCGATGTATTCGGCGGGGGCCATGATGCGGGCCTTCACGTAGGGCTCCTCGATCCGCTCGATCCGCGCGGGATCCGGCAGGTGGGTGGGGTTCTCGATGAGGAGCATCTCCCCGTTGGTGAGATACACCCGGTACTCCACGGTGGGTACCGTGGTGATGAGGTCGAGATCGAATTCCCGCTCCAGCCGCTCGCGGACGATGTCCATGTGGAGGAGTCCCAGGAAGCCGCAGCGGAACCCGAAGCCCAGCGCGGTGGAGGTCTCCGGCTCGTAGGAGAGGCTGGCGTCGTTGAGCTTGAGCTTGGCCAGGGCGTCGCGGAGCGATTCGTACTGGTCGCTGTCGGTGGGATAGAGGCCGGCGAAGACCATCGGCTTGGCTTCGCGGTACCCGGGCAAGAGCTCGGAGGCGCGATCGTGCGCGTCGAGCACCGTATCGCCCACCCGGGTGTCGGAGACGCTCCGCAGGTTGGCGACGAGGTAGCCCACCTCGCCGGCCTCGAGTACCTCGGTCGGCTTGTGGCCGAGCTGGAGGTAACCCACCTCGTCCACGGTGTAGACGTCGTCGGGGTGGGAGCCGAAGGCGATGTCCATCCCCCGCCGCACGGCGCCGTCCACCACCCGGATGCTCGGGATCGCGCCGCGGTAACGGTCGAAGTACGAATCGAAGACGAGTGCCCGGAGCGGGGCATCGGGCCGCCCCCGGGGCGGCGGGATGCGGGCCACGATGGCCTCGAGCAGCTCGGGGATCCCCGTCCCTTCCTTGGCCGAGACCCGGAGGATCTCGTCCGGTCTGGCGCCGATCAGGTCCATGATCTCCCGGGCGCGCCGGTCGGGCTCCGCGCCCGGGAGATCGATCTTGTTGAGCACCGGGACGATCTCGAGCCCGGCGTCGAGGGCGAGGTGGAGATTGGAGAGCGTCTGGGCCTGAACCCCTTGCGAGGCGTCCACCACGAGGATCGCCCCCTCGCAGGCCGCGAGGGAGCGGGAGACCTCGTAGGTGAAATCCACGTGGCCGGGGGTGTCGATCAGGTTGAGCTCGTACTCCCGGCCGTCCCGCGCCCGGTAGAGCATGCGGACCGCATTGAGCTTGATCGTGATGCCGCGCTCCCGTTCCAGGTCCATGGAGTCGAGGACCTGCTCCCGCATGAGCCGCTTCTCGATCGCTCCGGTGGCCTCGATCAGGCGATCGGCCAGGGTGCTCTTGCCGTGGTCAATGTGGGCGACGATGCAGAAGTTGCGGATGCGAGACTGGCGCATGGGGGAAAATATACCCCGGCCCGGGAGTGGACCGTTCCCCGCCCCCCGCTTACCGTGTACCGTTTAGCCTTCTCCGTCCCTCGTTCACCGTTCACCGCGTACCATTCCCCGTGCCTCCCGCCTCCGGCCGGCCCCGCTCCCCCCACCTGGGCATGTCCCTGGTGGTCCTGCTCTGGGGCGTGAACTTCGCCGCCACCAAGGTGGCGTTGCCCAGCATCCCGCCGCTCGCCTTCGCGGCCATCCGATTCACGGTGGGTTCCGCGCTCATGGCCTGGCTGCTGGCGCGGCGCGGAGGGCTCGAGCGGCCTCCCCCCGGCCTGGGCTGGCCCCTGGTGTGGCTCGGCCTGCTCGGCAACACCGCCTATCAACTGTGCTTCATGCTCGGCCTCGAGCGGACCAGCGCTACCAACACCGCGCTCCTCCTCGCCGCCATGCCGACCGTGGTGACCGTGTCCGCCAGCCTGCTCGGGCTCGAACCCCTCACCCCGCGCCGCCTCCTCGCCCTGGCCCTGGCCACGGCCGGGGTCGTGGCGGTGGTCGCCGGACGCGGCTTCGCCCCGGGGGGCGATCTCTGGGGCGACCTGCTCATTCTCGCCGGCGTGCTGTGCTGGGCCGCCTTCACCCTCGGGCTCCGCCAGGTCGGGCACCGCATGTCGGCCCTCGGGTTCGCCGCCTGGACCACCTTCACCGGAGCCCCGGGGCTCTTGCTCGCCGGGATCCCCGCCCTCCTGGAAACCCGCTGGGGGGAGGTCACCGGAAAGGCGTGGGTCGGGCTCGCGTACTCCACCACCCTCTCGTTCGCCGCGGCCTACATCCTCTACAGCGACGCGGTCCGCCGGCTCGGCGCGAGCCGCGCGGTGCTCTACACCTGCGCCACGCCGCTGGTGGCGAGCGCCGCCGCCATGCTGGTGCTGGGAGAGCGCCCGACCCTCTGGCACGGGCTCGGCGCCTTCCTCATCGTGACCGGGGTCGTGCTGGGCCGAACCGAGAGCGAGGTGGCGGTGGCCGGGGAGCGATGAGGGAGCGCCTAGCGACCCGGCGCCCCGCCCTCCAGCTCCTCCAGCCGCGCCATCGCGCGCCGGAGATGGGGAATCACGATGCTCCCGCCCACGATCAGGCCGACCGCGAACACCTCGAGGAATTCCTCCCGCGTCACCCCTTCCTCGTGGCATCGCACAATGTGATAGGTGACGCAGTCGTCGCAGCGGAGCACCAGGCTCGCCACCAGACCCAGCATTTCCTTGGTCCGGGTGCCGAGCGCGCCGGGCTCGTAGGCCCGGTGATCGAGCGCAAAGAACCGGTTCACGGTGAGGTTCCCGGCGCCGAGGATGAGATCGTTCATCCGCTGCCGGAACTCGTGGAAGTCGGAAAGCGAAGCGGGCATGGGCTGCGGGCCGGGTCGGTTACTTCCCCACGATTTCCTGATAGCTCGCCGGGTTCCATTGCGGCCGCTCCGGCGCGTTCGCGATCTCCTGGCCGAGGTAGAACAGCAGCCGGACGATGCGGGCCGTCTTCTCGTAATCGATCTTGTCCGGCGAATCGGTCACCTGGTGATAGTCGGGGTGGACCCCGCTGAAGAAGAAGAGGATGGGGACACCCCGGCGGGCGAAGTTGTAGTGGTCGGACCGGTAGTAGAAGCGCTCCTCCGGCCAGAGGTCGTCAATGGCGGCGAGGCCGAGCTCGGGGTGCGCCGCCGCGACGCGCTGCAGGGTGGCGCCGAGATCGGAGTGCTCCTTGCCGATGGCGACGATCGTGTCGCGCCAGTTGCGGCCGATCATGTCGATGTTGAGGTCCGCCACGACCTGGGCCAGCGGTACGGGGGGATGGGTGGCGAAGTAGTCGCTTCCCCAGAGCCCCTTCTCCTCGCCGCTCACCGTGAGAAAGATGATCGAGCGCCTGGGCCGGGCCCCCGCCTGCGTGAACGCCTGCGCCAGCTCGACGATGGACACGGTGCCGGAGCCGTCATCGTCCGCCCCGTTGCAGATGGAATCCGCGCCGCGAGCCGAGCAGCCCGGCGACGGTGCGGTGCCGACGTGGTCCATGTGCGCGGAGTAGACGAGATACTCGTGCCGGAGCTTGGGGTCGGTGCCCTCCAGGATGCCCACCACGTTCGGCGCCTGGGCCGAGTCCACGACCTCCTCCTTGAAATCGAAGGTGACCTGGAGGCCCGGCACCTCGCGGGTCACGGCGGTCGCGGCGTTCCGGATGGCCCCGAAATCCAGATGGGCGAGCCGCGCGATCTCGGAGAGCGCGCGCTCGTGGACCTCGACCACAGGGCTGGGGGACCGGTCGTCCCCGCCCACGCTGAGCCGGTTCACCGGCTGGGACCGGAGCCGCTGGGCGAAGGCCGCCGAGTCCCGGTTGCTCACCAGCACCAGCCCGGCGGCCCCCGCCTGCCGGAGCAGCACGCTGGATGCCCCTTGGGCCGCGGGCGGGAGGGGCCGCGTGAGGTCGAGCACCACGAGCACGATCTTGCCCTTGACCGGCAGGTCCTTCAGCGCCACGGCGTCCACCGTCCCCCCCACGAGATAGGCGGGGGCGCTGAGCGGCTTGGCCGGAATCCCGCCGAAGGCCGCGTAGCGCGCGTCCCGGTCGAGCGCGGCCTGGGCGTGCACCTTCCCGAACGAGAAGGCGACGTGCGAGGCGGCGAGGTCCAGCTTCCGGCGGACGATCGCATAGCGCTGGAAGTAGGTGCCGCCGTCGCCACCGGGCTGGAGGCCGAACGCCTGGAACTGGCGGGCGATGTACTCTGCCGTCTTCTCCAGGCCCGGACTCGGCGTGTCGCGCCCGCCCATCGAGTCGTGCGCGATGAGGTGGAGCCGGTCGGAGAGATCGTCGGCGGTGATCGTCTCGGCGGCCGCGGTGAGGGGAGGCGGGGCCTGGGCCGCGGCCGGGGCAGCCAGCACCACGGCGGCGGCCGCGCCGAGCCGGAAGAGCTTCGAGACTGGTGGCATCGGTTCGGTGGGCGAACGGTCAAGGGTGGACGGTCAACGGTGGACGGTGAACGGTAACCGGGAGGCGGGAAACTGGAAACGGGAAACGGGCCGGCGCGGGATGAGGCGGCGGTGCCGCGCGCGGGAATGACGCGACCGGCTCTCGGGTGGGTGTCCCCCCCCCCCGTCACCCCGGCGAAAGCCGGGGTCCAGGGGGTCTCCGGCCCACCGGCCCGGGGTGGGTGTGGACTCCTGCTTGCGCAGGAATGACATGGAGAGCTGGATTCCCGCTTGCGCGGGAATGACGGCGCGCCCTCCCCCGTCACCCCGGCGAAAGCCGGGGTCCAGGGGGTCTCCGGCCCACCGGCCCTGGGTGGGTGTGGATTCCTGCTTCCGCAGGAATGACATGGAGAGCTGGATTCCCGCTTTCGCGGGAATGACGGATCGGGGCAATGGCGGCGCCATGGCTATTCATGCGCCCTCACGGCCGGCGCCGTTTGAGCTCCGGTTCCCCGGTACTCCTGGGTGCCGGGCGCTCCCGCGACGGCTCCCGCCTCACCTCGGGGGCGCGGCCCGGGCCGGCCTCTCCGCCACGCCGGCTCCGCTCGACCGTTCCTCGGTCCGCGGGTTCCTCTCGCCGGGGCGCGTCCCGCCGCTCCGGCGCCGCTTCCCGAGCCTCGGGCCGCCGCTCCCCACCGCGCGACGCCGGAGGCCTCACTTCATCCTCGGGCGCCCGCCTGCGGTCCGCTACCGGATCTCGATCCCGATCCGCACTCCGGCGTCGCTCCGGTGCCGGCGCAGGTGCGCTCCGGAGGCCGTCGGAGTCGGACTGGGGCGGCGAGGTTCGGCGGCCCCGGAGGTCCGGGGCACCCTCCTCCCGGCGTTCGGGTGCCACCCGGGTGTCCGGACTCAGCCCGCCTCGGTCCGGCTCCAGCCTCCGGCGCGGTTCGGCTCGCCGCTCTTCGGAGGACGGTGGGGAACGCGGTTCGGCGCGCTCGGCGCCCGCGCCGCCGCGCGGGCGAGGAGCCACGGGTGCCGGCACCGCCCCGCGCCCGCCCACGTCGGCGCTGGTGCGATCCCGCTCGTAGACCCGGCGGTCGTCCGTGCGGGGGCGCTGGGCAACCCGGGTGATGTAGTCATTCCTGGGGTCGCGGTCCTTGAACACGTACCGCGGCCCGGGCCGGATCGGGCGGACGAAGACGACCCGGGTCCCCCCGTAGAAGCGGTACGGGTAATAGCGATACGGGTAATAGAAGGGGTCGTTGTAGATGACGATCCGGAACCGGGAGCAGTACGTGCTGTAGGGGTCCCAGTAGTAATAGCTCGCGTAGGTGTGGCAGTCGTAGCAGACGAAGCGCGGGTAGTCGTACCGGCGCTCGACGTAGTACTCGGCCACGTCGTAGTCCCAGGCGTCGCCGGGCGCGATCTCGGCGGCGAGGTCGGTGACGGCCACGTACGGATCGCCCCGGACCCGGCCGTCGGAGATCGCCCGGTAGTCCCAGTGGTCGCCCCGCGTGACGCGGCTGAAGTCGAAGGGATCCTCCGACGCGATCGCGAAGACGTACCCCACCCCCGGGTAGTCCGTGACCCGGAACGCCTCGTCGCGGCCGCGGCCGACCACCTCGTACGTCTTGCCGGCTCGCGCGAACCCGTCCTCCCAGGGCTCGAGCGGAAACAGGATCCGGATCCGGCCGTCGGTATCGATCCGGACCACCGTGACGTAGGCGTCCTGTTCCAGGCGGAAGTACACTCGGGCGCGATCGCCGCGATCGTAGGGATCCTCGCGATCGAGCCACAGGGTGACCCGGGGCCGATCGGGTCCGCTCCGGAGCCAGGCAGCGATGGTGGCCGTCGGCGCCGGAACCCCGGGCGCGCTGCCACCGGTCACGAGCCCGGCGAGCGCAAGAGCGAGCGCGGCTGTCATCTGGGCCTCCGGACGCGTTCGAGGACAACCCCCAGGGAGCAGGCGCCATGCCATCCGGGCGAGCGGGTCTACCGCATGATACCACAAGACGTTACGCCGAGGCACCGCGGTGTCATCCTGTCCCTGGACAGGGACACCGGACGGCGCGTTGACTTGGCCGGGGACTCCCCGGTACGTTCGTCGCCCCTATGACGATGCCGCTCGCGGGCAACCGCCCGCGTTTCGACCTGCTCGACCCCAAGGAGGCTGCGAGCCTCGCGGGGCTCGAACTCCTGAGCGAGGGGATCGTGGAGGGGTTCCTGAGCGGGCTGCACCGCTCGCCGCGCCGCGGGTTCTCGGTGGAGTTTGCGGAGCACCGCATGTACCAGCCGGGCGACGAGCTCCGGTACGTGGACTGGAAGCTGCTGGCCCGGAACGATCGGCTCTACGTCAAGCAGTACGAGGAGGAGACCAACCTCCGCGCCATGCTGGTGGTGGACGTGAGCCGCTCGATGGGGTGGACCGGTCATCCCGAGCGGGTGCTGACCAAGCACGCCTACGTGCAGCGGCTCGCGGCCGCGCTGGCGCTGCTCCTGCTCCGGCAGCGTGACGCCACCGGGCTCATCGCGTTCGACGAGGCGGTCCGCGCGGCGGTGCCGAGCCGGGCCCGGATGGTGCACTGGTACCAGGTGCTTCGGGTGTTAGGCGATCTCCAGGCGGGGCGGGGGACGGCCGCGGAGCCGGCGCTCACTCGGGTGGTGGACCTGCTCCGGCGCCGAGGCCTGGTGGTGTTCATTTCGGATCTGCTCCTGGATCGCGAGCTGGCGCTCCGCGCGCTCAAGTTCTTGCGCCACCGGGGCCACCAGGTGCTGGTGCTCCACGTGATGGATCCGGCCGAGCTGGAGCTGGCCGGCCCGGCGGAGGCGCGGTTCGAGGACCCGGAGACCGGGGCGGCGGTGGTGCTGCGGCCCCGGGACTGGGCCCGGGCCTACCGGGAGACGGTGGAGGGGGTGGTGGCCGCGTGGCGCCGGGCCTGCCGGACCAGCGGGATCCATTATCATCAGCTCACCACCGACACGCCGTTCGGGCATGCGCTCCGGCGCATCACGGCCCGGCCGGTGGGATTGGCGTGATCGCATTTCTGCATCCGTGGGTTCTGCTGGGGCTTCCGCTTGCCGCCGTGCCCCTCCTGCTGCACCTCGTCACGCGGCGCGACCCTCCTACGGTGGAGTTCCCGGCGGTCCGCTACCTGGTGCAGGTGACCCGGGAGCACAGCCGCCGGCTCCGGCTCCGCCACTGGCTGCTGCTGGCGGTGCGGACCCTGCTCGTGCTGGCCCTGGTGCTGGCCGCGGCGGGACCCACGGCCCCGCTCGGGGAGGCCGCGAGTCACGCTCCCAGCGCCCTGGCCCTGGTGCTCGACAACTCGCCGAGCAGCGGGGCGGTGGTGGGAGGCGCGCCGCGGCTGGTCGCGCTCGAGGCCGCTGCGCGGCGGATTCTCGAGGCGGCGACGCCGGGCGACGCGCTGTGGCTGGTCACCGCGGACGCGCCGGTCCGGCGGGGTACCCGGGAGGAATTGCTGGACGCGGTGGACCGGCTCGAGGTCTCGGATCGGCGGCTGGACCTGGGGGAGGCGGTGGCCCTCGCCGGCGCCGTCGTGCGGGCGGACCCCCGCCCGGGAGCCGTCGCGCTCCTCTCCGACCTCCAGGCCACGGCGCTCGGCCCGGCTGAACCGGCCGTCCCGCTCGTGGTGGTCCGCCCTGCGGAGCCGCCGCCGCCTAACATGGGGCTCGCGCGAATCGCCGCCGGCCCCCAGCCGTGGACCCCGGACGGCGGCACGGTCACCGTGGAGGCGGTGGGAGACCCGGGCCGGGCGGTGCCGGTCTCGGTGCAGCTCGCCGCCCGCCCGCCGCGCCAGGCGCTGGTGGCGCCCGGCGCCGCCGCGGCCGTCCCCGTCCCCGGCACCCTCCCCGGCTGGTGGCTGCTCCGGGCCGCGAAGGATCCCGACGAACTGCGGAGCGACGACGAACGAATCGGCGTGGTGCGCATCGCGCCGGTGGCCGCGGTGCGCTGGTCGGACCGGGATCGGTTCGTGAGCGCCGCCGCTCAAGTGCTCGAGTCCGGGGGGCGGCTTCGCCGCGGCGCCGAAGTGACCCTCGGGGACCTCGGCCCGGGGGCTTCGGTGATCTGGCCCCCGGCCGACGCGGCGGAGGCCGGCGCCCTCAACCGGGCCCTCGCCGGGCGGGGATCCGCCTGGCGGTTCGGCGCGCTCCTCGAGACGGCGAGCGAGACCGACAGCGGACCGCTGGTCGGCCGCGAGCGGATCGCCCGGCGCTACACCCTCGAATACACCCGCGGCGGCCCCCCCCAAGGCGTGATCGCCACGGCGGGCGGCACGCCCTGGCTGGTGCGAAGCGGCGATCTCGTGCTGGTCGCGAGCCGGCTGGAACCGGAGTGGACCGACCTGCCCGTCTCCACCCGGTTCGTGGCCTTCCTCGATGCCCTGGTGAACCGCGTGAGCCGGGGCGAGCTGGTGCTCCAGGACGCCGCGCCGGGAGATCCGGTACCGCTCCCGGACCAGGCCGATGCCGTGGTGCGCGGGGGGGGGGATCGGCGCTGGGACGTCGAAGGCGGGGCCGCGTTCCGCCCGCCCGCGGTGGGGGTCTACTACGTGCTCGCCGATCGCGACACCATCGGGGCCATCACCGCCAACCTGGATCCCCGCGAATCCATCCTCGCCCCGGCGGCGGTGGGCACGATCCGGGCCCTGTGGCGGGGCGCCCGGGTGGTCCAGCCGGGCCAGGCTGCCGGCGCGGCGTTCGCGGGCGCGGGCCGGGCCAGCCTCCAGGGGCCGCTCCTCTGGGCCGCGCTCCTCCTCGGCATGGTCGAGGTGGCGCTCGCCAGCGGCGGGCGGAGGCGCGGATGACGCTCCGCCTCCTGCTCGACGCCTTCGAGCGGACGGCGTTCGCCTACGAGCTGTCGGAGCGCTTGCCGTCCCGCGGGGGCGAGCTGCGGCTCGGGGGACTGCCGGGTTCGAGCGGGGCGGTGATGCTGGCCTGGCTCGCCCGGCGGTTCCCACAGCGGTTCTTCACCGTGGTCGCCACCACCCCGGCCGACGCCGAGCGGTGGCTCACCGACCTCCAGCACCTGACGGACCTGCCGATCGCGCTCTATCCCCAGCGCGAATCGCTCGGCGAGGAAGAACAGCACTACGAGATCGCGGGCGAACGGGTGGAAACCATCGCCGCCTTGCTCGAGGGCCGGCTCCGGATCCTGGTGACCACGGCCCGGGCGACGCTCGAGCGGACGCGCGTGCCGGCGGTGCTCGGCGAGCGGACCCTCCGGCTCAAGGCGGCGGGCCCTGACCGCCGGCCCGGGGGACCTTCGGTCCGGCTGTCCGACGTGGCCGCGTCCCTGGAGCAGATGGGGTATACCCGCGTCCCCCTGGTGACCGAGGTGGCCGAGTTCAGCGTGCGCGGGGGGATCATTGACGTGTACGGGTTCGGGATGGCCTCACCGGCTCGGCTCGAGTGGTGGGGCGACGAGCTGGAGAGTATCCGGAGCTTCGATCTCACCAGCCAGCGCTCGGGCGATGCGCTGGACGAGGTGACGATCCTGCCGATCAGCGACAGGGCGAAGGCCGCCCCCGCTCGAGCGGGACCCGGCCGGCGGGAGACGCTGCTCGAGCTGCTCCCCGCCGACACCCTCCTCGTCGAGGAACTCCCGCTCGCGAACCGGGAGGAGGTCGAGCGGGCCTGGAAAGAAGCGGAGCATCATCTCGCGGTGGCCCGGCGGCTCGGGGAGGATGTCCCGCCGCGCGAGGAGCTGTTCGAGGAGCCGGCCCGATGGCTCGAACGGCACGACGGGTTCCCGCGTCTCTCGCTCCGGAGCGAGCCGGCGGAGCTCCAGGCGGCCTTCTTGCCGCCCGAACCGGTGGAGCGCGATCTCCGGCGGCTCCGCCACCTCCTGGCCGGCGAGCTGCCGACCCTCATCCTCTGCGACAACGAGGGCCAGCTGGAGCGGCTGGAGGAACTGCTGGGCGACAGCGGCCGCCTCAACCTGAGCCTCGCGGTGGGGGCGCTGGACGGCGGCTTCGTGATGCGGACGCTCCGGGTCCTCACCGACCACGAGATCTTCCGCCGGGCCCGGCGGCTCCGGCGCCCGCGGCGGTATCGCCAGGCGGCGCCGTCCGCGGTGACCGGCCAGCTCGTGGCGGGTGACTATGTCGTCCATCTCGAGCACGGCATCGGGATCTATCGGGGCATCGAGACCATTCAGGTGGGCGGCGCCACGCTGGAGGTCGCCGTCCTGGAGTACGAAGGCGGCGACCGGCTCAATGTCCCCCTCTACCGGCTGGACCAGCTCGAGCGCTACCGGGCCGCGGGTGAAGACGGCGATCGGCCGCCGCCCCGGCTCCACCGCCTCGGCGGCACCGCCTGGCAGCGGGTGCGGGAACGCGCCCGCCAGGCGATCCGCGAGATGGCGACCGAGCTGCTGGAACTCTATGCCCGCCGGCAGCTCACCCCGGGCTACGCCTTCCCGCCGGACACCCGCTGGCAGCGGGAGCTGGAGTCGTCCTTCCTCTACGAAGATACGCCGGACCAGCGGAAGGCCACCGAGGCAGTCAAGCGCGCCATGGAGCAGCCGCTCCCGATGGACCTGCTGCTGGTCGGCGACGTGGGCTACGGCAAGACCGAGGTCGCGGTCCGGGCCGCCTTCAAGGCGGCGCAAGCCGGCAAGCAGACGGCCGTGCTCGTACCCACGACCATTCTCGCCGACCAGCACGGCCGCGTCTTCGGCGAGCGGCTGGCCGACTACCCGGTTCGGGTCGAGGTCCTGTCGCGGTTCCGGACCGCGCGGGAACAGAAGCAGGTGCTGGCGCGGCTCGCGCGGGGCGAAGTTGACATCGTGATCGGGACCCACCGGTTGCTCTCCCCCGACGTGACGTTCAAGGATCTCGGCCTCCTCATCGTGGACGAGGAGCACCGCTTCGGGGTGCGGCACAAGGAGCGTCTCAAGGCGCTCAAGCTCCAGGTGGACGTGCTCACCCTCACCGCGACGCCGATCCCCCGCACGCTTCATCTCTCGCTGTCGGGCCTGCGGGACCTGGTGCTGATCGAGACCCCGCCCCGGGACCGCTCCCCGATTCTCACCTTCGTGGAGCCCTGGGACGATGCCCTGCTGGAGGAAGCGTTCGCGCGGGAACTGGACCGCGGGGGCCAGGTGTTCGTGGTGCACAACCGGATCGAGACCATCGAGACGATCGCCGCGCGGGTCCGCGGCCTCGCGCCCCGCGCGCGCACCGCGGTGGCCCACGGGCAGATGCCCGCCGACCGGCTGGAAGACGTCATGCGCCGGTTCGTGTCGGGGGAGGTGGACATCCTCGTCTCCACCATGATCGTGGAGTCGGGACTCGACGTGCCCAACGCCAATACGATGGTCGTCCACGACGCCCACACGTTCGGCCTGGCCCAGCTCTACCAGTTGCGCGGCCGGGTGGGCCGGAGCCACCGGCGGGCGTACTGCTACCTGCTCACCCCCGACGACCTGGACCGCGAGGCGGAGGAACGCCTGCGGGTCCTGGAGCATCACACGGACCTGGGAGCGGGATACCGGATCGCGCTCAAGGACCTCGAACTCCGCGGGGCGGGGAACCTGCTCGGCGCCGAACAATCGGGCCACGCCCAGGCGGTGGGCTTCGACCTCTACCTCCGCTGGCTGGAGGAGACGGTGAACGCCCTCAAGGGGCGTGCGGGCGGCGAGCCGCCCCCCCCGCCGGAGGTCGTGCTGGACCGGCCGGCCCATCTGCCCGACAGCTACGTGGGCGACGACGACGTGAAGCTGGATCTCTACCGGCGACTGGCGCGGGCCGCCACTCCCGGCGAGATTGAGCAGCTTCGCGCCGAACTCCGCGAGCGGTTCGGTCCCCTGCCGGAGCCGGCCGAGACGCTGCTGCACATGGCCCAGCTCCGGGTCGTCGGGGCGGCGCTCGGCCTGGCCCATGTGCTGATCCGCGGGGACGAGGCGCGGCTCACCTTCCGCCAGGGCGCAGCACCCCGGTTCACCGGGCTCGCCGCCGCCCTCGACGGCGTGCAGCTCGCGGTCGAGGTGCGCCGGACGGTTCCGCTCTCCCTCCGGCTGCTCCGGCTGGGGGGGACGGCCATGGTGCCGGCGGTGGTGCGCGCGCTCAGCGTGGTGGGCGGTTCGTGAACGAGGGCAGAGACCTTTCGAGGACTGGAGTCGGGATGCGTCGGGTTTGGTTGGCGGCCGCGGGGCTCATGCTGGTGGGGTGCGACACGCTCAAGGAGGCATTCGTCTCCCGCCCCGAGGTCGCGGCGGAAGCCGGGGGCGAAGCGCTCAAGGTCGAGCGGCTCGCCTCCTTGCTCAACTCGCTCAAGGGGGTGCCGGTCTCCGCCGAGGCGGCGCGGTTCGTCGCCGATATCTGGGTGGATCACATGCTCTTTGCCCAGGCGCTCGCCGGGGGGCGGGCCCTGGACGATTCGGCGACCGCGGCCCGGGTGCTGTGGCCGGAGCTGGCGGAGATCAAGGGGACGCGCTGGCATGACACCTTGATGGCCCGCCGTGCCCCCCCCGGTCCCGGCCTGGGCGACAGCGTGTACCGGGCCGATCAGGTGCGGGTGCTCCAGCACATTCTCTTTCGGGCGGAACCGACCGCGGAGCCCAAGACCCGGGAGGCGGCCCGGCGCAAGGCGGAGCAGGCGCTGAGCCGCCTGCGGAGCGGCGTGCGGTTCGGGTTCCTCGCGACGCAGCTCTCGGAGGATCCCGGCTCCAAGCTCGATCAGGGTTACCTCCCGCCGGCGCCGCGGGGGCGCTGGGTCACCGCCTTCGACAGTGCCGGCTGGCTCCTCCCGCCCGGCGGGATGACCGGTGTCGTGGAGTCCCCCTTCGGCTTCCACATCATCCGGCGCCCGCCGGTGGAGGAAGTGCGCGACCGGCTGGCCGGGTTCGCGCGGGACCGGCTGGGGGCGGTCCTCGACTCCCTCTACCTCGACAGCCTGGGGATCGAGCGCGGGCTCAAGATCGAGCGCGAGGCGCCCCAGGCGATGCGGGCGGCGCTGGTGGATCGCGACGCGGCCAGCCGGTCCACCCGGACCCTGGCCACCTACCGGGGCGGGAAGCTCACCGTCGCCGGGTTCATCAAGTGGGTGAACGCGCTCGGCCCGGGGTTCGCCGCCCAGCTCCAGGCCGGGAACGACACCGCGCTCGTCCACTTCGCGCGGGCGATCGCCCAGAACACCCTGCTCCTCGAGCAGGCCGATTCCGCGGGGATCGGCGTCGAGCCGGACGAGTGGGCCAGCCTCCTGCAGCGGTATCGGGCCCGGCTCGATACGCTCCGCATGCAGCTCGATCTCTACGGGTCCGACCTCACGGACCCGGCCGTTCCGGCGGCCCAGCGGCGCCAGGTGGCGGCGCTCAAGATCGCGAGTCACTGGGACCGGGTGGCCGAGAGCCGGAGCCGGCCCCGGCCCATTCCGCCGGCCCTGGGGGCGGTGCTCCGCGAGGGCGCCGCCTACCGTATCTACCCGGCCGGGGTCGAACGGGCGGCGCGGCTGGCCCAGGAGCTCCGGCTCCAGGCGGGCGGCGATACCCTTCGCCCCCCGGGCCCGCCCGCCCGCGGCCCCAATCCCCCCGCGCCCGCCGAGACGACCGGTCGTTAGGCACATGCGGCCCGCGCTGCTCGCCTGGCTGGTCGCGCTTCCGGTCGCGGCACCGCTCGCGGCGCAGCGCGAGACCCGGACGGAGCCGCCCTCGCCGCCGCTGCGCTGCGACTCCACCGCCGCCGTGGACCGCATCGTGGCCGTGGTGGGCGAGGCGGCGATCCTTGCCTCCCAGCTCGAGGAGGAGCTCTTCACGCAGCGCCAGGGTGGGCAGCTCCCGAGCGACCCGGATCAGTACCGCGCGCTCTGCCGCCAGGTGCTCTCCTCCATCATCGACGCCGAAGTGCTGGTGCAGCAGGCCCAGCGGGACACGAGCATCAAGGTCACCGATCAGGAGATCGCGAGCGGCGTGGACGAGCAGTACCAGAACATCCGCAAGCGGTTCGCCTCGGAGGTGGATTTCCGGCGGGAGCTGGCCCGTTCGGGATTCCAGACCCCCGAGGAGTTCCGCCGCTGGCTGTCGGACAACCAGCGCCGGTCCGCCCTGCAGCAACGCCTGATCGACAAGCTCAAGAGCGAGGGGAAGCTCAAGCCGGTGCAGCCCACCGAGAAGGAGATGCGCGCCTACTTCGATCTCTACCAGGACCAGATCGGGCGGCGGCCCGCCACGGTGTCGTTCCGGAACATCGTGGTGGCGCCCCGGGCCCAGCCGGAGGCGCGGGAGCGGGCCCGGCTCCTCGCCGATTCCATCGTGCAGGCGCTCCGCCAAGGCGCCGACTTCGCGACCGCGGCGCGCCGCTTCTCGATGGACCCGGCCTCCCGGGAGCAGGGCGGTGACCTGAACTGGTTCCGGCGGGGCCAGATGGTCCCGGAGTTCGAAGCGGTGGCGTTCCGGCTCAAGCCGGGCCAGATCTCGGACCCAGTGGAGACGGTCTTCGGCTTCCATATCATCCAGGTGCAGCGGACCCAGCCGGCGGAGGTGCAGGCCCGGCACATCCTGCTCATGCCCGAGGTGACCGCGGCCGACGCCGACAGCGCCCGGGCCCGGGCGGAACAGGTGCGGGCCGCGCTCCTCGCGGGCGCCTCGTTCGACTCGCTCCAGCGCCTGCATCACTTCCCCGAAGCACCGCCGGTGGCCGAGGACGTGCCGGAGGACCAGCTCCTGCCGGAATACAAGGCCGCGCTCGCGGGCGCCGATTCGGGGGCCGTGCTCCCCGTCTTCGAGATCGAGAAGGACCAGGGCTTTCGGCGCAAGTACGTCGTGCTCCAGGTGCTGGGCCGCCGCCCAGAGGGGCCGGTAGTGTACGAGGACGTGAAGGAGCAGATCCGCAAGCGACTGGGCGAGGAGCTGGCGGTCCGGCGGTATCTGGACCGGCTGCGGGCGGCGACCTACCTGGACGTGCGGTTGTAGGGGGACGGGGAGCGGGGCACGGTGAACGGGGAACGCTACCCGGTGGGCGGTGAGCAGTGAACGGTGCCCGGCTCCCTCGAGTGGCCATCACCCTGGGCGATCCTCGCGGCATCGGCCCCGAGATCACGGCGAAGGCGCTCGCGAAGCCCCTGGCGGCTCACCTCACCCTGATCGGCGCCGAAGACCAGCTCGCCGGCCTGCCCGCCGCGCGCCGGGTGCCGCTCGGCCTCTGGGGCGAGGGCAGCGGAAACGGCGGCGACCAGCGCCGGGCGCGCCGGGCCGGGATGATCGCGGGGCGGGGCGTCGAGACCGCGGCCAGGCTCGCGCTGGCGGGCGAGGTGGATGCCATCGTCACCGCGCCGGCCCACAAGCACGCCCTCCACCTGGCTGGCTACCCGTGGCCGGGACACACCGAGTGGCTGGCCCACCTGGCCGGCGACGTCCCGGTCGCCATGATGCTCGCAGCGGAACGGCTGCGGGTGGTCCTGGTGACGACCCATGTGGCCCTCCGCGACGTGCCTCGACTCCTCACGGTCGAGCGCATCGTGGAAACCGGCCGGATCACTCGCGCCGCGCTCGCGGAGTGGTGGGGGCTGGCCGAACCCCGGCTCGCGCTCTGCGCGCTCAATCCCCACGCCGGAGAAACCGGGCTCTTCGGCGACGAAGACGACCGCATCCTCCGGCCCGCGGCCGAGCAGCTCGGGGCCGCGGGACCGCTGCCGGCCGACACGGTGTTCGTCCGCGCCCTGAAGGGCGAATTCGACGCGGTGCTGGCGCCCTATCACGACGTGGGCATGACCGCCATCAAGGTGGCGGCGTTCGGGCGGGGGGTGAACGTCACCCTGGGGCTTCCGTTCCCCCGGACGTCGCCGGATCACGGGACCGCACTGGACATCGCCGGCCAGGGCAAGGCCGACGCCGGCAGCATGCGGGCCGCGGTGGAACTGGCGGTGGAGCTGGCGGGGCGACGGTGTCGGTGAACGGTCCACCGGTTACCGCTCGCCGACGACAGCCTCGATCCGCCGCATCACCTCCAGGTGTTCCTCGAGCCGGAGTTTTTGGCTCGCCCGGTTCGCCACCAACACCGCTCCCACCTGCAGAATCGTCTCCCGTTCCGTCAGGCGGTTGGCCCGGAGCGTGTTCCCGGTGTCCACCAGGTCCACGATCCAGTGCGAGAGGCCGAGCAGGGGCGCGACCTCCACCGAGCCGCTCACCTCGACGATCTCGACCGGCCGGCCCCGCTCGGCGAAGTGGCGCCAGGAGAGCCGCGGGTACTTGGTCGCCACCCGCGGGGTCTGACCGCTGGGCAACGCGGGCCAGGGCCCGTCCACCGGGCTCGCCACCACCAGCCGGCAGGCGCCGAAACCGAGCTCCAGCGGCTCCAGTACGTCGGCC
>DATLYZ010000009.1:0-31560 GCA_035574255.1 Gemmatimonadales bacterium | reverse complement strand
GCATATCGTGGACCTCGTGGTGACGCCGGAGGAGCGGCACCGGGGCCACGCGCACCGTCTGGTGGCCGCCTTCGAAGAGCGGGCCCGAGAGGCAGGCTGTCACCTCGCCGAGTTCTGGACCAGCGACCTGTCCGCCGAGGGGGAGCTGATCGCGACGGGGTGGGAGCGCATCCTGCGCCGGGAGGACTATTTCGGCGGCAACACCTGGTACCTCATGGAGAAACGCTTCCGCGATACCCTGTAGTCTGCTGACCTCGAGCCGGGTTCGTCCGGCTCCGCATGAAACAGCCCGCCGGCGTCACCGGTACGGGTTCGGCCCCTCTGGCGGCTTTGCCCGGTTATTATTCTCGCCTCACTGGCCCCGTGTCGCGCGGAGCGTGTGCTCGTGTCCCTGCCCCGGCCGCTGCTCGCCACCTTGTCCTGCCTCGTGTTCCTGGCCTCGTGCGGGCACCGGGAGCCTCGCGAGGAGGAGGGATCCGGCGCGTCCCGGTTCCAGGCAGAGGCCGACCTGCTCGGTCGCGAACTGTTCGACGTCGTGGATCGCGTGATGGCGTACAAGACCTCGCACCGGAACCGGCTCCCGGCCTCGCTGCGCGAGGCGGGGCTGGACAGCCTGACCCCGCTCTTCGTGCGCCGGCTGGGCCGCGCCGGCAACGATCCGCTGGTCACCGTGGCCTTCCGGAAGTCCGAGGACCGCGGCCTCCGGAGCTGCTGGGCCACCAATCTGGTGCTCGAGGAGGCGCTGGTGAACGGCGCCTGGGAAGTGACCTGCGATCTCGTCGGGGGCGGCTCCCGGACCTTCACCGTCAAGCCGCCGCCCCAGACCCAGAAACAGAAGGGCCGTTAGTGGGCCTGATCTACGACGCCGCACGGTGGCTGGTTTTCACCTGCTTCGTCGCGGCGGGTCTGGTCGCTGCCACGCACTGGGCGGTGCGGGCCCGCTGGCTCGACGCCTTCGGGCCCTTCCCGCGCCTGGTCCGCGAGGTGAGCGCCCCGTTCGTGCGCTGGATGGAACGGAGGCTCCTCCGGGCGGGCGGAAACCCGGTGCAGGCGCCGTACTGGCTCTTCCTCGCCGTGGTGGTGGGAGGCCTGATCCTGCTGGGGGTGCTCGCCTGGCTCCTCCGCTTCATCGCGCAACTCGTCTGGGCCGCGCAGAGCCCGGGCAGCCTGGGATACCTCCTGGTCAACCTGGCCTTCCAGCTCGTGATCATCGCGCTCATCGTGCGGGTCGTCGCGTCCTGGATCGGGATCGGCGAGTACCGCCGCTGGATGCGTCCGGTGTACCACCTCACCGAGTGGCTTTTGGGTCCGCTCCGGCGGGTGATTCCACCGCTGGGCCTGGTGGATATCACGCCGCTCGTGGCGTACTTCATCCTTATCCTGGCGCAACGGTTCGTGCTGAAAGTGATCGGGGGGTAGCATCGCTCGAGGTCGGGGCCCCGGCCCTGAGCACTCCACCAGGCTCCACCTGTACGTGGTGCCCCGGGCGAGCCGGACCGAGTTCGCCGGAGTGCACGGTGGCGCCCTCAAGCTCCGGGTGGCGGCGCCTCCGGTTGGGGGAGCGGCCAACGAGGCCGTGGTCCGGTTCCTGGCCGAGCGGCTCGGGGTGCCGCGAGCGCAGGTGATCCTGGTGAGCGGCCAGAGTGCCCGGCGGAAGGTGGTGGAGATCCAGGGGCTCGATCCCGCAACGGCCGCGGCCCGCCTCGGCCTTGGCAGCGGGTGAGGGGTGTGGTATCATTGGGAACGACAATTGCTCGCGTGGTGATTTGCGCCTATTGCAGCCACGTAAAACAAGTGCTAAAACGGCCGCCCCCGGGGTGCCCGTTCACGGCGCCTCGGGGGCTCGATTCTTGAGGGGAAGCAGGATAGTGACATGAGTCTCGACCGCGCCACCCGCCTCGCCCGCCTCCCGGTGCTGCTCGCCGAGCGCATCCTGGTGCTCGACGGCGCCATGGGCACGATGATCCAGTCGCACCGGCTGGAGGAGGGGGACTACCGGGGGGCGCGGTTTCAGGAGTGGCCCCGCGACCTGCGCGGGAACAACGACCTCCTCTGTCTCACCCGCCCTGAGCTGATCGCCGCGATCCACGCCGCCTATCTCGACGCCGGCGCGGATGTGATCGAGACCAACTCGTTCAATGCCACCGCCATCTCGCAGGCGGACTACGGCACCGAGGGGCTGGTCTACGAGCTCAACCGGAGTGCGGCCGCCCTGGCCCGGCGGGAGGCCGATCGCTTCGAGACGGCGGAGCGGCCCCGCTACGTGGCCGGCATTCTGGGACCCACCAACCGCACCGCGTC
The DNA here is from genome assembly GCA_035574255.1 of Gemmatimonadales bacterium. Lineage (GTDB taxonomy): Bacteria > Gemmatimonadota > Gemmatimonadetes > Gemmatimonadales > GWC2-71-9 > JADJOM01. The sequence continues at coordinate 29,259 of DATLYZ010000009.1, read as the reverse complement.
GCTCTCGCCTGACGTGAACGACCCGGGGTTCCGGAACATCACCTTCGACCAGCTGGCGGCGGCCTACGCCGAGGCCGCCCGGGGGCTGCTGGACGGGGGGGCCGACCTGCTGATGATCGAGACCGTCTTCGACACCCTGAACGCCAAGGCGGCCATCTTCGCGATCGAGGAGCTGTTCGAGGCCCGGGGCGAGCGGGTGCCGCTGTGGATCTCGGGGACCATCACCGACCGGAGCGGCCGGACGCTCTCGGGGCAGACGGTGGAGGCCTTCTGGAACTCGGTGAGCCATGCCCGGCCCCTCGTGGTCGGACTCAACTGTGCGCTCGGCGCGGCCCAGCTCCGGCAGTATGTGCAGGACCTGAGCCGGGTGGCGCCGGTGTACGTGAGCACCCACCCCAACGCGGGCCTGCCCAACGCCTTCGGCGGCTACGACGAGACGCCGGAATCCATGGCGGCGCTGGTGGGGGAGTTCGCGCGGAGCGGCCTGGTCAACATCGTGGGCGGCTGTTGCGGCACCACGCCGGCGCACATCCGCGCCCTGGCGGAGGCCGTGCGGGGCGTGGCGCCCCGCCGTCCGCCGACGCTCCCCATCCGCTGCCGGCTTTCGGGGTTGGAGCCGCTCACCATCGGGCCGGAAACCAATTTCGTGAACGTGGGCGAGCGGACCAATGTCACCGGCTCGCGTCGCTTCGCGAAGCTCATTCTGGAGGGCGACTACGAGGCCGCGCTGGAGGTCGCGCGGCAGCAGGTGGAAAACGGCGCCCAGATCATTGACGTCAACATGGACGAGGGGATGCTGGACGCCGAGCAGGCGATGACCACCTTCCTGCGCCTGGTGGCGACCGAGCCCGCGATCGCGCGGGTGCCGGTGATGGTGGACAGCTCCAAGTGGTCGGTGATCGAAGCCGGGCTCAAATGCCTCCAGGGGAAAGGGGTCGTCAACTCGATCTCGCTCAAGGAGGGCGAGGAGGCCTTCGTCCGCCAGGCGCGGCTGGTGCGCCGGTACGGGGCCGCCGTCGTCGTGATGGCCTTCGACGAACAGGGCCAGGCCGACACGGTGGAACGGAAGGTGGCGATCTGCGAGCGGGCCTATCGGATCCTCACCGAGCGGGTGGGCTTCCCCCCCGAGGACATCATCGTCGATCCGAACATCTTCGCGGTGGCGACCGGCATCGAGGAGCACAACGGCTACGCCGTGGCGTACATCGAGGCGGTGCGGCAGATCAAGGCCGCGCTGCCCCACGTGCTGGTGAGCGGGGGCGTGAGCAACCTCTCCTTCGCCTTCCGCGGCAACGATCCGGTCCGCGAGGCGATGCACTCGGTGTTCCTCTACCACGCGATCCAGGCGGGGATGGACCTGGGAATCGTCAACGCGGGTCAGCTCGCGGTCTACGATGACATCCCTCGCGACCTGCTCGAGCCGGTGGAGGACGTGATCCTGAACCGCCGGCCCGACGCGACCGAGCGGCTGCTCGCCGTGGCGGAGCGGTATCGCGGCCGGGAGACCGTCACCGCCACGGATCAGGCTTGGCGCTCGGCCCCGGTGGAGGAGCGGCTGGCCCACGCCCTGGTGGAGGGCATCGCCGACTACATCGTCGAGGACACCGAGGAGGCGCGCCGCCAGGCCGCCCACCCCATCGAGGTGATCGAGGGGCCGCTCATGCGGGGGATGAACCTGGTGGGCGATCTGTTCGGCTCGGGCCGGATGTTTCTCCCGCAGGTGGTGAAGAGCGCCCGGGTCATGAAGAAGGCGGTGGCGCATCTGATCCCCTTCATCGAGGCCGAGAAGGCCCGGCAGGCCGACACCCGGCCCCGGGGGAAGGTGGTGCTCGCCACGGTGAAGGGCGACGTGCACGATATCGGCAAGAACATCGTGGGCGTGGTCCTCCAGTGCAACAACTTCGAGGTCATTGACCTCGGGGTGATGGTCCCCTGTGCCAAGATCCTCGAGACCGCGCGCGCGGTGGGGGCCGACCTGATCGGGCTCTCGGGACTCATCACGCCGTCGCTGGAGGAGATGACCGTGGTGGCGGGCGAGCTGGAGCGCGAGGGGTTCGACACCCCGCTCCTCATCGGGGGCGCGACCACCTCCAAGACCCACACGGCCGTGAAGATCGCGCCCCGCTACCACGGGCCGGTGGTGCATGTCCTCGACGCGTCACGGGCGGTGGGGGTGGCGTCCAGTCTGCTGAGCGACACCCTCCGCGAGCGCTTCGTGCAGCAGGTGCGGGACGAGTACGCGGCCATCCGCGCCGCGCGGGACGGCGAGGCCGACAGCGCTCCTCGGGTCACGCTGGACGAGGCCCGCGCCAACCGCCTGGCGGTGGACTGGGCCGCGGCCCCGGCCCCCAGGCCGGCGTGCCCCGGGATCACCGTCCTTCGCGACTACCCGCTCGACGACTTGGTGCCGCGGATCGACTGGACGCCGTTCTTTCAGGCCTGGGAGCTGCCCGGGCGCTACCCCGACCTCCTGGCCGACCCCCGGGTGGGCCCCGCCGCCCGCCAGCTCTTCGCCGACGCCGAACGGCTGCTCGAGCGCATCGTGCGCGAGAAGCTGCTCCGGGCCCACGGGGTCGTCGGGTTCTTCCCGGCCAACAGCGTGGGCGACGACATCGAGCTCTACACCAATGAATCCCGGGGCGAGCTGGCGGGGATGCTCCACACCCTGCGGCAGCAGATGGCCCGGCGCGACGGCCGGCCCCATCTCGCCCTCGCCGACTTCGTGGCACCCCGCGCGAGCGGCGTGCTCGACTGGGTCGGTCTCTTCGCCGTGACGGCGGGCCATGACCTCGACACCCTGGTCGCCGACCTCGAACGGGCGCACGACGACTACAGTGCGATTCTCGCGAAGGCGCTGGCCGATCGCCTGGCCGAGGCGTTCGCGGAGCGCTTGCACGAGCGGGTGCGCCGCGAGTTCTGGGGTTACGCGCCTGACGAGCATCTGGACAACGCGGCGCTCATCGCCGAAGCCTACCAGGGGATCCGGCCCGCCCCGGGGTATCCGGCCTGCCCCGATCACACCGAGAAGCGGACCATTTTCACGCTGCTCGACGTGACCCGGCGCACCGGGATCACGCTCACCGAAAGCGGGGCGATGCTGCCGACCGCGTCGGTGAGCGGCTACTACTTCTGGCGCCCGGAAGCGCGCTACTTCGGGGTGGGCAAGCTGGGCCGGGACCAGGTCGAGGACTACGCGCGGCGGAAGGGGATGAGCGTGCCGGAAATCGAGCGATGGCTGGGAACGAACCTCGGGTACGAGCGATGACGGACGCAAGCGTCGTGGCCGGGGGCTTCGCGCCGGGTGCCCCCGCTGCAGAGAGCCGCCGGGACCCGGCACGGCGCACTCCGCACCAAGCGCACCGCACCGACTGGACCTGCCGCTGATGCCGACCCTCAAGGACCTGATCGCCGACGGCCGGACCCACGTCTTCGACGGGGCCATGGGCACCATGCTCTATGCCCGCGGGGTCTTTCTCAACGTCTGCTACGACGAGCTCAACCTGAAACAGCCGGAGCTGGTGCGGGGCATCCACAGCCAGTACGTCCGGGCGGGGGCGGAGCTCCTGGAGACCAACACCTTCGGCGCGAATCCGGTGAAGCTCGCGCACCACGGCCTGGCCGACGAGACCGAGCGGATCAACCAGGCCGCCGCTCGCCTGGCCCGCGACGCCGCCGGCGACCGCGCCGCGGTGGTGGGCGCCATCGGCCCGCTCGGGATTCGCATCGAACCCTACGGCCCCACCTCGGTGGAGGAGGCCCGCAACGCCTTCGGCCGCCAGGTGGAAGGGCTCCTCGCCGGCGGGGTGGATGGCTTCATCCTCGAGACGTTCAGCGACCTGGAGGAGCTCGGCGCCGCGTTCGCGGCGATCCGGGCCCGGAGCGACCTCCCCGTGATCGCGCAGATGACGATCGGCACCGACGGCAAGACCTACTACGGCACCGAACCGGCGACCTTCGGGCCCCGGCTCCAGGCGATGGGCGCCGACGTGGTGGGGGTGAACTGTTCGGTGGGCCCGCACGGCGTGCTGGAGGCCGTCGAGCAACTGGCCCGGGTGGTCACCGTCCCCATCTCCGCCCAGCCCAACGCGGGGCTCCCGCGCGAGGTCGAGGATCGCAAGATCTACATGGCGTCTCCCGAGTACATGGGGAGCTACGCCCGCCGCATGGTGGAAGCGGGAGCGCAGTTCGTGGGCGGGTGCTGCGGGACCACCCCGGACCACATCCAGGCGATGGTCCGGTTCGTCAAGAGCGTCTCCCCGCGCCACTCGGGGGCCTCGGTCTCGGCCCCCCCCCGGGTCGAGCCCCTCGAGCCCGTCCCCCTGGCCGAACGCTCCGGGTTCGGCGCATGCCTGGCGCGCGGCGACTTCATCACCACCGTCGAGATCCTGCCGCCCAAGGGGGTGGACCCCGCGCCGATGTTCGAGCAGGTGCGGGCGCTCAAGGCCGCCGGCGTGACGGCCGTCAATGTGCCGGACGGCCCCCGGGCCCAGAGCCGCATGGGGGCCCTCCTCGCCGGGCTCCTGATCCAGCGCGAGCTGGGCGTGGAAGCGGTGGTCCACTATGCCTGCCGCGACCGCAACCTGCTCGGGATGCTGTCCGACTTGCTCGGGGCGGCGGCGAGCGGGCTCAACAACCTCCTGCTGGTGACCGGCGATCCGCCCAAGATGGGCCCCTACCCCGAGGCGACCGCCGTGTTCGACATCGACAGCATCGGGCTCACCAATCTGGCCAGCCGCCTCAACCGCGGCCTCGACCCCGGCGGCAACCGGCTGGGCGGGCGCACCCGGTTCGTGATCGGGGTCGGCGTGAACCCGGCGGCCGTGGATCCCGACCGGGAACTCAACCGTTTCCACTGGAAGGTGGACGCCGGGGCCGAGTTCGCAGTCACCCAACCCGTGTTCGACCTGGAGCAGCTCGACCGGTTCCTCCGGCGGGTGGAGTCGTATCGGATCCCCATCATCGCCGGGATCTGGCCGCTGGTGTCGCTCCGAAACGCCGAGTTCCTGGCCAATGAAGTTCCCGGGGTGACGATCCCCGAGGCCGTGCTGGAGCGGATGCGGCAAGCCAGCAGCCACGGGAAGGAGGCCGCCCTGGCCGAGGGGATCGCGATCGCCCGGGAGATGCTGGCGGCGGTGCGGGATCGGGTCCAGGGGGTGCAGGTCGCAGCACCGCTCGGCAGGGCGGACGTGGCGGTGCAGGTGATCGGGCGCTAGGGCGGTGGTCACCCCCACCCTGCTGTCTGGCCGCTTCATTCGCCTGGAGCCGCTTGCGCTCGAGCACCTGCCGGGGCTCGTCGAAGTGGGGTGCGACCCGGAGCTCTGGCGCCTCACGGTCCAGAACGGTTCCACCCCCGAGGCGATGCGTGCCTGGGTCGAGGCGGCCGTCGAGGATGCCCGGCGAGGCGACCACCAGATCACCTGGACGGGGCGGGTCCGGGACTCGGTCTATTACAGCATCGTGGACGAGGAGTGGCCCGCAGTGAAGGCCCTCCTGGAGCGGAAACTGCGGGCGTGACGAGGCGCCGCTCGCTCCGGCCCGCCCGGCCCGCCACCGCGGCGGCCCCCGGGGGTGGACGAGGCCAGGCCCGGCGGGGTAGACTGTCTCGGTCGGCACCGATGCCCTTTTCGGTCTGTGACGCCCTGACCCCGCGCCATCGCTCCCCTTCCTCCGTCCCCATGTCCACCACGCTCGCCACCGTCGGACAGCCGCTCACGCTCCTCTCCGAGGAGGAAGAACTCTTCCGCCAGACGGTCCGCGAGTTCGCGGCCACCGAGGTGGCGCCGCATGTCCAGGCCATGGACGAGGCCGGACAGTTCCGTCCCGATCTCATCGAGAAGTTCTTCGCGCTGGGCCTCATGGGGGTGGAGATCCCCGAGCAATACGGCGGCGCGGGCGGGAGCTTCTTTCTCGCGACCCTCGCCATCGAGGAACTGGCCCGGGTGGACGCCTCCGCCGCCATCTACGTGGACGTCCACAACACGCTGATGAACAACGCGATGCTCCGCTGGGCCACCGAGGAGCAGAAGGCCCGCTATCTCCCCCGCCTCGCGACCAGTCTCCTGGGGGCCTTTGCGCTCTCGGAGCCGGCCAGCGGCTCGGACGCCTTCGCGCTGGAATGCCGGGCCGACGACCGGGGCACCCACTGGGAACTCACCGGCCGGAAGTTCTGGATCACCAACGGCGCCGAGGCGGGCCTCTTCCTGGTCTTCGCGAACACCGATTTCAGCAAGGGTTACAAGGGGATCACCGCGTTCCTGGTGGAGCGCGAGTTCCCGGGGTTCGCGGTGGGCAAGAAGGAGAACAAGCTGGGCATCCGTGCCTCGAGCACTTGCGAGCTCATCCTCGAGGGCTGTCGGGTGCCGAAGGAGAACGTGCTGGGGCCGGTGGGCCAGGGCTACAAGGTCGCCATCGAGACCCTGAACGAGGGGCGGATCGGCATCGGAGCCCAGATGATCGGGGTGGCGCAGGGGGCCCATGCCGCCGCCAGCGGCTACGTGAAGGAGCGGCGCCAGTTCGGGAAGCCGATCGCGGAGTTCCAGGGCGTGCAGTTCCAGCTGGCCCAGATGGCGACCGAGATCGAGGCCGCGCGACTCCTGGTCTACAACGCCGCCCGGCTCAAGGACCGGGGGCTCCCCTTCCAGCGCGAGGCGGCCATGGCCAAGCTCTTCAGCTCCCAGGTCGCCGACCGGACCACCTCGCAGTGCCTCGAACTCTTCGGCGGCTACGGATACTCCAAGGAGTATCCGGCCGAGAAGTTTTACCGCGACGCCAAGATCGGCACCATCTACGAGGGCACGAGCAACATGCAGCTCCAGACCATCGCCAAGCTGCTGTTGCGGTAAAGCCGTAAGAAGCGCCACGCCCTGGGACCGTCCCCGCTGTGCGCCGGATCACAGTCGCGGGGCCCGCTGCGCGGCTGGCCTGCCGGTTGCTCCCATTCCCCCAAGAAATTGACGAACCGCCAGGGTTTCTGGAGATAACCCTTACTGCGACAATGGGTTGCAGCCAGGGACTGCCGGCACAAGCGCGACACCGCCAGGGTCGTCCCTCAAGGGATCACGGGGCGGGAGTCGAGAATTGCGAGAGGGATGAGGAGCCGCATGAAGGCTGGGGTTACCTGCTGCCAGACCGTCGCCCTCTGGCTTGCTGCGCTGGGCGCCGGGGGGCCGGTGCACGCGCAGGACCTGGCCCCCGAGGTCAAGCTCCAGATCAAGCAGTGGTACCGCACCGCGCAGCGGTTCACCCGGGGCACCTGGGGGGTCGCCATCGCCGATCAGAGTGGCCGGATTCTCTGGAGCGTGAACCCCGATCTCCCGATGGTCCCGGCGTCCACGGTCAAGCTGCTCACGACGGGGTTCGCCCGTTCGGTCTTGGGCGGGGATGCCCGGCAGGCGACGCGGGTGGTCGGGTACGGGTATGTGGACGAGGCCAGCGGCGAGTGGATCGGCCGCTGGGCGCTCGAGCTCAACGGGGACCCATCGCTGGAGAGCCCGGGCGGTCGCGGCCCGCGCCTCGCCCATCTCGCGGCCCAGCTCTCCTCGCTCGGGGTGCGGCGGCTTCGGGGTCCGCTGGAAGTGCGGAGCCGCACGGGAGTGGCGGACGCCAAATTCCCGGCCACCTGGCGGGCCGCCAACCGGGGAAGCGTGTATGCGCCTCCCGTGGGTGCGCTCACGGTGCACGAGAACGTGGTCTGGCTCTACGTCGAGCCGGGTTACAAGCCCGGTGTGCGGGCGCGACTTGCGGGGACGTCGCCGGACGGGCTCGGTGCCTTGGTGGACGTTCACGCCACCACCTCGCGGGGCGGCCGGTCGCATCTCCGGGTCCGCCGCATGGCCGACGGCGGCTATCTCGTCACGGGTTCGATCGGGATCGGGGCCGGTACCCGGCGTCTGGAGACCGTGGCCGCCGATCCCAAGGCGGTCCTGGCCGCCGCGTGGGCCCGTGCGCTCGAGCAGCACGGCATCGAATGGGACCGGCGCCCGCCCCCGATCGCGGTGGACAACGAGCCGACCGAGGTGCTGGCGGAGGTCGTCTCCCCGCCATTCGATTCGCTCGCGTCCGACATCAACCGGCGCAGTCTCAACATCGGCGCCGAGCTCCTGCTGCGCTGGGCGGCCCCGGACAGCGGGCCCCTGCAACTGAGCGAGCATGTCCAGCAGGTGGCGGGGGTGGTGGGGGGGACCCGGCTGGTGGACGGGAGCGGCATGTCGCACGAAGACCGGGTCACGCCGGCCACGTTTATCTCGTACCTGGCCAACTTCCCTGCCACGCCGGCCGGCCGCAATTTCCCTTCGCTCCTGCCGGAGAACGGCGAGGGCACGCTGGCCCGGCTCGCGTCAGGCCTCCCGGGTCAGGGCGTGGTCCGCGCGAAGACGGGCACCCTGAGCGGGGTGTCGAGCCTGGTGGGGTACCTCGGGCGGCGCGACGGGGTGTGGCTCGTGTCCCTGCTCTACAACGGCCCCCGCTCGACGATCGCGAAGCGGTACCAGTGGCAGCTCTTCCGCCTGCTCGGGGCGGACGGGGTGGCGATCCCGGATGGGGATCCGGCCCTCGATCGGGAGGAACCCGAACTGGGCGGCGACACGGCCGACTGAGCCCTCGGGGCTTTCCGCTTCCTTTCGGCCGGATTCATCGGGCGTTCATCCCCGTCGGGTAAGATTCCCCTCGAAACGGGCGTCGGGGGCGCGTCGGTGCGTATTCTCCTGGTCGAAGACGAGATCCGCCTGGCGGAAACCGTGGCCCGGGGACTTCGTCAGGCGGCGCACGCCGTGGACGTGGCGCACTGCCTGGCGGAGGCCCGCGCCAAGGTCGCGGTCGAGGACTACGACGCCCTGGTCCTGGACCTGGTACTCCCCGACGGCTCCGGGCTGGATTTCGCGGCGGAGCTCCGGGGGCGTGGGGTATCCACCCCCATTCTCATGCTCACGGCCCGGGACGCGGTCCCCGATCGGGTGGCCGGTCTCGACGCCGGGGGCGACGACTATCTCGTCAAGCCGTTCGCGTTCGAGGAACTGCTGGCGCGGCTCCGGGCCCTGGGTCGCCGGGCGCCGGAGGCGCGCCCGCCCAAGCTCCAGGTGCTGGACCTGGAGCTCGACCCGGCGGCCCGGACCGCGAGCCGGGCCGGCCGGCCGATCGAGCTGACGACCACCGAGTACGCGCTGCTCGAGTACCTGGTCCGGAACACCGGCGTGGTCTGCGGGCGCGCTGCGATCAGCGCCCATGTCTGGGACGAGAACTACGATCCCTTCTCGAACATCATTGATGTGTACGTGTCGCGGCTCCGGAAGAAGATCGATCGGCCCGGCCTGGTGCCCCTGATCCACACCATCCGGGGCGCGGGGTACACCCTCGATCCCCGCCGCGGCGCTCGGGTGACGTGAGGCGCCCCGGACTTCGGGCCCGGCTCGCCCTGGTCTTCGCCGGGGGCTTCGCCGTCCTGCTGGCGCTGGGAGGCCTGGCGCTCCTGAGCCGCCTGGAGCACGCGTACCGCGCCGACTTCGACGCCGCGCTCCTCGCCGCCGGCCGCGGCGCGGCCAGCCTCTGGGCGGTGGATCGCGGCGAGTACCGCCTGGCCGATTCGGCCGTGGCCCACATCGTGGGCGAGCTCCGGTTCGGCGACCGGACGCTGGTGGCGTTCGATTCAGCCGGCCGCCGCCTCGCCGTCAGCCGCCGCTTTCCGGACGCTCCCCTGTTCGACGACGTCACGCCCGGGGGACGGCCCTGGCAACCCGTGACGGTCCGGCTCCGCGACGGGATCGCCCGGGTGCTCCGGGTCCCGCTCTCGGAGGGTTTCGAGCTCTATCTCGCCATGGCGACGGCGCCGCTCGAGCTCCGGCTGTCGCAGCTTCGCCTGGCGCTCACCCTCGGCCTCCCGCTCATCCTCGTCGCGGGTGCCCTCTTCGGTGCCTGGGCCGCCCAGGTAGTCCTCTACCCGATCGTCGAGGTGGCACGGGCCGCCGAAACCACCGCCCATCAAGTCACGGCCGGCACCCTCCCCCTCGCCCCGCTCCCGGCCCGCCCCGACCGGGACGAGATCGGCGCCCTCACCCGGGCGCTCAACCTCCTCACCACCCGCCTCGCGGAGGCGCTCGGCCGGGAGCGAGAGGCCGCGCTGCGCCAGCGGCGCTTCCTCGCCGACGTGGCACACGAGCTCCGGACACCGGTGGCGATCCTGCGGAGCGAGGCGGAGGTCGCCTTGGCGTCGCCGCCCGACGCCCGCACCGATCGCCGCGCGCTGGAGCGCGTGGTCGAGGAGGCCGACGGCCTGGGCCGCCTGGTGAACGATCTGCTTCTCATCGCGCGCGGCGAGGCGGAGGTGCCTGCCATCGAGCCTCGGCGAGTCTATCTGGACGACCTGGTCAATCGCGCGCTCGCCCGGCTCCGCCACCATCCCGCCGCCCGCGGCCGGGAGTTCCGGCGGGGCCCCTTCGAGGCGGCGCCCGTGCTGGGCGACCCCGAACTCTTGGAGCGCGCGGTGCTGGTCCTGCTCCACAACGCCCTGGTGCACGCGCCCGGGGCGCCGGTCGAGGTGAGCACCGGTACCCGCCGCGACGGCGCGACCCGCTGGTCCTGGGTCACGGTCCGCGACTGGGGACCGGGCATCCCCGCCGAGGCGCGCGAACGGGTCTTCGAGCGGTTTGCCCGCCTGGACCGCAGCGCGCCCGGTTCGGGGCTCGGGCTCGCCATCGCGAAGTGGGTCGCCGAGCGGCATCGGGGCCGCCTCACCCTGAGCGATCCGCCGGGCGGCGGGGCGGCGTTCACGCTGGAGTGTCCGGAGGGGCTGCGCCCGGGGGATTGCCACGGCCCCGGGCTGCGCCCGGGGCCCTCGCAATGACAGCGGGGGGGAGCTGCGCCCGGGGGATTGCCACGGCCCCGGGCTGCGCCCGGGGGCCTCGCAATGACAGCGGGAGGGGCTGCGCCCGGGGGCCTCGCAATGACCGCGGGGAGGGGCTGCGCCCGGGGGCCTCGCAATGACAGCGGGGGGGCTGCGCCCGGGGGCCTCGCAATGACAGCGGGGGGGGCTGCGCCCGGGGGCCTCGCAATGACAGCGGGGGGGGCTGCGCCCGGGCCTGCGCCGTTATCCCGCCGGCTATCCCTCCAGCATCACCTGCACGAGTTCCGGCCCTCGGGGCGCCGGTGAGGGCGAGCCGGCGGGCTCGATCGTCAAGGCGGCCCCCATCACCCGCCCGCCGCTCGCGGGGAGGCCCACGGTGAACAGGACGGTCCCTCCCTGTTCGACGTCGAGTTCCGCGCCCCGCACCATGCCGCGGTCGGTGATGAACCAGAACTGGCAGACTTCGCCGCGCCGCGGCGCCGGGAGGCCGTGGACCACCACGTTCCAGCGGTGAGTTGCCTCATCGGCGAAGATGATGAGCTGTCCTCGGTGCCCGCCCCTCGCGATGGCGGCCTGGGCCACCCGGGTCGCGTTGCGGATGATCGCCAGCGTATCGCGGGTCATCGCGAGCCGGTGTTCCAGCTCCGCGATCCGCTCGCGGGTCCGGCCCTCGGCTCGGCTCTCGTGGCGGAGCGCGTAGGTCCAGGCCCCGGCGGCGAGCACCAGCGACGCCGCCAAGGCGGCGGGCACCACCCACCGCGGTGCCGCGTGCCGCCGGCCCAGGGCGCGCTCCACCAGCATCCGGGTCAGCCCGGGCCGAGGCGCCACCGGCTCGGTGCCCATGGGGAGCCAGGCCAGTTCCTCCTCCAGCCGGTCGGTCTCGCGTCGGCACTCGGCGCATCCCCGCAGGTGCTCCCGGAACACGCCTTCTTCCTCGGGCTCGAGGCTTCGCACGACGTACGCCGTGCGATGCTCGACGAACCAGTCGTGTGATGTCATATCGCCCACTCCTTCACGCCGGCGAGATGGACCCGGAGCTTGTCGAAGGCGAGCCGGAGGCGCGTCTTCACCGTACCTAACGGGATGTCGAGCCGGCTCGCGATCTCCGAGTGCGTGAGGCCCTCGAAGTACGCCAGGTGCACCACGGCTGCCTGCTCAGGCGGGAGCGCCCGGAGCGCCGCGTGCACCGCCTCGTGCACGTGCCAGCCCGGGAAGCCCGCCTCGTCCGGCTCCCGAGGCGGTGTCCACCCCTCGCCGGGCGGGGCGAAGGCTTCGAGGCGGCGGGCCTTGGCGGTGGCGCGCCGCCGGGCCCGCAGCCGGTCAATGGCGCGGTTGCGCGTGATGCGAAAGAGCCAGGGCAGGAGTCGGCCGCTGGCGCGATCGAAGAGATCCGCCCGCCGCCAGGCGATGGTGAAGGCCTCCTGGACCACCTCTTCCGCCTCGTCCTGATCGCGGAGCATCCCCTGGGCCACGCCCAACAGCCACGGGGTGGCGAGCCGGACGAGTTCGCTCAGCGCCTCCTCGTCCCGGGCGATCAACCGCGCCTGGAGCGACGCCTCCCGCTCCCGGGTGAGGACCCGGAGCGCGGGCCCGGAGCCGGCGGCGGGCACAGGCACGTCGGGGCCCGCCATTCAGCGGAACGGCCTGCCGTCCGCGCCGCGGGCAGGATCGGGCGCGGGGACGGAAGCGGGGGCGGGGGCGGGGGCGGGGGCGGGGGCGGGCACGGCGGCGGTCACTCCTTGCGTCGAGGCCATCATGGCCTTAACGCCGCCCGGGGCGCGGCGGTTCCCCGCGCGGCGCGGCCGGCGCCGCGCCCTAGCGCTGCACGTCCACGGCGGACCGCGTTCCCCCGCCCGCCAGCCTCGCGGCCGCGTCCTGCAGCACGTCCTCGGTCTTGCAGAACACGAAGCGGACCTGGTGCCGGCCGAGTTCTGGCCGGCTGTAAAAGCTCGATCCCGGCACCGGCACGACGCCGCGCTCCCGCCCCAGCCAGCGGGCGAAATCCTCGTCAGGCAGGTCGCTCAATCCGCGAAAGTCGGCCAGGATATAGTAGGCTCCCTCCGGAGGGACGCACCCGAACCCGGCGCGCCGGAGCGCCCCGACCAGGAGGTCGCGGCGGCGGCGGTAGGCCTGAGCCAGCTCCTGGTAGAACCCCGGCTCCAGCCGGTCGAGCGCGACGGCGAGCGCCTCCTGGAGCGGGGCCGGGGCTCCCACGGTGAGAAAGTCGTGCACCTTGCGAATCGCGTCGGTGAGCGGAGCCGGGGCCAGGGCCCAGCCCACCCTCCAGCCGGTGACGCTGTAGGTTTTCGAGGCGCCGCTGATCGTCACCGTGCGCTCCCGCATCCCCGGCAGGGTCGCGATCGGGATGTGCTCCCCGTCGTACAGGATGTGCTCGTAGATCTCGTCGGTCACCGCGTAGGCTCGGTGCCGACGGCACAGATCGGCCACTGCCTCGAGCTCGGCGCGGGTGAGCACCCGGCCCGATGGATTGGCGGGCGTGTTGAGCACGATGGCGCGGGTCCGCCGGGAGAACGCGGCGGCCAGCCGGTCCAGATCCAACGGCTGTCCCGGCGCGAGCGGCACGTACACCGGCTTCGCCTCGCAGAGAATGGCGTCCGGCCCGTAGTTCTCGTAGAACGGCTCGAAGACGATGACCTCGTCGCCGGGATCCACCAGGGCCAGGAGCGTGGCGATCATGGCCTCGGTGGCCCCGCAGGTGACCGTGATCTCGGTCTCCGGGTCCACCTCGAGCCCGTACCAGGTCCGGTATTTCCGGGCCAGTGCATGCCGCAGGGAGCGGGCGCCCCAGGTGATCGCGTACTGATTGAGGTTGTCGCGGATGGCTCGCGCCGCGGCCTCCTTGAGGAGTTCGGGCGCCGGAAAGTTGGGGAACCCCTGGGCCAGGTTGATGGCGCCATACTCCTGCGCCACCCGCGTCATCCCGCGAATCACGGACTCCCGGAAGGAGCGGGTCCGCCGGGCGACAGGGGAGGCCCCGGCGGGGGTGGTGGTTCGAGCCGAGGACGGGCCGGGGTGGTTCACGAAACGCTGCCGGTACGGGACGTCTGACAGTAGGCGGGGAGCGTGTAGCGGTTCAAGGCCCGGGGCGGCCCGCGTCTTCGCGGCCTCGGCAACGCTAGATTGGGTGCATGCTCGGCCTCGCGGTGCATCCCGCAGCGACAGCCCGGATCGCGCCGGCAGGGCCCACGGCGCCGGACCTGATCGCCCGCGCGGTCCCTCGCCCGTTCCCCACCCCCCCGGCACCGCCCGAGCCATTCCTGCCCCACCCCGCGTGGCCGGGAGGTGCCCCGGACCTCGCGGCGGCCCTCGCGAGGCGGGGCCGTTCGGTCGCGCCGCCCGCCCCAGATGCCGGAGAAGACCCCGTGCCGCCTGGCCGGCCTTACCCCGTGCCGTGATGCGCGTCGTCACCCTGTTCCCCGCCGCCACCGAGATCGTCGCCGCCCTGGGTGCCGCCGACACCCTGGTCGGGGTGAGCCACGAGTGCGACTATCCGCCCTCGGTGACTGCGCTTCCCCGGGTGACCACGACGCCGGTGGATCCCACCCAGCCCAGCGGGGCGATCGACCACGCGGTACGCACCCTCCGAGCGGCCGGGCGCCCCGTGGTGGCCGTGGATGCCGCGTTGCTCCGCCGCCTGGCGCCCGATCTCGTCATCACGCAGGGTCTGTGCGACGTCTGCGCCGTGGAGGCCGGAGCGGTGCACCGGATCGCCCCGGGAGGCCCCCCGCGGATCCTGGCGCTCGAAGCCCACGACCTGGCCGGGGTCTGGGCCGACATCCGTGCCGTGGCCCGCGCGTTAGGTCGGGCCGAGGCCGGCGACGCGCTGGTCGCCTCGCTCGAACACCGCCTCACGGCCCTCGAGGCCAGCTGGGCGGCGCGCCGATCCCAAGCCGCCGGCGTCGCCCGCGTGGTTTGCATCGAATGGCTGGATCCGCCCTACCTGGCGGGCCACTGGGTGCCCGAACTGGTCCGGTACGCGGGCGGCGAGGACGTGGGCGCGGAGCCGGGAAGCCGATCGTTGCGCCGCTCCTGGCGGGAGATCCGGGCCGCCCGACCTCACCTGGTGCTGGTCATGCTGTGCGGCATGAGCGTGGCGCGCGCGGAACAGGAGATGAGAGCGGTCGCCGATCCCGAGGCCCTGGCCCTCTTCGAGGGCACGCCCACCTGGATCCTCGACGGGGGCTCGTACACCTCCCGGCCGGGGCCTCGGCTGGTGGACGGCGCCGAACGGATCCGTTGCGCGATCGAGGGACGCGAGGTGCCCGGCCTGCGCCGCTGGGTGCGATCCGTGCCCGCAGCCTAGCGGCTCCCCGGGGCCCGCCCGGGGCCCACTGGACATTTGCGGCGGCCGGTTCAGATTCTCCCCACTCGATCGAGCCGGTGAGCGGCGCCGCGAGCACGGGTGACCGCCGCCTCACCACGGCCCACACCCTCTCACCGTCTCACCTCGCTGGCGTATGGACGCGCATTCCCTCGCGTTTCTCAAGACGCTGCTCGACACCGCGGCCCCGTCCTCCTACGAGGCCCCCGCAGCCCGCGCCTGGCGCGACGAGGCGTCCCGCTTTGCGGACCGCGTGCAGGCGGACGTGAGCGGGAATTCGTTCGCCACCCTGGAAGCGGGCAAGCGACCCCGGATCATGCTGGCGGGTCATATTGACGAGATCGGCGTCATGGTGACCTACATCGACGATGACGGCTACCTGAGCTTCGATCCGATCGGCGGCTGGGATCATCAGGTGTTCGTGGGCCAGCGCGTGGTGCTCCTCACGCGCGCGGGAACGGTGCCGGGCGTCATCGGCAAGAAGGCGATCCACCTGATGGAGAAGGAGGACCGCGACAAGGTCTCCAAGGCCAGCGATCTCTGGATTGACATCGGTGCCACGAGCCGCGCCGAGGCGGCGGCCCGCGTCCGCGTGGGCGACCCCGGGGTCCTGGCCTCGGCGGTGCTGGAATTCCCCAACGGGCGCCTGGTGAGCCGTTCACTGGACAATCGGGTCGGCGCCTTCGTGGTGCTGGAGGCACTCCGCCTGCTCGCCCGAGCCCGGCCGGCGGCGCAGGTGACGGCGGTGGCCACGACCCGGGAGGAGATCTCCCACACCGGGGGCGGGGCGCGTACCGGGGCCGCCTGGATCGAGGCGGAGGTCGCGGTGGTCGTGGACGTCACGCACGCCACCGACTATCCCGGGGTCGAGAAGCGGAAACACGGGGAGTACCGACTGGGCGGTGGCCCGGTGCTCACCCGGGGGGCCGCCATGAATCCGGTGGTCCTGGATCTCCTGGTCCAGGCGGCGGAATCGGAGGGGATCCCGTACAGCTTCGAAGCAGCCCCGCGCGACACCAGCACCGACGCGGATCACATCTTCACCGCGCACCGCGGGGTGGCGACCGCTCTGGTGTCGGTGCCGCTGCGCTACATGCATAGCCCGAACGAGATGGTGGCGCTCGAAGACCTGGACCGTACCGCCCGGTTGCTCGCGGCCTTCTGCCGGCAGGTGGACGAGAAGACCGATTTCGTGCCCCGGTGAACGGTGAGCGAGAACCCGGCGAACGGGGCGCAAGGCCGGCCGGATGCCTGACTCCCCCCACCCACCCGCCGGTTCACCGTTCACCGGCTGGCGGTTGATCCCCTACTCCCAGAGCGTTTGCAACGCCTGCTGCACCGCGCCCCGCACCTCGCGGTCTTCGTCTTCCAGCAGGGTCTTGAGCGCGTTGGCGGCGGAGGGACCGGCCGCGTGCAGCCCGGCCACGGCGGCGAGCCGGATTTCCCGCGGCTTGCGCTTGAACAGCCCCCGGCTCGGCTCGGCGGCCTTGAGCAAGGCCTGAATCGCCTCGACGGAACCGATCCGGCCGAGCGCCAGGAACATCTCGCGCTGCACGTCGGGGCGGCTCTCCTCCACCGCCGCGACAGCGAGCGACATCGCAAGCCCTTTCGCCCGCCGGCCGTCCAGGTCCTGGGCGGCCTGGAGCCGGACCGCCGGCGCGGGATCCTTGAACGCCCGCCGGAGGGCCTCGGCGGCCCCGGCCCCGCCGATGCGAGCCAGGGCACTGGCCGCCGCCCGACGGACCCGCTCGTCGTGGTGCTGGATCAGTTTGCCGAGCGCCGGGACCGCCTGTTCCAGCCCGAGGTCGCCGCAGAGGTCGGCCGCGTTGCGCACGACGAACCACTGGTCGTGGCTCAGCATGTGAACGAGGAGCGTGGTGCCTTCGGTCATCTCCTTGAGCGCGCTGTAATAGGCACGGCGCTCGCCCAGGTCGTCCGATTCCGCCAGGTACTTGAGCAGCACCTCGGTGCCGTCCGCGCCCATGCGGCGCAGCACCGCCACGGCCTCCGCCTTGTGGCTCCCCTGGGTCACCAGCCTCGCGAACCGTTCCAGTACGCTGCGGGGGAGCATCCGCCGGAGCGCGATGCCATACCCCCGGCGCTCGGCCGCCGGCCCGCCCTGGGCCTCGAGCCGCACCAGCGCGTGCACCGCCTTGAGCAGTTCGACCCAGTCGCTCCGCCGGGCGGCCATCTCTCCGGCGGTCACCAGCTGGTTGAGCAGATCGAGTGCCGTGGCCTCGTCCGCCTCCTGCTCCAGGCGATGGACGAGTTGGTCCATCGGGCTCACCGCTTGCGTCTGGAGGGTGGCGAAGTGCATGAGCCCGACCTTGGCCTCGGTCAGCGCGTCGGGCCCCAGCGCCTGGAGCCGCCCGTCGTCCTCCTCTGCGGGGAGGGGAGACCGCTCGGGTCGCGGGCGGGCGGCGTCGGGCAGCGAGGCACCCGGCCGGGCGGCCGCCTCGCGGGGGGCGGGCCCGGCCCCGGCCTGCGATTCGAGCGGCAACACCGGAACCATCCCGACCCCCGTCGCATCGAGTCTGGCGACGAGGTGGTCGAACGACCCATAGGTGCCGGCCGGCGCCGCGATGATCCGGAGGAGCGAGAGGAGGGCCGAGGTCATGAGCCCGGCCGGCAATCGGATCTCGCCGATCCCGTGGGCCTTGAGGTGTTCGTGCAGGGCGGCCAGCTCGCCCCGGCCCACCGGAACCTCGATTCGGTCCCACGCAATCCCGGACTCGGCAACGCGAAGGACGTGGTCCCGGTTGCCGAGCGCCGAGACCACCCGCTGGAAGGCGAGCTTCAACTCCTCCTTGGCGTCGGGCCGGTCTCGCAGGAGAAGCAGGACGGTGGACAGGTCGCTCAGGAGGCCGGCCGGTGTGCTCATGGGGAGCAGGGTGGGGGCGGTGTGGAAGGAAGATACTGCCTAGCTTCAAGCACGGCAACGGGTTAGGAAAATGGGACCGGCCCGCTGGCTGGGGGTTCCGCCGCGCCGGCCGGTCGCGGTGAGGTGGTGCGGTCTCTTTCGGGGTCCGCTGCGCCGCCGGCCCCGGTCGCTTTGGACCGGCGCCCGGGGCCGTTTGCCCGGCACCGGGCACCCGGCTGCAGCGCTCGCCGGGCGTCGCTACTTTACTCTCCATGTCGCGAATCCGCGTTGCTGGATTGGTGGTCCTGGCTGCTTGCCTCGTCTTCGCGCCCGGCGCGCTTCCGGCGCAATCCACCGTCGAGGCTATTGATCTTCTGAACGATGTCCGGTTCCTGGCCAGCGACGATCTGGGTGGCCGGCTGATCGGGTCGCCGGGGGCGGACACGGCGGCCCGTTTCCTCGCGCGGCGGTTCCGCCAGGTGGGGCTGGTGGCGCCGCCCGGGGGCTGGCTCCAGTCGTTCACGGTGGCGCCGGAGGCGCCGGCGGCGGCCCACACGGGGCTCGGGGGGGCGACCGGGAAGAACGTGATCGGCGTCTTGCCTGGCAAGGACCCTGAGCTGCGCAACGAGATCGTGATCGTCGGGGCGCATTACGACCACCTCGGTCTGGGCTACTACTGGGCGCTGGATCCCGACAGCGCGGGAGCCGTGCACAACGGCGCCGACGACAATGCCTCCGGGACCGCGGCCCTGATCCATATCGCCCGGCGCCTGGCGCCGGCGCCACCGGCGCGGACGGTCGTGTTCATCGCGTTCAGCGGCGAGGAGCCGGGGTTGCTGGGCTCTGCGCACTACGTCAGGCAGCCGCTGTTTCCGCTGGCCCGCACCTCCGCCATGGTCAATCTCGACATGGTGGGCCGGCTCCGCGACGATCGCTTGCTGGTCTACGGGGCCGCGACGGCGCGGGAGTTTCCCGCTCTGCTCGATTCGCTCAACACGGTGAACCCCTGGGCGCGGTTCGACCTCAAGGCGTCGGGAGACGGCTGGGGGCGGAGCGACCAGTCGTCGTTCTACGGGGCCGGCAAGCCGGTGTTGCACCTCTTCACGGACCTCCACGAGGACTACCATCGCGCCAGCGACGACTGGGAGAAGATCAACGCCGACGGTCTCGCCCGGGTGGCGGATTTCACCGCGGAGCTGGTGCGCGCGCTCGCCAATCGCCGGGAGCCGCTCACCTTCGTGAACGTCCCGCCGCCCCAGGTGGCGACCACCGGGCCGGCATCTTCCGGGTACGGCGCGTACCTGGGCACCGTGCCTGACATGAGCGAGAATCCCGGCGGGGTCCGGCTCACCGGCGTTCGGGCCGGCAGCCCGGCCGAGCAGGCGGGCCTCCGGGGGAACGACATCATCGTGCAGATCGGGGAGATGCCGGTGACCGACCTCCAGACCATGACCGACGCGCTCCGGAGCCACCGTCCCGGCGACGTCGTGGAGATCCGGTTCGTGCGCGACGGCCAGGAGCAGCGGGTCACCGTCACGCTCGGCTCGCGCGGAGGGTGAGCGTGGCCGTCCTCGACCCCCAGCCCATCGCGGCCGGGCTCCGGGGGCTCTTCTGCCGCGACGCGGGGCGGGCGGCCCTGCTCCAGTACGCCGCGGACCGAATCCGCGCCGCCGGCCCGCCCTACACGTCGGTCTACCTGTACATGCTGCACGGGGAGGAGCTGGTGCTCGAGGCCTTCGCTGGCCGCGAGACCGAGCACACCCGCATCCCGGTCGGAAGGGGCGTGTGCGGCACCGCCGTGGCCACGGGCCGCGATCAGAACATCGGCGATGTTCGCACCGCCACCGACTACATCGCCTGCAACGCGTTCACCCGCTCGGAACTGGTGGTGCTGATCCGGCGCGGCCCGGTCATCCTGGGCCAGATCGACATTGACAGCGACCTCCCGGACCCGTTCACGCCGGAGGAAGAGGCCGCCGTGCGCGCGGTGGCCGACGCGCTGGCGGTCCTCTTGTAGGCCGGGACCCGGGCGGGGCGCCGGACCCGCCGGCGCCGGCCTCGCCGCCCCGATCGCGCCTCGTTCCCGCCTCACGGGCACCGATGCCGAACCCCACCACCGCGGTCCGCCACGTCAACGGGGTGGCGCTCTATGAGCGCCGGACCGGTGCCGGACCGCCGGTGGTGGTGCTGCACGGGGGCCCGGGAGCGCATCACGACTATCTCCTGCCCGGGTTCGACGCGCTCGCCCGGGGGCGCGAGCTCATCTACTACGACCAGCGAGGGGGCGGGCGGAGCCCGGTCGCGCGGGAGGTTCCGGTCGGCTGGCGGGACCAGGTGGCCGACCTGGAGGCGCTGCGCGGTCTCTGGGGGCTCGAGCGCCTGACCATCGCGGGCTACTCCTGGGGCGGGCTCCTGGCCCTGTTGTACGCCGTCACGCACCCGGCGCGGGTGGAGCGGTTGGCCCTGATCTCACCCGCTCCGGCCTGGCGGGCGGCGCGGGAGGAGTTCGAGCGCCGCTTCCGGGCCCGCACCCTGAGCCCGGCTCTCCAGGCAGCGCGCCAGGCGCTGCGGCAGAGCGGACTCCGGGAGCGCGACCCGGCGGCCCACCAGCAGCGCCTCTTCGAGCTCGCCGTCGCGGGCTATTTCCACGATCCGGCACAGGCCCGGTCCCTCACCCCGTTCCGGATCACGGAGCGCACCCAGCGGGCGGTCTGGGAGAGCCTGGGGGACTACGATCTTCGTCCCGCCCTCGAGCAGGTGCGGGTCCCCGCCCTGGTGCTCCACGGCGACGACGACCCGATTCCGCTCGAGACGGCGGAGGCCGTGGCCCGGGCGATCGGAGCCGAGTTCCACGTGCTCCGGGACTGCGGGCACGTGCCGTACGTCGAGGCCTTCGACCAGTTCGTCAAGCGCCTCGATGGCTTCCTTCCCCGTGCCGCCGGGTGAGCGGACCGGGCGCGGTTTACCCCTCCGGCCCCGCCGATTAGGCTACCTCCATGCCCGCCGACACCCGCCTGACCCCCTTCGAGGTGGCCTATGGGACCCTGGCGGAGGAACGGTTCCCCGCGATCCGAGCTTCGCTGGAAGCCGCCGGGCGCGATCCGCACGATGCCGACAGCTTCGTGCTGGATCGCGAGGTGGCTGCGCTGCTCCGCGACCTGGTCCCCGAGGAAGGGGTGGGCGAGGCGGTGCGCGAGCACCTCGCGCTCCTGCATCACGCCTACCTGTACTGGCTGGAGGGGGGATGGCTCTTCCGGCTTTCGCGCCGGCGGGCGCGGGCGCTCCTCACCGCCCCCGTCGAACCGGTGGAGGCGGCCGGCGCGCCGCGGGCGTACTATGTCCAGTTTCCCGAGCGCCTGATCTGGGCCGAGCTGGAGCCCGGGAACCCGCACGAGCCGCTGGACGGGCTCTTTGTCCGGCCCTGGCCGGAGGGCGGCTATTTCGTGCTGGCGGTCTTCGGGCTTCATCCCGGGCGGGAGGGATTCACGGTGGTGGATCTGGACGGGCACCGCGAGGCGACGGCCATTCGGGAGGACGGCTCCCCGCTCTTCGCGCCGGTCCTGCCGGGCGGCGAGGCGGCTGGACTCTACTCGGTGGTGAACCGGGAGGAGTTGATCGAGCTCGCCGCGCGGACCGCTCCGCTGGCTGCGGCGGCCTTCCGGGCCCGGGGCGGCCCCCGGCCGCACCAGCCGATCGAGATTGACTAGGCCATGGACAAGAAAGCCGTGGCGCAGGTGCTCGAGCAGGTCGCCGCGTTTCTCGAGCTCAAGGGTGAGAACCCGTTCCGGATCCGGGCCTTCCGGAGCGCGGCCCGCGCGATCGCCGCGCTCCCGGGTGACCTGGCCCAGGCGGTCGCGGACGGGTCGCTGGCCCACACCCGGGGCGTGGGACCCGCCACGCTGCACCTGGTCGAGGAACTCCTGGCCACGGGTCGCTCGTCGCTGCTGGAGGAACTCCGCGAACAGGTGCCGCCCGGCCTGGTGGAAATGCTCCAGATCTCCGGCCTCGGGGTCACCAAGATCCGCCAGATTCACGAGGCGCTGGGGATCGACTCGCTGCCCGAGCTCGAGGCGGCCGCGCGGGACGGCCGCCTGGCGAAGCTGCCGCGGTTCGGTCCCAAGACGGCGGAGAACATCCTGCGGGGCATCGCCTATCTCCGCCAGGCCAGCGAGTACCGGCTGTTGCATCACGCGGCCGAGGAGGCCGAGGCGCTGCGGGCCGCGCTGGCCGGGCTGCCGGGCGTGGTCCAGGCGGTGGTGGCGGGCGATGTCAGGCGGCGGGCCGAGATCGTGCGGGAGATCGTCGTCGTGCTGGTGGCCGAGGTGCCGCCGGCCGATGTGTTCCGGCGGGTGGGCCAGCTCCCGGGGGTCCACGAGTTCGCGGGGCAGGACGAGCGCCGGGTGACGCTCCGCGCCGCGGGCGGCACCGCCGCGCAGGTCGTCGTGACCACGCCCCGGAACGCGGGGGCCGTGCTGGTGCAGGCGACCGGCGGCCCGGCGCACCTCGCGGCGCTCGCCGCCCACGCCAAGGCCAGGGGGTTCGCGCTGGACGGCGCCGCGCTCTGGCAGGGGAGCCAGTTCATCCCCACGGAAGACGAAGGCGCCTTCTACCGCGCCCTCGGCCTGGCCGAGATCCCGCCCGAGCTCCGGGAGGGCTGCGGGGAGGTCGAGGCGGCGGCCCAGGGCCGGCTTCCGGCCCTGATCGAGGAGCGGGATCTCCGGGGTGTCCTCCACTGCCACACCAAGTCCTCGGATGGATCCAACACCGTGGAGGAGCTGGCCGGCGCCTGCCGCGACCTGGGATATGTCTGGCTCGGCATCACCGACCACAGCAAGGCGGCCGCGTACGCGGGCGGGCTTACGCCCGACGATCTGGCGCGCCAGGCCGACGAGGTGGATGCCGCAGCCGCGAAGGTCCCGGGGATCCGGATCC
Organism: Gemmatimonadales bacterium; assembly: GCA_035574255.1. Classification (GTDB taxonomy): domain Bacteria; phylum Gemmatimonadota; class Gemmatimonadetes; order Gemmatimonadales; family GWC2-71-9; genus JADJOM01. Next base: position 6,291 of record DATLYZ010000009.1, on the reverse strand, counting down.
TCAAGGGCATCGAAGCCGATATCCTGGCCGGCGGCGAGCTGGATTACGACGACGCGGTGCTCCGGAGGCTGGACTTCGTGATCGGCTCCATCCACACCCGTTTCAGCATGACCCAGGCGGAGATGACCGCCCGGATCCTGGCCGCCATGGACCACCCCTGCCTGACGATCCTGGGCCACCCCACCGGCCGGCTGCTCCTGGCCCGCGAGCCCTACCCGCTCGATGTGGACCGCGTGCTGGAGAAGGCCGCCGCGACCGGGGTGGCGATCGAGATCAATGCCGACCCGCACCGCCTGGATCTGGACTGGCGTCTCGCCCGCCGGGCCCGCGAGGCCGGGGTGGCGATCTCGATCGGGGCCGATGCCCACAACCTGGCAGGGCTCCGCAACGTCCGGTACGGGGTCGGCATGGCGCGCAAGGCCTGGCTCACCCGGGAGGACGTGCTGAACACCCGGTCGGCCGACGAGTTTCTCGCCTTCGCCGCCCGGCGGCGGGCCGGCCCGTGACGCCCCGCAAGCCCGGAACCGGGGCGGCCCGGAAGGCATCGGGCCCCGGCGCCAGGGCCCCCGCCCGGGCTACGCGCGCGGCGCGGCTCCCCGCCGAGCAGCGCATGCCCGAGATCCTGCGCCGGCTCAAGCAGCGCTATCCCGACGCGCGCTGCGCCCTGCACCACCGGAACGCCTACGAACTGCTGGTCGCGACGATCCTCTCGGCCCAATGTACCGACGCCCGCGTGAACCTGGTGACCCCCGAGCTGTTCCGCCGCTATCCCGACGCCCGGGCCCTGGCTCGAGCCCGCCGCGAGGAGCTGGAGCGAATGATCCAGTCCACCGGTTTCTTCCGGAACAAGGCCCGGAATCTCATCGCGATGGCCCAGGCGCTGGTGGCCGAGCATCGCGGAGAAGTCCCGGCCTCGATGGAGGCCCTGTGCGCCTTGCCCGGGGTCGGCCGCAAGACGGCGAACGTCGTCCTGGGCAACGCCTTCGGCCTCAACGAGGGCATCACGGTGGACACCCACGTGAGCCGGCTGGCCCGGCTGCTCCGGCTCACCCGGCACGAAGACCCCGTCAAGATCGAGCAGGACCTGATGAACTTGGTGCCGCGGAACGACTGGGCGCTGGTGTCGCATCTCCTGATCCTGCACGGCCGCACCGTCTGCATCGCCCGGCGGCCGCGGTGCGGGGAATGCGTGCTGGCCGACCTGTGCCCGTCGGTGAGGCTGGGGTAGCCGGTGTCGCGGGGCCGTGAGCTCCTGCTCGGTGCGGTGGCGACCGCGGCGGCCCTGGCGCTTGCCGAAGCGGCCTGCCGTCTCCTCCTGCCCCCGCCCGGGTTCCAGTCGTTCGGGCCCCACTCCGCCGGCCTGGTGGTCCCCCATCCGGCCCGCGGCTACGCCTACGCCACCGATCTCGTCCGGAACGTGATCGCGGGCGGCCGCGTCATCCAGGTCCGCCTCAACGCGCTCGGCCTGCGCGACCGGGCCGTGGACCCGGCGGACTCGGTCGAGCAGCGCGTGCTCGCGCTCGGCGATTCCTACACCGTCGGATTCGGCGTGGAGGAGGACGAGGCGTGGCCCCGGCTGCTCGAGGCGCGACTCGACGCAGGGAGCTGCCGGGCCCGGCCCGTCCGGGTGATCAACGCGGGCGTCTCTGGTTACGGGCTCAGGCAGATGCGGCTCTGGGGGGAGGAGCTGGTACCCCGCCTTCGTCCGGCGGCCGTGGTGCTCGGCTTCTATGTGCAAGGCTGGCGCCGGGTGACGGATCCGTACACCTATTTCAATGGCGGCATCGTCCGGGCGAGCGAGCTCCCGCGCATCGCCCCCGCCGCCGGGGGCGTGCTCGTCGCCAGACTGGGGCGGCCGACGCTCCGGGGTCTGGAGTTCTGGCTCGACCGCCACTTCTGGTTCGGCGCCCACCTGCTCGCCCTGGCCGCGGCGCCCCGGGACCGCAGGCCGGATCCACATCTCCTCACCGTGCGGGAGGCGGCCCCGCGCCTGGCCCCGGCCCTGGCCGAGCTGCGCAGCCTGGCACGGGAGCTCGGTGAGGCAGGGATCCCGCTGGTGGTGCTGCTGATCTACCACCAGGAACCGGATGGCAGCTTCGCCGCCACCGCCGATACGCTCGCGGCGGTGATCACGGAGGCCACGCGGGACGCCCGGGTTCCGACGGTCAATCTCCTCCCCATCCTCCGGCAGGCGGCGCGCGGCGCTGCCCGCTTCCGGCTGGGGACCGATCCGCATTGGACCCCGGAAGCACACCGGCTGGCGGCCGCAGCGGTGGCGCCGGCCCTCGCGGCGGTACTCGAGCCGACCCGGTGCTCCTCGCCGCATCGCGCCCCGCGTCCGGCGCATGCCGGACCACGAGCCAGTCCGGGGTGAGGTGCTCGAAGGTCAGACGCACGCTGGGCCGAGCCCGGGCGAGCCGCGCCTCGGCCCGGCCGGCGATCCGCGGGCGCCGCGGGTGACTCGTCACGTGTCAGGCACCGACGCGTGCCCTAGATCGTCGTGATGTAGGTCTCTTTCCGCACCTCACGGAACCCGCGCTTGAGGTAGTTGGCGAGTGCCCCCGGGTGGTCGAGCGTGCAGGTGTGGAGCCAGACCCGCGCGGGGCGAAGCGCCCAGGCCTGCTGGACGGCCCGGGTGAGCAGGTACTTCCCGAGTCCCCGCCCGATCGCGTGCGGCAGGAGGCCGAAGTAGGCGATCTCGACGGAACCATCATCGTGCCGCCGGAGCTCGAAGTACCCCGCGGGGGCGCCGTTCCAGTACATGACCCAGAGCTCCACGGGGCCTTCGAGGTAGCTTCGGATCGCCTCGTCGGACCAGTTCAGCCGGTCCCGCCAGTAATAGGCCTTCCCGACCTCCGCGTACAGGTAGCGGAAGAAGCTCTCCGGACAGAAGGCGGCGCGTTCGACTCTCACGCCTTCAGGCGCGGGTTCCACGCCCCGGAGCTGGTCGGGAGAGGTCATCTCGAGATAGGTGCGGGTGACTTCGACGGTTCGCATGGCGGCCGGGCTATCCGAGGCGTCCTGGGTGCGGCTCCTTCTCAGCCAATGTACTCGCGCGGGGACCCTCGCCCAATCCCGCACGGTTGCCCCCTCAGCAGGTTCCCGTCCACCGCCGCCGGCGGGGCCGGCCGGCCTCCCCGCTTCGGCGGGTTCACTCTGGGGGCCTCGGGCTCGCCGCTCGCCCCGGGTCGGTCCACCCGTAGCCCTGTGCAACCGGAAGGCCCCGGCGCATCTCCCGCACAACCTGAAATCGGGGGTTCTACATGTATCGCCTGATGGGAAGCGCACTTGCGCTCGGAGCCTTGGTGCGCCCGCTCGCCGCCCAGGGCTGGATCGAGATCGAGCGGCCGCCGGTACAGCGCCTCGCGCCCCCCGAGGTGGCCCGGGTCAGCTCCGAGGTGCGGATCGAGGTGTTGGGCCGAGTGGTACGGGTCGAGGTCGAGGAGCGCTTCCGGAACAACGGCGGGACCGTGGCCGAGGGCACCTATCTCTATCCGCTCCCCGGGGAGGCGGTTTTCCAGAACTTCTCCCTCTGGATGGGCGAGCAGGAGCTCCGGGGCGAGATGATGAACGCCGAGCAGGCCCGGGGCATCTACGAGGCGATCGTGCGCCGGCGCAAGGACCCGGCCCTGCTCACCCTGGCGGGGCACGGCCTGGTGCGGGCGCAGGTGTTTCCGATCCAGCCCGGCGAGACCCGGCGTGTGGTGCTGCGCTACACGCAGCTTCCGGAGCGGGCCGGCGACGCCCTCCGGGTGCGTTACGCGATGGGCCACCGGGGCGAGGGCGGTTCGTCGTTCCGGCTCCTCGTGCCTGACGAAAGCCAGTATGGCGTCCCCTACTCGCCCACCCACGAGATCACCACCCGCCGCGAGGGCGGGCGGCTCGAAGTCCTGGTGGAGCCGCGGAGCGGCGGCGACATCGAGCTCTTGCTTCCGCTCCGGCGCGGGCTGGTGGGCGCCACGGTGCTCACCCACGCCCCGGGGGGGGAAGCCGGCTATTTCCTGCTGCTCCTCGCCCCCCCGGCCGCCGAGACGGACCGGGTGGTGCCCCGGGACATCACCTTCGTGGTGGACGTCTCCGGTTCGATGTCCGGGGCCAAGCTCGAGCAGGCCAGGGCGGCGCTCCGGCAGGCCCTCGAGACCCTTCGCGCCGAGGACCGCTTCCGGCTGATCGCATTCAGCACCGGGATCCGGCAGTTCCGGGAGGGCTACGTTGCGGCGACGCGCGCGAATCTCGAAGCGGCGCGGACCTTCGTGGACAACCTCGCGGCCGACGGCGGCACCAATATCGCCGGGGCGCTGGAGGCGGTGCTGGGCACCCCGGCGAGCGAGGACCGGCTCCCGATCATCCTGTTCCTCACGGACGGGATCCCGTCGGTGGGGGAGCAGCAGCCCGACCGGATCGCGGCGCAGGCGGCGGGGCGCATCGGGCGGGCCCGGATCTTCACGTTCGGGATCGGCCCGGACGTGAACACCTATCTGCTCGACCGGCTCGCGCGGGAGGGCCGGGGTGCCGCCGAGTACATCTCGCCAGGCGCGAGCGTGGAAGTGTCGGTCGGGAACGTGATGGCCAAGATCCGCCGCCCCGCCCTGGTGAATCTGCGGATCGTGGACGCGCCGGTGCGGCTCACGCTGCTTGCGCCCGCCGACCTTCCCGATCTTTTCTTTGGCGAGGAGCTGGTGGTCTTCGGCCGCTACGAGGGCCGGGGCCGGGGTCCCATCGTGATCGAGGGCGAGCGCCAGGGCCGGCGGGAGCGCCTCACCGCGGAGGCGGTCTTCCCCGCCACCGCCACGGACAACGATTTCATTCCGAGGCTCTGGGCCGCGCGCCGGATCGGCGACCTCACGCGGCAGATTCGCCTGGAGGGTGCCAGCGAGCCGCTCGTGCGCGAGGTGCGCGAACTCGGGCTCCGCCACGGGATCCTGACGGACTACACGTCCTATCTCGTGCAGGAGCCGGAGGTGGTGGCCCTCCGGACGGACCAGGCAGCGGGACTCCCCGCGGCCCCGGAGCCGGCCGCCCAGACCGGCATGGCGGCCTTCCGGCGCGCGCAGGAGAGCGCCGATCTCGCCGGCGCCAGCTCGCTCGCAGCGGCGGACGCCGTGGGCGAACGGACCATCCGGATCCGGAACCGTGCCGGGGCGGCCGAGACCCGGCAGGCCGGCGGGCGCCTGTTCCGGCAAGTCCGCGGTGTCTGGACCGACGCGGCCCACCACGATAGTCTCGGCGTGATCGCGGTGGCGCCGTACAGCGAGGCCTACTTCGCGCTGGTGCGGGCGCTCCCCGAGCTGGCGCGCTATTTCACCGTGGGCGACGAGGTGCTAGTGGCGGGCGCGAGGGTGAGCATTCAGGTGACGCCGCAGGGGGTCGCCCGGCTTTCGGCGGAGGCGCTGAGCCGGGCGGTGCGGGATTTCCGGGGAACCAGGCCCACATGAGGGGCCGGGCCGGCGGATGAGCGCGATCGAGCGGCTGTACGCCGAGTATCATGCGTCGCTGGTCCGGATGCTCTACCGCCGGACCGGCGACCGCGATCGGGCCGAAGATCTGGCGCAGGAGGTGTTCGCCCGGGCCCTGGCCGCGCCGCCTGACAACCCGCGGCCCTGGCTTTTCGCCGTGGCGTTGAACCTGGTGCGCGACGACGGGCGGCGGGCCGTGCGGCAGGGCCGCCGGCTGCACCTGCTCAAGGCCGAGACACCCGACGCGGCCGGGGCTCCGGATCAGGTGCTGGAGCGGGAAGAGAAGGTCCGCGCGGTGCGGGCGGCGCTCGCGGAGCTTCGCGAGCTGGACCGCGAGGTCCTCCTCCTCAAGGCCGAGGGATTCGACTACGACGAGATCGCGGCGGCCACCGGCCTCGCCAAGGGCGCCATCGGCACCACCCTGGCGCGGGCCCGCCGGCGGCTGGTGGAAGCGTACCGCGCGCAGGAGAAGGGGAAGCATGTCGCATCTTGACGAGGCCCTGCTGCACGCGTTCCTGGACGGGGAGCTACCGCCCGCCGAACGAACGGCGGTGGAAGCCCACCTGGCAGAATGTCCGTCGTGCCAGGCGCTCTTCACCGAGGCCCGCGCCTTCGCCGCCGAGGCGGACGCGCTCCTCCAGGCGATGGACCTCCCGCCGGGTGCCGGTGCGCCCGCCGCCCGGCCGGGGTCCGCCGGCCTCCACCCGCCGGCGTCCCGCTGGGCGAGGTATCGGACTCTGGCCTGGGCCGCGACCGTGGTCCTCGCGGCGGGCCTGGGCTACCTCGCGAGCGACCTTCGATACCACCGCGAGGCCGGCGGTGCCGAGACCGATCT
>DATLYZ010000008.1:0-19735 GCA_035574255.1 Gemmatimonadales bacterium | reverse complement strand
CCAGCGGATCGGCCGGAACCGCGGCCGGTGCGCTCCGCCGGCGGCGCCAGCGCGCGCGGGAGAGGACATACCCGGCGGGGAACAGGAGGAGCAGCCCGGCCCACACCGTGTCAGGCAGGGCGGCGCGGAGACTCGTGGCGAGCGGCCGCCGGCGGTCGTGCCGGAGCGGCGGCGGGAAGGGCCGCGAGGCCCGCCCCTCGCCCGCCGGCGCGGCCACCAGCGGGAGCGGCGGCGCCGTGGCGACCTGGTACTGGCGCCGGAGCGGGTCGAAATAGCTGTACCGGAGCGCCGGCAACAGGGTGGTCCCCGCCGAGTCGGGCACCACGAGGAACCGGAACGTCTTGCTCCCGCCGAGCCACCCGTCCTCCACCGCCACCTGCTCGCGACTCCCCTCGGGATAGGCCCGCAGCCCCGCGGGCCAGGCGAGCGCCGGCGGCGGCCAGAGCCCCACGTTCCCCCTGCCCCGGAGCGTGACGTCCAGCGTGAAGGCTTCTCCCTGGCGCCCGCTCGGCGGGGCCAGCGACTGGACCACGCTCAGCCCGACCCCGACGGCGCCGGCGAACTCGGGCGGCCGGCCCGGCTCCGGCACCGGCCAGGCGCGGAAGCTGGTCGGCTCGCTGGTCAGACTGTAGCGCTCCTCCTGGCTGAAGAACTGGAACGCGAGCGGCAGGGCGTACTGGAGCCGAGCCCGGCCCACCGCCACCCGGCCCGGCGCGAGAGGAAAGACGACCTGGTGCAACACGAAGAGATCGTACCAGCGCCCGTGCACGGCGCGGCTCCAGGCGATCCCGCCCGGGACCGGCTGCGGATAGGACCACACCCCTTCCAGGCGCGGCGCCTCCACGGTGGGGGCGCGCCGGAGCTGCTGCCGGATCTCGCGGTCGAACCAGGCGATGGTCACCACATCCACCTGGTCGCCCACCACCACGGAGTCGGCGGACAGGACCACGGTGACCGCGGCCTCGCCCGGGGCCCGGGGCGGCGGCGCGCGCTCGAGCAGGCGCTGGAGCCTCGGGCTGAGCGCGGCGCTGGGCGCCGGCGATCCGCCCTCCACGGTCACGTCCACCCCGTCGGCCTGGACGAACGCCGTCCCCTGCCGCACGAGGAATGGTCCCAGCCGGTAGTCGCCGGGCGTGCGGGCCCGGAGCCGGAGCGTCAGGGTCGTCAGGCGCCCCGGGCCCGGCCGGCGGTCCTCGCGCCGCTCGTCCCGCGCGACGATCGCGAAGCCGGGGAGCGCCGGTACGGCGATCTGGATGGGGTCGGCGACGGCGCTCCAGGCCCGGATGGTGAGTACCACCTCGTCGCCCGGCACCACCCGGTCGTGGTCCAGCGCGGTGACGACCTGGAGGGCCGGGCCGGGCGCCTGCTGGAGCAGCGCCAGCAGCGCGAGCGCGCGACTCACCAGTCCTTCACCCCGCCGGCGCCGGCGCGGGGGCGCCCGAGTCGCCGGACCCGCGTCTCCCGCTCCTCGCGGCCCACCGAGTTCAGAATCTCCTCCGCCTGCGCCGCCGAGAGGCTGGGCACCGGGGGGGGCGGCCGGCCCGCGGTCCGGTCCGGCGCCGGCTGGCCTTGCGGGGGCGGCGGGGTCGGCTGCTGCCCCCCCCCGGACGGCGGGGGCCTCCGGCTCAGGGCCAGCTCCAGGTTCCACTTGGCCCGGAGACTGCCGGGGACGAGCAGGAGCGCCTCCTTGAGACTCGCGGCCGCCTCGGCCAGCAGGGAGTCGCGCCGGACGCTGTCCCGCCGGGCCCGTTCCAGCCGCGCCACGCCCAGATTGTACAGCGCCCGGTACCGGAGGTCGGGGTCCAGCGAGCCGGCGGCGCGGCGGAGCGCGGCCTCCGCCTCGGGGTACCGGGCGGCGGCGAGGAGCGCCGTCCCGGCGTTGTAGTAGCTGGTGTCGGACGAGCGCTCGGCGAGCGCCGCCGCGAGCCGCGCGGCCGCCTCCTCGACCCGGCCTTGCTGGAGCCGCCGTTCCGCCAGCACCGGCCGCTGGGCGCCGGCCGGACCCGCGATCAGCAGGGCGCCGAGCCCCACCAGCGCCGCGGTCCGGCGGAGCGCGGTCTGCGCGAAGAGCAGGCCGAGCGCGGCCAGCGCCGGCACCCAGGCGAGGGACGCCAGGTCCGAGGTCGCCGTGCCGGTGCTCGGGGCGCGCTGATAGGCGGCCAGGAGATCGCGCACCGCGCCCGCCTGGTCCGGCAATTCGCTGGGCACCAGGGCCGCCTCGGCGGCGTCGGCCACGGCCTGCAGGACATCGTCGCGCCGCCGGGTCTCGACGATCGCGCCGCGCTCGTCGGTCTTGTATTCGGCGATCGCGCCGGTCGAATCGCGCAGCGGGATGGGCACCGGCCGCGGGCCGCCCTCGGCCACCAGCACCAGGCGGATCCCGGCGGCGCGAACCAGCCGCGCCTGGGCCAGCACGTCGGCCAGCGAGTCGTGGGCCTCGCCGTCGGTGAAGACCACCAGCACCCGGTCGCCGGCCTCCCGGGACGCGTTGAGCACCCCGGCGCCCTGGGCCAGCGCCGCCGCGAGCCCGGTCCCACCTTGTGAGGCAAGGTCGGGACTCAGCGCGTCGAGGAACAGCGTGATCGCGCCGCCGTCGAGCGTGAGCGGCGCCAGGATGTAGCTCCGCCCGGCGAAGGCGACCAGCCCGATCCGGTCGTCGCGCAGGTCCTGCACCAGCCGCCGCGCCTCCCGCACCGCCCGCGCGAGCCGGCTGGGCCGGGTGTCTTCCGCGAGCATCGAGCGGCTGATATCCATGGCCAGGACCACGCTCAGGGCCCGGGTCTCCGCCTTGACGGTGGTCCGCCCCCCCCGGGGACCGGCCAGCGCCACGGTGGCCGCCAGGGCGGCGCCGCCCAGCAACACCGGCCCGAGCCGCGAGGTGCGGAGCGCCGCCTCCGCCAGCTCCGGCGACCACGCCGCCGCCCGGCGGATCCGGCGCCGGCGCGCGAGCCAGGCGAGGCCGCCCACCAGGAGTCCCACCAGCGGCGCGAGCGCGAGGAGCACGGGGGCGTCGAAGATCATCGCGTCCCCCTCCCCCGCCCCGGCCCGCCGCCAGGCCCCCGAGCGGGGGCGTCGGATCGCGGACCCCGGTTCATGGCACCCGCACCACCAGCGTCGCGTTGAGCAAGAGCTCCAGTCCCAGCGCGAGCAGGCCCAGGAGGAGCAGGGGCTTGCCGATCTCGTCGTACTTCACGTACCGGGTCACGTGGATCGGAGTCTTCTCCAGCCCGTCAATTTGCCGGAAGATCCGGCTCAGCGCCTCGCTGTCCTTGGCCCGGAAGTACCGGCCGCCCGTGGTCGCGGCGATGTCGCGCAACAGGCCTTCGTCAATGCGGACGGGGACCACCTCGTAGCGGAACCCCGAGGCGCCCCGGCCGGTGGGGATCGGCGCCTCGCCCTCGGTGCCGACGCCGATGGTGTACACCCGGATGCCCAGGGCCTGCGCCGCGGCGGCCGCGGTGCGCGGATCCACCGTGCCGCGGTTGTTCTCGCCGTCGGTGAGCAGCAGGATCACCTTCGACTTGCCGGGGGCCGTGCGCAGGCGGTTGATCGCCGTGGCGAGGCCGGTCCCGATCGCGGTGCCGTCTTCCAGCATCCCGATCCGGAGGTCGCTCAGCGCCCGCTCGATCACCGCGTAGTCCACCGTGATCGGCACCTGGGTGAGCGCCTCGCCCGCGAACGCCACCACGCCGATCCGGTCCGACGAGCGGCCCCGGACGAACGCGATCGCCTGCTGCTTGGCCACCTCCATCCGGTTGCTGGGGGCGAAGTCCTCGGCCAGCATGCTGCTGGAGATGTCCACCGCGATGACGATGGCAATGCCCTCGCGCCGGGTCTCGATCTCCGCCCCCCCCAGCCGCGGCCCGGCCGCCGCCACCGTCCAGGCCGCGACGGCCAGCACCCGGCAGGCGAGCGGCACCCGCCCGAGCCAGGCGCGGGCGCGGAGCAGGCTGAGGAGCCCGGTATCGCTGTAGGGCGCGGCCGGCTCGGGGCGGCGGCGCCGGAGCCACCACCAGAGCGGCAGCACCAGGAGGAGCAGCAGGAGCCAGGGGCGGGCGAAGCTCATCCGGCGCTCCGGGTGAGGCTTTCCGTCAGGTCGCGCGCCCGCTCGAAGAGTTCCAGGGCGTCCTCCGGCTCGACGTCGCCGTACGCGGTCTGCTCCAGCTCCCAGAGTGTCGCCGTGATCGCCGCCACCGGCCAGGCGGGCCGGTGCTCGGCCAGCACCACGCCGAGCCGGTAGGTGTCCAGCCCGGGCTGGGCGGCGGGAACCAGGCGCGCCATCACGCGGCGGATCTCCCGCGTCGCGAGGGCGGCCACGGCGCGGAACTCGCCCGCCTCGATCCAGCTCCCGATCTCCGGGGGCGGCGGGTCCGGTGCGACGGTCACCGGGCGGAGCGGCGGGCCCCGGCGCCGCCAGAGCCAGACGAGGACCGCGAACAGCCCCCCGGCCAGCGCCAGCAGGGCGAGGACGGGGAGCGGGCTGGTCACGAACCGGGGTACGATCCGCGCGGCCGGCTGCACCGGGAGCCGGGCCGGATCGTGGCCGGCCGGGAGCACGCTCGCCACCTCGAGGGTCCGCCGTTCCGCGGGGAGCGAATCGCTCCGCCCGTCGGGGCGGATCAGGATGGGCCCGGGGACTTCGAGCAGGTGGGCGCCGGGTCGCCAGGCGGCGGCCGGATAGGCCACGACGACCTCGCCGCCCTCGCGCCGCACCACCGCCCGCCCGATCAGCTCCACGTCGCCTGACAGGAGCCAGCGTGCCGCCCGCACCTCGGTGCCCGGGGGCGCCGCCACCCGGCGCTCGATCCAGATCGTGTCGCCCACCGTGGGCGCCCCCCCCTGCAGCCAGGCGGCGAGGAACAGCCCGATCATCGGCGCAACCGCCGGGCCCGGCGCGCGAAGGCCTGGCGCAGCGCGGGCGCGTAGTCGCCCCGGGTACTGAGCAGCACCTGGTCCACCCCCGCCGCCGAGAGGATCCGGGCCCGTTCCTCCCGGCGCCGCTCGGCCAGGGCCCGGAGCCGGCCGCGGGTCAGGCGATCGCCGCTGTCGATGAGCAGCCGCCGGCCGGTTTCCGCGTCCTCGAGCTCGATCCACCCGGCGTCGGGGACCTCCACTTCCCGCGGATCCTCGACCACGACCGCCACCACATCGTTGTGCACCGCCAGGCGCCGGAGCGGCGGCTCCCACCCCTCCGCCAGGAAATCCGAGAGCACCACCACGATGCTCCGGTGCCGGAGCAGATCGCTCGCGTAGCGGAGCGCCCCGGCCAGGTTGGTGCGCTTGCCCGCCGGCGCGAAGGCCACCAGGTCCCGGATCACCCGGAGCGCGTGCTTCCGCCCCTTCTTGGGCGGGACCACTCGCTCGACCTGGTCGGCGAAGAGCAACGCCCCCACCCGGTCGTTGTGGTTGGCGGCGGCGAGCGCCAGCACCGACGCCACCTCGACGGCGAGCCCCGCCTTGGTGCGCGGGGTGCCGAACCGGGTGGACCCCGACTGATCCACGATGAGCAAGAGGGTGAGTTCGCGCTCTTCCGTGAAGGTCTTGACGTACGGATGCCCTAGCCGGGCCGACACGTTCCAGTCGATCGCGCGATAGTCGTCGCCGACTTCGTAGCTCCGCACCTCGGCGAACTCCATCCCCTGCCCCCGGAACACGGAGCGGTATTCCCCCACGAAGAGCGAGGCCACCAGCCCCCGGGACCGGAGTTCGATGGCCTTGACCTGCTTGAGGACCTCAGGCGGGATCGGGGGCATGGGGCACGACAGGCGGGGCCGCGCGGCGGGCGGGGGGACCGGGCTGGCTGCCGCCGGGGGCCGCGATCGGGGGCGTTCGCGCCCACCGCCGGGGCGCAGCCGCCGGGCCCTCGCGCCCGGTCCGCCGTCCGGCGCGGGCGGCCCGCTCAGGGAATCGGCACGGCATCGAGGATCCGGGTCACCACCTGGTCGCTGTCGAGTTCCTCGGCTTCGGCCTCGAACGTGAGCAGCACCCGGTGGCGGAGCACGTCGAGGGCGAGCGCGCGGACGTCTTCCGGGATCACGTACCCCCGGCCCCGCAGATACGCGTGGGCCCGCGCGGCCTGGGCCAGCGCGATCGAGGCGCGAGGGGACGCCCCGAAGGCGACCAGCGGCTTGAGCGACGAGAGGCCGACCGCCGAGGGGTCGCGGGTGGCGCGAACCAGGTCCACGATGTAGTCCGCCACTTTCTGGTCCAGGTAGAGCCCCGCGATGGTCTCCCGGAGCGCGAGGATCGTCGCGGGATCCAGCAGGCGGCGGACCGGAGTCTCTTCCAGGCCGCTCCGGCGGGCCAGCACCTCCTTCTCCTGGTCGCGGCTGGGGTAGCTCACCCGCACCTTGAGCATGAACCGGTCGAGCTGCGCCTCCGGCAGCGGATAGGTCCCCTCGCTCTCGATCGGATTCTGCGTGGCCAGGACCAGGAACGGCTCCTCGAGCGGGTAACTGGTCCCCCCGATCGTCACTTGCTTCTCCTGCATCGCCTCGAGCAGCGCGGCCTGCACCTTGGCCGGCGCCCGGTTGATCTCGTCGGCCAGGATGATCTGGGCGAAGATCGGCCCGTGCTTCACCCGGAACTCCTGCGACTTCTGGTCGAAGACCATCGTACCGATCAGGTCGGCCGGCAGGAGATCGGGCGTGAACTGGATCCGCGAGAAGCTCGCCTCGATGATCTCCGCCAGGGTGCGGACGGCGAGGGTCTTCGCGAGGCCGGGCACCCCCTCGAGCAGGATATGGCCTCCGGTGAGCAGGCCCACCAGCAGCCGCTCGATCATCATCTCCTGTCCCACGATCCGCTTGCCGGCCTCGGCCACGACGGCCTGGATCGGCGCGGCATCCACCGCGCGGGCGGCGAGTGAAGGGCGGGCGCTCATCGGGTCTCGGGCGTCGGGTTTCGGGTCTCGCGTTTCGGGTCGCCGGGGTCGCGCCGCGAGGCGATCACGGGTGCCGGAGGTCGGGATGGCGGCGACCTCCGGAATGCAAGGTAGCCGGATCACCCGCGTCCGTTACAGGGCTCCCGGGCCTGGTGATCGGGCTCACCGACGCCCCCGGCCCTTGGCCGCCCCGGTCCGGCTCGCGATCAGGCGATAGAGGGCCGCCTCCTCCTCCCGGGTGAGGTCCCGCCACCGCCCCACCGGGAGATCGCCCAGCCGCACCGGGCCGTAGGAGAGCCGCGCCAGGCGGTCCACCCGGAGCCCCACCGCCTCACACCACCGCCGGACGATCCGGTTGCGGCCCTCCGTGAGGGTCAGGTCGAGCACGCTCCGGCCCTCGCGTCCGGGCCGCACCGAGGCCCGAAGCGGCATGACCGGGCGCCCGTCCACCACCACCACCTTGCGCCGGAGGGCCGCTTCGATCTCGGCGGGCTCGAGTCCGTGCACCAGGGCCGTGTAGCGCCGGGGAATCCGGTAGCGCGGGTGGGTGAGCCGGTGCACCGCGTCGCCGTCGGTCGTAAGCAGGAGGAGCCCGGTGGTGTTCAGGTCCAGCCGCCCCACGTAGGTGAGGCCGGCCTCCCGGCCCACGTAGTCGAACACGGTGGGCCGGCCCCGCTCGTCGGCGGCGCTGGTCACCACGCCCAGCGGTTTGTGGAACGCGATCCAGCGGTGGGCGATCCGGGGGAGCGGCTTGCCGCGGACCGTGATCCGCTGGCGCTCCGGATCCACCTTCATGCCGAGCGTGGCCGGCTGGCCGTCCACCCGCACCAGGCCCCGCGTGATCAGCTCTTCGGCAGCGCGGCGGCTCGCGACGCCGGCCCGCGCCAGCGCCCGCTGGAGCCGCATCACGCTCATGATTCCGCCGGCACCGACGCGGCGGCCTCGTCGGCGTCCGCCGCCAGCGGCCGCGCCGGCTGGAGCGCCACGCTGAACTCCTCGGCCCGGGGCAGTTCGCCCAGGTCGCCGAGGCCCAGGAGCTCGAGGAAGAGCGGGGTCGTCCCGTAGAGGAGCGGGCGGCCCATCCCCTCGCTCCGGCCCACCACCTCGATCAGACCCCGCTCCTGCAGCGTCCGGAGCACCCCGCCCGCCGAGACCCCCCGGATCTCCTCGATCTCGGCCCGCCCCACCGGCTGCCGGTAGGCGATGACCGCCAGGGTTTCGAGCGCGGCGGCCGTGAGCCGCGGGGTCCGCACCGCGAGCTGGGCCCGCTCGATCGCCTCGGCGAAGGCGCGGCGGGTGAGCACCTGGTAGCCGCCGGCCAGTTCGACCAGCTCCACGGCGTGCCCGTCGAAGTCGTAGTGCTCGCGGAGTTCCTCCAGCGCGGCCCGCACGTCGGCCGCCGTGGCCTCGCCGTCCAGGGTCTGGAGCTCCTCGAGGGTGACCGGCCGGTTGGCCGCGAAGAGGGCCGCTTCAATGAGCTGGGTCAGGGGCTTGAGGGACATGGGTCGTCGGCTCCTCCGAGGCGGCGGGCGCGGCATCCGGCCGGGGCGCCTCCCGAGTGATGAACAGCGGTTCGAACGGGGCGGGCTGCGCCAGGCGGCAGAACCCGCGCCGCGCCAGTTCCAGCGCCGCCAGCAGCGTCGAGAGCACCTCCACGATCGTGGGCCGGGGTCCCAGCGCTTCCACCCAGCTGAACCGCTCGCGCTCGGCGAGCAGCGCCTCCAGGCGGCGGAGCGCCCCCTCGGTGTCCAGCGGGCGCGGCACCACGCGGTGCAGCACCGGCTGCGGGATCTCGGCGATCACCCGCTCCACCGTGCGCAGGAGCTCCAGCAGGTCCAGCACGGGCGGCGGCGGCGGGAGTTCCGGCGGCGCGGGCAGATAGCCCCGGGCGTACTGCAGCGCCCGCCGGTCGGCCGCGCGTTCCAGCCAGCGCGCCATCTCCTTGATCTGCTGGTACTCGAGCAGCCGGCGCACCAGTTCGCTCCGCGGATCCTCCCAGCCCTCCTCGCCGTCCCGGCGCGGCAGCAGGAGCTGGGCCTTGAGCCGGAGCAACCGGCCCGCCATCTCCAGGTAGTCGGCCGCCTGGTTCAGGCCTAACTCGTGAATCGCCTCCAGGAACTGGTCCGCGATCCGCGCCACCGGAATGTCCGCGATGTCGATCTGCTCTTCCCGGAGCAGGTGGAGCAGCAGGTCGAGCGGGCCGGAGAACTGCTCCAGCCGGACCACGAACCCCGGCTCGGCGCCCAGCGCGGCGGTGGGGGGGGAGGGCCAGGGCGCCGCGGGCATCAGGCCTGGAAGGGGTTCCACCCGGTGCCGATCCCGTAGGGGGCCACGAGCGCGAACAGGGCCGCCATTCCCCAGCGGGCGGGCGCGAGAAAGAACGCGGTGACACCGGGGAAGAAGTAGAGCACGAAGAGCAACGGGAGGAACCCGAACTGCCCCACCTGGCGGAGCCGCAGCCCCCAGCCCGGCGGCAGCAGGTGATACAGGAGGTGGGAGCCGTCGAGCGGCGGAATGGGGATCAGATTGAAGAAACAGAGCAGCAGGTTGAACCACATCCCCCAGACCATCATGCGCTGGAGGGTGGCGAGGCCCGCCGCCGCGCCCGGCACCCAGTCGGCCACCGCGTGGAAGGCCAGGAACACCACGGCGCAGAGCACCGCCAGGATCAGATTGGTCACCACCCCCGCCGAGGACACGATCACGTCGCCCCGGACGTAGTGCCGGAACTTGCGCGACACCACGGGCACCGGCTTGGCCCCGCCGAAGGTCCACTTGCCCCCGGTGCCGATCAGGAGCAGCGCCGGCAGCAGGATCGTCATCCAGGGGTCGATGTGGGGGAGGGGGTTCAGGGTCACCCGGCCCATCTGGTAGGCGGTGTCGTCGCCCTGCCAGAGCGCCGTTCGGGCGTGGGCGTACTCGTGCGCCACGAACGAGAAAAGCAGCACCGGGATGATGAGGACGATATCGCTGCTCAGGGTCGTCGGGGTCGAAGGTGGACGCCAGCGGGGCGAGGGCGCGCCCGCGGCGCGCCGCCACCTCGGAACGGAACGGAATCTAACCCCCTGCCATGGAGCGGAAAACCCGTCGCCGCTTGACCTTGGGTTGCGGTCCTTCTAGGTTTGCCGCTCCCTGGGAGCCCCTCGCACCGATCCCGGAAGCCCGGTCGGCCCCGAAGCGCGCGGGAAGCCCTGCACGCTGCGGCCGGTGGGGACCGCGAGCGGCGAGGTTCCCGGATCGCCACGCCAACGCCCGAGGAGCGCTGTGCCCCGGATCAAGTCCGCCAAGAAAGCCCTCCGCCAGTCCCGCGCCCGCTACGAGCAGAACCGGCGCCGCCGGAGTGCGCTCCGCACCGCGATCAAAAAGGTCCGCTCCGCACCCACCCAGGCCGAGGCGGCCGGCGCCTACCGCGAAGCGGTGCGACTGCTGGACCGGGCGGGGAGGACGCACCTCATCCACCGGAACGCGGCGGATCGCCTGAAGAGCCGGCTCGCCAAGGTGGTGGCGGCCAAGAAGTAGCCAGGGGTAGCGGAGGCGGCCGTCCCCCCCCTCCCCCATCAGCCTCCTACAGCGCCGCCAGCTCCGCCCCGCATCGCTCGCAGTACCATTCCGTCGGACGGTTCAGCGTTCCGCATTCCCCGCACTTGAGGGTCTTTTGGCCTGACGGGGCGGGCTCGCGTCCCGGCGTGGGAATGGGCTTGGGAGGCTCGGCGGCCGGCGGCGAGCCGGGTTCCGCTCGCCCGAACCCGCCGCTCACCCGCGGCTTGGCGGCGGGTGCGGGCTGCGGCGTGGAGGTGACGCCGGCCTCGGTCACCGATTTGAGGAAGGCCAGCTCGTCCATCTTGGCGCCCGCGCCCGGTGCCCCGCCCTCGGCGGGTTTCCCCGAGGGGAACCAGAGGGTGCGCGCCGGCGATTCTTCCTTCTTGGGGGTCACCACCTTGGGTTGCGGCTTCGGGGTGGGCGGCCGGAACGGGATCTCGGCGGCCGGAGCCGCGGGAGGCGATGCCGCGGGTCTCGCGGGCTCCGGTTCGGCCGCCGGGGCGGGCTCGGCCGGCGGAGCACTGGGCGTCGCGGCGGCCGCGGGGGCGGCAGGCGGCGGAGCCTGGCTGGCCGTGACGGCCGGGCGCGGCGCGCTCGAGGCCACCGAGGGCTGGGGCGGCGGGGCCGCCGCGGCGGGCTCCGGGGCCACCGGGGCGCGGATCGTGCCCAGCACCTCGTTCAGACGCTCGATCTCGGTGGTGGTCTGGTTGAGTTGTTCGCGCACGGTGAGCAGCATCTTGTTGAGCTCGGCCCGGATGCCGCTCCACTTGTTGTCGTCGTATTCGCCCACCAGGTGCCGGACCTCGGCCTCCGAGAGTTGCTCCTTGCACTCGTTCTCGCGCGCCAGGAGTTCGTTCCGGCGCGCGGTGTACTGCTCGACCTGCTCCTCCAGCGCGGTCTGGTGTTTCTTGAGTTCGGCCATCACGGCGTCGAGCCGGCGCTCGTAGTCGCTGCGCACCCGGGCGCGGACCGCCTCGGGAACGCCCGGCATGGCGTCGGAGGAGGAGTTGAGACGGGTGAGCCAGCTTACGTACTGAGCCCGTTCCTGCAGCAGCTTCTCGATGGGGTTCGGGCCGGCCGTCGGCTTGGTCATGAGCGGGGGGCTCGGGTTCGGGCTTCGGGGCGGCACCCGTTCGGGTCACCCTCGGCGAGGCGGCACCAGGCGTGGGGCCGCTCCGGCGCCGTCCCCTGGGGCAAATCTAACGAACTGCTGGACCGACGAAAGCGCCCGGCCCTCACACCCCACCTCGCTCGTAGACCACCCGCCCCCGGACGATCGTGAGGTCGGCCCGGCCGGTCAGGATGCGGCCTCCGAAGGGGGTGTTGCGGCTCTTCGAGAAGAAGGCGCCGGGGTCCACCGTCCAGCGGACCTTGGGGTCGAGCACCACCACGTCGGCCGGGGCGCCGGGGGCCAGGGTCCCGCCCGGGAGGCCGAAGACCTGGGCCGGCCGGGTGCTCATCCGGAAGAGCAGCTCGGGCAAGGTGAGGAGCCCGGTCTCCACCAGCTCGGTCACCGCCAGGCCGAAGGCGGTCTCGAGCCCCAGGATCCCGTTGGGGGCGTCGTCGAACTCCCGCTCCTTGGCGTCGTAGTGGTGGGGCGCGTGGTCGCTCGCGATCACGTCAATCGTCCCGTCCACGAGCGCCTGACGGATCGCCTCGCGGTCCTCCGGCTCGCGCAGCGGCGGATTCATCTTGGCGTTGGTGTTGTACCCCTCGCACGCGTCGTGGGTCAGGGTGAAGTGGTGCGGCGTCGCCTCGGCCGTCACCCGGACGCCCTTCTCCTTGGCCCGGCGGATCAGCTCCACCGACCCGCGGGTGGAGATGTGGCAGAGATGGATGTGCCCGCCGGTGAGCTCGGCCAGGATCAGGTCGCGGGCCACCATCACCTCCTCGGCCGCGGCGGGAATCCCCTTGAGCCCGAGCCGGGTGGCCACCAGCCCCTCGTGCATCACCCCCCCGGCCGAGAGCGACGGGTCCTCGCAGTGGTCGGCCACCGGGAGGTCGAAGCTCCGGGCGTACTCCAGCGCGGTGCGCATCAGGTGGCTCGAGACCACGGGCTTCCCGTCGTCGCTCACCGCGACCGCGCCGGCGCCCACCAGCTCGCCGAACTCGGCGAGGCGCTCCCCCCGCTGCCCCAGCGAGACGGCGCCGATCGGATAGACCCGCGCCTTGGCGGCCCGCTGCGCCTGACTGATGATGAAGCCCACCGTCCCCTGGTTGTCCACCACCGGATCGGTGTTGGGCATCGCGCAGACCGCGGTGAACCCCCCGGCGGCGGCCGCCATCGCGCCGGTGGCCACCGTCTCCAGGTCCTCCTGCCCCGGTTCGCGCAGATGCACGTGGAGATCGATCAGGCCGGGCGCCACCACCTTCCCCGCCGCCTGATACACCAGGCACCCGTCCTCGCCCGCGATCCCCCGCCCCACCGCGGCCACCTTGCCGTCCCGGAGATAGACGTCGGCCACGTCCTCGGTGCCGCGCGAGGGGTCGATCACCAGCCCGCCCCGGAGAAGAATCGGCCGGGTCACTCGGCGCCCCCCCCTTGCCCCCCCCCTGGGTGCTGCCAGTCGGGCGAGCCCCCCGCCAGGAGGTAGAGCACCGCCATCCGCACCGCCACCCCGTTGGTCACCTGGGGGAGGATCACGCTGTGGGGGCCGTCGGCCACGTCCGAGTCGATCTCCACCCCGCGGTTCATGGGGCCCGGGTGCATGATCACGATGTCCCGCCGGGCGCGCGCCAGCCGCTCCCGCGTCACCCCGAAAACCCGGTTGTACTCCCGGAGGGAGGGGATGAACCCCGCGGTCATGCGCTCGAGCTGGAGCCGGAGCACGTTCAGCGCATCCGCCCACTCGATGGCCTCCTCGATGCGCTTGAAGACCGTGACCCCCAGGTCGGCGATGCCGCGCGGCATGAGCGACTGGGGCCCGCAGACCGCCACCTCGGCGCCCAGCTTGGTGAGGCCCCAGATGTTGCTCCGGGCCACCCGGCTGTGAAGGATGTCGCCGCAGATGGCCACCTTGAGCCCCTCGATTTTCCCGAAGCGGTCCCGCAGCGTGAGGAGATCCAGCAGCCCCTGGGTGGGGTGTTCGTGCTTCCCGTCGCCCGCGTTGATCACGTTGGACCGGATCCGGTCGCCGAGGAAGCGCGCCGAGCCCGAGGCGTGGTGGCGGATCACGACCATGTCGATCCGCATGGCCTCGAGGTTCCGGGCCGTGTCCACCAGGGTCTCGCCCTTCACCACCGAACTCCCCGAGGCCGCCACGTTCACCGTGTCGGCCGACAGGCGCTTCTCCGCGAACTCGAAGGAGATCCGGGTCCGGGTGGAGGCTTCGAAGAACAGGTTGACGATGGTCTTGCCGCGGAGCGCCGGCACCTTCTTGATGGGCCGTTCGCTCACCTCCTTGAACGGTTCCGCGGTATCCAGGATGAGGCGGATCTGATCGGCGGAGAGCTCTTCCAGGCCCACCAGGTCCTTGGGAAGCGGTGGAGTGGGGGGGGCCTTGCTCACGCTCTCGGTCCTCGTACCGGCTGCCGGGGTTGTCACGTGCCCGCTCCGCGCTCCACTCGAGTCGTATCGCTCCGCCGCCGGGGCGCGCGCGCGCGCCCGCGTTCCGGCCGGCTCCTCACTCCCGCACCAGCTCCACCAGATCCCGCCCGTCCAGCTCCGCCACCTGCACGTCCACCCGGTCCGCCGGCGTGGTGGCGACCCGCAGCCCCACGATGTCGGGCTGGATGGGCAGCTCGCGCCCGCCCCGGTCCACCAGGACGCAGAGCAGGATCCGGCGGGGCCGCCCGAAGTCGGCGAACTCGTCCAGTGCCGCCCGGATGGTCCGGCCGGTGTAGAGCACGTCGTCCACGATCACCACGGTTTTGCCGTCGAGATCGCCGGGGAGCCGGGTCTCCCCGACCCGGGGCCGGGGGCCGATCTGCTGGAGGTCGTCGCGATAGAGGGTGATGTCGAGCTTGCCGGTGGCGACGGGGCGGCCGTCCAGCTCCTCGACCAGCCGGGCCAGCCGCGCCGCCAGCTCCACCCCGCGCCGCTGGATCCCCACCAGCACCAGCCCCTCGGCGCCGTGGCACTTCTCCACGATTTCAGAAGCCATCCGATGCAGCGCTCGAGCGAGGGCGCGGGCGTCGAGCAGCAGGGTCCGGGTGGGCATGGCTGGGCCGGAAGCTAGCCGCGGGCCGGGCCGGAAGGAATGGGCCCCGCGCGGCCACCGAGCGGGCGCGGGACGCCTGTCACCCGGCCGGAGGGAGGGAGGTGGCGGCCGGACCGGCCGGCGCCGCCGGCGCGGCACCCCGGCGGCGCGCCACGAGGACCCGGGCCGCCAGCAGGATCCCGAACGCCGCCGCGTACCCGAGCCCCACCCGGAAGGCGAGCTTCTGCACCATGAGAAGGTGCAGCACGCCCAGGGCGGTGGCCGGGTAGACGAGCCGGTGCAGCCGGCCCCAGCGCTTCCCGAGCCGGCGGACCCAGCCGTCGGTCGAGGTGAGCGCCAGGGGCACGAGCAGGAGGAACGCAGCGAAGCCCACCGCGATGCGCGGGTGTTCCACCGTATCGTCCCAGATGAGCCGGGGGTCGAGCGACTGGTCGAAGACGAAATACGTCACCGCATGCAGCACCACATAGAAGAACGCGAAGAGGCCGAGCATGCGGCGGAGCCGGATGAGTTCGCTCCAGCGGGCTAGCCGCCGGAGCGGGGTGACTGCAAGGGTGCAGAAAAGGAGAATCAGCGTGGCGAGGCCGGTGGTGACCTGGATGGTCTTCACCGGGTCGGCGCCCAGGTCGCCCGCGACCAGGCCCCGCCAGAGGAGCCACACCAGCGGGCCCAGGCCGGCGGCAAAACCCAGGGGCTTGAGGATCCGGGTGGTGAACTCGAGGCGGGTCATGGGAACCGGTGGCGCGCGGCGGGCAGGGGCGAAGCGGTCCCGCCGCGCGGCGGGCGCAGCCGGAGCGGGCGGGCCGCCCGCGCTAGAAGTACTGGCGCAAGTCCATCCCCGCATAGAGGGACGCGACCTGGTCCGCGTAGCCGTTGAAGGGGAGCGTGGGCCGGCGGAAGAACTCGCCCAGGCGCCGTTCCCGTTTCTGGCTCCAGCGGGGGTGGTCCACGTCGGGGTTCACGTTGGCGTAGAAGCCGTACTCGTCCGGGGCCACCACGTTCCAGGTGTTGCGCGGCTGGTGTTCGACGAACCGGATCCGGACGATGGACTTGCCGCCCTTGAAGCCGTACTTCCAGGGCACCACGAGGCGGAGCGGGGCGCCGTTCTGGTTGGGGATCGGCTTGCCGTAGATCCCGGTGACGAGGAGGGTGAGCGGGTGGCGGGCCTCGTCCAGCCGCAGCCCCTCGACGTAGGGCCAGGGGAGGAGCCGGGTCCGCTGGCCCGGCATCTGGGCCGGGTCGAGCAGGGTGGTGAACTCGACGAACCTGGCCCGGCTGGTGGGCTGGAGCCGGTCAACGAGGTCCCTGAGCGGGAAGCCGAGCCAGGGGACCACCATGGACCAGGCCTCGACGCAGCGGTGGCGGTAGATCCGCTCCTCGAGCGGGTGGGGCCTCAGGAGGTCGTCGAGATCGTAGGTGCCCGGTCTTGCGATCTCGCCTTCGATGCGCACCGTCCAGGGCCGGGTGCGGAGATTCCCGGCGTGGGCCTTGGGGTCCTCCTTCCCGGTCCCGAACTCGTAGAAGTTGTTGTAGCTGGTAATGGCCTCGTAGGAGGTGGGTTCGTCGGGGTCGGGGCCGGCCTGCGGGCTGAGGCGCGGGCCGCTGCCCAGGGCCTGGGCGAGGGCGCGGCGTTCGCCGGCGCTCAGGGCCAGGCCGGCGGCGAGGAGTCCGGCGAAGAACTCGCGGCGGTTCCAGTAGAGCTTCTCGTCGGTGATTTCGGAGCTCCGGATGTCGGGAGCCCGGCGGATGAGCATGGGACGCCCTGGCTGGGGACATCCAAATCTACGATGGTTGCGGGGGAACGGTTCCCGGGGCGCGAGGTGGGCGGGGCGGAGGCGGGAGCGGGATCGGGCTCATCGCGGGACCTGTGGCAGGTGGCCGGGCTCGGGGCATCCGCATCCGCGCCAGCGAGACGGCGCCCGCAGAACCGGGCTCGACGATGGATCCCTCGCCCTCCTCGACCCAGATGAGGCTCCGTAACGTCACGATCACCCTGACACCGGCCTCGTCTCGCTCGATCGCCGCAGGTTGTCGGGCGCGACAGGCGTGCGGGGTGGGTTCGCCGCGGAGCGCTGTGGCAGGTGGCCGGGGGGGGTGAGGGGGGGGACATCCGAATCCGCAGTGGGCGAGCGGGGGCGGATTCGCCGGGGGACCTGGGGCAGGAAGCTGGTGACGGGTCGCTGGCGGGGAACAACGGCTCGCGTGTGGCGGGCCCTGGGCAGGCGCACCGGCGGCGCCGGCGCCGTGGGGCTGGACCGGGTTCGCATGTTTCGGGGCCGGGGGGCCTTGGGCGGAGCGGACAGGGCGGGATTCGAACCCGCGAAACCCTTGTGGGGTTTACACGCTCTCCAGGCGTGCCTCTTCAACCACTCGAGCACCTGTCCCGGGCCGGGGGCGGCGGGGCTGCCGGCCTGGCCGGGCGGTATGATAGCGGTGCTGGTTGCTGTTGGGAAAGCGGGGGCGGCGGCACCCGTGGTTCCGCGGCTGCGCTTTTCTTGATGTCATCCCCGGGCCCTTTCTCCCGTCATCCCCGGGCCCTTTCTCCCGTCATCCCCGGGCCCTTTCTCCCGTCATCCCCGGGCTCTTTCTCCTGTCATCTCCGCGCCCTCCTCCTTGTCATCCCCGCGTAAGCGGGGATCCAGGCCCCCGCGACGACCTGAGCGCCGGAGCTTCTCGCCGGCCTCGATCACCAAGTTCAGCCTCGTCGCCCATTGTGGTCCGGCAGGAGCCAGCCGCGCGACGCGCCTGCAGAGGAGCGCGATTCCGGCGGGCGTTCACGCCCCTTCCACCTGACGGCGCTGGGAAAACGGCCGGCTCGAGGGCAACCCGGAGCTTGTCGGCAGGTGCGGGGTTGAGCCGCAGGGGTGAAGTGAGAAGTCGGGTCCTCCCTTCCTTCACCTATTCTCCCACCTGAAAGGTCAGCCCCAACTGCCGCGCGGCCTCCTTCATCGCCTTGAGCGCGGGATCGTTCTCGCCCAGGGGCCGGTCTTCAGGCAGCACCATCTCGAACTGCACGCCGAGCTGCAGCTTCTTCAGGTTCATCCGCGCGGCGGGGCCTACGAAGCAGCGGAAGAGCTCGCCCCAGTCCTCGACCGGAACGTCGCCTCGGACAACGAACCGCCGGACCGCGCCCTTGGCCCCGGGTTTCTCCGCAGCAGCGGTCCCCGAGGCTCCCCCGGTAGTTGTGACGACGCCCGCGCCACCTGCTTCTCCAGTTCCTACTCCAGCTCCAGCGGGCTCCTCGCCCTCCGGAACCCTCGCCGGCTCCGGTGTGAACGGCGGGATAATCCACACGCCGTCCTCGCTGGGGTCCAGGGACACCGACTGCTTGCAGTACCGCGTCTGAAGCGTCGAGAGGCTTCCACCCCGACCGACACCCACCAGTCCGTCCACACAGGCTTGGGCGAGCCCCGCGGTCACCGCCTCCTTGGCCGCGACCATGGGCTTGTCCGTGAACCGCAGGAAGGCCTCGACGGCATCCTTCAGGCGCAGCCCCCCTTCCTTGGGGATCAAGCCCGTGCTCTCGAGCGTCACGGAGCCCACGCGCCGAAGAATCCACTCCTCGTCCTCGACGAGTGTCGTCCACACGTAACCGAGGTGTTCCTGGAACGTCCGGCGCGCATCCGAGAGGGCGCACGGCTCCACTTGTTGCCCGCGCACACGGAGGGCCACGGTGTATGCGGGGCCCAGCGCCTCCAGCGCGGCCTTACGTGCCGCCTCCAGGCGTTTCTTGAGATCGTCGCGCTGCTCCTCGTCGAGCTGATCCCAGTAGTCCGCGCGCACGCCCTCCAGAGCGGCTCGCTCCCGGTGTGCCTGCCGCAGTTTGGTCAGCCCCCGAGCGGTTCCCACCAGGAAGAGGAGCGTGTTGCGGTAGAGGCGGTCCTTTCCGCCGCACCGCGTGCTGATCGCCTTCACGCGGTCCAGGATCGCGTCCTTCGCTCCGCCGTTCTCGTCCCAGGCGAGTGACGGTGGAAGTACTAGCAAGGTGAGCGACTTCTGCTCCGGCAGGTCCTCCGCGGGGTTGACGATCACGCGCCAGGTCGCGCCGGCGAGAGCACCCTTCTGCGACTCCGCCCGGAGGTCCTCGAGAATCTCTTCGGCGAAGTTCTCCTTCGCGCTCTGCTGCCGGTACTGGACGACCAGCTTGTTGAGCGTCGGCTTCGTGCCGAACCAGTAGCGCTTCCCGAGGCTCCCGGCCGTCGCCGTGTGGAGGTAAAAGCAGCGGTTCTCGAGCTCCAACAAGGCCCCGTCGGCGTAGTTCCAGTTCAGGCCCTGCTTCGAGCACGCGAGCTTCAGGTCCTTCGAGCTGAATCCGCTCCGGCCGCCCTGGCCGCCGAACGACCCGAGCAGGATGGCGGACGCCAGCCCCTGGCCGATGGCCTCGCTCCGGTAGTCGCCGCCGCGTTCCTCGTCGAAGATGCCGGCGTTGGACCGGTCACCGATCACGTCCGCTGCGGCGACGGACTGGTACGGGGGTCCCCAGAGTCGCGTCAGAGCCGCCTGCAGAGCATCAACGGACCAGCGGATATGGCACGGCTGGATCAGGTGCTGGGTTTCGGTGTTTCCCTGCCGGCGCTTCCAGAGGTCGCCCACGATGCTGGCGAGCAGGCGCAGCACGCCCCGCGTCCGCTGGAAATCGGGGTGGCTGCCCCAGCGGGTGTAGAGCGCATCGATGAGCAGAGGATGGAAGGGATAGGCGCGCTCGATCAACTCGCGATAGGTGCCCTTCGTGGCCTCGGAAGGGACTTCGCCCGCGTGGGCTTCGTACATGGCTTGATAAACTTGGGCAACCTTCTTGGGATAATCCGGATCGCTTTCCGGCGCGACAGACTCGAACAGACGGGCTCGGACGACCTCATAGATCTCCTCATCGGCGACGGGTTTGACATCAGCCCCGAGGCGCTGGAAGCGCTTCTCGAGCGTGACGAAAGCCTCCTGCCCCTTCTCGCTCTGCGCGACCTCGTACTTGCTCGCCGGCAGCGTGGCGACCACGACCGCGCCCGGGACTTGTTGCACGGACTCGGTCAACTGCTGGATGAAGGAGACGGTCTGATCCGCGAGGCTCGTATCGCCTACCGGAACGGCCGCCGCGCCCACGCAGTAGTCGGCCAGCTCGTCCAGCAGGATCAGGCACGGCGACGCGGCTTGCAGA
>DATLYZ010000007.1:0-8724 GCA_035574255.1 Gemmatimonadales bacterium | reverse complement strand
CGCAGCCTCACCCCACCTCGAGCGCCTTCAACGCGGCGTCGAAGTCCTCCCCCCTCACATAAATGACGTACCCGTAGCCGCCGCGACCGTCCGCCACACCGCTCGAGGCGTACACGTTGACATCCGCCGCCGCGAGCTTCGCGTGCACCCCGGCCAGCGCCCCCAGGGCGTCGTCGCCCTGGACCAGGAGCGCGGCATAAGGCCCGTCGAGCCGCAAACCCGCGCGCCCCGCCTCGCGCACCAGCCGGGCCACATCGTCGGGAAAGATCGTGAGCTGGACCCGGTTCGGACCCACCGGCACCGCCGTGAAGGCGAGGAGGTTGATCCCTCGCTCCGCCAGCAGCTTGAGCAGCTTGAGCCCCTCGCCAGGCTCGTCCGGAATGGTCGTATTGAAGAACTCGGCGCGCCGTACCGTGAAGGCCATGATTCCTCCCGAACCTCGGGGAGTCAAACTTGGATCACTGCATCGGAAGGCAAGCTGAAGGATAAAAGAACGACCCCTCAGACTCCGGCCAGACTCCGGCCGAAGAGTCCCGGTCGCGTCCCAGCCGGGGACCGTCGAAGAAAGGCGCCCGAGGGCCGCCTCGAGGCAGCGGCCAGGCCGGCCGGGCCTCCGCGACCGCTGGCGTTCAAGAAGGGGATCGCTCGCGCACCCGATCCCAGCTCACCGGGCAGAATCGAGATCCCTCGCGGCCTCCGGCCGCTCGGGATGACGGGGGGTGTCTCCGGCCGCTCGGGCGGACTGGCGGCGAAGGCCCGCTGCCGGCCCCGAGTACGGGGAAGGCCCGCCAGCGCTCAGCTCGAGGGGAAGGCCCGCTCGCTCGGGCGGACTGGCGGCGAAGGCCCGCTGCCGGCCCCGAGTACGGGGAATGCCCGCCAGCGCTCAGCTCGAGGGGCAAGGCCGCGCTCGCTCGGGAGGACCGTTGGCGAAAGCCCCCGGGCCGCCCCAGCGCACGGGGAACGCCTGGCACCGCACGGGTCAATGGGGAAGGCTGCGATCGGTGCTCGGGAAGACCCGCGGCGAAGGCCCGCGCCGCCGCCCGGGATGGAACAAGGGAGCAGGCCCCCGATCGCTCGGAAAGACAAAGCCCCCCCCGCTGCCCGCCCGCGCCCCTGCGCCCCCCCCCCGCGGGCCCGCTCAGCGCCGCTTGCTGCCCAGGCTCACTACCCCCGAGACCGCCCGGGTAATGGTCGGCAGGACCTTGCCCATCGGGCTCGGGCCGCCGTGCGAATCCCCTGAACGCTCGCCGGGCAGCGGAGTCACCAAGGGCTCGCCAAGCTGATCCCTGCAGATCCCGCCGGGTAGCTCCACCTTGGGCCAGCGGCTCCCCGAGTTCAGGGCGCGGTCAATTTCTTCCTGAGTGAGGAGCGGGCCTCGATCGAGCACGTCCTCCACCACCGGAGAACGCCGCGAGGTCAACTCCTGGTCCGGATAGATGAGCACCAACTCCGAGCTCCGCCGCGCCTGCGCGAACGACTCGGCCCCGGCCCGGTCCCGGAAGGCCGGGTGCATGGTGACCGGCAGCCACTGGCGGCGCCGCTCGTGATACACCTTCCAGTCGGCCCGCACCTCACCCCGCAGGGAAGCCGAACTCAGCTCCTCCCGCGAGGCGAACGTGAGTTCGTGACCGGCCGGAGTCCGCACTCGAATCCGCGACATGCGTTTCCCTACACTGAAGGTCTAACGGACCCTCTTGCAACCGCCGGACCCCGGCCCAAGTGCTTGAGCGCGAGTCTGTTAGCCATCGGGCCCGCGAGCGCGCGGGAGGGCTGCTGTTGCACCGGCGCACCGCCTTCCGCGCTCACCGCCAGGGCCCCGATGCGCCGGTCTCAGGCGGATGCGCTCATGGGAGGCGCCGGGGAAAGCGGCCTTTCGTTCCTGGCCGTTTCTCCACCGCGGCGTCCCGGGCAACGCCTCCGGCGTGACGAGCGCCGTGGAGCGAAGGCCCCCGTTGGCTCGCGAACCCCCATGGCGAAGTCCCCTCCGCCACCGCGAGCGCCGCGGGGCAAAGCCCGGACCCGGCGCATTCCAGCCGGCGCTGGCTGGCAGAGCTCAAGGATTGCCCCGCCTGCGCCGCGCGGCCTCCCCGCCAGACACCGGGAGGGCGCCGATCACGGTGCGGTCTTCACCACCGGCGTTCGCCCGTCGGCCCCGCCCCAGTCGAGGACCAGCGTATCGCCCGCGGCCACCCGCAGCCGGCCCGATCCCTGGACGCTGCCGAGCGGGATGAGCTGGTACCCGGCGTCGAGGTGATAGACGTCGAGCTCGACCAGGTAGGTGTGCTCACCGAGTTCGAGCCCCCGGAGGGTGAGCGTGCGGGTGCCGGCCCGGAGGTTGGACACGGTGCCGACCGGGACCTGATCGATCCAGAGCCGGGCCTCTCCGTAGAACGAGTGCCCCGCCCTCGCGGCCGGCACGGTGACCGTGATCGGGGCCAGCTCGGCTTCGGCGCCGGCGCGTCCGGGCGCGCACGCCGCGATGCGGGCGGCCCGCTCGGCGCCGTTGGGATGGAGGTCGTCGAACCGGAACCCGCGGGCCAGACGAAAGAACCGGATCGCGGCCTCTACCGACGCCGGGTAGGCCGCGGCCAGCCGGCGCGCGGCGTAGCAATCGGCCTCGAGCTCCTGGGCCCGCCGGTCCAGCGAGTAGCGCGGGTCCTCGGCGCCGAGGGCGCCGCCGGTGTGGCCGCCGGTGAGGTGGCCGAACTCGTGGGCGAGGAAGAACCGTCCGAGGTCGGGACCCACGTGCTCGAGGAGCGCCGGATTGTAGAGGATCACCGGCCGACCCCGGACCGGCACCGTCACCGCCACGTCGCGGAGCGTGTCGTCAGGCAGGACCGGCACATCGGCCAGCATCGGCGCCGCCGCCGCGGGCGCCTGGGCGGAGAGCCCTGGCCCGGCGGCGATGGTGAGGAGTGCCACGGCGGCCAGCACGCGTCCGGCCCCGCGGCCGGCGCGAAAGGCAACCGCCCCCGGGAGAACGGCGAGCACCCGGAGGCGGTCGGTCGTTCGGGAGGCCACAATCCCTCAGCCCGAACGCGCTGCCCTGTTGAGCCCGGCACAGGTGCTGTGCTGCCGGGCCGCGACCCCGGGCGCCTCCCCGCCGGACGCGCCACGGGCGTTCGCCTGGTGATTGTGCCGCATGCCTCCTCCTTTCGGTGGGTGTGAGTCCCGACCTCGGGATCCCGGCCTCCACTTGCGCCCTCACCGGAGCGCGACTTCGTGGGAGCGGGACGCTCCCTGTTCAGGCAGGTCCTGTTCCAGGGCCTGCGGTGTCTCCGCTCCGCCCCTCCAAATGCTGGTGGCGCAAGGGGGTAGCGCCTGGCCCCCGGTTCCCGAGCGAGGGGCCGGAGACCGGCACGGGCTACAACCTTGTCGGAAGGCCAGCGCGGGCAGGACGGGAATGTCGCTCGCCCGGCAACCGGCCGTCCCTTTCGCCGCCTCTGTCACAGGGGTCCGTTATCCTCTCTGCCCGCTGGCAGCAGCAGAGGATAACCCTGGCAGCCCAGGAGGCACTCATGACGGTGTTGGCCCCGGAGGCTCCGAGAAGCGTGGTGGCGCAAACGCTGGAGGAGGTGGCGATGGGCCTGCCGGTTCGCCGGCACAATCTGATCCTGGTTCCCCTGCTCCGGCCCTGGGCCGGGGCGCCCCAGTACTTGACTGCCCGCCGGGCGCTCCGGGCCGGCCTCCTCGAGATCACCGAGGTTTCGGATGGCGGCACCGTGAATGCCGTGCGTGCCACCAACCGGGCGGACCAGCCGGTGCTGGTGCTGGACGGCGAGGAGCTGGTGGGCGCCAGGCAAAACCGGATTGCCAACGTTTCGGTGCTGATCGCCGCTCGGAGCACCGTGCGCCTCCCGGTGAGCTGCGTCGAGCAAAGGCGGTGGGCTTGGCGGACCCGGTTCTTTGCCGACTCGCGGCAGACCATGCCTCCGTGCGCGCACCGGCAGCACATCCGCGCGGTGCACGAGACCCTTCGGCGGTCGGGCTCCTTCCAGGGCGATCAGGCCGCGGTCTGGCTGGCGGTCGACGAACAGGCCCGGCGCCTGCGGGTGCGGGCGCCCACGCTGGCACTCGACGAGGTCTACGCGGGGCACGAGGCCCGTCTTGCTCGCTACGAGGACGGTGTGGACGCCCAGCGAGATCAGATCGGTGCGCTCTTCGCCATCAACGGCGAGTTCGTGAGCGTGCAGCTCTTCGACGCCGCCACCACCTTTGCCGAGTTGCAGCTCAAGCTGGTCCGGAGCCATGCCCTGGAGGCTCTCCAGCGGGAGGACGAGTCGGACGCGCTCGCGGAGCCGGGCGCGGCCGCCGCCGACCGGTTCCTGGCGGCCCTGAGCGAAGCACCCGTGAGCCGGTTCGCGGGCGTGGGCCTGGGTGAGAACCTCAGACTGGAGAGCCAGGCGGTGACCGGATCGGCGCTGGTGGTCGAGGACCGGCTGGTCCACCTGGTCGCGTACGCGGGATGAGGGGGCCAGGGACGGCCCCCGAGGAGTTCCTGGCCTGGGCGGCACCGACCCTTCAGCGTGGAGTTCGCGTGGCCTGTCCCGTCCCCCCGGATCCTATCCTCAGCGTGCTGAGTGCCTGGCTGGGCGGATTGCTGCTGGGGGCCGCCGGGCGAGAGGGGATCCGGACCGGGCTGCGCCGGTTCGGGGCGTGGTTCGCCCGCCTCCGGCGGCTTCCCGGGCGCGACGCGGGGGACCGCTCCTGCCCGGTCTGCCGGTATCCGCGCCGCGCGGTCCGGCGTCCGGGCGGCCCGGTGCTACTCGGGGCCTGCCCCCGGTGCGCCGACCCGCCCCGGACCCTGGCGTGAGCGTCGCGGCGCGGCGACGCCGGTTGCGCATTCCTCCGGTGGGCGTCAATGTTGACCCATGCCTGACCACCTGCAGTGTCCGGTGGCTGGGGGCCTGACATGACAGGCCGCCGGCGAGCCCGGACTGGCCGGGGCGTCTCGAAGGCGGAGCGGTGGCTCAACCTGCTCGCCTTCCTGCTGAACCACCGCTGTCCCGTGACCCGCGAAGAGATCCTGAGCCAGGTAGACGACTACCGGCAAGGGTGGGTCAGCGGGAGCGAGCGGAGCAGGGAATCGGTGCGCCGCAAGTTCGAGCGCGACAAGCGGGAACTCCGGGAGCTGGGTGTCACGATCGAGCCGGTGCCGGCCCGGGTGGCCGGCGAGCACGGTGGCCAGGACGTGGACGCCTATCAGCTCAAGCCTCGGGATCTGTACCTCCCGTACCTGGAAGTGTCGCCGGCGTCAGGCAGGAAAGGGTCGAGTCCCTACGCCCTCCCCACCGTCTCGCTCACCGCCGAGGAATACGAGATGCTGCGCCGCGCGGCGCGCCGGGTGCTGGCGCTCGCGGGCACGCCCCTCGGCCCCTCGGCCGCATCGGCGTATCGCAAACTCGCCTTCGACCTCCCCGGCGTGGCGCCGGGTCCGGGCGAGGTCACGATCACCGCGCCGCCGCGGCCCGGCTTCGAGCGGGTCTTCGAGGTGGTGCGGCGCGGCGTCGAGGCACGCCTGGCCGTCCGCTGCCGGTACTACAGCATCGGCCGCGATGCGGAGGAGACCCGGGTGATCGAGCCCTACGGCCTCATGCTCACTTGGGGCCACTGGTACTGCATCGCCCGGGCCCGCGACCGCGACGCGATCCGGGTGTTCCGCCTGAGCCGAATGGCGGCCGCCGAGCTGCTGGAGGGCGAGGAGGCCCGGTTCACCGTGCCGGACGATTTCTCGATCCGGCACTATCTCGACCGCCCGCCGTGGGAACTCTCCGAGGCTCCCCCCCGGGAGGTGCGGGTGCGGATCGCCTTCCCCCACTCGCGGTGGACCCTGGCGGCGGGACTGGGCCGGGTGGTCCAGCCGGTGGACGAGGCCGGCGGGGCGGTCTTCGCCTTCGACGTGCGCGCCCCCGACGCGTTCGTTCGCTGGTTGCTGCCCTTCGGCGGCCAGGCGGAGGTCCTCGCGCCTGCCGAGATCCGCGAACACCTCGAGGCGGAGCGCGGCCGACTTCGCGCCGTCTATCGGTGAGCCATGCTCGACCTGGCGCAGCACCGGATCGAGCGGCTCGTGTCGCTGGTGGCCTGGATGTCACAGCGTGACAGCAAGGGTCCCGTCCCCTACCGGCTGGCGGCCCGCCACCTGGGGGTCACCGAGCAGACCTTGCGGGAAGACCTGGACATCCTGGCCAACCTCACCGAGTCCTACAAGCCGTGGCTCGCGAGCCTCAACCTGGCCTTCACGGCCGGCGGATTCATGTTAGGCAGCCAAGGGGCGTTCCGGCGCCCGCTCCGGCTGACGCGCGAGGAGGGGCTTGCCCTCGTACTGGGGTTGCTCGGGAGCGCCGAGGGCCGCGCCCTGGCCCAGCGGCTCGGCCGAGGCCTCGGCGCGGACCCGGACCCCGGCGCGGCCGAACAGAGCTGGGCCTTGGGCCCGACCCCGCAGGAGCGGGTCGCCCGGGTGCTCGCGGTGGCGCGGGAGGCGCGTGACCTCCACCGAAAGGTGGACCTCTCCTACTGCGGCTCGGCCGGCGAGCCCTCGCGACGGGTGATCCAGGTACACCAAGTGGTGCACGCCGGCGGTGCCTGGTACCTCGTCGCCTGGTGCGAGCGCGCGGGCGGTCCCCGGCACTTCCGCGCCGAGCGGGTCCTCGAGATCGAACTGCTGGAAGAGCGTTTCACGCCGCGACCCGATTTCCCCCGGGTGCGCAAGCCCGCCGACCTTCTGGCCGGGGCGGATCACCCGCTGGCCACCGTGGCCTTCAGTCCCCGGATCGCCCGGTGGCTCCGCGAGCGCTACCCCGACGGCCAGACCGCGCCGGACGGCCGCTATCTCGTCCGCCTCCCCGTCGCCGACCCGCACTGGCTGGCGCGCGAGGTGCTCCAGTACGGCGCCGAGGCGGAGGTGCTGGAGCCGGAGGCCATGCGGGCCTTTCTGCGGCGGGTGATCGGGAAGTAGAGGGGGCGAGGTCCTCCCCCCGGCCGACTCTTCCCCCCCTCCCTGGGTGGGCTCCCGGCTCGGAACGCCGGGGGAAGTGGGGAGGGCCAGGGGCCCAGGCCAATCGGTCTTGCCGGGAAGGCGCCGGGGAAGGGCGGCGCGGCCCCTGCGCCCCCCGCGTCCCCCCGCCCCCCCGCGCCCCCCACCGGACCCTTTCGGCCCACCCCGGGGGTCCGACCCCCGGGGTCCCCACCCGCTCTGGACGGCGCCCGGATTTCGCGCGAGAATGTCCCCCCCAGTCGGACGTAGCTGGATCGAGGGGGTATTCCCCCGGCGAGATTCCCCAGGTGCCTGGAGGAGGGGCGGTGCGACTCGAGAACCCAACCAGCGCGATCACCCTGAGCCGGTCCACGCTCCTGGCCAGGCTGATCCGGCAGCTCAACGATGCGGTCGCGGCGGAGGACGACGAGGCCCGGTGTCGCCGGGTGCAACAGGTATTGTCGGAGGCGGTCCGGCCCGGGCAGGACTTCCTGCCCCCGACGTACCTTCGCCCGACTCCCGACCGGTATGCCCGGCGGCTCCTCCACCGCGACCCGCGGGGCCGCTACACGGTGCTCGTCATGGTCTGGGACCGGGGGCAGGGTACCCCGCTCCATGACCATGCGGGCATGTGGTGCGTCGAGTGCGTGTATCGCGGGCGGATCGTGGTGACGTCCTACTCGATCCGCGGCGGCGATCCCAGGACCGGCATCGTCCAGTTCGCGCGGGAGAGCGTGGTGTACGCGGGACCCGGAGAGGCCGGCGCGCTGATCCCTCCCTTCGAGTATCACCAGCTGCAGAACGCAGGCCAGACCCCCGCTGTCACGATCCACGTCTACGGCGGCGAGATGACCTCCTGCCACATCTACGAGCCGGTGGACGGCGGCTGGCGGCGGCGGTTCCGGGAGCTGGCCTACAGCGACTGATCTCGGAGCCGGTGGCGGTGCCGCGCCGGCTCCTCGCCGCGCGTCCGCCGTGAGCCCCTGCCGTCCTACCCGGCCATGCCCAGATAGGCCCGGAGCGCGGGGCTGATCCGCTTCCGCGCGAGGGCGCGTTCCACCTCCAGCCGTTCGCTTCCCGGCAGCTCCTGGAACCAGCGTACCGTCCCGCCCTCTCGGGCCGCGACCGGGACGCCGCGGCGGTAGGCGATCCGGTTGGTCGCGAGCGCCGGGACCCGCTCTCCCGGGGTCACGACGCCGGTGAGGTTGAGGGGATCCGCGGCCGACAGAACCACCAGACTCTCGCCGCCTTCGCCGGGCGTGGCGGCACGTCGCACCGCGCGGAGGCGCGGCACGGCCTCGGGGAGCGCGAACTGCTCACCGGACATGCCCGCCACGAAACGGCCGCCCCTGACCTCGCCGCGGGCCTCGAGCCGCCGGTAGGTCTGGAGCAGCTCGATCCACGGCAGGGTCACCGCTTCGCCGAGGAGGAGCCTCCGGAACACGATGCCGTACCGGCGGAGCAGGGTGCGGGCGAGGAGTTCCTGGCGCCGTTCCCGATCCGCGGGCTCGCCAGCGGGCGCCGCGAGCCGTGCCCAGCGGCCCGCTCCTTCGATCCCGTAGGGGGCGGTGCGGTGGCGCCGCGGGGCGGCGACCAGGGGCCGGCGCTTTTCCGACGGCGTGAGCAGGGCCCGGAGCCCGGTGAAGCTGTCCGAGGTCACGAGCCCGGCTGCGGCGAGCTCCGCCAAAGCCTGCTCCACCTGAGTGGCGAGGAGGCCGCTGCCTGACACGAGTTCGGTGAAGAACGAGGCG
>DATLYZ010000006.1:0-15145 GCA_035574255.1 Gemmatimonadales bacterium | reverse complement strand
CCGCCTCTTCCGGAAGCGCGAGCAGGCGCTCGGCCAGCCGGCCCGCGAGGCGGCGGACGCATCCGGCCACCCGGGGCGCGAGCCCCGCCACGCTCTCCGCCAGCGCGCCGAGTTCGGCGGCCTCCCGCGACCGCGAGAGCCGGGGGAGCGCCCGCGCCGGCTGGGCGTGCAGCTCGGCCAGCGCCTGGCCCGCGCGCTCCACCAGCGAGAGGGAGAGATCGGGCGCCTCCAGCCGATCGCTCAGGAGGGCGCCCTCGACCCAGCGAAAGGCGAGCAGCCCGAGCGGTTCCGATCGCGCCACGGGCACCGCCGGGCGCAAGACCTCCCCCTCGCGGAAGGCCGTCGCACCTGCCACGGCGCTCCCGAACCGGGACGGCGCATAGGCCTTGAGGACGAGCGGGGTGGCGTCCCACGTCCCGTCGTGGCGGCCCACCCAGCGCCGCTCCGGCTTGTAGCGGAGCGGAACCAGGCGGCCCGGAGGTGTGCCGGGTGCCGCCTCCACGATGTCGCCCCGGCCCGGCCTCACGGTGACGCGATCCAGCACCGCGAGCGCCGGCAGGCGGGGGTCGTTGGGGAACTCCCGCACCACCGCGCAGCAGCCCGCGAGGCTGGTGACGCCGAGGCCGAGGGGTCCCGGCCGTCCCGGGCGCCCGCGCGGCCGGCTGATCTGGGGGCCCGCGTCGGGCCGGAAGGTCTTGGCGTAGACCGGGACGACGCCCCAGGCGGTGAGGACGTCGTAGGCGAGGAGGGCGTTGGTGCCCGGCTTGTAGCGGACGTAGGCCGGGATCGCCCCCCGTACCTCCGCCTCCGGCGCCAGCCTACCTAACTCCGCCGCGAAGGCGTCGGCGTCGAGCAGCGTGGCGAGTCCGGGAAGCCCGGGATCCCGGCGGGCCAGCCGGGCGTCATCCCGCGAGAGCACGGTTCCGCTCTCCGAGGCGCCCCCCGTCCAGCCAGACCACCCGGTCGGCCAGGGCCGCGAGTTCCGGATCGTGGGTGATGACGAGCATCGTGGCGCCGGCCGAAAGCCGGATCAGCGCCTCGCTCACGGCACGGGCATTCTCGCGATCGAGGCCCGTGGTCGGCTCGTCGAGGATCAGGATCGGGGTGCGGCGGAGCGCTGCGCGGGCGATCGCGATCCGCTGGCGCTGCCCGTTCGACAGCGTCGCGCCCCGCTCCCCCACCACGGTGTCGTAGCCGGCCGGGAGGGCCTGGATGAACTCGTGCGCGTTGGCCAGACGCGCGGCCGCCTCGATCTCCCGGGCGGTGGCCGCGGGGACGCCCAGCGCGATGTTGTCGCGCACCGTCGCGGCGAAGAGCATCGCCTCCTGCGGGACCACGGCGATCTGGCGGCGGAGCGAGGCCAGGGTGTAGTCCCGGATGTCGCGCCCGTCGATCAGGATCCGGCCCTGCTCGGGATCGAAGAACCGGAGCAGCAGGCCGGCGAGGGTGGTCTTGCCGGCCCCCGACGGGCCCATGATCGCAACCCGGCTCCCGGCCGGAATCGCCAGGGTGAGGCCGTCGAGCACCGGTCGGCCGGATTCGTAACCGAACCTCACGGCCTCGAAGGCGATCGCGCCCCGGAAGGGGGGGGCCGGGACGGCATCGGCCCGATCCGCCACGTCCGGCTCCCGGTCCAGCACCTCCGCCACCCGCTCGGCGGCGGCCCAGGCTCGGGCGAGGCGGCCGGTGTACTTCGCCACGTCCTGCATGGGCTTGAAGGCGCTCTTGAGGTAGCTCAGGAACACCAGGAGTTCGCCTGGGGTGAGCCGGCCCCGGAGCGCCAGGGCGGCCCCGGTGCCGAGCACAAGCGCGGTCGCCACCGCCACCAGCACGTCCACCGTCCGCTCGAGGCGCGCGGCGAGCCGGCGGCTGCTCACATCGTCGCCCAGGCCCGCCTGGTTGTCACGCGCGAACCGGCCGGCCAGGGTGCCCTCGAGGGCCAGCGCCTGTACCACCCGGATGGCGCCCATGGCTTCCGCCGCCGCCGACGCCACCGCCCCCTCGCGCGCGCGCTGCCGGCGGGCGGCGCGGTGAATGCGCGGCGCGAGCCGCGCCGCGGCGAGCCAGAAGAACGGCAGGGTACCCAGGGCCAGGAGGGCCAGCGCCCAGTCGAGCCAGAGCATGAGCCCGGCCATGGCCAGGAGGATGAGCAGGTTCGCGGCGAGGGGAAGCGCGGCGGTGACGGTGACCTCTTTCAGGAGATCCACGTCGCGGCTCAGCCGGGTCACCAGGTCGCCGGTGCGGGCGCGGGCGTGGAAGACCACCGACAGGCGCTGGAGATGCTGATAGAGCTCGTCGCGCACCCGGGCCAGCACCCGGTTGCCGGCCAGCGAGAACCCCAGCGTGTTCCAGTAGGCGGCCGTGGCCCGGAGCCCCACCAGGGCCACCAGGGCGGACGCGGCGCCCAGCAGCCGCCACGGCGCGCCGTCGGCTGCCGGTTCGAGCAGCACCCGGTCGAAGACGTACTTGAGGGGCCAGGGTTCGAGTGCGCGCAGCGCGACCTCGAGCCCCAGCGCCGCGAACGCCCCGGCGAGCACGCCCCGCTCTCGCCGCACCAGGGGACCGAGCCGCCCGGCGAGGCGCCGCACCAGGGCGCGGCGATCGGTCGCCGGGTTCATTGCGCGGCTCCCGTGGCGGCGGGGGCGGCCGGCACCGCCACCGCCTCGAAGGTCCGCTCCACCGCCCGGCGCCAGGTATGCTCCCGGAGCGCCTCCTCCCGCCCCGCTCGGGCCAGGCGGGCCCGCAGGACCGGGTCGGCGCGGAGCCGGGCCAGCGCCCCGGCCAGGGCCCATGGATCGCCGGGCGGGAGCAGGAGGCCGGTGGCCCCGTGGCGCACGATCCGGCGGAGCTGGCCCACCTCGCTCGCCGCCACGGCGAGCCCGGCGGCCATGTACTCCAGCACCTTGAGCGGCGAGAAGTAGAAGTCCGGCGCGTCGCGATACGGCGCCACGCCGCAATCCATCGCCGCGAGCCACCGCGGCACGGTGTCAGGCGGCACCGCCCCGGTGAATTGCACCTCCTCCACGAGGCCCCGCCGCCGCACCTCGGCTTCGAGCGCGGCCCGCTCCGGCCCGTCGCCCACGAGCAGGAGCCGGCACGCCGGATGGAACTGGTGCAGGAACCCGAACGCTTCGAGCAGGACCTCGAGCCCGTGCCACGGCTTGAGGCTCCCCAGGAAGCCGACGGTGAACCGGTCCGGCGCCCGCGGGATCGCCGGCGGTACCCCGGGAGGGAACCGCTCCGGATCCACCCCGTTGGGAATCACCCGCACCTTGCCGGCGGCGCCAGGAAACCCGGCCAGGTAGCGCGCGACCTCGTCGGAGACGGCGACGATCGTGGCCGCGCGCGTGAAGACCCGGTGGGCCGCCGCCACCGCGGCGTCCGGGTCCCGCAGCGCGCGGTGGCGCCGCTGCTCCTCGATCAACGGCGCGTTCACCTCGAGCACGCCCGGCACGCCCTGGGCCGCCGCCCAGTCCATCGCGGCGTGACTCCAGAGCGAGTACCGCTCGTACACCAGGTCGAACGGGGCGGCCCGATCCAGGGCCCGGCGCAGCCGGCGGTTGATCCCTAACGGATGCTCGGCTTCACGCCCGCGACCCGGAGCGGGGTCCAGCCGGTGCACCGGGATCCGCCCGAGGTCGGCCGGCGGCGCGCCGCCGAGCCGCATCGCGAAGAGTTCCACCTCGTGTCCGGCGCGCCGGAGCTCGCGGATCACGGCCTGCACGTGCACCGAGCAACCCTTGCAGCCGAACACCGGGACGCCACCGTCCGCCGAGACGAACGCGATCCGCATCAGCGACCCTCCGGGAGGGCCGGGGCCCGGGCGGGCACCGGGCCGAAAAGAGCTCGGAGCCGGGCGGCGTTCCGGTGGATGTCGAAGTCCCGCTCTACCCGGGCCCGCGCCGCCCGAGCCACCCGCACGCGGAGCTCCGGGTCATCGAGGAAGCGCGCCAGGGCATCGGCGAGGGCGGAGGGGTCGCGCTCCGGAACCAGCAGCCCGTGGCGGCCGTGCTCGATCAGCTCGGGTACCCCGGTCACGGCAGTGGCCACGCAAGGCGTGCCGAGCGCCATCGCCTCCAGCAGCACCGTGGGAAGGCCGTCCCGATCCCCGTCCTCGCTCACCACCCCGGGCGCCGCCACCACGGCGGCGCGCCGCATGGCGGCCGCGACCTCGCTCCGGCGGAGGGCGCCCCGGAACCGCACCCGCGCGCCGAGACCGAGTGTCGCGGCCTGGCGCTCCAGCGCGTCACGCAGCGGTCCCGCCCCCACGATCTCGCAGCGGCATTCGGCGCCGCGCTGCGCCAGGCGGGCGACGGCGTCCAGGAGATCGGCCGCTCCCTTCTTCGCCACCAGCCGGCCCGCGAAGAGCACCACAGGCTCACGACGGACCGGCGGGGTAAAGGGAAACCGGGCGAGATCGAGTCCGTTGTAAATCCGCCGAACCCGCCCGGCCGCTGGCCCGTAGCGCTGCTGGAGCCAGGCGCGGTTGAAGTCGCTCACGGTCACCACCGCCCTGGCGCCCCGGAGCTTCCGGCGGAACGCCGCCGGGTCCACCTCGCGGTGGTAGATGTCCTTGGCGTGGGCCGTGAAGCTGTACTCGAGACCGGCCAGCCTCGCGGCGACCCGCGCCACCGTCGCCGCCGAGGTGGCGAAGTGGGCGTGCAGGTGGCGGATGCCGCGCGTGCGAGCCAGGCACGCCAGCCGGACCGCCTGCCAGAGTTCCCGGCGGCTGGTCCCGGGCTCGCGGAGCGCCGCGTCGAGGCCCGGCAGCACGGGCGCGGCGGCCGCCAGGGTGGCCTCGAACAGCGCGTCGCTCAGCGTGTCCTCCGGGATCGAGAGGTAGTGCACCGGAGCCCGGACCTGCGCCACCTCGTCCTGCACCAGCGATTCGTCCGGGTTCCGGAGGGCGAAGATCTCCACCGCCACGCCCGCCGCCTCGTGCGCCAGGATCTCGGAGACGATGAAGGTCTCCGAAAGCCGGGGATACCGCTTGAGCACGTAGCCGATCGGCCCCGCGTCAGACGGCCACACGGCGGTCGCTCCGTTCCGGCGCCGAGGTCGCTGTCAGGCGGCGGGGCGCGGCATCCAGCACCTCCCGGGCCAGGCCGGGAAGCCGCTCCAGGCCGTTGAAATCGAGCCGGGCCCGGACCTCGGGCTGGACGGGCAACGGGGTCGCGAGCCACCGGCTCACGGCCGCGGCGCTCAGGTGGTCGGGATGCAGGAGGTCGAGGAAGCCGAGCCGGGCGAGGCGCGAGGCGCGAATGAGCTGCTCCGCCCGGGGGCGGACCCTGGGCACCACGAGCGCGTGCTTGCCATAGGCCAGGATCTCGGCCACGGTATTGTACCCGCCCATGGCCACGACCCGGGCCGCCCGCTCCAGGAGCCGGCCGGGTTCCTCCACGAAACGGAGCACCTGAAGGCCGGGGTCCTGCTCCGCGCGCCGGGCGAGCCGGTACACCGCTGCGTCGGGGAGGAAGGGGCCCGTCACGATCACCCGAGCCCATCCCGCCGGAGGGGCGGCATCGGCGAACGCTTCGACCAGCGCCGCCCCGTCCTCGCCGCCACCCACCACGCAGAGCGCGAACGGCCCCTCGGGAAGCAGGTGGCCGTGCGTCAGGGTCTCCGGGCCCCCCAGGCGGCCCCGGGGGTCGAGATAGCCGGTGAACCGGACCCGGGCCGCGAGATCGAACGGCAGACCGTACTCCCGCACCGGGTCGGCGATCCGCGAATCCCCGTACACCCAGATCGCGTCGTAGTAGCGCCGGAGCGTGTCGAGGGTTCCCTCGCGACGCCACTCCGCGGCCACCGCCTCGGGCCGGTCGAGGATGTCGCGCAGCCCGAGCACCAGGCGGGCCCGCCCCCGGCGGCGGAGCATCCGGAGCGCAGGCTCCAGCTCGCCCAGGGCACCCCGCGGCACCTTGTCCACGATGAGCAGGTCGGGGTCGAACTCCTCGAGCGCGGCCCGGAGCATCGAGGCCCGCAGCGCCGCGAGGCGCTCGACCGGCAGGTCCAGGGTCCGGGCGCGATAGCCGCCTTGCGCATCCTTTCGAAAGGCGGGAAGCGTGAGCGCCTCGGCGCCGGGCGGGAAGGGGCAGCCGGCGGCCTCGCGCACCCCGAACAGGAGCAGGATGGCCGGGCGCGGCTCCAGCCGACCCAGCGCCTGAGCGACGAGGAGGTTTCGCCGCGTGTGGCCCAGCCCCAGGGTGTCATGGGAGTAGAGGGCGATCCGGAGTTGTCGGTTCTGCATGGGGTGCCTTCCCGGGCGGACGGTCGCCGAGTGCGCCAGCACCCGCGGAGGAAGGCAAGCGGTGTTCTCCGGCCCGGCGCGGGGCGGGCCGGAGGGTCTATGGCACGGCGGGCGATAGGGTTACGGTGGCAGGCCGGGTTCCGGCGGAACGGCGGATGGATAGCTTGATTCGGTGCGCCCCGTCTCGCGGCGCTACACTTCAACACCAGAGCCCCCCGGTGCGTATATCCCCAATGACCGACGCCGAGCTTGTGGCGCGGGCCCAGGCTGGAGACCGTGACGCGTTCGGCGAGCTGGTCTTGCGCTACGGGCCCACGGTGCGCCGGCTGACCCGCGCGGTCCTGCGCCACCCCGACGACGCCGACGACGCGGCGCAGGATGCGTTTCTGAGCGCGTGGCGGAGGCTCGGCCGGTTCGATCCGGGCCGGCCGCTGGGGCCGTGGCTGGTGCGGATCGCCGTCAACGCCGCCCGCGATCTCGGGCGCCGGCAGCGACTCCGATCGGCCGAGCCCCTGCCGGAGGGACAGCCGGCACCGGCGCCGGCGCCTGACCAGGCCGCCGACCGGGCCCTGCTGCGGGAGCGCCTGGCGGCGGCCCTGGCCAAGCTTCCCGAGCGGCAGCGACTGGTGGTGCTGCTCTTCGACGGCGAAGGGTACAGCCACGCGGAGATCGCCGAGCTGGTCGGCGCCCCTCCCGGCACCGTGCGGTCGGATCTGTTCCACGCCCGGCGCGCCCTTCGGGACGCGCTGGGCTCGGTCCTGGAGCGCGAGGAATGACCGTCAACCCCTTCGGCGGCGAGCGCGACGAGGCGCTGGGGCGGCTGCTTCGCGAGACGCTGGATCCGGGCCTCCCGGAGGCGTTTGTCCGGCGGGTGCTGGCGGCGCTCCCCGCGGAGCGGTCCAGCTGGGACGTGCTGGCCGGCTGGGCACGTCCCGGGCTCGCCGCCCTGCTGCTCCTGGCGGCGGCCCTGGGGTGGGCGCTGGGGCTCGCGACCCGCGAGACCGGGCGAGAGGCCGCGACGGCCGCCAGTGTGGTGGCCGGCGAGGTCCTGGGCGAACCCGAGACGCCGGCCCCTGACGTGCTGGTGGCCGTGGCACTCGGCATCGAGTGAGGGGAAGATGTTAGGCAGCAAAGGCAAGGCCGCGCTCCTGCTCCTGCTGGCCGGACTGCTGGGTGCGGGGCTCGGCGCGTGGGCTGCGCGGGAGTTCGGTCGCCACGGGCCGGGCCGGGGCCGCTGGCACGGCCCGGAGGGCTATGTCCGGCTGCTCGACCGGGAACTCGATCTCTCGCCGGCCCAAGAGGACAGCGTCCGGGCCATCCTGCGGCGGTCCGCCGGGGCGATGGAATCGCTCTGGGCGGCGGTGCGGCCCCGGTTCGACAGCCTCCGGACCGTGATCCGGGCCGAGGTACGCGCGCAGCTCACGCCCGAACAGCAGGCCCGGTACCAGGATCTCGTCCGGCGCCTGGACGCCGAACGGCGCCGGCACGACACGGAACCGAAACGCCCATGACGACCCGATTCGCTGTGCTCACCGGATGCCTCCTCGCGCTGGCGCCGGCCGCGGTGCGGGCCCAGGCCCCGGCCATCACCCTGGATGACGCGATCGAGCGGGCCCAGCAGGTGCAGCCCACCGTGATTCAGGCGCGCGGCGCGGTGCGCAACGCCCAGGCCCAGGTCCGCGCGGCCACCGGCGCCTATCTGCCGAGCCTCACCGCCACGACCTCGGGTCAGACCAGCTTCGCCGAGGGACCCTCGCGGTTCAATCCGGTCACCAACGAGCTGGAGAGCGGCAATCAGACCACCAAGAGCGTGAGCTTCGGGCTGTCGAGTTCCATTGACCTCTTCACCGGCTTCCGCCGGGGCGCGGACCGCCGGGCCGCGACGGCCACGCGCGACGCGGCGGACGCCGGCCTGCTCGACGCCCGGTACCAGGTGGCACTCGCCACCACCCAGCAGTTCTTCGCCGCGCTGGCGGCCCAGCAACTGGTGCGGGTCCGGGAGGCGAGCGTCCGGCGCGCCGAGGAGCAGCTCAACCTCTCGGTCGCGAAGCTGCGGGTCGGGTCCGCCACACGGTCCGACTCGCTGCGTTCGGTGGTGAACCTGGGGAATGCCCAGGTCCAGCTCGCCTCCCAGCAGGCCGCCGTGGCCCAGGCCCAGGCGGAGCTGGGGCGCCTGGTGGGGTCCGACCGCGCGGTGGCCGCGGCCGACGATTCCAGCTTCTACGGCGTGCTCGAGACGCTGGACACCGCGTCGCTGCTGCTCGAGGCGCAGGCGCGTTCGCCCCGGGTGCAGAACGCCGAGGCGCAGGAGCGCGCGGCCCGGGCGCAGCTCAGCGCCTCGCGCTCGGGGTACTGGCCCACGCTCTCGCTCACGGGGTCGGCGACCTGGAGCGGCGCCAGTACCCGGGACTACGAGTTCTTCGCCTCCCGCGACCTCCGGCTCCAGCTCTCGTGGCCGCTCTTCAACCGGTTCGTCCGGGAGCAGACCATTGACGCGCGGTACAGCGCCCTCGAGGCCGCCGAGGCCGCCGCGGCCGACGC
This sequence comes from Gemmatimonadales bacterium, assembly GCA_035574255.1. Taxonomy (GTDB): domain Bacteria; phylum Gemmatimonadota; class Gemmatimonadetes; order Gemmatimonadales; family GWC2-71-9; genus JADJOM01. The sequence continues at coordinate 6,357 of DATLYZ010000006.1, read as the reverse complement.
CCGGCGGCAGGTGCAGGCGGCGCTCGCCGCGCAGTTCGCGCTCCTCGAGGCGGCCCGGGTCCGGATCGCGATCACCCGCACCAGCGTCGCGGCGGCGGAGGAGGACCTGCGCGTGGTGCGGGAGCGCTACCGGGTGGGGGCGGCCACCATCGTGGACGTGCTCACCTCGCAGGAGGCGCTCACCCAGGCGGAGGTGGACGCGGTGAATGCGCGATTCGACTACCTCCAGGCGAAGGCCCAGATCGAAGCCCTCATCGGACGGAAACTATGAGCCATGCGCTGAAGACGACCGACGAACGGATGGCGATGCTGCCCGCAGACGTGCCCCGCGACGCGGTCATCGTGACGCGCAACCTCCAGCGCGACTACGACATGGGGGGGGAGGTGGTCCGGGCGCTCCGCGGCGTGGATCTCGTCATCCGGAAGAACGAGTTCGTGGCCGTCATGGGGCCCTCCGGCTCGGGGAAATCCACCCTGATGAACCTGATCGGCTGCCTCGACACGCCGACCCGGGGCGAGTACTGGCTCAACGGCCACCGCGTCTCGGAGCTGGGCGACGACGAGCTGGCGCGGATCCGGAACAAGGAGATCGGGTTCGTCTTCCAGACCTTCAATCTGCTGCCCCGGGCCGACGCGCTGCACAACGTCGAGCTGCCGCTGGTCTACGGCGGGGTGCCGGCCAGGGAGCGGCGGCTCCGGGCGCAGGAGGCGCTGGAACGGGTGGGGCTGGGCGACCGGATGCATCACCGGCCGAACGAGCTGTCGGGCGGGCAGCGCCAGCGCGTGGCCATCGCGCGAGCGCTGGTCAACCGGCCCAGCATCCTGCTGGCGGACGAGCCGACGGGCAACCTCGACTCGACCACGAGTGCGGAGATCATGCTGCTCTTCGAGAAGCTCCACGACGAAGGGCAGACCATCGTCCTGGTCACGCACGAGAAGGACATCGCGGCGCATGCGGCCCGCGAGGTGCACCTCAAGGACGGTATGGTGGAGCGGGATTTCGCGACCCGGTGACGTTCATGCATCGCCTCACGCTCGTTTCATTCCTCGCCCTGGCCGCGGCCTGCGCCAAGGAGGAGGCGCCCCGTCCGGTCTATCAGGCGGTCCCGGTCGCGCGGCGCGACATCGTGGTGTCGGCGCGCGCCAACGGCACCATCGAACCGGACACCACGGTCGAGGTGAAATCCAAGGCCTCGGGCGAGATCCTGGAGATCCGGGTCGAGACCGGCGACGTGGTCCGGCGCGGGGATCTCCTGATCCGGATCGACCAGCGCCAGCCGCGGAACACCCTGGCCCAGGCCCAGGCGGACCTGGAAGTGGCCAAGGCCCAGCTCGCCAACGCCGAGAGCCAGCGCCGCCGGGCCGACGAACTGTTCCAGGCCAGGGCCATCACCGAGGCCGAGCACGACCAGGCGGTGCTCGACTACGCCAACGCCAAGGCGGCGGTGGTGCGGGCCCAGGTGGCCGTGGAGAACGCCCAGATCCGGCTGGACGACACCGACGTCCGCGCCCCGATCTCCGGCACCGTGATCGAGAAGAGCGTCGAGCGGGGGCAGGTGATCTCCTCCCCCACCAGCGACGTGGGCGGCGGGACGGTGCTGCTCAAGATGGCCGACCTCAACCTGGTCCAGGTCCGGACCCTGGTGGACGAGACGGACATCGGCAAGATCGCGCCCGGGCTCCGCGCCACGGTGATCGTGGACGCCTACCCCAACCGCCCCTTCGAGGGGGTGGTCCGGAAGATCGAGCCGCTCGCCACGGTGCAGCAGAACGTGACCATGTTCCCGGTCCTGGTACGGATTCAGAACCGCGAGGGACTCCTCAAGCCCGGGATGAACGCGGAGGTGGAGATCCACGTAGGCCGCCGGGACGGCGTGCTCGCCGTACCGAACGCCGCGCTGCGGACCCCGCGCGACGTGGCCTCCGCGGCCCAGGTGCTGGGGCTGACCGAAGCCGAAGTGCAGGCCGAGCTGGCCCGGGCGGACGCGGCGGCGGGCGACAGCACGGCCCCCGTGCGGCCGACCGCAGCCGCCCCTCAGGGCAACACCATGACCTTGCCGGACGGCCGCCAGATCCCCCTGCCCGAGGGGGTGACCGAGAAGCAGGTCCGGGACATCTTCCAGAAACGCATGTCAGGCGGCCAGGTCACCCCGGCCGAGCGCGCCCTGCTCCAGCAGGTCTTCCGCAACGCCGGCTTCGGCGGCGGGGGCGGGGGAGTCCGCCGGGCGGGCGCCGCCGACCCGCGGTTCGGCGGGAGCTACATCGTCTTCGTCCTGCGGGGGAACCGCCCGGTGCCGGTGCGGATCCGCACCGGCCTCACCGACCTGGATTACAGCGAGGTGGTGAGCGGCCTCAGCGAGGGCGACTCGGTGCTCATCCTGCCGAGCGCGGGACTGATCCAGTCGCAAGCGGAATTCAAGGAACGGATCCAGCGGATGACCGGCGGCGGCATCCCGGGGATGCAGGCCCAACCGTCGTCCGCGAACAAGGCCGCCGCGCCGGCGGCCAGGCCCTGACCATGCTCTTCTGGGAAACGATCCTGGTGGCGCTGCAATCCATCCGCGCCAACAAACTGCGCTCCGCGCTCACCGCCCTCGGCATCATCATCGGGGTGGCCGCGGTCATCACGATGGTGGCGCTCGGGGCCGGGGCCCAACGGGCCGTGGAGGAATCCATCCGCTCCCTCGGTGCCAATGTGCTCTCGGTCTGGCCGGGTTCCTTCATGTCGCGGGGTGTGGCCACGTCGAACCGGGCGCCCCTCACCACCGACGACGCCGAGGCCCTCCGGCGCCACGGAACCCTGATCCGCGCCGTGGTGCCGGAGATGCAGAACCAGCTCCAAGTCAAGTACCTCAACACCAACATCAACACGATGATCATCGGCGCCACGGCCAACTACGCCGAGGTCAAGAACTACAAGATCGCGTACGGCCGGTTCTTCACGGCGGGCGACGACGCCGGCCGCCAGCGCTATGCCGTCCTGGGCGCCGACATCCCCGAAATGCTGGGGGCCAATCCCGCGGCCCTCATCCACCAGACCATCCAGATCCGCGGCCTCTCCTTCGAGGTGATCGGCGTCCTGGAGCGCAAGGGCGCCACCAGCGGGTCATGGTGGAACCCCGACGAACAGATCGTGATCCCGCTCCAGACCGCCCGCTACCGCGTGTTCGGCTCCGATCGGCTGCGGCAGATCAGCGTGCAGATCCAGGACACCGTGCCGATCGAGCAGGGGATGGTGGACATCGAGCGGGTCCTCCGCCGCGAGCACAAGATCCGCCCGGGCCAGGACAACGACTTCACTATCCGGAACTCGCAGGAAATCCTGGCCACCCAGCAGGCCACGACCCAGATCTTCACCACCCTGCTCGCCAGCATCGCGGCGGTGAGCCTCGTGGTGGGCGGCATCGGCATCATGAACATCATGCTGGTCTCGGTCACCGAGCGCACCCGCGAGATCGGAACCCGGAAGGCCCTCGGCGCCACCAAGATCAACATCATGTTCCAGTTCCTGATCGAAGCCCTGGTCCTCTGCCTGAGCGGCGGCATCCTCGGGATCGGGCTCGGCGTCTGGGTCTCGCGGATCCTCGCCAAGGCCAACGGCTGGAACGTGCTGATCTCGCCGGAAAGCGTGCTGATCTCGTTCGGAGTGAGTGCGGCCATCGGCCTCGTGTTCGGCATCTGGCCCGCGAGCCGGGCGGCGAAGCTCGATCCGATCGTGGCGCTGCGGTACGAGTAACGCCGTCATTGCGAGGCCCCCGGGCGACAGCTCCCCTCCCCCGTCATTGCGAGGCCCCCGGGCGAAAGCCCGGGGCCGCGGCAATCCCCCGGGCGACAGCCTCCCCCCCTCGTCATTGCGAGGCCCCCGGGCGCAGCCCGGGGCCGCGGCAATCCCCCGGGCGAAGCCCCCTCCCCCGTCATTGCGAGGCCCCCGGGCGAAGCCCGGGGCCGCGGCAATCCCCCCGATCGGCGCGAGCCCGCGCCCGGCGCCCACCCTGGCCGGTGGCGAGCATTAGATTCCACGCCCCATGCTCTTCCTCGCCTCCGCCCTTCTTGCCCAGGCGCCGGACAGCGCGCCGTTCACGGTCAGAATCCCGCGTTTCGAAACCCAGGTGGAGATTGACGGGGTGCTGGACGAGCCGGTGTGGCAGCAGGCCGCCCGCCTCTCGGGTTTCCACCAGTACCAGCCGGTGGACAGCCGGCCGGCCGAGGAGGAAACCGAGGTGCTGGTGTGGTACGCGCGGAACGCCATCTACTTCGGCGTGATCGCGCACGACCGGGAACCGGGCGCCATCCGCGCCACCCGGGCCGACCGCGACAACCTGGACAGCGAGGACCGGGTCACCGTCTACCTCGACACCTTCAACGACCGCCGCCGCGCCTATTTCTTCACGGTGAACCCGCTCGGCATCCAGGCGGACGGGATCCGCACGGAGGGAGGCTTCTCCCCCGGGAACCTGGTGGGCGGGAGCATTGACCCGAACCCCGATTTCGTCTGGCAGTCCCGGGGCCGGGTCACCGAGCGAGGCTACGAGGTCGAGATCCGGATCCCGTTCAAGAGCCTGCGCTACCCGGGCTCGGGGCCGCAGGCCTGGGGACTCAACATCCTCCGGCGGACCATGCGGACCGGCTACGAGGACGCCTGGACCGACACCCGCCGCGCGAGTGCCAGCTTCCTGATCCAGGCCGGCACCATCGAGGGGCTGCACGACCTCCAGAGCGGACTCACCACCGAGATCCAGCCTTTCGTCACGGCCCAGGCCACCGGGGCGCGGACCGCGACCGGCTTCGACCGCGACGCGGTGGACCCGAGCGCCGGCGTGAACCTCCGGCTCGGCTTGAGCAGCAACCTCTCGCTCGACGCCACCTACAACCCCGATTTCAGCCAGATCGAATCGGACGTGAGCCAGGTGACGGTAAACGAGCGGTTTGCGCTCTTCTTTCCCGAGAAGCGGCCGTTCTTTCTGGAGGGGATCGAGCTCTTCGCGACGCCGACCCAGCTCGTCTACACCCGGCAGATCGTGAACCCGGTGGCGGGCGGAAAGTTCACGGCGAAGTTAGGCCGCCACAACCTGGCCTACCTCCTCGCCGTGGACGAGGCGGCCGGCGACGATGCCTGGTTCAACATCGCTCGGGTGCGCCGCGATATCGGGAGCAACTCCAACGCCGGCCTCACGGTCACGTCGCGCGAGCAGGACGGCGGCTTCAACCGGGTGCTCGCGGGCGACGCCCGGATCGTCTTCGGCAAGCTCTATTTCGTGGAGGGCCAGCTGGGCGGCGCCTGGACCCGGGACAGCTCGGGCGGGCGCACCCGGAACGGTGCCCTCTGGGTCCTCGAATTCGACCGCACCGGCCGGAGCTGGGGCTTCAACTACAAAGTGTCCGGGGTGGACGAGTCGTTCGAGGCCCGCTCGGGCTTCATCCCGCGGAACGACTTCGTCGAGGCGCACGCGTTCAACCGGATCTCGTTCTACGGCGCCCGCGGGGCGCTCTTCGAGACCCTCTCCCTGTTCGGGCGGACCAGACGGCTCTGGCAGTACCGGGACTTCCTCGACGGGGCGCTGGAGGGCAACGTGGCCGTCGAGGCCAACCTCACGGTGCGCGGCGGCTGGCGGCTCGCCGGAGAACTGGAGAAGAGCTTCGTCAACTTCGTTCCAGGCTCGTATGCGAACTACACCGAGCTGGTCGGCAATTCGCAGGTACCCTACGCCGCGCCTCGGGGTGTGGACGACGCCTGGTCGGCCGGCCTTTCGGTGACCACCCCCACCTTCCGCGCCTTCAACGCCTCGCTCGGCGTCAATCGGGGCCGCGGGGCCATCTTCCCCGAAGGGGCGCCGGGATACGAGACCCGGATCACCGGTTCGCTCAGCGCGCGGCCCACCGGGAGCCTCCGCCTCACGGCGTCCACCACCTTTTCGCGGATCACCCGGGACCGGGACGGCCAGGAATTCGCGCGGACCATCCTCCCCCGGGCGAAGCTCGAGTACCAGGCGTCGCGGAGCCTCTTCTTCCGGGTGGTGGCCGAGTATGTCCATACCCGGCGTGCGGCGCTGGAAGCGGCGCGGAGCGGCAATCCGCTCTACGTGGACGGCTCTCCGGCAGGTGCCAGCGAATCGAACAACCTGCGGGTGGACTGGCTCGCCTCGTTCGAGCCGGTGCCGGGGACCGTGGCATTCGCGGGGTACGGCGCCACCTATCAGGAGCCGCGCGCGCTCCGGTTCGGAGGGCTCGAGCGGATGAACGACGGGTTTTTCGTGAAACTCGCGTATCAGTTCAGGCGGTAGGCGGGCGGGGGCGGGAGGGTCCACCCCTTTCGCGGCAGGGCCACCGCAGTGATGGCGGGCGGGCGGAGCGCCCGGA
>DATLYZ010000005.1:0-66849 GCA_035574255.1 Gemmatimonadales bacterium | reverse complement strand
GGCCAGCGCCCGCCGCTCGCCCCAGGCGTCCCGGCCCACCAGCGCCCCCGCCAAGAGCAGCGTGATCCCGGCGAGCCAGGGCAGGGTGCGCCGCACCAGCCGTGCCGAGCCGTCGGCTCGGGTTTCCGCCAGCCGGGCGAGCTGCGCCCCCACCCCGGCCGAGAGGAGGACGGCCGCCACCCGGTGGAGGGCGGGGAAGTTGTACAGCACGCCCAGGGTCCCGAGGCACCCGAACCCGAAGGCGGCCGCGCCACGGCTCCCCAGCCAGGGCACGGCCCGGCCGGCCGTCCACCCGGCCAGACCGAGCGCGGCAAAGAGCACCGCGTTGAAGAGCGGTGCGGTCCAGATCGTGTGGTGGCCGGTGAACACGATCGGCTCGACCAGCCAGCGGCGGAGCGCCACCGCGCCGGCGTCGAGATACCCGCTCGCCAGGCCCGCCCAGCAGCCGAGGAATACGAGATCGCGAAGCCGGGCGGGGCGGGCGGGGCTCATGGATCGGGGGAGGGAAGGGCGCGGGCGCCGGGTGGGCGAACCGATGTCAGGCAGGAAGCACGCGGAACAGGCTCGGAACGAGCTCTCCCGCCACCCGTTCCGCCCACCGCGCGGCGTCCGCCTCGGTGGTGCGGTCGTTCAAGATCACCACGATGCGGACCAGGGCTTCCTCGCTCCGGCCCCGGAGCGCCGCGTCGCGCAAGAGCTCCCATTTCACCTGGTATTCGTCGGCGGCCACGCGGCCCCGGCCCTGATACCAGTAGAACACCAGCGCCCGAGTCTGCTTGTTTTGCAGCATGTACCGATTGACCCGCTGGGGGCCCAGCGAGGTCGGCACCGTCACCTCGGCCTGCTGGAGCGCCTCCCAGCCCGAACCCGGGAGGCAGTTCTTGGGGGAATGGATGGTCCGCCCCTGCGTCTGGTGGTCGTAGTAGCCGACGTAGACCGTGAACGGCGCCACCTCCCCGTCGTAGGACCGGAGAATGTAGCTCGTCATGCCCGCGACCCGCGTCTCCGCCGGGCTCAGGGTGACCGGGGTCCCCACCCGTCCCGCGAGCACCAGCGGAATGGAATCGAGCGGCAAGGCCAGCGGCATCGCGCGCTGGCCGCTCACCCCGAGGGTAAACAGCGCCCCGAGCGAGAGCAGAGCTCCGGGGATCCAGGGCACCACGTCAGGCCGCGACATCGGGGCTCCGGGAAAGCCAGGCTTCGGCCCCGCGCACCACCCAGGTGAACGCTCCCAGGATCGCGAAGGCGACCAGGAAGAGGAGCCAGCCCTCGCTCCAGTGCATGAACCCCTCGCCGAACTCGGGGGAGACGAAGTACACCAGGAACCCCGTGACAAAGACCCGGATGGCGTTCACGGCCATCGCAACCGGCACGGCCAGCGCCACGAGCAGCGCCCGGCTCAGCGGGTGGCGCAGCCAGAGCCCGCCCGCCAGGACCCCGAGGGCGAGGAGGGCCGTGAGCGAGCGCAGCCCGCTGCACGCCTCGGTGACGAAGAGATCGCGGCCCGGAAGCCGGATCACGTTCCCTGACAAGACCACGGGGACGTGCCGCAGTTCGAGCATCGCAGCGCCCCAGCTCGAGGCGCGGAGCTGAAGCGGGAGCGCCAGCGTGCCGGTCACCACGTCCGGGAGCGGAATGGAGAGCCCCAGCAAGACCACCGGCAGCCACCAGCGAACAAGCTGACGCCAGCCCAGGAAGAACACCACCAGTCCCCCGGCCGCCAGCACCATGGAGATCCGCATGGTGAACAACTCGGCGGCCAGACCGGCCAGATACCGGAGGAAAACGCCGGCCACGAGGAGCAGGCTCCCCACCGCGGGGTTGGGCCGGCGATCGGGTGCCAGCCCCGCCCGCCAGCCGAACCAGAGAGCCAGCGGGGCGAGGAGCAGCCCATGCCCGGCATCGGGATCGCTCCACCAGTCCCGGGCCAGCGACGCGAGCGGGCCGGCGTAGAGCACCAGGAACCCCGCTCCGGCAAGGACGACCGGCGCCGCCCGGCCCGCAGGCCGGGCCCACCCGGCGGTGGCCGTTACCATCCTCCTCGCCTGAAGAGCACCACCGGCACGGTCCGGATCATGATCACGAAATCTTGCCAGAGGCTCTGCCGCCTGAGGTACTCGAGGTCGAACTCGAGCTTCTTGCGGACGTCGTCCAGGTTCCGGTCGTAATGCTGATTGATCTGGGCCAGGCCGGTAATCCCGGGCCGGACCCGCTGCCGGGCGCGGTACTGGGGAATCGTGGCGCGAAGCTGGGCGAAGATGCTGGGCCGCTCCGGCCGCGGCCCGACCAGGTTCATGTCGCCCTTCAGCACGTTGAAGAGTTGGGGAAGCTCGTCCAGCCGGTACTGGCGGAGGAACCGCCCGATCGGGGTAACCCGGGGATCCTCCCGCGCCGCCCACACCGCCCCGGAGAGATGCTCGGCGTTCACGCACATCGTGCGGAACTTGTAGATGGTGAACACCGCACCGCCCAGGTCGTGCGAGCGCCGGGTCACGCCGTCGGGCGCGGGCTTCCGGTTCCAGCGCCGGTCCAGGCCGATCCGGGTCTGGCTGTAGAACACCGGACCGCGGGAGGTGAGCTTCACGGCCAACGCGATGAGCAGGATGACCGGGGAGAGCACCACCAGCGCGATCAGGGCCAGCGACCGGTTCACCAAGCTGGACAGCCACTCGGCCCGCGGCCGCGGCACCGGCTGCTCCTCGACCTCCTCGACCAGGCGGAGCCAGCGCTCCCGAGAGGCCCGGGCCGATCGGGGGGCTGCGACGTGAGGCATACCGCTCCGAGTGCCGCCGTGACGGAGGTCGTCAGAAGATTCCAAAGAGCCGGCCCATTCCATAGACACTGAGTACCAGCGCCGGGACCGTCGCGATGGTGCGAAGGGTGGTCCACCAGTCGCGGGTCTTGCGCTGGCCCACGATGATCTCGTCCCCGGCGCGCAGGTTGAGCTGATCCAGGGTCCCGCCCTCCCGCACCGCGCGGGCAAACTGCTCGCCCGAGACGACCTCTTCCTTGTCCCGGAGCACCTTGGTGTGGTCGAGCTCGGTGGCGTTGGTGATCCCGCCCGCCGTCATCAGGGCCGCGCTCACCAGGATGTCCGGGTCCAGCTGGTAGAACCCCGGAGCGCCGATCCCGCCGGTAATGGAGAGCCGGAGCAGCGGGCGGGCCTTCACCTCCGGGTTCCTGATGTAACGCGCGAGCTGCTGCCGGAGATAGTCCTCGATCTCCGACCGCAAGACCCCATTCAGCGGGATGTCGGGCAAGCCCAGCAGCGAGATCACCCGGCCCGGCCCCACCGTGAGCGTGGAGGTGGCGGCCGTGTCACCGGCCACCGACACCACGATCTGGTCGCCGGGGAAGAAATCCCCCTCGAGCAGCCGGCTCCGGATGAGCGAGGCTTCCATCCGCTTCTGCTCGCGCAACTGGTCGCTGTAGCCGTCGGAATTGGCGATCTGCTCGGCCTCGGCGAGCGCGGCCTGGAGCGCGGCCCGGGTGACCGCGGTCCCCCGCGAGGTCGGGTCCACCTCCTGGGCCGAGCCGGAACCCGGGGCCAAAAGCGCCGCCGTGACAATCAGGAGCCGGGCCCACTGGAAGAAGCTGGTTCGTTCGGGATGCATCGCTCCCCTGGCATTCATCATGGTTCGCCGCCTTGTGCATGGTGCGTGCTAGCCCGCCCCCGGCTGGCACCTGGCCGGTTTCCTGCGGTCCCGCTGGCCAGGCCAGGCGCCTTTCCGGCTGGCTACTCCCATCTGTGGCGGCGGAGCGACAGTCTGCTGCTCCGGCGCCACGCGCCAGCGACGGCGATGAACCGCGGTGTTCGCGCCGCGAAGCCGCCGCAACGGAGGGACGTTCTCGGCCGCACGACCGGGGGCGCATTGCTCGGGAAGCCCAAGCGCCTTATTGTGTTACCCGGCATCCGCCCGGCCCTCGCCCCTCGGTGCCCGGCGGGCGCGGGAAGTGCTCCGTTGTTTCGCCTCACGACCGATTCGACGCCGGAGGGCCTGCGGCACTCCGGATGAAGCTGGAGCGGCCCGTTGCCACCTCAAGCCGGTATGAGCGATCCCAAAGAGCCCAGTCGCCCGCCGCTGGTGCTGATCGCCAACGATCAGGAGTGGTCGGCCCGGTCGCTGGAAAGTATCCTGGCCCCCAACGGCTACGCGGTGTTGCGGGCCTATACCGGGCAGCAAGCGCTGGAGCGGGCCCGCGCCGCCCGGCCGGATCTGGTCATCCTCGACGCGCAGATGCCGGACATCACCGGCATGGAAGTCTGCCGGCTGCTCCGCGCGGACCGCCGGTTCAGCGCCACCACCCCGATCATTATCACGACGGCCGGGCCCTCGGGGCGGGCGCAGCGGCTCGAGGCCTATCGGTCCGGGGCGTGGGAACTCCTGGGCCAGCCCCTCGACGGGGAGAGTCTCCTCCTCAAGCTGACCACCTTCCTGGCGTCCAAGTTGGAGGCGGATCGGTATCGGGAAGAAACCCTCCTCGACCACATCTCCGGTCTCTACAACATGCGGGGTCTCTCGCGCCGGGCCCGGGAAATCGGGTCGGAGGCCTACCGGTTGCGCCAGCCGCTGGCGTGCGTCGTGTTCACCCCCGCCGGACCGGAGACTTCCGACAGCGCCCAGGCCTTTGACGAGGTCGCCGAGCGGGTCGGTCGCGTGCTCCGCGCGCAGGGCCGTGCCGGGGATGCCATCGGCCGGCTCGGGGACCAGGAGTTCGGCGTCATCGCCCCGGGCACGCCGGAGAGCGGGATTCCGCGGCTGGTGGATCGGTTCGAGCGGGTCCTGGCCTCGGGGAACGGCGCCCACGTCCCCCTTCGCCTCCAGGCGGGCTACTGCGCCGTGGCGGACTTCGCCGTCTCGCCAGTGGACGCGGTGGAGATGCTGCTACGGGCGACGTCCGCGCTCCGGCAATTGCGGCAGGCCGGTTCGCCGGAGCGGCTGCTGGCCTTCGAACAGGCCGAGTCGGCCAACTCGGTGCCCGACTCGGCCTAGCTACGCTCCGAGGTTTCCGCGCTCCCCTCGCCCGCGGATCCCGCCAGCCGGGCCGGCTCGGGCTCGTCCTCCGCGGCGTATGCATAGAGGTAGGTGTAGTAGCGGTACACCCCGTCGGACTGAATCTCGTTCAACACCGCCCCCAGAACCCGGACCGGCAAACGGTCCAGCAGCCGGAGCTTGGCTTCCGCCATCTGGCGATCGGTTTCCCCGGTGCGGAAGACGACCATCATGTTCCCGGTGACGGTGCCGAGCACGAACGGGTCGATCCCCGCGCTGAGCGGGGGGCTGTCCATGATGATCACGTTGTACCGGGCCTTCATTTCCGCCATGAGCTCGGCCATCGCCGTGGAGCCCAGGAGCTCCGGCCCGTGCTGCCGCCGAGTCCCGCAGGGAATCAACGTGAGGCCGCGCTGGTTGGTCGCGCGCAAGATGTCGGGCAGCCGGGCCTCGCCGGTCAGGAAGTCGAGCAGCCCCGGCCGCCGGTCGAGCGAGAACATCCGGTGCAGCTCGCCCCGGCGGATGTCGCCGTCCACGAGGAGCGTCTTGTAGCCCGCTTCCGCAAACGACACCGCGAGATTGGAGGAGACCAGCGACTTCCCGTCGCCGGGTCCTGCGCTCGAGACCGTGACCAGGATCGGCCCGGCCGCGCCGTACGAGTGGGCCAGGTTGAGCCGCACCGTCCGGAAGGCCTCCACCACCTGGGCCGCCTGCTCGGTGGGGAGCTCGCCGGAGCGGGTCCGTCGAATCGCAGGGATCGCGCCCAGGATGGGGAGCCCCAACTCCTGAGTGACCTGCTCCGGGTAGCGGAACCGGCGGTCGAGCTGGTCCAGCAGGAGGGCCAGGCCCAGCCCGGCCCCCAGGCTCGCGAGGAACGCCATGGCGATGATCTTGGGCGCCGTGTTGCTGGTCGGGCGCTGCGGGGTGGTCGCCTGGTCGAGGATGCGCACGTCGGGAATGGCGCTCAGCTCCTCGAGCTTGGCCTGCTGCTGCCGGCTTTGCAGGGTCTTGAAGAGGTCCTCGGCCGACTGGTACTCCCGCGTGAGCCGCATCTCGGTGATGGTCACCTCGGGGATCTCGCGCAGCTCGGTCCCGGTCTGCCGAATCCGGGCCTCGAGATCGGCCTCCTGGGCCTTGAGCTGCTGGACCAGCGCCTGGCCCAGCTCCGGGATGGTCTTCGACTTGAGCGTCTCGATCCGCTCGCGCGCCTGCTTGACCAGGGGATGCTCGTCGGTATAGCGAGCCAGGAGCGCCCGCAGGCCCGCCTCCTCTTTGGTCAGGTCACCCAGCGCCTGGACCAGCGCGGGCGCGGTCCGCGAGGCGGGAATGAGCTGGAACGCGTCCACCGTGAGGTCGCCCTCGCGGCCGCGCGCCAGCACGGACTCGAGCTGCTGCCGGTCCTGCCGGATGGTCTCGAGGGTGAACTTCTGGGTGAAATAGGTGCTCGTCGCCGCTCCCTGGGTCTGCGTGAGGCCGGGGTTGATGGGCAGCGCGCCGGTCCGGGGCTGGGTGATCGTGTTGATCTGGAAACTCTTCAGGCGGTCGGAGGCCTCCTTGAGGTTCTCGTACGCCACGGCCACCTGCGAATCCAGGGCGATCCGCATCTCGGTGAGCTTGCTGCGCTTGAGGTCGGCGGCGACGTCAATGAACTGCTCGGTGATCGCGTTGAGCGTCGCGGCCAGGGTCTTGCCGTCGGTCCCGCGAAGGGTGACCGGGAGGAAGTTGCCCTCGTCGGGCATGCGGGCCGAGAGGCGGCTCACGATATCGTTGGACACCTCGCGGGGGTTCACCAGCTTGAACCGGATGTCCCGGTCGGCCCCGAGCTCCCCGGCGCCGGGCGCCCAGCGCCAGCCCAGGCCGCGTCCGATCGAGTCGCCGGCCACGCCCTGCTCGATGAGCCCCCCGCTCCGCTCCAGCCTCCAGCGGCGCCCGCCCTCGGAGACGCGCAGCACGTAGTCGCCGGTTTCGAACCGGTCCGCGATGCTGAAGCCCGCGAGCGCGAGGGAATCGGCGGGGTCCCGGAGCGTGATGTAGAGCTTGCGGCGCAGCACCACGGGATCGAGCACCACGTAGGATCGGAGCAGGTCCACCCAGGCGTTGTCCTGGAGCAACTCCGCCGGACGCAGCGGTCCCCCGCCCCGGCCCCGCTCCACCCAGATGGTGGCCCGGGCCACGTACTCCGGCGCGATGAACCGGGTCGCGACCACCCCCCCCGCGGTGCCCAGCAGCGTGAGCAGCAGGATGAGCCAGCGATACCGTTTGACCGCGGCGAGGTAGCGCCCCCAGTTGATCCCCGGCTCCTCCTCGCGGAACGCCGCGGGGCCCGGCCCCTCCGCGCCGGCCAGGTGGGGGATCACCTCGTGGGGCGGCGCTACCGCATCGGTACCGGAGAAGAGAGCAGGAACTTTCCCAGTCATTCGACATGCACTCCACGTCGCGGGAGCCGGTTGGGGTCCAGAGGTGATCGGTCTAAGCTACAGCAAGCTCGGTACCGCCGCGATCCGAGCAACCAGGGGGGCGGCGGCTTGCCGGGCGACTTGCGCAAATCGGCCACAGGGCCCTTATTGTTGCGGCGGCGCGACAGTGTCGGCGCGGCCACGCAACCTGAACTCACGTACGCCACAGCGAGGTGATTCCCCCTCGCCATAAACTGTGGTATCAAACCTGCGCTGTAGGACGCAGTCGCCGGGCCCGGCCCGGTCCGCCAGTTCCGTCTCTCATCGGAGTCCGAAGGGAGTCGTGTATGGGTTCGTCGCTTGCCCGTTCGACCCGCCCAGGTGAAGGCAGCGGCCCGGACGTGGGCGGCCGCGATCCGCTGTCCATCCCCGCCGAGGTCAAGGCCAGTATCCGCATCCTCATCGTGGACGACGAGCGGACGCTGCGCGAGAGCTGCGCCAGCGTGCTCCAGATGGACGGCTACAACGTGACCCTGATCGGGCGCGGGGAGGAGGCCCTCGAGACGGTCCGTCGGCGGAAGTTCGACATCATTCTGGTGGACCTCTACATGTCGCAGTGCTCGGGGATGGACATCCTCCGGGCCGCCCTCGAATTCAACCGCGATACGATCGTGGTGGCCATGACCGGCAACCCGAGTGTCACGAGCAGCATCGAGGCGCTGCGAGCGGGGGCGTGGGATTACCTCCCCAAGCCGTTCTCCGCCACCCATCTCCAGGTCCTCATCGGCCGCGCCTCGCATGCGGTGATGGTGGCCCGGGAGACCCGCGACCTCAAGCAGCAGCTGGCCAAGCAGGGCGGGCACAGCGACAAGATCACCCTGATCGGGATCTCGCCCCTGTTCCGGAAGGCGGTGGATCTGGCCCGTAAGGTGGCGGCCACCGATGCCTCGGTGTTCATCAGCGGCGAGAGCGGCACCGGCAAGGAGGTGATTGCGCAGTTCATCCACCAGCACAGCCGGCGCTCGAGCCGGGCCATGGTGGCCATCAACTGCGCGGCGCTGCCCGAGCCGCTCCTCGAGTCGGAGATGTTCGGCCACCGCAAGGGTGCTTTCACGGGCGCCGACCGCGACAAGCCCGGCTTGCTGGAGACGGCCAACGGGGGCACCCTGTTTCTGGACGAACTGACCGAGATGTCGCAGCCGCTCCAGGCCAAGCTCCTCCGGGTCATCCAGGACGGGGTGGTCCGGCGGGTCGGGAGCGAGACCCAGGATGCCGTGGTGGACGTGCGGTACATCGCGGCCACCAACCGCGACCCGCAGGAAGCCGTCAACCAGGGACTCCTCCGGGGCGACCTCTTCTACCGGCTCCGGGTGGTCCCGATCAAGCTCCCCCCGCTGCGCAAGCGGCCCGAGGACATTCCGCTCCTCGCCAACCACTTCCTCACCTACTACTGGCAGCGGCATCGGCAGATGGCGGAGCGGATCCCCCGGCTCTCCGAGGCGAGCATTGCGTTTCTCCGCTCGCGCCCCTGGCGCGGCAACGTGCGCGAGCTCCAGAACGTGATCGAGCACGTGGCGGTGCTGGCCGAGCCGGACCAGACGATTCAACCCAACGACATCCCGCTCTACGAGGACACGGCCGATCACGCGGCGGACGCGGCCCTCGGAGCCCCGGTCCTGGACGAGGCCTATCACCTGGCGAAGGACCGGGTGGTGGCGCAGTTCGAGAAGGAGTACCTGGGGCGGCTCATCGCCCGGGCCGGCGGCAACATGTCCAAGGCCGCGCGCCTCGCGAACATTGACCGCACGACCCTCTACCGCCTGATGGACAAGCACAACTTCCACCGCGACGAGCTGTCAGGGACTCCTGAGTGACCGAGCGTTCCGCCGCCCCCGCGACCGCCGGGGGCCCCGGGTGCGCCGCGCTGCTCGACCACCTCGCCGAAGCCCTCAAGGACGTCGAAGCCGGCTGGCAGCAGGTGGTCGAGGACAGCCCGTCCCAGGAGGAGGTCCGGGCCCACCTCACCGTCCTCGGCGAGGCGATCACGGCGGTCACGGAACGGCGCGCGCTGCCGCCCGAGCTGCCCCGTACCGTCCTGGGCCGGCGCCTGCTCGAGCTGGTGCGCCGGGCCTTCCTCGACCGGCTCCAGGGGCTCGCGGGCAGCCTGGACCAGCGGCAGCTCCTCGGCCTGCTCCAGGCCATCGAGACCGTGCACCAGGCGCTCGAGCCCGACTGGGCCCGCCACTTCGCCGAACGCCTGTCGGGCCCCGACGGGATGGAACTCGTCGTCGAGGTCGCCCACGACCTCCGGTCGCCCCTCACCTCGATCCTGTTCCTCGCCGAGACGCTGCAGCGGGGCCGCAGCGGCCCCATCAACGCGGTGCAGGAACGGCAGCTCGGGCTCATCTACAGCGCGGCGTTCGGCCTCTCCTCCCTCGCCAGCGACGTGATCGAGCTGGCCCGGGGCGGCGACCGGCTGGTGGACCTCGATCCGCTCCCCTTCTCGATCTCCGACATCTTCGAATCGGTCCGCGACATTGTGCAGCCCATCGCGGAGGAGAAAGGGCTGGCGGTGAAGCTCCGCACCCCGGAACACGACTTCCGCATCGGCCACCCGGTGGCACTCTCCCGCGTGCTGCTCAACCTCACGACCAACGCCCTCAAGTTCACCTCCGAAGGGATGGTAGAAGTGAGTGGGGTCGAGGTGGATGGGGCCCGGGTGGAGTTCTCGGTGCGCGACACCGGCCGGGGTATCCCGCCCCACGCCATGCTCACGCTCTTCGAGCCCTTTCGCCGCCGCCAGAAACAGGGCGAGTACGCGTTTTCCGGCGCCGGGCTCGGGCTCTCGATCTGCCGCAAGCTGGTCGAGGCGATGCACTCCACCCTCCAGGTGGAAACCGCCCCGGACTCCGGAACCCGCTTCTTCTTCGAGCTGGACCTGCCGCTGGCCTCCGATCGCTCATGACCACCTTGCTCCACGTGGTCGGCGCGCGGCCCAACTTCATGAAGGTGGCCCCGGTCCTCCGGGCCGCCCGCGCCTACCCGACGCTCCACCAGGTGCTGGTGCACACCGGCCAGCACTACGATCCCGCGCTCAGCGACAGCATCTTCGCCGACCTCGAGCTCCCGGTGCCCGACGAGAACCTGGGAGTGGGCTCGGCCTCGCACGCCGTCCAGACCGCCCAGATCATGCTCCGCTTCGAACCCCTGCTCGAGCGCTACGCGCCCGACTGGGTGCTGGTCTACGGCGACGTGAACTCCACCGTGGCCTGCGCCCTGGTCGCGGCCAAGCGGGGGGTCAAGGTGGCGCACGTCGAGGCTGGGCTGAGGAGCCGCGATCGCTCCATGCCGGAGGAACTCAACCGGCTCCTCACCGACCAGCTCGCCGATCTCTGCCTCACCCCGAGCCGCGATGCCGACCGCAACCTGCTGGCGGAAGGCATCGAACCCCAACGGATCCGCTTCGTCGGCAACGTCATGGTGGATACGCTCCTGCACCTGCGCGAGCGGGCCCGGGCGCTGGCGGCGCCCCGGAGCCACGGCGTGGCGGGGCGCCCCTACGCCTTCGTGACCTTCCACCGGCCCTCCAACGTGGACCACCCCGAAACCCTGCGCGAGATCCTGGAAGCGCTCGACGAGCTGGCCCGCCAGATGCCCGTCCTCTTCCCGATCCATCCCCGCACCCGGCGGCGGATCGAGGAGTTCGGACTCCGCGATCTGGCGGAGCGGATCACCCTGCTCGAACCGGTGGGCTACCTGGAGGCGGTCTCCCTGGTGGAGGAGGCCACGCTGGTCGTGACCGATTCGGGCGGGCTCCAGGAAGAGACCACGGTGCTCGGCGTCCCCTGCCTTACGGCGAGGCCCAACACCGAACGGCCGGTCACCCTCACCGAGGGCACCAATCGGCTGGTGGCCTCCACCCGGGCGGCCATCGGGGCGGCCGTCGCCGACATCCTGCGCCGAGCCCGCAACGGCAGCTACCGCCCGAGCCGGCCCGAAGGGTGGGACGGCCATGCGGCGGAACGCATCGCCGCCCTCCTGGCCCAAACGTAGGACCTTCCAGCGCTTGCGGCTCCTGCCTACATTAGTGCCCCGAGGCACGGCTCGAAGGGCCCCCACCATGCGGGCCCGGCCGGCCGGACGGCTCCTCACCGCAGGTCCCCAGCGGGATTGACCTCCCGCGCCGCGCCCGCCCTGAGACCCGGCGGGACGATGCGTTCGCGGGCCGGACCCGACGCGGTGCCGGAGCCAGTGAGGCTCGAGGGAGAGGCAGGCCAGCGCGTTCGCCGGCCCGCCCGTCATCCCCCGAGAAAACCATGACGGGACCAGAGCCCCGCGGCTGCCCCGGCCGCCCCGACACCGGGTCCGGAACGGCGGGCGGCAGCGGCGGGCCTCGAGGCCCGGAACCGGGTATCTTGTGACCACACCGCATCACCGCCATCCTCGGGCCGGCGAGCCGCCGGTCCACGCACCCAACGCCGCCCTCCTCATTGACTTCGACAACGTCACGCTCGGGATCCGCTCCGACCTGGCCAAGGAGCTCAAGACGCTCCTGTCGAGCGACATCATCAAGGGCAAGGTGGCCGTCTCCCGTGCCTATGCCGACTGGCGGCGGTACCAGCAGTACGTCGTTCCCCTGACGGAAGCCTCGATTGATCTCATCTTCGCCCCCGCCGTCGGCACCGCGAAGAAGAACGCCACGGACATCCGGCTCGCGGTGGACGCCATCGAGCTGGTCTTCACCCGGCCCGAGATCGGCACCTTCATCCTGCTCTCGGGGGACAGCGATTTCTCGACTCTCGTCATCAAGCTCAAGGAGTACGGCAAGTACGTGATCGGGGTCGGCATCCGCGAATCGGCCAGCGATCTCCTGATCCAGAACTGCGACGAGTACTACTCGTACAGCGACCTCGCGGGGCTCACCCGCGAAACCGAGGTGCCCTCGGTCCAGCGGGATCCCTGGCAACTGGTCCGCGAGGCCGTGGAGACGATGGCCCGTAATCGCGACGTCATGCGGTCGGACCGCCTGAAGCAGGTGATGCAGCAGCTGGATCCCAACTTCGACGAGAAGAACGCCGGCTTCAGCCGGTTCAGCAAGTTCGTGCTCGAAGCGGGGCACCGCGGCCTGCTCAAGCTCACCAGGCTCGACAACGGCCAGTACGAGGTCGCCCCCGCCGACGGCAGTACCGCGGTGGCTGCGCCCGCGGCGGTCGAGCAGCCCGCCGCGGAGCCCTCGCGGAACGGAAGGGGCCGGCGTGCTCGGGGCCGGGGCCGGGGTCGGGAGCGGCCCGCCAAGGAGACGGCGCCGGCCCTGCCGGCCGCGCCGGAGCCACCAGCGCCCCGGGCGCCCCGAGGCCGGGCGATCACGCCGGAGCGAAAAGAGGAAGGGCTCACCCTCGCGCGCGCCTTCGATCTGCTCCGGCAGGCGCTGGCCGAGTTTCGCAAGCCGGTCTCGCACGAGGCGCTCCGGCTCCGCATGGCGGCGCTGTTGGGCCGGGAGGATCCCATCCTCGAGCCGGGCCGGTTCCTCCGGTTTCTCCGTCAGGCCCACGACGCCGAAATCGCCGACGTGCGCAAGCTCGGCGAGGACGAGTACGAAGTGGTGGGGCGCGGGACGGAACTGGAGGAACCGGTGGGACCGGAGACGCGCGCCCGGCCAGCTCTCGCCCCCGAACCCCTCCCGGTCGGGCCGGCCCCGGTCGCCGCGGTGCCTGCACCTCCGGTTCGAGGCGGCATCCGGTTCCGGCGAGGCTCCCGGGTCCCCGCCGCGAAGCCGGAGATCCCCATGGTCGGCGTGGTGAGCCTCGAGGACGAGTCAGGGGCCGCCGCGAAAGGCCGCCGCAAGGCGGCCAGGACGGCCTCGAAGGAGACCGAGACGAAGAAGCGCCCCACCCGGACCCGGACCGCAAAGAAAAAGGCCGAGTGAGCGGGACGGCCCTCCCGGCCGCGTTCTTCGAGCGGGATGTGGTGGCGGTCGCCCGGGAACTCCTGGGAAAGCGGATCGTGTCCCGGCTGGGCGGCACGCTCGCCGGCGGGCGGATCGTCGAGGTCGAGGCCTACCTCGGCGCGGACGACCCCGCCTCACACGCCTACCGGCTCCGGCGAACCGAAGGCAACGCAGCGATCTACGGCCCCCCGAGCACCTGGTATGTGTACCGGTCCTACGGGGTCCACTGGTGCGCCAACCTGGTCACCGGACCGCCGGGGCGCGGCGCGGCGGTGCTGCTCCGCGCCGTCGAACCGCTCGAGGGGCTCGGGGTCATGCGCCGGCGCCGGTCCGGCGCGACCGACCGCCTCCTCTGCGCCGGTCCCGGCCGGCTCTGCCAGGCGCTGGGCATCACCCGGCTCCGGCTCGACGGGCTGCTCATGCCCCGCTCCCCGGTCCGGATCCTTCCCGCCGAGCCGCCCTCCGAAGACGAAATCCTGGTAACGCCCCGGATCGGCATCACCCGCGCTGCGGACTGGCCCCTCCGGTTCGTCATCCGGGGTTCGCCCTGGGCCTCCCGCAACTCCCGCAAAGCATAAGGGCGGGCTCGAAGCCCGCCCTTGCCCTGCCGAGGATGGCGGAGGCGGTCAATAGCCGCCGCCGGTGACCTCCTCCCGCGAGGAGCCCAGCCCGATCCGGAGTCCGCCCATGAGCTGGTGGGTGGGACCGGTGAAGAGCTTTCCGCTCGGTGGCGAGGTGGTGATCTGATACTGCCCGAAGATCACGAACGTGGTACCGGCCCGGGCCTGGACCCCGGCCGTGAAGGAGCCGAACCCGTAGGATCCCAGACTGTTCGCCGTCTCCTTGGCGTTGTCCGCCTCGGCCTGGGTGGCAAAGGTCCCCTGCGGATACTCGTTCGCGGTCTGGAGAATTCCGAACCCGACCCCGAGATACGGCTGCACGTGCGTCTTGAAGGGGAATGCCACGAGCGTGAACGAATACTTCCGGATGTCGTTGAAGACGACCTGCCGGACCCCGCCCGGCGCCGAGGCATCCAGGTAGGAGCTGGTCTGGTTGGTCTTGACCCCCTCCTCCACCGCCACGATGAGCCCCGTGCGCTTGGCCGTGATCAGGAAGTGCCCGCCGGCCGTGAAGACCGCACCGCGAGTCTGGGTGGGAGTCTCGAAGATGGTGATTCCGGCCTGACCGCCGAAATACCATTTGAACGAGTCCTCCCCCAGTCCCTGGGCTTGAACGCCCGCCGCCAGGGCGACGAGACCCGCCCCGACCAGGGCGGCGGTTCGGCTGAGGCTCTGCATCGGGGTGCCTCCGGCTAGGATTGACCCACTCCGTAGACGCTTTTGTGGATTTGGCTTGGGCCTGGGATCTAACAAAGTACTTGAAGTCCGTGCATTCGACAATACTCGCGGCACCTGAAGAGATGCCGAAAGCGATGCTAACTGTAGCTAAATCAACGACAAGCGCTTGCCAACCTTCCGAATTGCTTGCAAGGCCTGGTCCAGATCGTCTCGGGTGTGGCCCGCCGAGATCTGGCAGCGGATCCTGGCCTGGCCCTGGGGGACGACGGGGTAGCCGAAGCCGGTCACGAAGACCCCTTCCTCGAGCAGTTCGTTGCTCATCCGGATCGCCTTGGCGGTGTCGCCCAGGATGACGGGGATGATGGGCGTCTCACCGGGGAGCGGCTTGAATCCGGCCGCGAGGAGTTGCTCCCGGAAATAGCGGGCGTTCTCGCGGAGCCGTTCGACTCGCTCGGGGTGGGCCAGGAGGTATTCGATACTGGCCAGGGCGCTGGCCGCGACGGTGGGGGGGAGCGCGTTGGAGAAGAGCTGGGGGCGGGCTCGTTGGGTGAGATAGTCGCAGACCGGCTCGCTGGCGGCGACGAACCCGCCCGCGGCGCCGCCCAGGGCCTTGCCCAGCGTCGAGGTGATGATATCCACCTGGCCCAGCAGGCCGAAGTGTTCGGCGGTCCCCCGGCCGGTCTTGCCTAGGACCCCGGTGGCGTGGGAGTCGTCCACGACGAGGACGGCGTCGTGGCGCCGGCAGAGCTCCACCAGCTCGGGGAGCCGGGCGAGGGAGCCTTCCATCGAAAAGACGCCGTCGGTGATCACCATGCGGGTGCGGCGGTCACGCGCGGCCCTGAGCTTTTCCTCCAGGTCGGCGAGATCGTTGTGGCGATAGACTGCGGTCTGGCAGCGGGTGATGGCCTTGGCGAGCCGGATGGCGTCTATGATGGACGCGTGGTTGAGCTGGTCGCTCAGGACGATGTCCTCCTCGCCGAGCAGCGTGGGGGGGAGGGCTTCGTTGGCGTTCCAGCAGCTCACGAACGTGAGGGCGCTCTCGGTGCCCACCAGCCGAGCGCAGGCGGCCTCGAGGGCGCGGTGAATGGTGAAGGTCCCGCAGATGAACCGGACCGAGGCTGTTCCGGCGCCGAAGCGGTCGAGGGCGGCCTTGCCCGCCTCCACGACCGAGGGTTCGTCGCAGAGGCCCAGGTAGTTGTTGGAGGAGAGGACGATCACCTCGCCCCGGCCCTCCATGCGCACTCGGGCCGCCTGGGGGCTGTCGAGGTAGAGCAGCCGCTTGTACACTCCTTCCCGCCGGAACCCTTCGAGTTCCGCCGCGAGCCGAGCCTCGAGCTGCGCCGTCATGCCGCGATCTCCAGAATGACTTTCCCGGCCTCGCCGTCCCTGATGACCTGGATGGCCTGCCCGATGTCCTCGAGCTTGAAGCGGTGGGTGATCACGGGCCGCGGATCGAGCTGGCCGGCCCGGAGGAGCCGGAACATGGCCTGCCAGGTGTCGTACATGCGGCGCCCGGTGACGCCGTAGAGCGTGAGGCCCTTGAAGATCACGTCCCGGGCGAAGTCCACTTCGGTCGTGCGGTTCGGCGTGCCGAGCAGGTTCACCCGGCCGCCCAGCCGGGCGCAGGCGAGGGCCTGTTGGTGGCCGGTGGGGTGGCCGCTCATCTCGCAGACCAGGTCCACGCCTTCGCCGCCGGTGCACTCGCGGACCCGGGCCACGACGTCGTCGCGGGTGGGGTTGAGCACGAGGTGCGCGCCCATGGCGCGGGCCAGGTCGAGGCGGCGGTCGTTGAGGTCGGAGGCGATGACGAGGGAGGCCCCGGCGGCCCGGGCCACCCCCACGGCGAAGCACCCGATCGGCCCGCAGCCCAGCACCAGCACCGCGCTGCCCGGGACGTCCCCGGCGAGGACCGTGTGGACCGCGTTGCCGATCGGGTCCATGATGGCCCCGATCTCGGTGGGGAGGCCGTCCAGCTTCATCACATTGGCGGCCGGCATGGCGATGAACTCGGCGAAGGCGCCGTCGCGGTCCACCCCGATGATCCGGGTGCGCCGGCAGACATGCGCGGCGCCGGTGCGGCAGGGCAGGCAGTGGCCGCAGACGATATGCCCCTCGGCGGTGACCCGGTCGCCCACGGCGAGCAGCGCCTCGGTGCGTGCGTCCTCCCCCAGTTCCACGATCTCCCCGGCGAACTCGTGCCCGATCACCACGGGCGGCCGGAGCCGCGCGCTGGCCCACGCGTCCCACTCCCAGATGTGAAGGTCGGTGCCGCACACCCCGGCGTGGTGGACCCGAATCAGAACCTCGTTCGAGCCGCAGGGAGGTCGGGGGACTTCCCGGAGTTCCAGGCCGGGGCCGGGCCGGGTCTTCACCAAGGCGCGCATCGAAGGGCGATGAGGGCGAGAGGTGGATCGCGAGCTCGCGTCTCGGGCGTCGGGCGAGTCGCCGCGAGGCGGTAAGGTACCACCGCCGGAGCGACCGGGCCACCGCGGCCTCACAGCAACCGGTCCACCAAGGCGAAGGCCAAGACGGTCGCCGACATCACCGCGTTCATCAGGAAGAACGCGGCGTCGAGGCGGGACAGATCGCCGGGCCGGACGAGCCGGTGCTCGTAGAGCAGGATGCCCGCTGCCGCGCCTACCCCGGCGAGGTACCAGCCGCCGAAGCCGGCCCCCCGTCCGAAGACCAGGAGCCCGGCGATGGTGGCGGTGTGGAGCACCCGGGCGGCGCGAATCGCGCCGGCCACGCCCAGCCGCACCACGGCACTGCGGAGGCCGTGGGCCCGGTCGAAGCTCTCGTCAGGCAAGGCGTAGAAGACGTCGAAGCCGGCCACCCAGGTCGCCACCGCGACCGTGACGGCGGCGAGGGTCCACCACGGCTCGCTCCAGGCCCCGGTGACGGCGAGATAGCCGCCGACCGGGGCGATGGCGAGGCTCAGGCCGAGCCAGAGGTGGGGCCAGTCGGTGAAGCGCTTGGCGAAACTGTAGAGCGTGACCCAGATCAGCGCCACCGGCGCGAGGCGGGCGCAGAGGGGGTTGAGCACCGCCGCGCTGGCGAGAAAGATCGCCCCCGCCACGACCACCGAAGTCCAGGCCTGGGCGAGGGTCAGGCGGCCCTGCGGGAGCTCGCGCCCGCTGGTGCGAGGGTTCAGAGCGTCGAACCGGCGGTCGGCGATGCGGTTGACGCCCATCGCCACCCAGCGGGCCGCCGTGAACGCGATCACCGCGAGGAGGACCGTGCGGGCGGTGACCGGGGCACGCCGGCTGGCGGCCACCACGCCGAGCAGCGCGAAGGGCAGGGCGAACAGCGTGTGCGGGAGCTTGACGAAGTTGAGATACCGGACCAGCACCGAATCGCCGCGGAACACCTGGCCCTCGGCGGACACGGGCGCGCTCACTGCCAGTACTCCTCCCATCGCCGATCCACCAATCTCACGATCTCCGGGTCCATTTCCAGGGGGAGCGGATAGCCTGGCTTCCAGGTCGCGTCAAGACCGAGGGGTCCTTCGTACACCGGCCGGGCGGCCACGAATCGCTGGGCCCGGCAGACCAGGTCGCGGGCGGGGTCGAAGCGGGTGAAGATCCCCCAAAGAAGATTGGTCTCATCGTGCAGGTTCACGTCCTCGCTCACCGCCACGATGAAGCGGAGCGGGCCCAGGCCCTGGTGGCGGACCAGGGTTTCCAGCACGGCCCGCGGCTCCCGGGCCACCGTGACCACCAGGAAACCGCCCTCCAGCAACCGGTGGCGCCTCACCCGCGAGTCGAGGGCGGCCGGATCGGTGACGTCGCGCGGCGGCGGGTCGCCGGTGACCGGCTCGCCCGTGGCGTCGAGCACCAGCTTGCTCCCCACGTGCATCGTGAACGAGGTGTAGTCCAGGGTGTCGAGCGGGGTGATGGGGAGGAGCAGCATGCGGTCCGCGGGTTCGAACCGGTACCAGAGCTCGCGCAGCAGGGCGGTGAAGCTCGCGGGATTGACGTGATCCCGGACTAGCACCGTCACCTTGCTGAAGGTGAGCTGCCCGGTGCCGAGCAGGGCCAGGGCGGTCTTGAGGGCTTCCTTGGGATGCCGCTCGCGGAGCGAGACGCCGAGTAGGTTGTGGAACCCCGCGCCGTCGAAGGCGTTGAGCGCCACGACGTTGGGAGCGATCACCCGGATCAGGGGGCCGATCATCTCGCCCGCAGCGATGCCGAGGAACTTGTCTTCCTGCGGGGGCTTGCCGACGACGGTCGCCGGATAGAGGGCGTCCCGGCGCCGGGTCAGGCGCCGGACGTGGAAGACCGGGAAGGGGGACGCCTCGCTGTAGTGGCCGAAGTGGTCGCCGAAGGGGCCCTCGATCCGCCGTTCGCCCGGCGGCACATACCCTTCGAGCACGATCTCGGCGTCGGCCGGGACCAGGAGCGGACCGGTGGTGCTTCGCACCAGCCGGGTCGGGGCGCCGCGGAAGAACCCGGCGAAGGCGAGCTCGTCGAAGCCCTCGGGAAGCGGGAAGACCGCCGAGAGCATGAGCACCGGGTCGCCTCCCAGGACCACCGCCGCCTCGAGCGGTTCTCCCCGCCGCTCGGCCTCCCAGTAATGGCCCCGCCCGCCCTTCATGCTCTGCCAATGCATGCCGGTTTCGCCGGGGCCGAAGATCTGGAGCCGATAGAGCCCGAAGTTCCGCCGTCCGCTCGCGGGATCCTGGGTGAGCGTGGGCCCGAACGTGATGAAGGGCCCCCCGTCGCGCGGCCAGGTGGTCACCTGAGGCAGCGCGAGCAAGTTCGGGGGCTCGACCACCTCCTGGACGGGCGCGGTCGCCACCACCTTGGGCCGGAGGTAGCGGGCCCGGGCGAGGACGCCGCGGGCTTCCCAGAAGGCGCGCAACGAGGGCGGGTTGAGCCGATCCAGGGTCTCGACCAGCTCCCGCCCGATGGCCTCGGGGTGCCGGCCCAGCGCGAGCTCGATCCGCTCCATGCTGCCGAAGAGGTTCATCACCAGCGGCACGGTGCTGCCCCGAGGGCGCTCGAACAGGAGGGCGGGACCCCCGTCCCGGACCACCCGCTGGGCGATCTCGGAGACTTCGAGGCGAGGATCCACTTCCACGCGAATCCGCCGGAGCAGACCCCGCCGTTCGAGCGCGGAAACGAAACTCCGGAGATCCCGGAACGGCGCCGGTCGCGGCGGCATGCGGCGCGCTAGACGAGCGCCGCGCGCCGGACCGGCTCCACCCGGACGGCGCTCACCTTGAACGAGGCGATCTTCGCGTAGGGGTCGAGCGCGGGGTTGGTGAGCAGGTTCGCCGCCGCCTCGCGGAAGTGCATCGGGATAAAGACCTGGCCTTCGGCCTGCCGCTCCGAGATCCGGACCGCGATCGTGATGGCCGCCCGCCGCGACGTGACCCGCACCAGGTCGCCCTCGCTCACCCCGAGCTTGACGGCGTCGGCGGGGCTGATCTCGATCACCGGGACCGGCTCCCGCGCATCGAGTCCCTCGGAGCGCCGGGTCATGGTCCCGGTATGCCAGTGATACATCTGCCGGCCGGTGTTAAGCACGAAGGGATACTCCTCGTCCGGCAGCTCGCTGGGCGGCAGGTACTCCACCGGGACGAACCGGGCCCGGCCGTCGGGGGTGGGGAAGGCGTCGGCGAAGAGGAACGGCGTTCCCGGGTGATCGGGGGTGGGGACGGGATACTGAATGGCCCGGCGGCGCTGCATCAGCTCCCAGCTCACGCCGCGCCAGCTCGGCGTCACCCGCGCGATCTCGTCGAGCACGTCGCCGGGCCCGGTCCAGCGGGTGGGCAGGCCCAGGCGATTCGAGAGGTCGATCAGGATATCGAGATCGCGCCGCGCGTTGCCCGGCGGATCCAGGGCCGCCTCGCTGAGCTGGATGTGCCGGTCGGTGTTCACGTAGGTGCCGGACTTCTCGGCGAAGGACGAGCCGGGCAGGACCACATCGGCCCAGCGAGCAGTCTCGGTGAGGAAAAGATCCTGCACCGCCAGGAACTCGAGGCTCCGGACCCAGTGCTCGGCGTGCGAGATGTTGGGGTCCGAGATCACCGGGTTCTCCCCCATGATGTACATCCCGCGGATCGGGCTCCCCTCGGCCACCATCTCGGTGACCATGAGGCCCGTCTCCAGGGAGAGCGACTCGGCCGGGACCTGCCACGCGGCGGCGTACTCGGCCCGCACCGCGGGGTCGGTGACGGGGCGATAATCCGTGTAGGCGAAGGGAATGGCCCCGACGTCGCTCGCGCCCTGCACGTTGTTCTGCCCTCGCACCGGCATCATCGCCGCCCCCCAGCGGCCGATCATCCCGCAGGCCAGCATCAGGTTGAGGAGGCTCGCCACGATGTCGGTGCCCGTGGCGTGCTGGGTGAGCCCCATGGCCCACAGGGTCGAGGTGTTCGGCCCCTTCGCGTACAGCTCCGCCGCCCGGCGGATGGTATCGGCCGGGATCCCGGTGATCTTCTGGGCCAGCTCGGGCGTGTACGGTTCCACCGCCGCGGCCACCACCTCGAAGTCGCGGGTCCGCTCCGCGATGAACCGCCGGTCGGCGAGCCCGCGCGCGATGACGTGGTGCAACATGGCATTGTACAGCGCCACGTCGGTCCCGGGCAGCATCTGCAGATGAATGTCCGCAAGCTCGGCGAGCTCGGTCCGGCGGACGTCCGCCACGATGAGCCGGGCGCCGCGCGCCACCGCCCGCTTGATCAGCGCGCCCAAGACCGGGTGGGTCTCCGTCGTGTTGGCCCCGGAAATGAAGATGACGTCGCACGCCTCCTCGATCTCCCGCATCGAACCGGACGCCGCCGCGGTGT
Organism: Gemmatimonadales bacterium; assembly: GCA_035574255.1. Lineage (GTDB taxonomy): Bacteria > Gemmatimonadota > Gemmatimonadetes > Gemmatimonadales > GWC2-71-9 > JADJOM01. Next base: position 45,421 of record DATLYZ010000005.1, on the reverse strand, counting down.
TCAGGGCGCGATTCATCGCGGCCACCGAGGTCGAGTGGCAGAGCCGGGTGCAGTGGTCCACGTTGTTGGTGCGGAGCGCCCCCCGGATCATCCGCATGAAGGCGTAGTTGTCCTCATTGCTGCACTTGGCGGAGGAGAGTCCGGCCAGGGACCGGGGCCCGTAGGTGTCGCGGAGCCGGAGCAGCTCCTGCGCCACCAGGCTCAACGCCTCCTCCCACGTCGCCTCCCGGAAGCTGCTGTACCAGGCGGGAGGCGTGGCGACACGGTCGCGGACGTCGAGATCGCCGTCGAGGCTCGGCAGGCCGGTCTGCGGCGGCTTGCCCACGCTGCGGAAGGGCGGCCGGGGCTTGTCGCGAAGGCTCTCCCGGTCCACCGTCCGCCAGGGGCCTTCCCGATGGCGCGGCCATTCCCCGGTCCAGACCCAGCGGTCGCCGTCGTGCACCCACCCCTTCCGGATCAGCGGGGTCTTGAGCCGATCCCGGTGCTGGGGAAAATCGTACCCGAAGCGCCCCTTCACGCAGGTGGAGCCCTGGTTCGGCGTGTACTCCTCGATCCAGGGCGAGGTCACCCGCATGATCTGATGCTCCTTGACGTGGAGGTTGATCTGGCATCCGACGCCGCAGTACGGGCACACCGAGCGGACGACCTTGTCAGGGTGGCGCACGGCGTCGGAGCCGAACCGCTGGCGGGGGATGAACTCGAAGATCGCTCCGGTCGGACAGACCCGGACACACTCGCCGCACCAGGTGCAGCCGGCGTGGTCGGGGTCGCCGTCACCGCCCACGATGATATGGTTCTCCGCCCCGCGACTCGCGACATCGAGGACCCCCACCTCCTGGATATCCTCGCAGGCCCGCACACAGCGGGTGCAGAGGATGCAGAGGCTCATGTCGTGCTGGATCATGACGTCGCCAGGCCGCTCGTCCCCGGAACGGAGCGGGAGTTCCCGGTGGGGCCGGATCGGGACGCCGTAGCGCACCACGTACTCCTCGAACTCGTTGCGGGGCTCCGCCCGCCCGCCCTCGGCCAGATGCTCGCCCGGGTAGCGCTCCAGCAGCAGGGCGAGAACCCCGCGCCGGTTCTCCACGGCGGCCCCGGAGTCGGTCTCCACCACCATGCCGTCGCCGGCCGGCGTGTAGCAGGCGGGCTGAAGCTTGCCCTGGCCCTCGACCGACACCAGACAGATCCGGCAGTTGGCCACCGTGGGGAGCTTGGGATACCAGCACAGGGTGGGGATGTCTATGCCATGCGCCCGGGCCACGTCGAGAATCGTCTGCCCTGGCGTGAAGGGAAGCGACCGGCCGTTGATGGTGATTGTGGGCATGAGGAAGGGGGTCGGTGCAGCGGTCCGAACGGCGATGGTTCCAATCGAATATAGACCCTCCGGCCCGAGCGCGAGAACCGCCGCCGGGCCGGTCGGGGCGACACCATCATCTGGGGGATGGTAGCCGTTCCCCGCCCGGGAGCAAGACGGGCCGCCCGGCGTCTCAGGCCGGGACGCCGTGCCCGCGGGCCGAACCGGTGGCCGTGTCCTCGCTCGGCGGCTTGCCCAGGAGGATCCCGGCGCGGCGCTGGGGCCGGCGCCGCCGCGACTCGAGATCCTCGCGGATCCACTCGCTGTAGTGAGAGAGATACGCCTCGGGAGCGAGAGCGTGTTCGGTCGGCACGATGAGGTGCACTCCACCGGGGGCGGTCTGCTCCTGCAGGGTCTGCACGATGCGCCGGCGGCTGGATGCCGTTTCGCCGTCGAGTGCCCCGGTGTCGAAGACCACCACATGCACCGGAGGGAGGCCGGGCGGGAGGTGTCCAACCGGCGCCACGTAGGTGGCACAGTAGTGGCCCAGCGCCTCCTCGGCCACCCGGGACTCCACCTGGTCCACGAAGGTGAGGTCGGGTCCGGTGAAGACCACTTCGACATCGTGGGCGGCGAGGAGATAGGCGACCGGGGCCGCATCCGAGCCGATCACCAGGGCGGTGTCGCCCGGCTCCAGGCGGGGGAGGATCCGGGTCACCGGCGATCGCGGGTCGATCCCCCACCGCGTGGGTTCCCGCTGGGCGGCCCGGAGTTCGCGGAAGTGGCGGGCCCATCGGCTGTACGGCTGGAGGCCGAGGCGGCGGTAGATCAGCCGGTCCACCCAGTCGGCCAGCAGCACCTCGGTGAGAAAGAACTGGCCGTTCTCGGCCGCTTCCATCTCGGCGAGGGCCTCGTCTCCCAGCTCCATCAGCTCGCGCCGGGAGAGGCTGTTCTTGTACCCTTCGATGCGCTGGAGGACGTACTCCTGATACTGCTGCTTGAGCGACGGGACGGGCCGGCGACGGCGCTGCTGTTGGGCCTGGAGCGCGGTCAGCATGCGACGATGGCTGCCCTGCCTTGGGTTCGCGATCGGGGCTCGAAGGGGGGAATCGCAACCATTCCCAAGGTGGGGGAGTCGGGTGCCCCTGTCAACGGACCGGGTGCGCCGGCCCCGGGGCCGTGAGGCGCGGCGCGGTGCACGCTGCTAGAATTGCCCTCGACCCCGGGGCCATGCCCCCGGGGTCGGACGGGCCGTCCCACTTCGCCAGGCACCACTCCCGCACTTGGCGGCCGGGTTCTCGCGAGACGCGGAGGAACGAATGCGCAAGCCAGCGCTGCCGGCGGTCCTGATCCTCCTGGCCACGGTCGCCTTCACGCTGTGGGCATGGCCAGAGCTCCCGCCCCGGATCGCGACCCACTTCGATCTGGCCGGCCGCCCGGACGGGTGGTCGCCGCGCCGGTTCGGCGCGCTGTTCCTCCCGGCGCTCGGCCTCTTCCTGCTGCTCGTCTTCAGCGTCCTCCCGCGGATGGACCCGCTCCGGCGGAATTTCCCGGCCAACGCGCCGGTCTGGTGGCTGATCGCCACCGGGATCCTGGCGGTCCTGGCCGCGATCCAGGTCCTGATCCTGGGCAGCGCCCTGGGATGGGGGCTCGACGCCAGCGCCGTGGTCGGAGTGTCGGTGGGTGGCCTCTTCATCCTGCTAGGCACTCAGCTCGGTCGGATTCGTCCGAGCTGGTTCCTCGGTATCCGGACCCCCTGGACCCTGTCGAGCGAGGACGTCTGGCGCCGGACCCACCGCCTGGGCGGCACCCTCTTCATCCTGGCAGGGATCGGGATCCTGGCCGCCGGCCTCGTCCGGACCCGGGCCGTGCTGTTCGTGGCCATCGCCCTGGGGCTGGTCGCACCACTGGTGCCGGTGGCGTACTCCTGGGTGCTCTGGCGCCGGGAAGAGCGGGCGCGAGGTTCGGCGCCGGTGGAGGGCCGCGCTCAGGATGGGCGCCCCGAGTCGGGCGCCGCATCCGGGAGGCCACGGGCGTAGGGACCGTCTCGCCGCTCCCTTCATCCGACCTCTCGTCCGCCCCTCCTCGCGGATCTCCGCGCGCCCCGTCGGGGCCCCGCTCAGGACGGGTGGCCGGCCGGCACCACGTCGGCGAAGCAGAACCCGTCGCGGGACACGGTTTGCCCCATTGCGATCGGGATCTCGGCGGCGAACATCGGACCGCCGAAACAGAAAGTGTGGAACTCTCCGCGTTCACCGCACGGATCGGCCCCGGCCGGCAGATCGGCCAGCAGCGCGGCGTCGAAAGGCCGCCCCACGAACGATTCCGGAAGCTGCCTCGGATCCACACACGTGAGCACCGCGCGGAGGCCGGCCTCGAGCATTCGCCGGGCCAGGCGCGGAGTGTCGGCCGGGGTACCCCAGAGGGGAAACAGGGGTTCGATGCCGGTTCCCGACCATTGGCGGACGCGGTAGGCCCGCACGTCCTCCAGATAGAGATCGCCGAAGGCCACGTGGGTGATCCCGGCCTCCCGCGCGCGGGCGATGACCGCCAGCATCCGCTGCTCGTACTCGGCATTGGAACATGGCCACGGCAAAGGGACCGGCCAGAGCGGCAGCCCCGCCGCCCTGGCCTGCGCCTCGACCAGGGTGCGGCGGACGGCGTGCATGGCCACGCGATCCGCCGCTTCGTTGAAGGTCGTCAACAGCCCGGCGACTTCCAGCGCCGGCTGTTGCCGGAGGACGTGCAGGGTCCAGGCGCTGTCCTTGCCCGAACTCCAGGAGAGGAGCACGCGGCTCGCCATGCGCGACTCACCGAGCCCGGTGGTCGAGAACCCCGGTGCGCACCCGGTCCCCGCCAGTCTCAGGCCCGGAGCACGGCTCCCTTGAGGTAGCCGGTCTCGGGGATGGTGACCACCTCGGGGTGATCCTGGCCCTGGGCCAGCAGGTGGGTGAGCACGAGCCGGCGGCCGCTATCGGCCGCAGCCGCCGCGAGCATCTCGAGAAACAGCCCGCGCGAGACGTGGAAGGAACACGAGGCGGTGAGCAGGCTGCCCCCGGGGGCTAGGAGCCGCATCGCGCGGAGGTTGATCTCCTTGTAACCGCGCAGCGCCTGCGGGACGGCCCCTCGGGTCTTGGCGAAGGCCGGCGGATCGAGCACGATCGTGTCGAACCGGCGCCCCTCCCGCTCCCAGCGGCGCAGCAGCTCGAAGACATCCCCTGCCTCCCAGTGAATGTTCGCGAGCCCGTTCCGCCGGGCGTTTTCGGCGGCGCGGCTCAGGGCCTCGGCGCTCGCATCCACGGCGGTGACGGCCCCGGCCCGGGTGGCCAAGTGCAGCGCGAAGCTCCCATGATAGGTAAAGCAGTCGAGGGCGGTGCCGCCCGGTCTGGCGAGGTCCGCCGCCAACAGCCGGGCGGGCCGCTGATCGAGGAAGGCGCCGGTTTTCTGGCCGCTCCAGGGGGCGGCCAGATAGCGGATGCCGCCCTCGCGGACCTCGATCAGCTCGGGCACGGTACCGTAGGCGACCGCGATCTCTTCGGGCAGGCCCTCCCGGCGGCGGACCGCGGTGTCGTGCCGGAGCAGGATCCCCGCCGGGTTGAACAGCTCGACCAGGGCCTCGAGCACCCGCCGGCGCTCGGTCTCGAGCCCCGCCGACAGCAACTGGGCGACGAGCCAGCGGTCGTAGCGGTCCACCACGAGCGAGGGGAGGGCGTCGCCCTCCGCGTGGACCAGCCGCCAGGCGGTGGCATCAATCCCGGCGCGCCGCTCGGCCGCGGCCCGGAGCCGTTCCCGCCACCAGGCCGCGTCAATGGGACGATCCGCGCGGTCGAGCAACCGGAGCCGGATCTCGGACCGGGGGGACCAGAGCGCGCTGCCGAGAAAGCGCCCCCGCCGGTCGAGCACGCGCACCAGCCCCGGTTCGCGGGGGCCGTCGAGCACATCGGTCCGATAAATCCAGGGATGACCGGCCGCCCAGCGGGCGGCCCCCCGGTCGCGCACCCTCGCGGTGGGAAAGGCCATCGCCGGGCCGTCAGTCGGCGGCGCGGTCCGGGCGGAGCACCTTGGCCTCCCGGAGATAGCAGTGCTTGATTTCCGCGGGTGCCCGGGTGGTGTACGCATGCACCAGCACCCGGATGCAGCGCGGCAGGGAGCCGGGCACCGGGATCTCGGTGGCGTGGAGGATCGCCACGTGCTCCCAGCCGTACCGCCGCGAGGCCTGGGCCGGGAAGGTCGAGGTCAGGTCCTGCGTCATCGTGAACAGGGCGCTCACGATGTGATCGGGCTCGAGTTCGTTGGCGTCCTTGAGCGCGTGCAGCAATTCGTCGGTGGCGCGCAGGATTTCCTCGGGATCGTCCCGTGCCACCGTGGTGGCGCCCCGAATGCCGCGAAGCCGGAGCAAGGGAACCTCGGTCATGGGGGACAATCTAAGGGCGCAGCTCCGCCTGATGCTGGTCACCGACGACCGGCTGCTCGCCGGGCGAGACCTGGTGGCGGTCGCGGAAGCCGCCGTGCGGGGCGGGGTGACCGCCGTCCAGGTGCGGCTCAAGCAGGCCGGGGCCAGGCGCCTCGCCGAGTTGGCCCGGCGACTCCGTTCGGCGGTGGCGGTTCCCATCATCGTCAACGACCGGCCCGACGTCGCCTTCGCCCTGGACTGCTGGGTGCATCTCGGCGCCCTGGATCTGCCGGTCGCTCTGGCCCGGCGGATCCGGCCGCGCGGGGCGGTGATCGGGGCGTCGGTGGGTACCCCCGAGGAAGCGGCCGAGGCGGTCGAGGCCGACTACTGGGGGATCGGCCCGCTCCACGGCTCCGGTTCCAAGGGCGACGCGGGCCCGCCCATCGGGTTGGAGGGGTTCCGGCGGCTCGTGGCCCTCGCGGCCGGCCGGCCCTGTCTGGCGATCGGTGGGGTGCGCCCCCAGGACGTGGGACCCGTGCTCGCCGCCGGAGGGACCGGGGTAGCCGTCGTCTCGGGGATTCTCGGGCGACCGGATGTCGAGCAGGCAGCGCGCGAGTACGCGGCGGCGCTGGCCCGGACCTTCGCGCCTAGCCCCCCGATCCCCGGAGCCGGCGAATCGCCGCGAGGTGCTCCGTGAGGGTCCGGCTGAAGACGTGGCGGCCGTCGGGACCAGCGACGAAATAGAGGTACGGCGTCGGGGCCGGATAGAGCGCGGCCTCGATGCTCCGGAGCCCCGGGGAGTTGACCGGGCCCGGGGGGAGGCCCGGGTACAGGTAGGTGTTGTACGGCGACCGGACTGCGTAGTCCTTGAAATACAGTCGAGGCTTCCGCCGGCCCGTGGTGAGCAGGATCGCGTACTGCACGGTCGGGTCCGCCTGGAGCGGCATGCCGCGGCGCAGTCGGTTGAGGTAGACGCCCGCGATCGTGGGCCGTTCGTCGTCGTGGCGGGCCTCGCCCTCCACGATGGAGGCCAGGGTGAGCGCCTGGGTTCGGGTCCAGCCCAGGGAATCGAGCCGGCGGTCCCAGCCCGGTTTCCATGAACGCTGAAACTGTTCCAGCATGGCCTCGATCAAACCCGAGGCGGTGACCGGCAGCGGGAGAAAATAGGTCTCCGGGAGCAGGAACCCTTCGGCTGCCGGGGCGGCGATCCCGTGTTCGCGGAGGAGCGCGGGGTTGCCAGCCGCCGCCAGCACCGATTCGGCCGGGATGCCCAGCCGCGCCTCGACCAGCTCGGCGAGCTCGGGCAGAGTAAGCCCTTCGGGGACCGTGAGGCTCACCGTCGCCACCTTCCCCGAGGCAATGATCGAGAGCAGGCGCCAGCTGGTGGCGCCCCGGGGGAGGTCATAGACGCCGGCCTGCACCCGCCGATCCAGCCGCCGGAGCCGGCCTAGGAGCCGGAACCACGCCTTGTGCTCGATGAGTCCGCGGGCGGCGACGCTCTCGGCCACGGCGGCGAGTCCCGCGCCCGGCGGGATCGTGACGCGCACCGTCTCGCCGGTGGTCCGCCCACTACAGGCGAGCCCCATCGCGGTGAGGCCCAAGGCCACGAGCCGGCGACCGGTCATGGGTGGCCTCCGCGGCGGGCGTCGAGGTAGGTCTGCAGGAGCACGGCGGCGGCCAGCGCGTCCACGTCCTCCTTCCGGCCCCGGGTCGAGCCGCCTTGCTCGCGGACGACCCCCAGGGCCCGGGCGGTGGTGAGGCGCTCATCGTAGAGCTCTACCGGGAGCCCGGTCCGGCGGGCGATGAGATCCGCCAGCTCCCGGGCCTGAGCGGACGCGGCCGACTCGTTCCCTTCGGAGGAGAGCGGGAGCCCCACCACGACGCCCACCGGCGCCTGTTCCGCCACCAGCGCGAGGAAGCGAGGCATGGGGAAACGCCGCCCGGACCGCCGGGTGAGCGTCGCGAGCGGGGAGGCGAGGCGCTGGGTTTCGTCGGAGCAGGCGATCCCCAGGCGGAGCGTGCCCCAGTCAACGGCGAGCAGGCGCCCGGGGTAGGGGAGCGGCATGGGGGATTCCGGGATCGGGGGAGTCCGGGGGTCCGGGACGGACCGGCTTCCCGCCATCCCCGCCTCCCTACTGCGCCATCGTGGCGAAGAACTCCTTGTTGTTCTTGGTGCGCTTCATGCGCTCCAGCAGGAACTCGATCGCCTCGACCGGCGGCATGTCCGCCAGGAAGTTCCGGAGCAGATAGACCTTGTTGAGTTCGTCCTTGTCCATCAGGAGCTCTTCCTTCCGGGTGGACGAGCGCTGCACGTCGATGGCGGGGTAGATCCGGCGGTCCGCGATCCGGCGGTCCAGCACCAGCTCCATGTTCCCGGTGCCCTTGAACTCCTCGAAGATGACCTCGTCCATGCGGCTGCCGGTGTCGATCAGGGCGGTCGCGATGATCGTGAGCGAGCCCCCGCCTTCGATGTTCCGGGCGGCGCCGAAGAAGCGCTTCGGCTTCTGGAGCGCGTTGGCGTCCACGCCGCCGGAGAGGATCTTGCCGGAGTGCGGCACCACGACGTTGTGGGCTCGGGCCAGGCGGGTGATGGAATCGAGCAGGATCACCACATCGCGGCCGTGCTCGACCAGCCGCTTGGCCTTCTCGATGACCATGTCGGCCACCTGCACGTGCCGGTCGGCGGGTTCGTCGAAGGTGGAGGAGATGACCTCGGCCTTCACGTTCTCCTGCATGTCGGTCACTTCCTCGGGCCGCTCGTCAATGAGCAGCACGATCAGCACGCACTCCGGGTGGTTCTCGCTGATCGCGTTGGCCAGCTTCTGCAGCAGGATCGTCTTCCCCGCCTTGGGCGGCGCGACGATCAGGCCGCGCTGGCCCTTGCCGATCGGCGAGAGGATATCCACCACCCGCATCGAGAGGTCGCCGTTCTTGCGCTCCAGCCGGATCCGCTGATCAGGGTAGCGCGGCTTCAGGTTGTCGAAGGCGATCCGGTGCTTGGTCTTTTCCGGATCCTCGTAATTGACGCTCTCGACCTTGAGCAACGCCAGGTACCGCTCCCCTTCCTTCGGCGGGCGCACCTGGCCCATGACGGTGTCGCCGGTGCGGAGGTCGAAGCGCTTGATCTGGCTCGGGCTGACGTAGATGTCGTCCGGGCCGTAGAGATAGTTCCAGTCCTGGCTGCGGAGGAAGCCGTAGCCCTCCGGGAGGATCTCGAGCACCCCTTCGCCCCGGATCACCGTCTCCTGCTCGAGCAGGGCCTGCTCGATCTTGAAGATCAGATCCTGCTTGCGGAGGCCGGAGTAGTTCGTGATGTTGAGCTGCTCCGCCAGCGCGTGCAGCTCGGCGACGGACTTCTGCTTGAGCTCGGCGATATCCACGTGCGTCAGACTCCGCTCAGTGGGGCTCCGCTCGGGAATGTCCCTCCGTTCGGCTGGAGGGCGAGCCTTCGGGGCAGGCAAACGAGGGCTTGGGGTGTGAACGTGAACAGGGAAACCGGCAAACCGGGCCGGCGGGTGTCAGCGAATGGGAACGATGGGACAACCGGGAGAGTGCTCGGAATCGGTGCAGGGAGCACTTGATAATAGGCCGCAAGCCGGCAACCGTCAAGGGGACCCGTGGAAGATCTGACCCGTTGCTTCTCCGCCTGGCGCATCATTCGGGCCGGGAATCGGGAGGTGGTCGAAGCGCTCGTGGCGCCGGAACATCGGGGTCCTTCCCCCGAGCTGGCCGCCGCGCTGGCCCGGTGGCCGGCGGCGCGGTACTGGGGCCGTCCCGACCGCTCCGAGCTGGTGCTGGTCCGGCCGCTGGGCCCCGACCGGCCCGAGCGCTGGGTGTGGCACGGGGCCCTGCTCCTCTTCACCGTGCTCTCGGCGCTCGGGGCCGGGGCCGCGCTGGTGGGCCGCTACTTCCCCGCGATCCCCCACCAGGTGAGCGAGATCCCGCGGCTCGGGCTCGCGTTCGTTCCGGATTTCCTGCGGCTGCCGCTCACCGTCTGGATCGAGGGCTGGAGTTTCGCGGTCCCCCTGCTCGGCATCCTGCTGGTCCACGAGCTCGGGCACTATCTCGTGGCGCGGCGGTACGCCATTGACGCCTCGCTCCCCTTCTTTCTCCCGGTCCCCCCGTCGGTGTCCCCGATCGGGAGCCTGGGCGCCTTCCTCAAGCTGCGCTCGCCGGTGGTGGACCGGCGCCAGCTCCTGGACGTGGGGGTGGCCGGCCCGCTCGCGGGGTTCGTCGTGGCCCTCGGTGTCCTGGTCTGGGGTTACGCCACGTCCACCGCCATCGGGGGGGCCGGGGACGCCCCTCGCGCCTACGTGGAGTTTGCGGGCTACCGGATCGCCCTGGGCGACTCCCTGCTCACCGCCGCCTTGCGCGAGCTCCTGCTCCCCGGCGCCCTGGCCGTGCACCTCAGTCCGCCCGCGTTCGCCGGGTGGGCCGGCATGCTCATCACCGGGCTCAATTTGCTCCCGCTCAGCCAGCTCGATGGAGGCCACATCGCCTACGGCCTGATCGGGCGGGGGCAGATGCCGATCGGTGCCGCGGCCCTGCTCGGGCTCGTGTACCTCAGCCAGTTCTGGACCCCCTGGCTCGTCTGGGTGGTGATCACCCTGGTCGTGGGCGGCTGGCGCTGGACCCATCCCTCGGTCCTGTGTCCGGAGCGGAGCGTGCCGGCGGGACGGCGCCTGCTGGGCTGGCTGTGCGCCATGATTCTCGCGGCGACGTTCGTGCCCGTCCCCTTCGGCGGTTGATCGCTCGAGCCGCGCGCGGACCGCAGGGCGGCCGGCGGATGCAGGCCGGAAGGGCCGTGGGGTCCGCCCGCGGCGGGTCGGAAGCGGGTCCCCGTGGCCGGGCCCGGGGAGGCCGCTATATTGGAGCCACTCCCCGACAATTCAGCCCCCGATGAACGACAGCGAACGGTTCCACAAGCTCCGGCACGATCTGTCCAATCCGCTCTCGGCCTTGCTCGCGGAAACCCAGCTGTTGCTGCTCAACGAATCCAAACTCGATCCCGAGACCCTCTCGAGCCTCCGGGAGATCGAGGCGCTGGCCGTGCGGATGCGGACTATCCTGCGGGAGACCTGAGGGCCTCTCTCGTTCCGGCGGCTGCCAGCCACCCGTTCCCCAGGTAGAGGAGGAGCAGGACCAGGCTCCCGACGCTAACGGCCAGGCGCACCGGGAGCGGCGCCGTGCTGGTCGACACGAAGCCTTCCACGCCGCCCGCCACGGCGAGCAACAGGACCACCGCGCCGATCAGCCGGAGCGCCACCCGACCCTGGAGCACCAGGGCCTCCCTCCGGGGCAGGTCACCGGGGGCGATCAGGGCGCGCCCGAGCAGGAATCCGGCCGCGCCGGCGACCCAGATGGCAAACAGCTCCAGCACACCGTGGCCGATGACAAAGCTCCACAGGTACCCGAGCAGGCCGGCGTTGGCGAAATGGCCGGAGACCGCCCCGATCGCGAGGCCGTTGTAGGCGAGGAGCACCAGGGACCCCACGCCGAAGAAGATGCCGCCCGCGAAGCAATTGAACGCGAGGCCGATGTTGTTGGTCATGATGGCCGAGGCGGCGAGCGGCCGCTCCGCCGGGCTCGTCTCGTAGTAGCCCTGGCCCCGGGCCTGGCGCTCGCGCCCTGCCTCGGCCCGTTCGAGCATGACCTCGGGTAGGACTTCGCGGGCGAGGGCCGGTCGCTCGCGGAGCAGGAGAAACCCGCCGGCCGCCGGGAGCGTGAAGGTGAGGAAGGCGAGGAGGACGTACCGGCGCGCCTCGACCACGGCGGCCGGGCACTCCCGGAAGAGGAACCCCCCGATGCGGCGCAGCTCGTGTCGCTCGTCGCGGTAGAGCGTGTTGTGCCCAGCGGCCACCAGGCGCTCGAGCCGCGCCAGGACGGCGGGTTCCGCACCGTAGGTCCGGGCGCGCGCGAGGTCGGCGGCGACCTCGCGATAGCGCGCGGCGTAGTCCGGCAGTTCTTCCGCGGCGAAGCTGTCGAGTCCTCGCCGGGCGGCCCGGGTGGCGAGGCGCTCGAACTCCTCCCAGCGTTGCTGCTTGCGAGCCACCAGACGATCCGCGACGCCCCGGGCCGCGCCGCCCGTCCGGCCGGGTCCACCGGTCCGGATCCCGAAGCGGCTGCGGCGGCGGGCAAGCTCGGCGCGGTACAGGCCCAGCAGGAACGCGGTCGGATCGGCGGGTCGGTTCGGGTAACGTGCAGCGAACTGGGCGGCGATCCGGCCGGCCAGTCCCTCCCGCACCGGCCGGTCGAGCCCCAGGCCCCGGTCGGCGAACTCCCGCAGCACCCGGAACTCCTGGTCGGTGAGTTCCGGGGGGCCGAGCTCGGCGGAGTCCGGCGGGGGAGCCTGGTCGAGCGGCGCGGCAGTTTCGGCGGGGTGGTCCCGCACCACCACGGTGCCGGCGACGAGGTCGCCCAGGCGTTTGCCGCGCGGATGAACCGCCACGAGAATCGCCCCGATCAGGTAGGGCGGCGGCAGGAAATCGGCGACCCGGAGCAGGTTTCTCACGATCGCGGCACCCAGGGTGATGGGGTGCCCGGTGTCCCGCACCACCCGGATGCCGAGCCAGCGCTTGCCCGGGGTCTGTCCGTGCCGGAGGCCTTCGAAGAACGCGAAGTAGCCCCAGACCAAGAGAAAACTCGCCACGAGGTAGAGCGCCTCACCCCAGGAGTCGGCGCCGAGCACGCCACCGAGCACGCCAGTGGCTGCCACCAGCGCCAACAGCCCGATCACGAGGATCAGCGTGTCCACCAGCGCCGCCAGCGCCCGCGACCCGATGCCAGCGATCTCGTAGTCGAGGGTGACGTGCTCGGGTGTCTCCACCTCCAGATGCTGGCGGAGATCCGGGGGAGGGGCGGAGCTGGGGGATGGTGTCATCGGAGGCGCGCGCGCAATGGACCGGTGATTCCCTTCCCAAAGTGTAAGGCGGCCCGCATCTTGGAAAGTCCTCTTCCTCCGGTCGGTGTGTCCGATGGCCACTAGCATCCTGCGGCCGCTGTCGCTGGGCGAGATTCTGGACGTCTCGTTCACGCTCTACCGGAGGCTCTTCGTTCCGCTGCTCCTCGTCACGATCGCGACGCGGTTGGTGCCGATCGCGGTTGACGCGTACGTCGGCAATGCGGGTGGGATCCTCGAGCAGCCGGGGCTCTGGCTCCTCAACGTGCTGCTCTCCGCCATGCTGGGGGCCCTGGCAGCGGGGGCGTCCACGTTCGTGGTCTCCGAGAGTTACCTCGGCAGGGCGCTGCCGACGGGGCGGGCGCTGGCCCGAACCGTGCCGTATATCCCGCGATTGCTGGTGCTGGCCATGGCCACCAGCCTGGTGGTGATGCTGGGGCTCGTGCTGCTCCTGATTCCCGGGCTCATCCTGGTGGCGGGGTTGGCCTTGGGGACTCCGGCCCTGGTCCTGGAGGATCTGGGCGGGATCGAGGCGATGGGCCGGTCCTGGAGCCTGACCCGCGAGTACCGTGGCAAGGTGTTCATCGCGCTGCTCACGGTCGGCATCCTGCTGTTCCTTCCTGGCATGGCCCTGGGGACCTACGCCGCGTTGGCCCGCGGAACCGCCCCTCCAGGACCAAGTGGTGGGGGGGGGGCCTACCTGGGTCTCACAGCGGCCGTGTACCTGCTCTCGAGCCTTATCTATCCCTTGCTCTACTGCGTGATGACGGTGACGTATTACGATCTCCGGGTACGCAAGGAAGGGTTCGACCTCGAGGTGCTGGCCTCGGGGCTCGGGCACGCGTGAGCACTTCGTCGGGGACGGCGCCGGCCGCCCAGGCGGCGGACTCCCTCGGCGCGGTGCTCGACTCGGTCTTCGCCGGTTCGGCCTACCAGTGGAGCGAGCGCCGGGGGCCCCTCTGGTTCCTCCACGACTGGTGGGAAGCTCTCGGCGAATGGTTGGCCAGGCTCCAGGGTCGCCACCCCGAGCTGTTCGATCTGCTGTTCTGGCTGCTGGTGGCGGTCCTCGTCGGGATCTTTCTGCACGGCGCCTGGATCATGTACCGGACGGTGCAGGCGGCCCAGGCTCCGCGGAGCCGGGCCGCGGGGCCGGCACCGGCGCCGCCACCCCGCGGGGCCCAGTGGTACCGGCGGGAAGCGGAGCGCCTCGCCGCACTGGGCCGCTACGCGGAGGCGATGCAGCACGACTTCCTGGCTCTGGCGCTCGAGCTGGACGCCCGGCGGGTGGTCCGCTTCCACCCGAGCAAGACGCCGAACGAATACGCGCGGGAAGCGCGGCTCCCGGACGAGTCCCGCGGGGCGCTGAAGGAACTGGTGCACGAGCTGTACGCCGTGGCGTTCGCGCGCCGCCCCTGCGGGCCCTCGGAGTACGTGGCGTGGCGAGCCCGGCTCGAGAGTGGGCTGCATGCGCCCGCGCACTGAGGCGCTGCTCGCGCTCGGCCTGCTCGGGGCCGTCGTGGTGGTGGCCGCCGCGATCGGGCGCCGCCGGGAGGGCACCATCGAGGAAGACCAGCGGCGCAGCACCTATCTGACGGGTCCGTCCGGTACCCGGGGCTTGGCCGACGCCCTGGAGCGGCTCGGGGTCGAAGTGGAGCGGTTCCGGCAGCCGCTCCGCCGGGCCCGAGAGGCGACGGCCGGCGATCCGGGAGCGGTGTTCGCGATGCTCGACCCGGAGGTCCGGTCCAGCGCCGCCGACGCGCGGCTCCTCTCCGAGCTGAGCGCCGACCCGGATTCCGGCGCCGATCTCCTGCTCGCGGGGCCGGAACTCGGACCGGCCATGGCCTGTTTCGGCTATACGGTGGAGTACCGCGGCCCCGCTTCGGTGGAGGCCGTGATTCCGGGTGCCTCCCCTGCTCGGCCCGCGCCCTGGGTGAACGCGGTGCTCGCCGCGACCACCGACACGGTAGTGACCGATTCCGGCGAAGTCGCAGCCGGCATCCCGCAGGTGTGCGCGGTGGCCCCCGTGGCCCGGGCGGAGACGCTGCTGGTGACCCGGACCGGGCGGGTGGTCGCGGTGCGGCTCACCCGGGCCGATCTCGACCGCCGGGTGGTGCTGGTGGCGGATGGGCTCCTGTTCAGCAACCGGGTCCTTCGCAGCACCGAAGCGGGCCCGCTGCTGCTCGGTCTGCTCGCGGGCCGGTACCGCCGAGTGGTATTCGACGAGCAGATCCACGGGTTCACCGCCGGCGGCTCGCTCGCCCGGGCCGTGCTCGACTGGAGCCTTCGCTCGCCGCTCGGCTGGGCCGCGTGGCAATTGGCCGCCGTGGGTTTCCTGGCCTTGCTCGCCGGCGCCGTGCGGTTCGGGCGGCCGCGGCCGGTGATTCCGCGGCGCCGGCGTTCCCCGCTCGAGCACGTCCGGGCGCTCGCCACCGCTCTCGCCGCCGCGCAGGGGCACGACGTGGCGATCGGCGCGGTGGTGCAGGGGCTCCGGCGCCGCCTCCTGCCGCCGGGCCAGCGGACCCGCGCCGACTGGCGGGCCTGGGTGGCCGAGCTCGAGCGCCAGGCACGCAGTCCCCGGGCCCGCGAAGCCATCCGGACCCTGACAACTCTGACCCGGCCCGGCCAGCCGTCGGCGAGCGTGCTCCGGGCCGCCAACGCCGTGGAGGATGTGTGGGAGGCGATGCGATCCTGACCCCCGACGAAGCCCGGACGCACGCCGCGCTGGCCTCCCGGGTCCTGGAGCAGCTCCGCCGGGTGGTGCTGGGCCAGGAGCCGGTGTTACGGGAGACACTCCTCGCGCTCCTGGCGCGCGGCCATGTGCTCTTCGAGGGCGTACCCGGGACGGCCAAGACGCTGCTGGTGCGGGCGCTGGCGCAGGCCCTGGGGCTCGAGTTCCGGCGGATCCAGTTCACGCCCGACCTGATGCCGTCGGACATCACCGGTGTCAATCTCCTCACCGGGCAGGGGACGTTCACCTTCCGCCCCGGGCCGCTCTTCGCGGATCTCATCCTGGGGGACGAGATCAACCGGGCCCCGGCCAAGACCCAGGCCGCGCTGCTGGAGGCGATGCAGGAGCGGAGTGTCACGGTGGACGGAACCACCTACCCGCTGAGCGACAGTTTCACCGTCTTCGCCACGCAGAATCCGATCGAGTTCGAGGGTACCTACCCGCTCCCCGAGGCGGAGCTCGACCGCTTTCTCCTCAAGAGTCTCCTCCCCTATCCCGACGAGACGGCGGAGCAGGGCGTCCTGGCGCGGGTGCTGGAAGGGTTCGACGCCTCGGAGCCGCAGAGCTTCGGGGTGGAGCGGGTGCTGGATGCCCGGGGTCTCGCCGCGCTCCGCGCTGCGGTGCGGCGGGTCCGGGTGGAACCGTCGCTCGTTCGGTACATCACGGCCCTGGTGCGCGCCACCCGCCAGGCGCCGGCGCTCACCCTGGGGGCGTCGCCGCGGGCGAGTGTCGCGCTGCTCAAACTGGCGCAGGCCTCGGCCCTGCTCGACGGCCGCGAGTATGTCGTGCCGGACGACATCAAGACGCTCGCCGTGCCGGTGCTCCGGCATCGCGTGACCGTGGCGCCGGAACTCGAGCTCGAGGGCGTCACGCCTGACGCGGCTCTCGGCACCATCATCGAGCGCATCGAGGCACCCCGCTGATGTTCCTCCCCAGCCGGCGCTGGCTCCTCGGGGCGGCAGGGCTCGCCGCGCTCGCGCTCCCGGCCCTGTGGTGGCCGGAGGCGGCGGGGCTGCTCGTGGCCGCAGATCTCCTGTGGCTCGGGGCGCTGGCGGTGGACCTCTATCGGGTGTACGGCTTCGACTGGGAGGCCGTCGAGGTGACTCGCGAGGCGCCCCCCGCCTTCTCCGTGGGCCGGGCCATGCCGGTGACGTACCGCTGGCGGCACCGCCTGACGCGGACCCTCGCGCTCCGGGTCCGAGAGGCGTTCCCGGACCCGCTCACCCCCCTGCCAGGCCGGGAACGCACGGTGGCGATCCCGCCCCGGCGGGCGATCGACGACGAGGTCGTCCTGATGCCCGCGCGGCGGGGCAAGGCCGGCGGCGGGCTTCTCACCCTGCGGGCGCTCGGCCCCTGGGGGCTGGTCTGGCGCCAGGGACGGCTCGACCTCCCCTGGCAGGCCACGGTGTATCCCAATCTGGTGGGAGCCTCCCTCCGCGCGCTCGCCACCCAGGCGCAGCGCCGGCGGGAGGCCGGGTTCCGGAGCGTGCGGCGCATCGGCGAGGGCCGGATGTTCGAGAGCCTCAAGGAGTGGGTGCCCGGGGAGGACACCCGCACCATCGACTGGAAGGCCACCGCGCGGCGCGGCAAGGTCATGGCCCGCTGCTACGAGGATGAACGGCGCCAGGTGGTGCTCGTGGTGCTGGACGCGGGCCGGCTGCTCACCGCCGAGGTGGATGGGCGGCCGCGACTCGAGGCGGTGGTCGAGGCGGCGTTGCACCTGGCGTACAGCGCGGTGGAGCACGACGACAACATCGGGCTCCTGGTCTTCGCCGACCAGATCCAGCAATACGTGCCTCCCGCGCGGGGCCGGCGGGCGCTCCGGGCGGTCCTCGACGCCCTGGCCGCGGTGGAGGGCCGGCTGGTAGAGCCGAACTATCCCGCGGCGTTCGCCTACCTCGCGGCCCGGAGTCGCAAACGGGCGCTCACGGTGCTCTTCACCGACGTCATTGATCGGACCGCGAGCGAGGCCCTCGTGGCGCAGGTGGGATCGCTCCGGCCGCGCCACCTGCCGCTCGCGGTCACCCTCCGGGATCCCTCCCTCGAGCGCCTGGCCACCCGGCGGCCGGCGACGGAGGAGGCCGCCTTCGAGCGGGCCGCGGCGGAGGAGCTGCTGCAGTCGCGGGAAGAAGCCCTCACCGACATGCGGCGCCGTGGCGTGCTGGTCCTCGACGTCCCGCCGGCCGCGGCGAGCCGCGCCGTGGTCGAGCAGTACAACCTGCTCAAGCGCCGAGGGGTCCTCTGACGGGGTAGTCCGGGCGGGATCGGCGGCCCGCCGAAACAGCGGCCGTCATGGCAGGAGGGGGGAGGGAGGAAGCCGGGCCGGCGCTGCCCGGGCTCAGGCGGGCCGAAGCCCTCACCCGCGTCCCATCGCCTCCAGGTAGTCCCGGTCGAAGGCGATCGCGCAGCTCTCCCGCCGCGAATAGGGTCCCGGCGTGTAGGCCCGGGACGAGACGCCGAGCTGGCTCAACTCGCAGACGTGCCAGTCCTGCCGGTTGGTCATGTCCCAGAAGTTCACCCCGTCGTCAATGTCGAACTCCGGGTTCGCGAGTGTGTCCGGATGGAAGAGCCACTGGCATCGCACCCGAGTCCGGTCCACCCCCTGGGGCCAGAGGGTGTGGGCCATGACGTAGTCGGGGTGGAGGGAGAGCAGGAGATTCGGCGAGATCGAGTAGTAATAGACCCGGCGCTGGTCCTCCGGCCCGAGATCGCCGACGGGGAGCCCACAGGTCCTTCCGGACAGCGTCATGCTGCCGGCCGAGTCGGCGAGCACCATGTAGCCGCCGAGGAAAGGTCCCTCGGTGAGGTCGTTCTCGCCCAGCGTAGGGGGTGTCAGGCGGGCGAGCGCCGGGTGCACCAGCGCGCAGTGATAGCACTCGGAGTAGTTCTGGACGATCAGCTTCCAGTTCGCGCGGACGTCGTACTCGATGGTTCTCCCGACCCGAAGCGCCGGCAGGTTGAACCGCGCGAACCGGCCCAGGAGCGGGGCGAACGCCGCCTCGAACGGCACCGGATCCGGCGCCAGGTTCACGAAGACAAACCCTTCCCACGCGGCGACCGCGACCGGCCGGAGCGGCCAGTCGGCCCTGGCGAAGCCTTCCACGTCCGTCATGTTCGGCGCGCCGAGGAGCCGCCCGTCCAGCCCGTAGGTCCAGGCGTGATAGGGGCACTGGATCGTCTCGGAGAAGGTCCCGCACGGCTCCTCGCAGAGCCGCGCGCCGCGATGCCGGCAGACGTTGAAGAACGCCCGGAGCGCGCTCTGCCGGTCCCGGAGGACGATGAGACTTTCCCCCGCGACCTCGGCCAGGACATACGCGCCCGGCCGGTCGAGACGGTCTTCCCGCTCCACGCAGACCCAGCGCCGTGCGAAGAGCCGCTCCATCTCCTCCTGATAGATCGCGGGCGACACGAAGTACTCGCGGGGGAGGGTCCGGGCACCCCGGGTGGGGAGTTCGCGGGGCTTCCAGGATACGGTGGTCACGCCGGCCTGCCGGTGGAGGTTCGCTCCAAAGATGGGACCGCCCGGGCGCGGCACGCCAGAGGAGCGTGCCCCCCGGCCTCCGAGTTCGCCGCTCCGGGCCGGCTCGCCGGAGCGGCTTGAGGCACGGAGCGACCCGGGACCCCGGGCCGCCGTCTGGCCGGATCCGCACCGGCACGCGAGATTGCCGCCGATGCCCTTCACCTTCCACCTCATCCCCCACACCCACTGGGATCGCGAGTGGTACCTGCCGCAGGCGGCGTTCCGGAGCCGCCTGGTCGCCCTGCTGGACGACCTCATCGAGCAACTCGGCCGCACGCCCTCGCTCCGGAGCTTTCTCGTGGACGGCCAGACGGTGCTGCTGGAAGACTACCTCGCCGTACGGCCGGATCGGGCGGAGCCGGTGGCCCGTCTGGTTCGGGAGGGCCGGATCGAAACCGGCCCCTGGTACGTGCTGGCCGACGAACAGATCCCCGCGGCCGAGTCGCTCATCCGGAACCTGCTCGCGGGCGCCCGCGACGCGGGCCGGCTCGGGCGGCGCCTGCCAGTACTCTATTCGCCGGACGCGTTCGGCCATCCCGGCTCCTTGCCGCTGCTCGCCCTGGAGTTCGGGCTCCGGTACGGCGTGGTCTGGCGAGGGCTGGATCCCGCCCGGATCGGCGGGCGTGATCTCTTCTACTGGGAGTCGCCTGACGGCCGGAGCGTGCTGTGTCTTCATCTCCCGCCCGAGGGTTACGAGCTGGGGTCGGCGCTGCTGGTGGCGGACCCGGAGCTGCCCGGGGCCTGGGCCCGGGTCCGGGACCGGCTGGTCGCGCGCGCGGCGACCCGGCAGATCGCGGTCCTGATCGGCGCCGACCACCATGCCGCCGACCCCCGGCTCGGCGCGCTGCCCGATCGCCTGGCGCGGCTCGAACCGGAGGCCGAATTCAGGCTGTCGTCGCTCGCCGCGTTCTTCGAGGCGGCGGAGCGGGAGCTGCCCGTCGGCCTCGAAGCGGTCCAGGGCGAGTGCCGGGCCGGATCGGGTGCCACCTGGAGTCTCCAGGGCACCCACGCCACCCGGGCTCCGTTCAAGCGACGCCACTCGGCGCTGGAGCTGATGCTCGTGCGTTCCGCCGAGCCGCTCGCCGCCCTGGCGAGCGGGGGTTGCCGAGTCCAGCCGGTGTTGCAACGTGCCTGGCGCGACCTGGTCCAGTGCCAGTTCCACGACACCCTGTGTGGGACGACCAGCGACGTGGTCCATCGCGCGGCGCTGGCACGGCTCGACGAGGTGGAAGCCGGGGCGCGGGAGGTCGTGCGGACGGCGATCTTCGCACTCCTGGAACACGATCCGGATCGGGCCCGGGAGCGTCCCGATCTGGTGGACCCCACGCTCTTCGTCTGGAATCCCGCGGCTCGCCGGCGCGCCGGCGTGGTCCGGGCGGAGGTGACCTTCTTCCGACGCGACGTACCGGTGGGGCCGCCCGGTGCCGGCGCGGGACCGCGGCGCGAAGGTCGCGGAGCCAGGCCCTTCGCCCTCCGCTTCGGCGACGGCACGGTGGTCCCGGTCCAGATCCTCGCCATCCGGCCCGGCCTCGAGCGGCTGGAGGCGGCACGGCACTACCCGGACCTGGACGAGGTGGATCGAGTCCACATCGTGGTTCCGGTGCCGGAGGTCGAGGGTTTCGGGTTGACGCGGATCGTCCCGGTCCCGGTGCAGGCCGCCGGGACCGAGGTGCTCGCCCTGGGCTCGAGCCGCGGGATCCGCAACCGCATCCTGGACGCCTCGGTCGAGTCGCGAGGCACGCTGCGGCTGGTCCGGGCCGGCGTCGGGGCGGCGTATCGCGGGCTGCTCGGGCTCGAGAGCGAGCCGGACCTGGGGGATACCTACACCTGGTGGGGCGGTGAACGGCCCCGGACCGTGAGGGCGACAAGTCCGGCCCGTGCCGCCGTCACGGCGGCCGGTCCCTACGCCGCGGGGCTCGCCTGGCAGACCCGCCTCGCCGCCGGCAGCGGCGTGGTGACGGCGCGGGTGGAGGCGATGCTGGCCGGCCTGGAGCCGTTTCTCCGGGTGAGGCTCCGCATCCTCAACCGCGCCCGGGATCACCGGCTCCGGCTCAGGTTTCCGGTCGGGGTGCGCGGCGTCGCCGCGGTGGCGGGGGCGCACTTGGGCCGGGTGGTTCGGCCTCCGGCCCGGGCTCGGCGCTCCCGAGGTGCGCTCGAAGCTCCGGTGGCGACCGCCCCGGCCCACCGCTACGTGGCCGTGGCCCGCGGAAGCCGCGGCCTCGCCGTGCTGGCGCCGGGGTTCTTCGAGTACGAGTGGACCAGGACCGGCGATCTCCTGATCACCCTGCTCCGGTCGGTCGGCGAGCTTTCCCGGGGCGATCTCCCTCCGCGTCCGGGCCACGCCGCCTGGCCCCTCTCGACGCCGGAGGCCCAATGTCAGGGCCCGAGCGACGTGGAGCTGGCCATCGCCCCGGTGACCGAGACAGAGGTGGGCGATGCGGCCTGGCTGGAGCGGCTCTGGGAAGACGCGTTCGTGCCGCTCCGGGCGGTGTGGTTGCGAGACTATGCGCCGCCGCCCGATGGGGCGCCGCGCTCGCCGTCCGTGACGTTGTCAGGCGACGGCCTGGTCTTCTCGGCGCTCAAGCCGGCCGAAACCGGTGGCGGACTGGTGCTCCGATGCTGGAACAGCCGCGATCACACGGTGACCGGTGCCTGGCACCTGGACCGGCCGGTGCGGAGCGCCGGGCTGCTCCGGTGCGACGAGACCGAGATGGAACCGCTCGCCGTCGAGGAAGGCGGGACCCGGATCCCGATCGCCGTGCCGCCGCACGGCGTGGCGACGGTGGGGGCGACGTTCGCGGGGGCCGAGGGGTGACGCTCACGCTCGCTCGAGCAGGTCTGCAAGTGCACCGTCTTCCTGGCCGACCTCGCCGGCTACGGCACGATGAACGAGGTGGACGCCAGCTTCGTCCCCCGGGATCCGCCGGCCCGGTCCACGGTGGCGGAGCGGTCTGGCGCTGGGGGCGCGGGTGGAGAACGAGTGCCTGGCGGCGGTCCCGCGGTGAGCGGGAATGGGAAGCGGGTCGGGTGGGCCGTTCATCGCCCCAGCGCCGCCCGGGCCGAGCGGATGCGGTCGGGCGCGTTGGTGAGAATGCCGTTCACCCCGCGGCGCCAGAGCGCGAGTGCCGTGGCGGGCCGGTCCACCGTCCAGACGTGCACGGTGATGCCCCGTTCCCGCGCCTGCCGGACGAATCGCCGGGTAGGCACCGGCAGCCCTCGGAACCGGATCGGGACCGAGAGGTTGCCGTACGGCGGGGTTCGCGGCGCGAGCCCGAGCAGCCCGCCGAAGTAGAACCGCGCGATCTCGCGCCGGGCGGCCCCGCGCCGGAACGGTTCGCGCTCGAACGCCCGGAGGGCGCGCCAGTCTTCGCCCGAGACGATCACCCGCCGGGCGGCGTCCGCCTCGACCAGCGCCCGTGCCACGTCCCCCTGCACGGCGATCTCCTTGACCTCGACGATGAGCGGGGTGTGGGGGAACGCGTGGAGCACCTCGCGGAGCGTCGGGATCCGGATTCCGCGGCCTCGATAGGGCCGGGTGCGGCCCCGGTCCGGCGTGAACCGGTAGCCGGCATCGGCGCGCGCGAGTTCGGCCGTGGTGTACCGGCCCACGGGGCCGGAGAGATCCGTGGTCCGATCCAGCGTGGCGTCGTGCAGCACCACGGCTTCGCCCTCCCGGCTGGCGCGCACATCCAGTTCCAGCGCCTCGGCGCCCTGCGCCAGTGCCACTCGGAAGCTCTCCAGCGTGTTCTCCGGCGCGTACCGGGGCGCACCGCGGTGACCGACGATCGGGCGGGCGTCGAGATCGAGCAGCAGCATCACGGTTCGGCCAGGTGGTCGGTGAGGGCGTCGCCCAGCAGGCTCGCGGCCAGCACCACGAGCACGAGGGCCAGGCCGGGGGCAATGGCCACCCAGGGCGCGTTGACGAGCGTGTCCCGGCCCGAGGCGATCATGTTCCCCCAGGACGGGGCCGGCGGCTGCACCCCGAGGCCGAGGAACGACAGGCCGGCTTCCAGCATCACGGCGTGACCCAGTCCGAGCGCGGCCGCGGTCACCACGGGCGTGAGGACGTTCGGCAGCACGTGGCGGCGGGCGAGACGCGGCCGTGCCGCGCCCAGGGCCCGCGCCGTCACGATGAACTCACGGGTCATGAGGCTCCGGGCCTCCCCGTAGACCAGCCGGGCCACGCTCATCCACCCGGTGAGCGCCAGGACCAGGACGACGAGCGACCCGCTCGGCTTCCAGAGCGCCGCGAGGACCAGGAGCAGCACGACGCGCGGCAGGGCGAGGAAGAAATCCGTGAGCGCCATCAGCGCGAGGCCGAGCCGGCCCTGCCAGACCCCGGCCACGGCGCCGACCAGGGTTCCCCCGAGCACGGCCAGGAACGTCGCCAGCACGCCGGTGGCAAGGGACACCCGAGCCCCGTACAGCAGCCGGGCCCACACGTCGCGTCCCAGGCGGTCGGTGCCCAGCGGGTGGAAGACCTGAGACGGATCGGTGGAGAGGGGGGGGAGGAATCGGGTCGCCGCCACATCGCCGGTGGCGTGGGGGGGCGCGGTCACGAGCAGGGGCGCGAGGGTCGCCGCGAGCGCGGCGGTGCCCAGGATCGCCAGGGCGAACCGGACGCGCCCGTCGGCGACGAGCCGGCGCCGGGTCCGATGGGGGGTGGCCGCCGAGTTCATCGCATTCGCGGGTCCACCGCGGCCAGGAGCAGGTCCGCCAGCAGATTCCCGAGCACGACGAGCATGGCGCTCACGGTGGTGGCGGCCATCACGACCGGATAATCCCGGCCGCTCACCGCCTCGACCAGCAGGCGGCCCACCCCAGGCCAGGCGAAGACGGCCTCCACGAACACGGCGCCGGAAAAGAGGGCGGGCAGCGACAGTCCGAGCAGGGTGACCACCGGCACCAGGGCGTTTCGCAGCACGTGGATCACGCGGATCCGGGCCTCCGTGAGGCCCCGGGCCCGGAGCGCCTGCACGAAGGGCGCTCCCGCCACGTCGCGCATAGCGCCGCGCACGTAGCGCGCGATCCCGCCGACCCCGATGAGCGTGAGGGTCGCGAGGGGCAGCGCGAGGTGCCGCAGCCGGTCGAGCAGGCGGGCGCCGGGAGACAGGAAGTCGGCATCGAGGCCCGCCGCGCCAAAGGCCGGGAGGACCCGGAGCTGGTAGGTGAACACCAGAATGAGCATGAGAGCCAGCCAGTAGCCGGGCATGGCGTAGAGCGCGACGCTGAGCGCGGAGAGCGCGGTGTCTGTCCGGCGACCTGCGGCGCTCTGGATGACGCCGAGGGAAACCCCGAGGAGGTAGGTGAACGCGAGCGAGAGGGCGACCAGCAGGGCGGTGGCGGGCCAGGCCCGGCTCAGCATCTCCGCCACGGGCCGGCCGGTCGCGAGGCTCTCGCCCCAGTGGCCCGCGACGGCCCGGCGCAGCCAGGCGGCGTACTGGACCGGGAGCGGCCGGTCGAGACCCAGGGCGGCGCGCCGGGCCTCGAGCTGCTCGGGGGTCGCGGCCGGGCCGACCAGATGGAGCGCCGGGTCGCCGGGAGCCAGATGCAGCAGGAGAAACGTGAGGGTGACGGCGCCCACGACCACCGCCAGGCCGGTCGCGAGCCGGAGCAGCACTCGGCGCCACATGGCGGCAATGTGCCATGGCCCGCGGCGCGTCGCCAGCGGCCGCGCGGCGCGGGCAGGGCCCTTTGCGCTCGCGGCCGGCTCGTCCCACCTTACTGCCCGTGCCCGGGCGTCGGTGGGTGGTGTCGGTTTTCCTCGTGCTCGGCGCCTGCGAGGCCTCCCTGCCCCGGCGCGCCGGCACGGTGCTCTACGCCTCGGGCGCCGAGCTCCAGAGCATCAACCCCTTGCTCACCGTCCACCCGCTGGCCCGGCAGGTGCAGCGGTACGTGCTGCTCACCACGCTGGTGCGCTACGACTCCACGCTGGTTCCGGAGCCGTACCTGGCACGGCGGTGGGCGTGGTCAGCGGACCGGCGGGTGCTCACGATGCACCTGACGACGGCTCTCCGCTGGCACGACGGCGCTCCCACCACGGCCCGCGATGCCGCCTGGACCCTGGAGGCCGCGCGCGACCCCGCGACGGGCTATCCCCGGGCCACCGACCTGGCGGATCTGTCTGCGGTCCGCGTCCGGGACGACAGCACGCTGATCCTGGAGTTCCGCGCTGCCCAGAACGTCCTCCCGGACGTCCTCACCGACCTTGCCATCCTTCCGCGGCATCTCCTCGACTCGGTGCCGCGCGGCCGGCTCCGCCTCGCGGCCTGGAACCGGCGCCCGGTGGGCAACGGGCCGTTTCGGTTCGTGACCCACGAACCGAACCGGCGCTGGGTGTTCGAGCGGAATCCGGACTTCCCCGCCGAGCTTGGGGGGGCGCCGCGCATCCAGCGGCTGGTGATCGCCGTCGTGGACGAACCCATGACCAAGCTCGCCGCGCTGGTCTCCGGCGAGCTCGACGTTGCCGGCGTAAACCCCGCGCATGCGGCGTTCGTCCGCAAGGACCCGCGGCTCGTCCTGCTGGACTATCCGCTGCTCTTCAACGTGGGGATCGTGTTCAATGCCCGGCGCCCGCCGTTCCACGACCCGCTCGCCCGGCGGCGGGTCGAGGCGGCGCTCGACCGGAGAGAGATCGTGGACGGCTACCTGTTCGGCTTCGCGACCCCGGCCGACGGCCCGGTCCCTCCCGATCTGCCGGGCTATATTGGGGACCGGCCGCCGCGGCCGACCGGTTCCGGGCCCGGGCCCTCCGGGCCGGGGCCGCTCGCGTTCGAGCTGCTCACCGTGGGGAGCGGGGAGGCCGCCCTGGAGCAACTGGTCCAGGCCCAGCTCGCGCGAGCCGGGATCGCGGCGCGGGTGCGCCAGCTGGAACTCGGGACGTTCCTCGATCAGGTCTATGGCCCTCGACACGACTTCGAGGCGGCGGTGCTCGGGGTGCCGGGTGACCTCGGGCTGGGCTACCTCCGCCCGCTCGCGGCTCTCTCCGGACTACCCGCTCCCGACGATGCCGCCCAGCTTCAGCGCTTCTTTCGCGACTCCGCGGCGGCCGCGTTTCTGTACCATGCCCGCGGCGTGCAGGGGATGAACCGGCGGTTACAGGGTGTCCGGATGGATGTGCGGGGCGAGCTCGTGACCGTGGCCCGGTGGACGGTGGTGCCGTGAGGTCCGAGGGGCCCCGGAGCTTCCGGGCGTCGGCTCCCGCGCGGCTCGACTTCGCCGGCGGATGGACCGATGTGCCGCCGTTTTCGGCGCGGGAGGGCGGGGCGGTGGTGAATGCCGCGATCGATCTCCGCGTCCACGCGGACGTCGAACTCGGCGGCGAGGGGATGGTGCTCCGGGCCGACGACCTGCGCGACGCGCTGCGGGTGAGCCATCCGGTGGACCTGAGCCGGGGCGAGCGGCTGCCGCTCCATCGCGCGGCCCTTCGCATGTTCCCGGTCGGGCCCTGCACGCTCCGCACCCGTTCCGACGTGCCGCCCGGGGCCGGGCTGGGCGGGTCCGGCGCGCTCGACGTCGCGCTGGTGGCGGTCCTCACCCTGGCCCGGGGCGAACGGGTGGACCCCGACGAGGCGGCCACCAGCGGCTGGCACCTCGAGGTGATCGAGGCCGGCCTGCCGGGAGGCCGCCAGGATCAATACGCCGCCGCGCTGGGTGGGTTCCATCTGTTCGAATTCCGCGATCCCGAGGTGACCGCGACCCCGCTCGCCCTCGCGCCCGATTTTCTGGCCGAACTCGAACGGCGCACCGTCCTCTGTTACACCGGTCGCTCCCGGATCTCGGGGGAGACGATCGCCCGGGTGATGGCGGCCTACGAACGCGGCGAGCCGGCCGTGACCGAGGCGCTCCGGCGCCTGCGCGCGCTGGCCTACGAGATGGCGGACGCGCTCGCTGCGGCGGACCTCGCCCGGGTCGGGGCGCTGCTCGCGGAAAACTGGCGCTGCCAGCAGGCGCTGGACCCCGCCATGTGCACCCCCGAGATGCGGCGGCTCGAGGCGGCGCTGCGCGAGGCGGGGGCGCTGGGCGGCAAGGCAGCGGGCGCCGGGGCGGGGGGCTGCATGTTCTTCCTGGCCGGCGACGACGTGGACCGCGCGCGCGCGGCCGCCGGTATGGCAGGCGCCGAGCTGCTGCCGCTCCGCTGGTCTCGGGAGGGAGTGACGGCGTGCTGACGGTGGACCAGGTGGCCGAACGGCGGGAGGTGATCGCGGCGTCACCGGATCTCGTCGCCCTCCGGGAAAAGCTTGCGGCGAAGTTCGTCCCGGTCCTGGAACGGGATCCCGCCCCGCCCGCCGTGAAGGCCCTGCTATCCCGGGACGGCGGGATCTGCCCCGACGACGGGTCTCCCCTGGACTTCGATCCCTGGCAGCCCGACCGCCATCGTTGCTCGTCGTGCGGGAAGACCTTCAGCGGCGACCGCCACCACCGGCGCTGGGCCTGGTACCAGCATCTCTGGCTCGGGGAACGGATGGTTCAGGCGGCCGCGCTGGCGGCCCTCGGTGACAGCGCGCCGGCCGCCGCCTGGGCCGGGCGGAGTCTTGCCCGGTACGGACGGGTCTATTTCGATTGTCCGAACCAGGACAACGTCCTGGGCCCCGCGCGGCTCTTTTTCTCCACCTACCTCGAATCAATCTGGCTGAGCCACTTCGTCGCCGCCGCGTTTCTCCTTCGGGAAGCGGGATGCCTCGACCGCGAGGCGCTGGAGGCCGCCGATACCGTGATCGAGGAGGCGGCGAACCTCATCGGGGAGTTCGACGAGGGCCTCTCGAATCGCCAGACGTGGAACAACGCGGCGCTCGCCGCCGCCGCGGTGTGGTTCGAGGATGCCGACCTCGCCCAGCGCGCGATCACCGCCCCCCGGGGTCTGGTCGGGCATCTCGCGGACGGGTTCTTGCCGGACGGGCTCTGGTACGAGGGCGAGCACTACCACTTGTTTGCCCTCCGGGGCCTCATGATCGGGGCGGGCTGGGCGCGGCTCGCCGGGGTGGACCTTTTCGAGGCCCGGTCCAGCCTCGACCGGCTGGCCGCAGCGCTCAGGGCTCCCATCCTGACCGCGCTGCCTGACGGTTCCATCCCGGCCCGCCAGGACTCGCGGTTCGGGGTGGCGGTGGCCCAGCCGATGTATCTCGAAATCTGGGAGGCGGGCCTGGCCGAGCTCCTGGCGGCCGGCCGGACGGCCGACGCCGGCGACCTCGGCGCCTGGCTTCGCGCGTGCTATGACGCCGAGGCGCCGCCGGCCGAGCGCTTCGATGCCTACCTGCACGAGGCCGGGGAGCCGCCGCCCGCCCGGCGGGCCCGCAGCGATCTCTCGGCCTGGATGCTCTCGGTCATGGCGCCGGCGCTGCCGGGCGCCGGGGCAGCGGCCGCGCCGGGAAGCGTTCTCCTTGCCGATCAGGGCCTGGCGATCCTGCGGCACGGGGACACCTACGTCAGCCTGGAGTGCGGGCCGGGGAGGGGTGGGCACGGTCACCCGGATCGGCTCCATCTCACGGTGCACAGCGGGGGGGTCCACTGGTGCCCCGACCCGGGCACCGGCTCCTACGTGAACCCCGACCTCTTCTGGTATCGCTCCACCCTGGCGCACAACGCGCCCCGGCTCGACGGCGCCGACCAGCCGCCGGGTGACGCCCGCTGTGAGGCGTTCGAGGCCCAGGGGCCCTGGGGCTGGATCGTCGGGCGCTACGGCGGTCTGACCCGGACCACGGTGCTCACCCCCACGCACCTGCTCGACCAGCTCGAGTTTGCGGCCGGCGAACCGCACACGGTGGAGCTGCCCTGGCACCTGCGGGGCGACCTGGAGGTGGTAACCCCGGGGCGCTGGGAACCTGCTGGGCTGGAAGGCCCTCGGGTGGAGCGGGTGGAGCGGTTCCTGCCGGACCCGCCGGGCGCCGTCGAGCTCCGCGCCGAGTGCGACGGCCGCCGCCTCACGATGTGGCTCTGGTGCGAAGGCGAGCTGCTCCGGGCGTTCGGCCCCGGCCTGCCCGGATCGAGGCAGGCGCAGCCGTTCCTGGTGTGCCGCCAGCACGGTCGCTACGTCCGCTTCCTGGCCGCCCTCGAGACGGCGCCCGAGGTCCGGCTGACCGGGCTCTCGGCCACGGCCGCCGCCATCGCGGTGGAAACCTCGTCAGGCAGGGTCGAGCACCGGCCCGCCACCGACGGCTGGGCCGTCCGCGACGGCGGCACGACCGTGCTGCTGGGCGGCCGCCGCCGGGGCGACCTCGGCCTGGGGGGGGCGATCCGGTTTCCGGTCGCCGGTTTCGCCGCGGCATCCACGCCTCCTCACGCCGTGGCTTTCCACACGGATCGCCCGCCCCCGCTGGACGGAACCCTGAGCGGGTTCGGCCCCGGCGAGCCGCTCCTGCTCGACCACGAGGACCAGTACCGACGGAGCGAGCTACCCTATCCGGGGCCCGAAGTCTTTGCGGCCGCCGCGCGGCTCGCCTGGGACGAGGCCGCGCTCTATCTCGGTGTCGAGGTGCGGCACCCCGAGCCCTGGTTCCGCCCGCCCGACGCGCCACCCCTCGCGCTGGACAACGAGCCGGATGACATCCACTCGGATGGGCTCCAGGTCTACCTTCAACTCGGCGAGGAGGATCCGCCCGTCGGGTGCCTGATCGTCCCGGAACCCGGCGCCCGGATCCGGGTGCGCCCAGCCGGCGGGTGCGCCTTTCAGGCGGCATGGGTTCAGGGCGGCTGGCGCCGCACCGCCGAGGGATACGCGGTCACGGTCGCGATCCGGGCGCCCGGCTGGCCCCCTTCCCACCTCCGGCGGGAGATCCGATTCGACCTTCTGGTGAACGAGATGCGCCCGGGCCGACTGCGGCGCGCCGGCCAGCTGGTCTGGTCAGGCGGTGGAGGGTGGGTCTACCTGCGGGGAGATCGTCAGGCGCCGGAACGCTTCGGGCGGGTGACGTTGGCATGAGAATTCCCGGGTTTACGTCCACGGCCAGCAAGCGGCCCGAGGCGGTCTTCGGCGTGTCGGACCCGGGGGCGCTCCCGGCCCGGGTGGTCCGCTCGGCCGGATGCCGGGTCTGGGACGAGCAAGGCCGCGAGTACACCGACTACCTCATGGCGCTCGGCGCGGTCTCGCTCGGCTACGGGCACCCCGAGGTGAACCGCGCCGCCGTGGAAGCCATCGAAGCCGGGGTGGTGGGTCCGCTGCCGCCGCCCGCCGAAGCGGCCCTGGCCGAGCGGCTGGCCGAGACGATACCGTGGATCGAGCAGGTCCGGTTTCTCAAAACGGGGGCCGAAGCCGTCGCGGCGGCCGTCCGCATCGCCCGGGCCTACACGCGGCGCGAGGTGGTCCTGCGCGCGGGCTATCACGGCTGGCTCGACTGGTGCCAGGGAGCCGAGGTCCCGGGTGTTCCGCCGGTGGTGGCCGCCCTGTCGGAGGAGCTCCCGTTCAACGATGTGGATCGCGGGCGGTCCCTCATCCGCCTGGTGGGCGAGCGGCTCGCCGCGGTCGTCGTGGAGCCAGTGATCAACGCCGCACCGCACCCCGCCTGGCTCGCCATGCTGCGCGAGGAGTGCCTGCGGGCGGGGGCGGTCCTGGTGTTCGACGAGATCAAGACGGCCTTTCGCCTCGCGGTCGGCGGCGCCGCGGAGCGCTACGGGGTGCGACCCGACCTCGTCGTGCTGGGCAAGGCGCTGGCCAACGGCTTCCCGCTCGCGGCCGTGGGCGGCTCGGCCGAGGTGATGGGGGCCGCGGCCCGCACCTGGATCAGCTCGACCCTCGCCACCGAGGCCGTCGCCCTCGCAGCCGCCCGGGCGGCGTTGGAGGTGACGGTCCGGGAGCAAGTACCCGCCCGCCTCGCGGCGGTGGGGGCGCGCTGGCTCCAGGGGCTCTCGGAGCTCGTTCAGCGCTATCCGGGCCTTCTCGTCGAAGTCAGGGGGGTTCCGGAGATGTGTTATCCGGTCTTCCGGTCCGAGGACCTGGGTGCGGCCGTGGCCCGGGAGGCGGCCGCGCGCGGACTTCTCGTCAAGCGGTCGGCCTACAACTTTGTTTCCCTGGCGCACACCGAGGAGATCGTAGAGGCGTCGCTCGGCCGGCTGGACGCGGCCTGCCGCGCGGTGGGGAGCTAGACGGTCCGGCGTTCACGAGGTGTGGACTGGCGCCCTCCGCGGCTCTCGTCTGGCCGGCTGGTAGAGAGGCCGCGGAGAGCGTCGATCCGCGGCGGCCATGGGCGGGTTGGCGCGGGCGGCGGAGGAGCGAGCCGGGTACCGCGGCCCGGGGGTGAGGCGCGCGGGGCGGTGCTGACGAGCCGCCGCCGAGGGATGTCACCGTGTCCGCACCCAGTGGAACCCGAACGGGGGAGCTGCCATGCTGGTGGACGTTCACGCCCACTTCTATCACGACCGCACCCCCCGGGCCGACTGGCAGGAACGGAACCGGAGCCGGCTCCGCGCCGGAGAGCGCATCGGCATCACCTGGCACGTGGCCTCGATCCTGGGGAGCTGGGGTCTCACGTCCCCGGTCTACTTTCCCTCGCCAGCCGATCTCACGTACGGCAACGACCGGCTGCTCGAGCTCCAGCGCGCCCACCCGGATCGCATCCGGGGCTACGTCACCGTGAACCCGAACTACCCGGATCACGCCCGAGCCGAAATCGGCCGCGGTCTCGATGCGGGGCTGATCGGGATCAAGCTCGCGGCGAGCCGCCGGGCCGATGACCGGCTGCTCGACCCGATCTGCCTCCTCGCCCGCGAACGGCGCGTGCCCATCCTGCATCACATCTGGCAGCATCGGCGGCGCGACTGGCCGGGGCAGGAGGCTTCCGACGCGGTCGAGCTGTGCGCGCTCGCGGCACGGCATCCGGACGTGCGGTTTATCCTCGCCCACCTGGCCGGCGGCGGCGACTGGCTCCACTCGCTCCACGTGCTGCGCGATACCCCGAATGTGTACGTGGACCTCTCGGGCAGCGGGGTGGACGGCGGGATGCTGGAGGCGTGTCTCGCAGCGGTCGGGGTGGACCGACTGCTCTGGGGAACCGATCTCACGATGGATACCGGCTGGGCGAAGCTGCGGTATCTGGAGCGGATCCTCACTCCAGACGAGCTGGATCGGGTGCGCTCGCGCAACGCGTGCCGGATCTTCCCGGCGGGAGCCTTCGCGTGATTGACGTCAATGTCTTTCTCGGATCCTACCCGTTTCGGCGGGTGCCGGGCACCAGCCCGGAGGCGGTCCGGGCGGCGCTGGACCGGGTGGGGATCCGGGAAGCCTGGGTGTCCCATCTCCCGGGCCTTTACTGGCGCGATCCCACCGAAGGGAACCCCTGGCTCTACGGCGTCGCCGCACGGGAGACCCGCTTCCGCCCGGTGCCCGCGGTCCATCCCGGCCTCCCCGGGTGGGAGCGCGTGCTCGACGAGGCGCTCGCCCGGAGGGCCCCGGCGGTGCGGGCCGATCCCGGCTGCTACGCGCTGGCGCCGGCCGGTCCCGAGATGTGCCGCCTGGCGCAGGCCGCGGGGGAGCGCGGCCTCGTCCTGCTCCTCGCGGTGCGCCTGGAGGACCAGCGCCAGCGCCATCCGAACGACGTGGCTCCCGAGCTTCCCGCCGCGGCGGTGCGCGCGCTCGTGCGCTGCCACCCCGGGGTGCGGCTCCTCGTTACCCTGGCGGACCGGAACTTCGTCGAGGAGGTGCATTACGGGTCCACCCCCGAGGAGGCCGCCCGGATCTGGTGGGATGTGGCCTGGGTCTGGGGACCGCCCGAGGATCACCTCGCCCTCCTGCTCGAGACCATGGGCCCGCAGCGGTTCGTCCTGGGGACCGGACAGCCGCTCCGGCTGCCGGAGGCGGTGATCGCCCGGCTCGACCTGCTTGACCTTTCGCCGGCGGCACGCCATATGATCAGTGAGCTGAACGCCAGCCGTCTCGCACCCCGCTGAGGTCATGACGACCGCCCACCGCCGCGCCGAGCCGCGCCTCGCCTTCCCCGACGGCCCCCAGCCCACATTGGAAGCGGGCGGGAAGGTGTTTCCGATTCTCGATCTCTCCACCCGCGGGATCCGGTTCCGGGCCTCCTCGACCGACCTGACGATCGGCGAGATCCTGCGCGGGGTGATCCGCCTCTCCCCCGACCGCGCGATCGCGGTGGAGGGACGCGTGCTCCGGACCTCGGGCAACCAGATCGCGGCGCGTCTCCAGGGCGGGTTTCCGGTCTCCGCCGGGACGGTCGGCCGCCGGCCGGCCAGCGGCCTGCTCTGGTAGGCAGCGATCATGGCGTGGACCCACCAGCGCGAGCACTATCGCATCCTGTATCCGGCCGCGCTCCGGCCCCGGCTCGTGGTGCAGGGGGTGAGCTTCGAGATCCTGGACCTGTCGGAGCGCGGCATCCGGTTCGACCTGGGTGACGCGGTGCCGCCGGAACCGGGCAACGAGTTCGCGGGGGAGGTGCAGTTCAGGCGGGGGGAGGCGGTAGCCGTGCGGGGAGCCATTCTCCGCGTGGTGGACCGCGAGGCGGCGGCCCGGCTCGACCCCGGGATTCCGCTCCGCATCGTGCTCGAAGAGCAGCGCGGCGTGCTGGAGCGCAAGCGGCCCAGGCCGTGACGGCCCCGGGCAAAACCGGAACAATCATCTCGGCCTGCGCCGGTGCGACCGGCCGGGGACCCCAAAGTGAAGAGCCCGGGCGTGCGGGCCCGGGCTCTCCGGTGAGGACCGGCCACGCTCAGTTCAGCGGGCAGCCCTGTTCGTTGAACCCCTCGAAGATGTCCTTCCGCTGGTTGTACTGCGTCTTGGTGCCGGGGAACACCGCGTTGAACGCGTTGATCACGTCGCTGGTGCTCAGGTTGTAATTCACGCCGCCCGACCCGGCGTTGAGCAGTGCGGCCACCGTGTGCCGGCCCAACGCGTTGAGTCCGCCGCCGCCCTGGGCCAGGACCTGGAGCAACGTCATGCCCGGGAACGCGTTTTCGAACACCGCAGAGAACGGCGTGCTCGGCGTGTACGGCGACGGCCAGCTATCGAAGTGCTGCGGCTGCTTCCAGTAGCCCGGCGTGCAGCCCTCCCCGCCGCCCGCCCGCGAGTTGAAGAACTCGGCCAGCACGCCCTGGAGCCCGCCGCCGGCGCTCCCCTGGATGTGCCCGGTGACGGTCGGGCCGCTCACGGAGGTGGGACCCGAGATGACGCCGTTGGTGATGGTCGTGATGTCCACGCGATCGAGCGTGAAGCCGCTCGGAACCTGCTCGGTGACGGTCACGTCCGCGCCCAGGCCGCCGAAGAGGGCGATCACCGTGCAGTCGCCGTCCGCCAGGGTCACCTGGCCCGTGGTCGTGGTGTTGGTGGTGAGGTCGTGCACCGAGAAATCGAACGTGGCGCTCGACCCGAACTTGCAAATCTCGAACTCTTCATGGTTGGGCTGCCCGTTGCCCGGCTGGCTCACGACCACGTTACCAGCCCCGGACATCGCCGAACTGGGACCCGCGTTCTGGCTCGGGTCACACGCCGTGACGGCGAGCAGGGCGACCGCTGCCAGTACGCGGCGACAGGTGAGCAGGGGGCTCTCCATTGGGGACTCCTCCGCCTTGTTAGCCACAGGGTTGCTGAGGGGGGCCATGATCGGGGCCTGGTGCATCCTTCGCGCCGGGCTCCCGCAGGATCGACTCTCTTGTGGGGTAACGGGTTGGCTCTCCCGGCGCCCGGCCGGGTTGTGGCAAGCGAGCCACAGGGTCGTGGGGAGGGGAGGCCGGAAGCCACCGGGTCCCGACCTCCAGGGCTCAGCTCGGCCGTCTTCCCGGCGGAGGCTGGCAGGCGCGCCAGGCCCGGAGGAGATCTCGGCTCGTCTCGAAGACCCGGACGGCGGGATCGTGGAGGGCCCGTTGCCGGGCCTCCAGCTTGAGATCGAGGTGGGGGCGGCTCCCGCGCCGATCCAGGGCCTGGGGCGGCGCACCGACCCGGAGCCGCAGGGCCTCGAGTTCTGCGATGTCGTTGGTACTCGAGAGCACGTGCGAGTACCCGGGGACGAAAAGATTTTCCCGGTCCATGAGCAGCATCGCAGCAAGCTAAACGACTTACCGCTGGCGACGCACCCGTATAGCTTAGGGGTATCATGACCACCCCGTTCACCGAGCGTGCCGGGAGCGTGCCGGTCCCCGGGCTCCCAGGCGAGCAGGTCATTGCGCGCTGGGACGCTACCGAGGTCCTCCTCGTGACCAACGCCTCGCCGGAGCCGCAGCGCAAGCTCGCCGAGCAGGTGGCGCTGCGCGCCATGCGCGACACCCCGTTCAGCACCCCCGCCTACACGGTGGAGGACCGGAACCCGGACACCCGGGTCTTTATCGCACGGCGGAACGGGGTCGCGGTGGGGCTGGCGGTCCTCCGTCCCCGGATCCGCTGGGGCTGGTGGTCCTGGGACGACTGGGACGCCGAGCGGCGGCCGGCCCACCCGGTGGCGCCCCTTCCCTCCTGGACCGTCGAGATCATCTGGACCCTTCCGGCCGAGCAAGGGCGCGGTTGCGCCCAACACCTGCTCGAGGTGGCGGCGGAGCACGTGGGACAGCCGATCCCGTCCTTCGGCTGGCGCCGCCCCTTCACCCCCTCCGGCGAGGCCTTCGTGAGGCGGGTCTGCCCGGAGGGGTTCTGGGTCCCGGACTAGAAGAAACGGCCCAGGATCGGAATCTGGGTCCGCCGGAGCAGGACCACCGTCGCCGCGCAGGCGAACACGATCAGGGCCAGGCCGAAGAGCAGCCCGCCATCTCCCTGGACCGAGATACCGAGCTTCACCAGATGGAAGAAGATCGCCCCGGTCATCAGGCCGAGGGCGAGCAGGGCCCCGAGCGCCGCGGTGGCCGGGATGAGGAGCAAGATCGCCGTGACCAGCTCCAGCACCCCGGTCCCGATCCTTCCCCATGGCTCCATCCCGAGGGTGGAAAAGATGTACACCGATTCAGGGGCCCCGGTGAACTTGAAGTAGAGCGTCTGGGCCAGGATGGCCGCCGCCGCGATCTGGGCGGCCCAGCTCACGATCAGGAGATGCCGGGGGAGCTCGGGCGCGGGGGAATCCAACATGGGGTCTCCAGGTGTCGAGGTCGTCACAGGTCCCGGTGCGACCGGGTAGCGCGCTGTCGCACGGCCAGGAGCCGACACAGGTCGCCCAGGGACGCGGGGCGCGCTCCACGCTGGACGTTCCGGGCCGCGATGTCGAACAGCATCCGCCACTGAGCGAACAGCGTCCGATAGGCGGTCCCGAGCGGGGTCTTCGGGTCGTAAATGTGGGTGGCTTCGGCCGCCACCCCGTTGAGTTCCACGACCTGGAAGTTCCGGCCCGCTCGAAAGTCGTCGAGGTTCGGAGTCCGGATGTCGTACCGTCCGATCCAGAACCCGTCGTAGCGGCGGCTCAATCGGTCAATCGCCGCCTCCAGGGCCGGTGTGCGGACCCAGCCGCCGTCGTAGAACGCGGCGCCACGGCAGTGGGTTCCCAGCTCCACAAGCTGCACCCGCTCCCCGGCTTCCGGCACCCAGGCGAGGCGGGGTGCGTGGAGCCGGAGATAGAAGGGGGCCATCGCCACCGCGCGATCATCGGCCAGGATGAGCTCCTCGAGGGTGCGCCGCCCGTCGCCGACCACGGCGGGGAAGCGCTTCTCGGTGATGGAAAAGATCCGGCCCGTTTCCTCGTCGGGGAGCCGGTAATAGAAAACCCCGAACTCGTCTCCCGGGACATACTCCTGCACGATCGTGTCGGTCGAGGCGGCCCCGAGGTAGGCCCGGAGGCTCACCTCGTTCCGGACGATCGCCACGCCCGAGCCGCGCTCGCCGATGTCCGGCTTCAAGACCAGCGGCCACGGAAGCTGGTGTCGTTCCTTGAACGCCAGCGCCTGGCGAGGCCGTTCCTCCGGCGGAATGAAGGCCGGGATGACGTCGAACCGGGCCACCAGGCCGTCCCCGCCATCCAGACCCCGGAGAATCGCCGCCTTGGACTCGCCCACGAACCCGCCCCCCGGGATGGCCGGGTTGGCGGCGGTGAAGAGCGTGAGGCTGCGGTGTTTGAGGCCGAGCCAGAGGACGTACCCCACCACGGGCGGATAGAAGATCCAGCGCGGCCAGTACTCCCACCGGGTCCGCCGGCGCCAGGCCGACAGGAGCAGCCGCCGGCCCCGCCAGGAGCAGAGCGGCAGGGCGAGCTTGATCAGGAGGAAAAGCCCGAGGCCGGCCACCAGCAGGAAGAGCGAGAGGTGCTCCTGGAAGGTGCGGAGGACCGAGAGCGTGGCCTCGCCGTACACCTGGGCGAGGCCGACCAGCGCCGGGGTCCAGACGAGACAGGCCAGAAAGAAGTAGCCCGCGAAGGCCGCTCCCGAGGCGCGTAGCAACCCCGCCGTGAAATAGGTCGGGAGCCGGGTGCCCGGCAGGAACCGCGAGAGGAACACCAGGGCCATCCCCTTCCGGGAGAGCCACTGCGCGCTCCGCTCGACGTCCGCCGCACTCAGCACCCACCTGAGCGGAGCCCGGCCGATCATCCGCCGCCCCAGCCAGCGGCCGGCGCCGAAGAGCATGAGGTCACCGAGATAGATCCCCGCGACGCAGGCGCCGGCGGCGGGGAGAAAACCGATCGTCCCTCGGGCGACCATGAGCCCGGCCGCGATGCAGGTGAGGTCCTCGCTGAGCAGGGTGGCGGCGGCGAGCAGGAAACACACGAGCAGGAGGGCGAAGCCCCGGACCGGCGGGATGCGGCGGGGGTCGAAGGGCGCCGCGGCCGCCGCGAGCCGGGGCGGTTCGGCCGTGGCCCGGGTCCGCGCCGCGCCCTGCTCGACCCGGGCCAGGAACTCGGTGAGGGGGGCGACCACGAGCCCGGGATGCTGAAACACGGCGAAATGGTCTCCCAGGTCCATCCGGAGCTCGCTCTGCGGGATGAGACGGGCATGTTCGCGCGCCGCGGCGGGGGCGACCAGCGGGTCGCGCTCGCCGTGCAGGATCAGGACCGGCATCGGGAGCCGCGCCATGATGCGCCGCAGCGGCCGCTGGTCCGAGTCGTAAAAGTTCCGGGCGTATTCGACGGTGAAGAACCCGCCGTCCAGCGCCCCGAAATGGGGCACTCCCTCGCGGAGCAGCCAGAGCGCTCCCAGTTGCAGCCCGTGGATCAGATGATTGAGGCGGTAGTCGCCCAGCAGTTCGTATTCCTGGGCGCCGATCGCGGAGAGGAGGGTGAGCGAGCGGATCCGGTCCGGAACCTGGTCGGCGAGGTGGAGCGCTACCCCGGCCCCCATGCTGAAGCCGACCAGGTGCGCCCGCGCGATGCCTAGCGAGTCGAGCAGTTGCCGGAGGTAGCCGGCATGGGCGCGGATCGAATAGTCAGGTACGCGCCAGCCGGACGCTCCGAAACCGGGCAAGTCGGGCACGAGCACCCGGAACCGCGAGGCCAGGGCCGGCGCGACGCCCCAGAAGGCTCGACCGTCGCCCGGGCTCCCGTGGATGAGGACGACCACAGGGCGCGGCGCCGAGTCGCGCCCGAGGTCCTGGTACGCGAGCCGGACCGGGCGCGCGAGCTCCCGGACCCCGCGTACCGCGTGGACGGCGAGGCTGGAGTGGCCCGGCGCGAGAGGGTGGCCATCGAACGGGTGGAGGGCCCGCCAGCCGTGCGAGAGCGCGAGGAGCAGCACCCAGGCGGCGCCGAGCCGCCGCCGGATCCACCGGCCCATCCGGCGCGCCGGGGTCGCCGGCGCCGTCAAGCGGCGTGCGGAGACCGGCGCCGCGCGAGCCGGAGCGAGACTGACTCGCGGCCCCGACAGGGGGCGTCAGGCACGTGGGCGAAGTGTACCTCACGCCGTGTCACGGTGATCCGGCTCAGGCTCTGGGTTTCGGCGTCGCTCCGGTGCATGCAGATGGAGGACGGGCCCCGCGCGGGCAGGTGGCTCCGGTGGAGCGCCGCCAGTCGGTCTGCGGTCAACCCCGCGGCGAGCGCCTCGGCGAACACTCGCCGCCGCGAGGCGGCCACCGCCGGCTCGTCGAACGCCGAACTCGTCAGGATAGGGCCGGGTGCGGAGTGGCGCGCCAGGCTGACCGCCCGGCCGTTCCAGGCGGCCAGCCAGGCGGCGCAGTGGGCTGCCGCGGCCACCAGGGTGAACGGCTGGAAGGCTGCCAGGTCCACCCGCGAGAGCCTCGCCTCGAGCTCGGCCAGGTCGGCGGCCGGCGCGAGGGCCAGCACCAGCCGGCCCCGGCTCACCGGATGGGCAGGCGGCGGGGCGGCCGAGTCGCCATAGCGATTGAGGAGCGAGACGGTGACGCCGAATTCGTTGACGGCGATCCAGGTGCCTCCGAACTCGCCGTCCAGCGGCGCCACGAATCGAACCCCGTCCGCTTCCCGCACGCTCGGCGGGAGGCTCGAGGCCCGGGTGAGTCGCTCGTCCCGGTTGAAGTAGAGGGTGTAGCCCCCGGCGCCGGGCAGCCAGCTCAC
Source organism: Gemmatimonadales bacterium (assembly GCA_035574255.1). Taxonomy (GTDB): domain Bacteria; phylum Gemmatimonadota; class Gemmatimonadetes; order Gemmatimonadales; family GWC2-71-9; genus JADJOM01. The sequence goes on along the minus strand of DATLYZ010000005.1, from coordinate 6,213 downwards.
GGTGCACATGGCGCGTCCCGCCGGCGGGCCGCGAGGGTGGAGGGCGCCACCCCGAAGGCCTCGCCGGCCTCCAGGCCCTGCTGGCCCAGCAATTCCTTGATCAGCGCATAGTGATGCACTGTATGGCTCACCAGGAACTGCAGCTCCCGTTTGACGGTCGAACCGCTCCAGTCCGGAGACTCGTCGGCGGCCGCGACACTCCGGAGAGTGACCCGCACCGGGCGATCGGCCAGGTCCGCCGGCAGCCGCTCCAGGTCAGCCATGTACCCGAGCGCGGCGGCGATGGCAAGCTCCCGATCCCGCTCGAGCGGGGTGTTCCGCTCCCGGGCGTCGTAGTCAATCTCCCCGGTCGCGAGTCCGGACAGGAACGAACGATAGTGGTCCAGCACATGCCGGAAGTGCGCCCCCACCGGGGAGCGGCCGGCCGCCGGATCCCCTACGCCGTAGATCCCGTCGTCCATCCGCCGGAGCAGCTCCACACCCTGGCGCAGCACCTCCAGATTCCCCGCCACCGCTTCAAGGCACTCGGTCATCCTCACTCCTGGGTCACGACGGGAACGAACTGGGCCCGGACCGCGTCGTGGAGCCGGCCGGCCAGTTGCTTGCGATCGCGCTCGGCAATGGGTGCCGGGCCGAAGTGCAGCGAGGCATCAATGCGCGGCAGCCGGGCGAGTCCCACGAGGTGCCGGCCAAAAGTCATCTCGCCCCACCAGCACACCGCGAGATGCGCGGGTGGGCACCCATCCGGGGTCCGGTAACTCACGCTGGCGTAGTGGACCGGCTGGCCGGTCCGGGCCGCCCATTCCAGGAGCGCCGGGCGGAACGGCAGCACCGACCGCCCGGCGGTGCTGGTGGCCTCCGCGAAGAGCACGATGCCGTCACCGTCCCGGATCGCCCGATCCACCTGGGCGAGCGCCCGCAGCGCGTCGCGCCGAACCGTCCGGTCAATGAAGATGGTCTCCATGATCCGCGCCAGCATCCCCACGCCCGGCCAGGCGCCGACCTCACGCTTCGCCACGAAGCGGCACGGCGTCTGGGCGGCGAAGACCACGATGTCCAGATAGCTCAGGTGGTTCGACACCAGAAAAAACGGAGGGCGGGGCACCACCCCGGTGACCCGGACCCGGATCCCCAGGAGCCGGCACACGCCGCGCGACCAGGCTTGCAGCATCCGCCGCCTGAAACCGCGGTACCGAGTCGGCGCCGGGAGCAGCAGGACCCGCCCCAGCGCCCAGAGGGCGAGTCCCGTGCCGGTCCAGAGCGCCAGGCCCAGAAGGCGGGCGGCCGCCCACGGGCGGGACCGGGTGGTGCCGCCCTCAGCGAAAGAAATAGCGGTAGCGGTGCGGCTCGAGCGCCTCGACATCGAGCGCGACGAGGAAGTCAATGGTCTTGAATTGACGGTCAATTGCCGGAGGCCCCAGAACTTTGGCGCCCAGGTTGAGGTAGCTCTGGAACAGCGGAGGAATGTGCACGGGCTGGACGGCCACCACCCCTGGGTCGGCTCCCTCGCAGCCGAACCCGGGCCACGGCACGGTGCGGAGCCCCGGGTGCAGGTGGCCCTCGGCCTCGAGATAGGCCAGCGTGGCCAGCCCCAGGGCCGGATCCTGCGAGGTGAGCGAGCAGCACCCGAACAGATACCGCTTTCGGTTGTGTCTCAGATAGAGCGCGAGGCCGCGCCACAACAGGTTGAGCACCCGTCCGTTCCGATGACCCCTGGCCACGCAAGCCCGGCCCACTTCCACCGCCCCCGCCACGAAGGCCTCGGGCAGACCGGCCAGGTCGAACTCGCCACTCGAGTAAAAGCCCTGCCGGGCGCGGGCCATTTCGGCGGTCTGGAGCCGGTAGGTGCCCACGATCTCGCCCGAGTCCCGGGTGGCGATCAGGAGATGGTGGAGCCAGGGGTCGAGGTCATCGTGGTCCCGGCCCGTCGCGAAGGAGGCGTCGAGCCCCTCGCCCAGTTCGAGATTGAAGACCTCGAACCGGAGCCGCTCCACCTGGTCCAGCTCCTCCGCCGACCGGGCGAACCGCACCACGTAGTGCCCAGCCTCGACCTGGCCGGGCGGCAGCAAGGCGGGGAAGCTCGGGTAGGGCATGCCCAGCTCGCGCGAGGCAAGCTCGCTTCCGGCCCACGCGGGGCGGCTGGGATCAGGTGGCGTCATGGTGGTCCGTGGTGTCGGCTCGAGCCGGCCTCCAGCCTCCCGCTCCGGAGCCGGACCGCTAACTATGTGCCCCCGGGCCGGGAAGCGCCAGACCGCACGGGTCGCTCCGGCCTGCTCCCACCCGGCCCACCGCCACGCGGGTGATTATGTTGGCAATAATGCCGGATCCCCTCGAGAAGTTCGTGACCCAGGTCTCCGCCGCCCGGAAGGGGTACCAGCTCCCCAGCCGGGCCGCGGAGCGGGCGGAGCAGCTCGCGCGCGAGACCCTGCGGCTCCTGTTCCCGCACTTCGCCGATCCGCGCCGCTTTGCTCCGGCCGACGTGCGGGCCGAACTGGATCAGGTGGGCGGGGAGCTGGCGGAGTTTCTCGAAGGGCTGGGGCACCGGCGGGAGGAAGCCCGCGGGCTCAGCGATCGCTTCCTCGCCGAGCTTCCGGAGGTGGCGGGGCTGCTCGCGCTCGACGCCGAGGCCACCTTTCTGGCCGACCCGGCGGCGCGGACCCGAGACGAAGTGATCCTGGCGTATCCCGGGGTCTACGCCATCGCCTGCTACCGGATCGCCCACGTGCTGTGCCGGCTCGGCGTGGGGTTGCTCCCGCGGCTCATCACGGAATCGGCCCACCGGGCCACCGGCATCGACATCAATCCCGGTGCTACCATCGGTCGTTCCCTGGCGATTGACCACGGGACCGGGATCGTGATCGGCGAGACCACGGTCATCGGCGACCGGGTGCGCCTCTATCAGGGGGTCACCCTGGGGGCCTTGAGCGTGAGGAAGGAGTTTGCCCGCCAGAAGCGCCACCCCACCATCGAGGACGACGTGGTGATCTACGCCAACGCGACCATCCTGGGTGGCGATACCGTGATCGGGGCCGGCAGCGTGATCGGGGGCAACGTCTGGCTCACCCACAGTGTCCCACCCGGCTCCGTCGTGACCCACATGGCCGCCGTCGAGCGAGCCCGCGAGGCGGAAGAGCCGCTGCTGGAATTCAACATCTGATGATCCCCCTCTTGGAGCTTGGCCTCCGCTCCACCCTGCCCGGCCGATGTCGCCTCCCTCGTCCGGGCGGCGCCGCCCGGGTCCGATGAGCGCGCGGGTGGCGGAGGCCACCCCGCAAAGCCGCCACCCTGTCACGTGCCACCACACGAGCGAGCCATGCGTGCGCAGACCATCCTCGAAACCATCGGCAACACGCCCCACGTACGGATCAACCGGCTCTTCGACCGGAAGGTCGAGGTCTGGATGAAGCTGGAGCGGGCCAATCCGGGCGGCAGCATCAAGGATCGGATCGGCCTTTCCATGATCGAGGACGCGGAACGGCGCGGTCTCCTCCGGCCGGACAGCGTCATCATCGAGCCCACCTCGGGGAATACCGGGATCGGCCTGGCCATGGTGGCCGCCGTGAAGCGCTACCGGCTCATCCTGGTGATGCCGGAGTCCATGTCCATCGAACGGCGCCGGGTGATGGCCGCGTACGGCGCGGAGCTGGAGCTCACCCCGCGCGAGCAAGGGATGAAAGGGGCGATCGAGCGGGCCCGAGAACTCGTCGCCACGATTCCCAACGCCTGGATGCCGCAGCAGTTCGAGAACCCGGCCAATGTCGAGATCCATCGCGCGACCACGGCCCGCGAGATCCTGGAGGACTTCCCCGAGGGTCTCGACTACCTGATCACTGGCGTCGGAACCGGGGGCCACATCTCGGGGGTGAGCGAGGTGCTGAAGCCGCGAATGCCCGGGCTCCAGACCTTCGCGGTGGAGCCGGCCAAATCCGCGGTGATTTCCGGCGGCGCGCCCAGTCCCCACCGGATCCAGGGCATCGGGGCCGGCTTCATCCCGGCGATTCTGAACCGGGCCGTGCTGGACGGTGTCATCCAGGTCACGGAGGAAGAAGCGTTCGGCTACGCCGTCCGAGCCGCCAGGGAGGAGGGGATCTTCATCGGCATGTCGTCAGGCGCTGCGCTGGCGGCGGTGGCCAAAAAGATCCCGGAGATGCGGCCGGGGAGCCGGGTGCTTACCTTCTGCTACGACACGGGCGAGCGGTATCTGTCGGTGGAGGGGCTTTTCTAAGATGATACGCCATCCCCGAGGCCCGGCCGTCCTGCTGGCCGCGTTGAGCGGAGGGCTCCTCGCCGCGGCCGATCGGCCACCCGACGGCCTCGAGATCACCGAGTGGACGGTTCCCTGGCCCGGCACCCGGCCCCGCGATCCCTCCCCCGGACCGGACGGCCGGGTGTGGTTCGTGGGCCAGACCGGCGATTACGTCGCCGTGCTCGACCCGGCGAAGGGCGAGTTCAGGCGCTACGACCTCGACCCCGGCACGGGTCCCCATAACCTGATCGTGGACCGGGACGGGATGGTCTGGTACGCGGGGAACCGGAATGGGCTGATCGGGCGGCTCGACCCCCGGGACGGGAGCGTCGCACGCTACCCGATGCCGGATCCCGAGGCGGGCGATCCCCACACCCTGGTCTTCGACCCGCGGGGCGACCTCTGGTTCACCGTCCAGGCCGGAGGGGCCGTGGGGAAGCTCGACACCCGGACCGGTGCGATCCGCCTCGTCCGAGTGCCCACCCGTGGTGCCCGGCCCTACGGGATCGCGGTGGACTCGAAAGGCCGGCCCTGGTTCGCCGAGTTCGGCACCAACCGGCTCGGGACGGTGGACCCCACCTCCTTCGAGCTCACCGAGTACAGGGTGCCTGACGAGGGGGCGCGCCCGCGCCGCATCGTGATCGGCCCCGACGATCGCGTCTACTTGGGCGACTACGCGCTCGGGCGCCTGTGGCGCTTCGACCCCGGGACGGCCGGCTTCAGGAGCTGGCAGAACCCCGCCGGGACGCGCTCGGCGCCCTATGCCATGGCCGGCGACGACCGGGGGCGGGTGTGGCTGGTCGAGACCGGCCCGCAGCCCAACCGATTCGTCGCGTTCGATACCCGGACCGAACGGTTCGGCGACCCGGTGCCGATCGCCGGGAGCGGCGGAATCGTGGTGCGGCACATGACCTTCGACCCGAGCACCCGCAGCATCTGGTTCGGCACCGACGCCGGAACCATCGGACGCGCGCGCGTCCCCTGACCAGGGGGGGGGGCGGGAGGGGGGTAACCGGTCGGAGGTTCTGAACCCTGAGCGGGTGAGTCCGGCCCCGGGGGGGGGGGGCGGAGCGTTCTCCCGCCCCCCGAACCCCGAAATCGGTCCCGCCAGAGGTCAGCAGCCGATCCGCTGGGTGCTCACCACGAAGTTGTCGAAATAGCGGTCCTGCGCGGCCGGCGATCCGCCGTTCCAGTAGTTCTCCAGGAAGACCGCGTTGATGCCGTACCCGGTGTACGCTCCCACCCAGTTCAGGTTCGACGCCCCGGCCTGGCGCGTGCCGTTGATCCAGAACTCGAAGACCCCGTTCGACTGCCCCGGGTCGTTCAGCCTGACGTGCGTCTCGATGCAGTACCACTGGCCCAGGTGCGCAGCGTCGAAGAGCGGCGTGGTGCCCCGCATCGCGCCGAGCCAGCGCAGGTTGGGAAAGTCGTTGTAGCCCGTGGTCTTGACGTTGCCCGCCGGGTCGGTCCCGGACGCCGGATCCAGCACCAGATAGTCCCAGCCCGGGCTCGCTCCGCCGCTCCAGAGGTGGGCGATCATGGCCTGGGCCCAGTTCGCGCTCACGAAGCTCGTCGCCCGCGCCAGCTTGAAGCCACCCCCGCCGGTCCACCCGCTCTGGTTGCGGAGGTACACCCGCCAGTAGATCTCGCGGTAGTCCGACGTCCCGGCGTCCACCGGCCGGAAGAGCGGAGCCGGGGTGCGCCCGAAGGCCAGGTGGAGCGCCCCGGCGCTCACCTGGCCGGCGTTGAAATGGGCCCGCATGCCGAACGAGCCCTGGTTGCCCACCCCGCTCGCGCGGAGGAAGCTGCCTTGGTCCGCGATGTACTCGAAGTAGCTGCCGAGGCGGTCCTGGTCGAAATCGTCGCACCAGATCCACCCCGCCTGCGGCCGGCTGCATTCGTTCGCGAGCCCACTGGGCGGTGGGGGTGGCGGTGGGGGTGGCGGTGGCGGCGGGGGGGGCGCCCCC
>DATLYZ010000004.1:0-2243 GCA_035574255.1 Gemmatimonadales bacterium | reverse complement strand
GCCCCGCCGCTCCAGGGCAAGGCGGCCCTGGTGACCGGGGCGGCGAGCGGGATCGGCCGCGCCGCGGCCGAGGCCCTTCACGCCGCCGGCGCGGCCGTCATCGGGCTCGACGTCAACCCCGCGATCACGACCCTGTTCGCGCGGCCGGGACTCACCGGCGCCGTCTGCGATGTGACCGACCACGCCGCCCTCCGGGCGGCGGTGGAGGCGGCCGTCCGCCGGGCCGGCGGGCTCGACATCCTGGTGAGCAACGCCGGCGTCTTCTCGCCCACGGCCCGGCTCGAGGAGATGCCTGACGAGGTCTGGCGCCAGAGCCTGGAGCTCAACCTCACCAGTCACCTGGCCCTGCTCCGGATCGCCATCCCCTATCTCCGGCTCGGATTCGACCCCTGCGTCATCATCGTCGGATCCAAGAACGTGCCGGCCCCCGGGCCGGGGGCCGGCGCCTACTCGGTGGCCAAGGCCGGGCTCACCCAGCTGGCGCGGGTCGCCGCGCTGGAACTCGCCGCCGACGGAATTCGCGTGAACGTCATCCACCCGCACGCCGTGTTCGACACCGGCGCGTGGACCCCCGAGGTGCTGGAGGCGCGGGCCCGGGCCTACGGCCTCACCCCCGAGGAGTACCGCCGCAACAATCTGCTCCGGGTCGAGGTTACCTCCCGCGACGTCGCCCAGCTCGTCCTCGCCATGGCGGGCCCCGCCTTCGCGAAAACCACTGGCGCCCAGGTGCCCATTGACGGGGGCAGCGATCGGGTGGTCTGAGCCGCCCGGCCTGTCGCAGCCTGAAACCTCTCGCCCGACGGCTCGTAGGGGCCCTGTGGGCCATCCTCCCCGTGCCGCGGAGCTTCCCATGCGCAGCCTCTGGATCCGAATCGGCCGAGGCCGGTCGAGCCGCGCGATCGGCCTGGTCAGAGGTCCGGTCGGGCCGGGTCGGAGGGTTCGCGACCGCTCCGGCCCGGGTCGAGCTCCCGTTCGTCCTGGAGGGCGACCGGCTCGGCCTGGTGCGGCAGGTGGCGGTGAGGCGGGCGGTCAGGGGCGAGCTCCCCCGCTTCGACCTCGAGGTGGATCTCGCCGAGCCTGACGCGTCCGGACGGCTCCTTGCCTGCCGGCTCGTCCCGGAACGGGAGGCGGATATCGGTCTCGAGAGCGGGTTCCGCTGCGATCGAGCCGGAGGCGCGCGGCAGGTGGAAATCGGCAAGGTGCGGTTCGAGCCCGGCGCCTTCACCCGGCCCCTCGCCGTCTCGGACCGTGCGGCGGACGCCCTCCGCCGGGGTGACCCGTTCCAAGCTCAGGCCGAACTGGGCGGCGTGGTGCGCCTCGCGGCGCAGGGCGACCAGAGTGAACTGGTGCGCGCGTTCGCGGGCCGGCACGGTGCGGACATCTCGATAGGCGACGCCGCCGGCCGCGCGTTATTCCGGTTGCTGGCCGATTCGACCGGCGCCTCGCTCCGGGTCAGGGACGAAACCGGCCGCGAGGTGGTTCGGCTGGAGGCCGCGGCCGGGCGGTTCGAGCTGTCGGTGGATACCGCCGGCCTCTCGCGGTGAGGCGGCCCCGCTGGCGCCTCACGGTGGGAGCCCCCAGATTCCCGGTCGCGTTCCCGGGACTGACCGCACGGTGACCGGCGCCCGTCCGGGGAGCGGAAGGTTCCCTGTGCCACCAGGCGCCGGTGCGGCGTCCTCCCTCTCGAACCTCCCCCGACACCTCCCCATGACTCTGCCTACCCGAAAGGCCGGTGTGCGCCTCCTCGCCGCGATCGCCCTGGCGGCCTGCGGCACCGAGGAGTCCTCCAGGGACATGCCTACCTCCGATTGGCAGCCCGACTTCAGGATCGTGAGCTCCGCGGCGGGGACCGATGTCACCGCGCGCCTGCTGCTCGGCCCGAGCCGGACCGTTCGGCTCGAGGCCGGCGACGTCTTTCGGGCGCGGATCGATACCACGACCAACGCCCTGCGTTACGTGCACGATGCCGTGCTGGGCGACACGTACGAGCAGGGCTTCCCGCCGGCCCGTGACGGTTCCGGCGTACTCATCGTGCTCGACCGCGCCGGGGTCGCCACCGATGCGCCCAATTCCACCGGCACCATGCCGCTCCGGCCCGCAGCGTCCTCGCCCGGCCGCATCCGGTAGCCGTTCGCCGCGAACTGTTCGCCGAAGTCGGTAAGCTTGGGGATGGGGTCGTGACAGAGCCGGCACGTGACCTTGTACCGGCGGGCGAACGCGGGAATCGCGCCTGCTTCGTGAGG
>DATLYZ010000003.1:0-42048 GCA_035574255.1 Gemmatimonadales bacterium | reverse complement strand
GGGCCGGCCGGCGGGAGCGGGCCCGCGCCCCCGGTACCGGCCGCCGGCCTCGCGAGCGCGGTCCGGGCGGCGAGCGCCCGCGTCTCCAGGGCCAGTTGCCTGACGTCGCTCAGCATCCGGTCCAGCTCGGCCCGCCCGAGGAAGCGACCGTTCACCACGACGGCCCACACCGTCCTCAGGTTGCGGGCGCCCTCCAAGGGATTCCGGTCCAGCAACACCAGGTCGGCGAGCTTCCCGGGTTCGATGGTGCCGAGCGAATCGGCGAAGCCCAGGGCGCGGGCGGGATTGAGGGTCGCGGCCTCCAGCGCCTGGAGCGGCGTGAGTCCCGCCCGCTCCAGCTCCTCCAGCTCCTCGATCAGGCTGAAGCCGGGCACGCGCCGCGTCCCCGGCATGTCCGAGCCCGCGAGCAGCGGCACCCCCTCGCGGGCCAGCGCACCCGCGGCCCGATAATAGAGGTCGAGCCGTTTCTTGACGTTCGGGATGTCCACGTCGCTCTCGTCGAGCACCTTCTTGTCGTGGAACGGAAGCCGGTAGGGCAGCTGGTCCTCGCGCGGCGTGGCCGGCGGCTCGCCCGCGATGTCGCGCAGGCCGATCAGCGTGGGAGTCTCCCAGGTGCCGTTGCGACGCAGGCGGGCGGCCAGCACCTGGACGGCGCTATCGCTCCAGGTGTCGACCACGGTGCGCCGATCACGCCGCTGGGTCTCCCGGATGTTCCAGAGGCGGAGCCGAATCAGGAGCCGGCCCCACCAGGTGCGGGCCCACTGCTCCCGGCGGAGGAGCTCGCGGCGCCGGGTCGAGGCGTCGAGGAAGACGCCTTGCAAGTGCTCCGCGGTCCAGATGCCGTCGTCCGCCAGCTCCCCGAGCCCGATCCAGGGCGGCACGTGGCCCGCGACGCGAAGCCCTTCGGCGCGCGCCGCCTCGAAGAGGACCGGATAGAGGGAGACGGGAAGCCCGTCCACCTTCACGAAATCGGCACCGTGCTCCCGGAGCAGCCGCACCGAGCGGCGGACGTCGGCGGCGGTCCGCACCGGATGCGGCCCGCCCGGCACCACCGGCAGCGCGCCGCCCACCTTGCGCCCGGTCACCACCATGCGAGGCCCGAGCCTGAGCCCGCGGGCCACCGAGTCGCGCCACCGCCGGAGCGTCTCCAGCTTCCCCGACATGTCCCGGATCCCGGTGACACCGTGCGCGAGCAACAGCGGGAAGACGTAGGCCGCATTGGCCTCGAACTCCTGGCCCGGGATCATCGTGATGGCCGCCGTGTGGACGTGCATGTCCCAGAGCCCCGGGACCAGATACCGGCCCCCGGCGTTCACCCGGGCGACGCCGCGGGGAACCCGGAACTCGCTGTCAGGCACGACGGCGACGATCCGGTTGCCTCGCACCACCACGGTAGAGCCCGGACGCTGGGCACCGCTTCGGACATCGATGACGACGGCGCCCGCGATCACGAGCGAGGGCCCGCCGGTGGCCTGAGCGCCGAGCCACCCGGGAGCGGACAGCGACAGCAACGCGAGGAGCGCCCCGGCCAGTCGGGGACGCCCCACTAACATGACGATCTCGAGAACCGGCACGGCAGCCTTACCCGAAGGGTCGGCCAGAACCCTGCAACTTTCGGACACGAGGCCGGCCCGGGGCCGCTGGAACAAGGATTGCAGGCCTAGCCGGGAATGGGTTTTCCCCTCAAGCGAATGTCCGGCAATGGTTTGGCCAGGTTCGGCGTTCTGGCGCTCGGTCTCTTGGCCCTGGTGCTTCCGGTCTCGGGTCCTGCGGGACGGCTGGCTGCCGGCGATCCTCATCGCCTGGCCGAGCTGGTGGGGGGCCTGTGGCTCTTCAAGGGGCTGCTGCTCGCGCACGCGGTCGTGCTGGCGCGCTGGGCAAAGGTCTCCGCCCGGCGGGAAGGCGGCGCCCTGCTCGGGAGCGAGGCGCTGGCGGACTCGCCCGTCACCCGACTCGAGGCCGGGATCGCGGCGGGGATCGTCGCGCTGGGCCTGCTCCTCCGCTTGCCGGGTCTGGGCGAGGGGCTCTGGTTCGACGAGATCCAGACCCTCGTCGAGTATGTCAGGCTCCCGTTCGCCCGGATCGTGACCACCTTCGACAGCCAGAACCAGCACCTGCTCTACACGCTCTCCGCGCACGCGGCCGTGGCGTGGTTCGGCGAAAGCGGCTGGGCGCTGCGCCTCCCGGCCGTGCTGTTCGGCGCCGCCTCGCTCTGGGCGGTGTGGCGCTTCGGCCGCCTGGTCGCGGCCCCGCGGGAGGCCCTGCTCGCGGCGGCCCTGCTCGCGGCCTCCTACCATCACGTCTGGTTCTCGCAAAACGCCCGGGGCTACACCGGGCTCCTCCTGTGGTCGCTCCTGGCGAGCCTCTGCTTCCTTCGCCTGCTGGCCGGGCGCCCCCGCGACGGGCGCGGCTGGGTTGCGGGCTACGCCGGGGCCATGGCGCTCGCGGTGTACACCCATGCCACCGCCGCGCTGGTGGCGGTGGCCCACGCCGCCATCCTGCTCGGGCTCGTGGCCAGAGCCGGGCGCGGAGCGTGGCGGGGGCAGGCGCGCGCCCCGGTCGCGGCCCTCGGGCTGGCGGGTTCGCTCGCGCTGCTCCTCTACGCGCCGGTGCTCCCGCAACTCCTCGAGACGCTGCTGGCCAAGCCCTCGGGGGGGGTGACCACGGCGTGGCAGAGTCCGCTCTGGCTGGCCGCCGAGGCGCTCGGAGGACTGGCCCGGGGCTTACCCGGAGGCTGGATGGCCCTGGGGCTGGGCGGGCTCGTGGTCGCGGCCGGCCTGGCGAGCTATGGGCGGCAGAGCGGTACGGTCCTCGCCGTGATGTTGTTGCCGCCGCTCGTCACGCTCGCCGCGATCGTGGCCCTCGGCCACAACCTCTGGCCCCGGTTCTTCTTCTTCGCAGCCGGGTTCGGTGCCCTGATCGCGGTGAGAGGGGTCTTCACACTGGCCCGGGCGCTGGCACCGGTGCGGGGGCCGGCGGTCGCCACGCTGGTGACCGGGGCGGGCGTGCTCGCCAGCGCGTTGACGGTGCCGCGGGCCTGGGGGCCCAAGCAGGACTACGAAGGCGCCGCGCGATTCGTGGAACGGGAACTCGGTCCGGCGGATGCGGCGGTGGTGGTGGACCTGACCGATTACCCTTACCGTCGCTACTACGGCCGGCCCTGGGCCGCCGTGACCGGCGCGGCCGAGCTCGAGGCCGTCGAGCAGCGCCACGCGCGCACCTGGGTGCTCTACACTTTCCCGGTCCGGCTGGCCGCGGTCCATCCCGACCTCTGGGCCCGGCTGGCGGAGCGCTATCAGCGCGTGGCGGTCTTTCCCGGGACGGTGGGCGGGGGAGACATCGTGATCATGGTCAGCCGTTCCCCGGACGCTTCGAGGCCACCCGCGTGATCGAAACCGTGCTCGAAGACGAAGGCACCCCGGCCCGCGCCGTGTCGGTGGTGATCCCGGCCTACAACGAGGCCGCGCACGTGGCCGAGCAGGTGCGCGCGGTGGACCGGGTGATGCGGCAGACCGGCTGGACCTACGAGATCCTGGTGGTGGACGACGGATCCCGGGACGGCACCGCGGAACAGGCTGCGGCGGCCGGCGTCACCGTCCTCCGCCGCGCCCGGAACCAAGGGTACGGGGCGGCCTTGAAACTGGGGATTCGCCGGGCCAGGCATCCCTGGATCCTGATCACGGATGCCGATGGCACCTACCCGCCGAGCGCGATCCCGGCGCTCCTCGAGGCGGCGGACGGCAACGCCATGGTGGTCGGGGCGCGGACCGGCGAGACGGTACGGATCCCGCTGGTCCGGCGGCCGGCGAAGGCGTTCCTGCGGTGGCTGGCGAGCTATCTCGCCGAGCAGGAGCTGCCCGACATCAATTCGGGCCTGCGGCTCATGCGGGCGGACCTGGTGCGGCGTTACGAGCACCTGCTGCCCGCCGGGTTCTCCTTCACCACCACCATCACGCTCGCCGCGGCCTGCAACGGCCACGCGGTGGCCTACGTGCCGATCGACTATCACGCCCGGCTGGGCGAATCCAAGATCCGCCCGCGCCACGCCTACGATTTCATGGTCCTGATCCTCCGGACCATCGTCTACTTCAATCCGCTCCGAGTCTTCTTCCCGCTGGGAGGGCTCCTGGCCCTCGTGGGGCTGGCCAAGTTCGGCTACGACCTCACCAAGGAGAACCTGTCCGAGACGGCGGTGCTCTGTTTCCTCGGGGCCCTGATCGTCTGGGCGGTAGGCCTCCTGGCCGACCAGAACGCCCGGCTCGGGCTGCGGCGATGACGCTCCGGTTCAAGGTGGCGGTGAGCGCGGGCCTCCTGGCCCTCCTCGCGGTCGTGCTGCCGTGGGGGCAGGTGGGCGAGGCGATCGGCCGCCTCACGCCGGCGGTCTGGGGCGGGGTGCTGGCCGGCTTCCTGTTCGGTCACGGCCTGGGGCTCGTCAAGTGGCGGCTCCTGGTCAACGCGGGGCGCGCGAGGCTCGACCGGACCGACGGGCTGCTCTGCTACAGCGCGGGGCTCTTCGCCAACCTCTGCCTGCCGAGCATCGTGGGCGGCGACGTGCTCCGGATGGCCCTCGCCGCCCGCTGCACCCGGCGGCCCGAGGCCGCATTGCTGGGTGGCGTCCTGGACCGGCTGAGCGACCTCGCTGGCACCGCGCTGCTCGTCGCGGGCGGCGTGCTGGCCGCTCACCGGACCGTGGCGGGATGGAGCGGCGGGGTGCTCACCGCGGTGCTGGTGACCGGGTTCGCAGCACTCGCCCTCGCGGTTCCCGCCGCGGTTCGCCGGCCGCTGGCCCGATGGCCGCGCCGGATTCGCCGTCCGCTCGGGCGGACCCTGGTGGCCCTGCGCCGGCTCCGGCGCCAGCCGCGGCTCGCCCTGGCCGCCCTCGGCCTCTCCCTCGCCATGCAGGGCGGCTTCGTGCTGCTCAACGCCTGGCTCGGGCATCAGTTAGGCATCGCCGTCCCGCTGGCGGTCTGGTTCCTGGTCTGGCCGCTGGCCAAGCTGGCGGGACTCCTCCCCATCAGCCTGGGTGGGCTCGCCGTCCGGGAGACGACCCTCGCGGCGCTGCTCGTCCCCTTCGGCGTCCCGTTCGCCGTCGGGGTGGTTTGCTCCCTCCTCTGGCAGACGGTCCTCATCGCGGGGGGCCTCGCGGGAGGCCTGGTCTGGCTCCTGCTCGCCCGGCGGGCCGGGGGCGCGCCCGCCGCGCCCATGGCGTGGACCCTCCCGGCCTCGCGCCATCCGGCCGGCCATGGCTGAGCCGCACGTCGCCATCCTGGGAGGCGGTCCCGCCGGGGTGGGCGCCGCCTACCGGCTCCGCGAGACCGGGAAGGCCCGGGTGACCCTGCTCGAGCAGCAGCCCGTCGTGGGTGGCAATGCGGGAAGCTTCGAGGCCGGCGGCCAGCGGCTGGACTACGGCAGCCACCGGTTGCACCCGGCCTGCGACCCGGCCATTCTCGCCGACATCCGGGCCCTGCTCGGCGCGGACCTGCTCGATCGCCCCCGGCACGGGCGGATCCACCTCCGGGGCCGGTTCGTCCATTTCCCGCTCCAGCCGCTCGATCTCCTGCTCCGGCTCGACCCCGGCTTCGCGCTCGGCACGGTGCGGGATCTCGCCCGGAAGGCCTTCCGCCGCTCCTCGCCGGAGGGCGAGAGCTTCGCCTCGGTGCTGCTCGCCAATCTAGGCCCCACCATCTGCCACGAGTTCTACTTCCCCTACGCGCGGAAGATCTGGGGCCGTTCTCCGGATGAGCTGTCAGGCATCCAGGCCAGGCGCCGGGTGTCCGCCGGGTCCTTCGCCAAGCTGGTCCGGAAGATCGTCTCCGCGGTGCCCGGCTTCCGGCCCCCAGGCAGCGGCCGATTCTTCTACCCGCGGCAGGGGTATGGGCAGATCAGCGAAGCGTACGCCGCCGCAGCCCGAGCCCGGGGAGCGGAACTTTGGCTCGGCACCCGGGTCACCCGGCTCGAACCACCGGGAGGACCCGCCGGGCGCTGGTGCGTGATCGGGGAGCAGGACGGGCTCCCGCGGAGTCTCGAGGCGGATTTCGTCTGGTCCACGCTCCCCCTCCCGGTCCTGGCGCGGGCCGTGGCCGGGGTGCCGGAGGAGGTGCTCCAGGCCGCTGCCCGGATCCGCTACCGGGCCATGATCCTGGTGTACCTCGATCTTGCGGTGGACCGGTTCACCGAGTTCGATGCCCATTACTTTCCCGATCTCGGGATCCGGATCACCCGGCTCTCGGAGCCCAAACGCTACGCCGACCGCCGGGAGCCGGTGGGCCGCACCACGCTCTGCGCCGAACTGCCCTGCGACGCCGAGGACGAGACCTGGCGTCTCGACGACGCGGCGCTGGGGCGGCTGGTGGCCGAGGACCTGGCGCGGGCCGGCCTCCCCCTCCCCGCGCCCCCGCTCGCCGCCTACACCCGCAGGCTCCGATACGCCTATCCGATTTATCTGCGCGGGTACGAGCGCCATTTCGCCACGCTCGATGCCTGGGCGGAGTCGCTGCCGCACCTGCTCACCTATGGGCGCCAGGGGCTTTTCGCACACGACAACACGCATCACGCCCTTTTCATGGCCTACCGGGCAGTAGACTGTCTGGGCCCGGGAGGGTTCGACCTGGACCGATGGAGGCAGTATCGCGAGGTCTTCGCCACGCACGTGGTGGAGGACTGAGCGTTGCGAGAGCCCTACAGGTGTTGAATCTTGGAGCCGGGCCTGCTCGGGCTGGGAGGGAGCGCGGCACCGGGACGCTCGGGGCGATCCCGGCACATCCCTTGCTCCCCCGGTGTCCCTTGGCCAGTAACCGTCGTAGCGCCCACGAGAGGAGGCGGGCATGAACCCGCTCAAGCGGATCGTGCGTCACGCGAGACTCACGAGCTACAGTTACCGCGACCTGCCGAGCCCGCCCTTCCTGGTGCTGTTCATCAACAGCATCTGCAACATGAAGTGCGAGCACTGTTTTTACTGGACCAGCCTGAACAAGCGGGACGACCTCACCCGGGACGAGATCTTCGCCCTCTCCGATTCGCTGGGTCAGATCGAAAACCTCAACCTCTCGGGCGGCGAGCCGTTCCTCCGCAAGGAGTTCGCGGAGATCTGCCGGAAGTTCATCGTCACGAACGGGGTGAAGCAGATCTACGTCCCGACCAACGGCTACTTCACCGACCGCACCGTCGCCGCGATCCGGGAGGTGCTCCAGGAGCCGTCGCTCGATCTCTTCGTGGCGGAGCTGTCGCTGGACGGGATGCCGGAGTTCCACGACACCTTTCGTGTGGCGCGCCACTCGTTCCGCAAGGCGATGGAGACCTACGACGCGCTGGTCCAGCTTCAGGATCAGGACCCGCGGCTCCGGATTCATTCCATCTCGACGGCGACCAACGTCAACATGGACGAGATCCGGAAGCTCACGACCTACCTGTACGAGCGCTGTCCCCGGATGGACCACCACAACCTGGCCATCATCCGAGGGGACCGGAAGAATCCCTCCCTCACCGGGCCCAGCCTGGAGCAGTACCAGGCGCTGTACGACTACATCCGGCGCCTGTGGGCGCCGCGGGAGCGGGGTCGCTACGGCGCGATCGTGGAACCCATGCTCCAGTGGGGCAAGATCGAGACGGTGAAGCAAGGGCGGCAGGTGATCCCCTGCAAGGCGG
The DNA here is from genome assembly GCA_035574255.1 of Gemmatimonadales bacterium. Taxonomy (GTDB): domain Bacteria; phylum Gemmatimonadota; class Gemmatimonadetes; order Gemmatimonadales; family GWC2-71-9; genus JADJOM01. Next base: position 34,404 of record DATLYZ010000003.1, on the reverse strand, counting down.
GCCGCCTTTCCGGCGTGGTGTACGCCAATGGCGACGTGAGCGTCTGCGAGATTCACAAGCCGATCGGGAATCTGCGCCAGAAGTCCTTCCCGGAGATCTGGAACTCGGAGGAGGCGCGGCGGCTCCGCGAATCCATCGCCCGGAAGGAGTGTTATTGCACCACCGAAGTCTTCATGTGGTCCAGCATCGCCTATCAGCCGGTCCCGCTGCTCCGGGCGATGGCAGGGGCCCAGGTCTGGCGCAAGCCGCTGCCCTTGCACCCGTCGGAGCGGGCGCCCGTGACCCTGGCCGACGGTCCCGCCGCCGCCCCGGCCTCCGCCGGGTCCCCGGTCGAGCCGCCGGTGGAGACCGCGGCCGAGGCGGGACACTGAGCCCGGGCTGATTCCCTTCCGATGGCGGCCGGTTCCCCCGCGGGTCCGCCCCGGGTGACCGTGGCCGTGGTGAGCATCTGCGGTGCGGCCCACCTGGCCCGCTGTCTCGACGCGCTGGCCGCGCAAGCCGGCGCGCCGCCGTTCGAGGTGGTGGTGGTCTTCGATCCTCATCTCGAGGACGTACCCGCCCTGCAGGCGCAGTACCCCGGCGTGCGGCTGGTGAGCAACGAGGGGCAGCGCACGCCGCTCGAGCTCGCCTCGCGAGCGGTCCGGGAGGCGGCGGGCGAGATCGTGCTGCTCACCGAGGATCACTGCCTGCCCCGCCCTGACTGGGTGGCCACCCTGCTCGCGGCGGTGCGTTCGGGGCGGGCCGCGGTGGGCGGTGTGGTGGAACCGGAGTCCGGAGCGCGCGCGGTGGACTGGGCCTTCTATTACGTGGACTTCTTCCGGTACATGCGGCCGGTGCGGGAGGGACCGTCGCCCTCGCTCACCGTGTGCAACGTGGCGTATCGCCGGAGCGATCTCGAGGCGATCCGCCCGCTCTGGGAGTCGTTCTTTCACGAGACCGCCATCAACGACGCTCTCCGGAATCGGTTCGGCCCGCTCTGGCTCGTCCCGGAAGCCGAGGTCCGGATGCGGCGCACCGTGCGCCTCGCCGACGCGGTGTACGAGCGGTACGCGTTCGGCCGGTTGTTCGGCTGCACCCGGCTCGCGTTCGTGGGACCCGCCCGCCGGCTCGCCTACACGGTCTTCGCCCCGGCGCTCCCCCTCCTGCTCCTGGGCCGCATGGCCGCCAAGGCGGCCCGGCGGCCACCGGTCTGGCTCCGTTTCCTGCGTGCGGCCCCGGCGCTCGTCGCGATGGTGCTCGCCTGGTCGTGGGGCGAGTGGCTTGGCTATCTCACGGGCCGGAGGCCCCGCACCCTCGTGGTGGCCCCCGAGATCGTGGCCGCCCGCCGGGCCCGGCGCGCCCGGCTCACGCCATCCCGGAGCGAACCCTGATGCTCGACCGGCTGAGCCCCCGGGGCATCCGGATCCGCCTTTTTCTCACCTGCTGGATCGTCTTCTCGCTGCACTTCGCCACGGACTTCGTCCGCGAGCACTATCTGGTGGTGAGCATCGTGGAGGATCACAGCTATCGGCTGGATCGCTTCTACGGGCTCCACGTGGACATCTTCCAGAACCCGCCGCACGCCAAGGTCCAGGGGGCGCACCACGGGGCCAACCCCGGCATCTCGATGCTGGCCGCCGTGCCGTACTTCCTGCTCCGTCCCGCCGTGGAGGCCGTCGTTCGGGCCGAACTCGCCCGGCGATCGCCCGCCGACACCACGACCGTCTATCGCGACGACCGGCCCCGCCGCGTCGAGTTCTACCGCCAGGTTCGCCAGCGGGGGCTCGACATCCGGTTCGGGCTGGTGGCCGCGATCACCCTGGTCTTCTGCATGGCCCCGCTCTCGGCGGGCGGCGTCGTTCTGCTCCACGCCGTGCTCGAGCGGCTCGGGTTCACCCGGGGGCGGGCCCTGGGCTTCGCCTTGCTCTACGCCTTCGCCACCCCGGTGCTCTTCCGCACCGCCTATCTCAACCAGAACCTCGCGCTCGGCGTCGCCGCGTTCACCGGGTTCGTGCTGATCTGGAATCCCGGCGGCCTGGTCTCGTGGTCGCTCCGGCGCCGCTACGGGCTGGCGGGACTCCTCGGCGGGTTCGCCTTCCTCTGCGACTACAGCGGCGCCATCCTGATGGGGCTCGTCGGGGGCTACGCCTGGTGGCGCCGCGCCGAGGACGTGCCGCCGGGGCCGGCCTTCCGCGACGCGCTCTGGTACGCGCTCGGCACAGTGCCGGGCATTCTGCTGCTCTGGCAGTACCAGTGGGCGAGCTTCGGGAACCCCTTCCTCCCGCCGCAGCACTGGATGGCCCCGGTGGAATGGATCGAAGTGGGTTACCAGGGCGTCGGCGGCTTCGTGCCCGAACTCTTCCGGATGCTGCTCCTCGACCCGCGCTTCGGCCTCGCCGTCACCGCCCCGTTGCTCGCTCTGGGGTTCGCGGGCCCGTTCGCCGCGCGGGACGAGCGAAGTCCGGTCCCCTTCCGCGAAGCGCTCGCCGCCGCCGGGATCTCGCTGGCGCTCGTGATCTTCTTCAGCACCGTCCAGTACACCCGGCTCCAGTGGGTAACCGGGATCCGCTATCTGGCCGCGATCTTCCCGTTCCTCTTCCTCGCGGCCGTCCCCCTGCTGGTCCGGATGCCCCGTGCCCTCTTCGCGGCGCTGGCGGTGATCTCGGCCGCGGTGAGCTGGAGCCTCGCGATGGTCCGCCACCAGGGCACGGTGCTCGACAACCTCGAGCGGGTCTTCCTCGGCGGGTTCCAGCTCCCCTGGCTCACGGTGCTCTCCAAGCTCTCCACCCAGTACACCCCGTGGCTCGCGCAGGTCTCGCCGCTGCCGCTTTTCTTGGTGGCAGGCACGGTGATCTACCTGATCTGGCGGCTCGAAGCCCCGTGGCGGCCGCTCGGGCGCTGACCGGGCTGTGGTATCCAACTTGCGCTATGGCGAGGGTGGCGTCTGCCATAACGCTTTGATTCAGAAGAAGTTACAGAACGGTCCGCCTGCACGATCGGACTCGAATAGGTGCCCCTGACCGGCGGAGTGTGGGATGCGTGCCTCACTGCTGGCGCGTCCGTGCGAGCCGGGGTCGAGGTGCCACACCTGGGAGAGGAGTGATGGCCAACATCGAGCCGCTCACGGTTGACGTGGTCATTCCGGTGCTCAACGAGGCGCACGTCCTCGCCAGGAGTGTCGCGACGGTGCGGGCGTTCCTGGCCCAGCGGGTGGACTGGCGCTGGCGGGTGGTGATCGTGGACAACGGCTCGACCGACGGGACCGACCGGGTGGCGCGGGACCTGGCGGCGCGCTGGGCGGACGTGCGGTTTCTCCAGCTCCGGGAGCGGGGCCGGGGCCGGGCGCTGCGCCATGCCTGGACCCAGAGCGATGCCGCGATCGTGGCCTACATGGACGTGGACCTTTCGACCGAGCTCGAAGCCTTGCCGAAGCTCGTGGCGGCCATTCAGTCGGGCGGTTTCGATCTGGGGACCGGGTCCCGGCTCTTGCCGGAGAGCCGGACCACGCGTTCCTTCAAGCGGGAGTTCATTTCCCGCTGCTACAACCTCTTCGTCAAGGCCGTGCTGTGGACCTCTTTCAGCGACGCCCAGTGCGGGTTCAAGGCGGTGAGCCGCCGGGTGGTCAACGAGGTGATTCCGCAGATCCGGGACCAGGCGTGGTTCTTCGACACCGAGCTTCTGGTGCTCGCCGAAAAGCAAGGCTACCGGATCTACGACCTGCCGGTCCGCTGGGTCGAGGACGACGACAGCCGGGTCAAGATCCTGCGCACCGCCTGGGAGGACATCAAGGGCGTGTTTCGGCTGCGCTGGAAGCTGTGGCGCGAGGCCTGGTCGCCCGCAGCCCGGCCGGTGGCGGTGTCCAAGAGCACCGTGCTCTGATGCGTCTTCCGGCCATCCGGTAGGGTGGTGTGGGCCCGGTCGTACTTACCGGGGCGGGCGGGTTCGTGGGGCGCCGAGTGCTCGAGCGGCTCGCCGCCGCCGGGGTGGCCGACGTGCGCTGTCTGACCCGCCGGCCCGAGCGGCTCGCCGCTCTGGTTCCTCCCTTGTCAGGCTGGCGCTACCTCGCCGGCGATTTCACCGATCCGGCCGCCGGCGGGACCCTGCTGGCCGGTGCGGAGACCGTCCTGCACCTGGCTGCCGTCACCGGGAAGGCCCCCCGCCGCGCCTATCATGACGTCAATGCTCGCGGCACCGAAGCCCTGGTTCGGGCCGCCGGAGAGGCGGGGGCTCCCCGGTTCATCCTGGTGAGCAGCGTGGCCGCGGGGTTCGCCGACCGGCCGCACTACCACTACGCCGCCTCCAAGGAGGCCGCGGAACGCGCGGTCGCGGCGAGCGGGTTGGACTATCTGGTGGTCCGGCCCACCATGGTGTTCGGGCCCGGGAGTCCGGTCCAGGCCGGACTCAGCCGGCTCGCCACCCTGCCCGCGGCCGTGCTCTTCGGTACCGGCGAGGTGCTGGTGCAGCCCGTGCACGTGGACGACCTCGCTGCGGTTCTGGTGGCGGCGCTCGAGCTCCGCCCCCTCGGGGGGCGGGTCGTTACCGTCGGGGGGCCGGATCGGGTCCGGCTCCGCGAGCTCCTGATCCGGCTCCGCCGGGCAGCGAAAGGGAGCGCGGGCCCGGTGCTCCGGCTCCCGCTCGAGCCCTGGCGCTCGCTGCTCGCGTGGCTCGAGCCGATCGCGCTGGGGCTCTTGCCGATCACCGCGGGCCAGCTCGCGACCTTCGCGAACGACGGGGTGGCGGCGGCCCCGCTCCCGCCCGGCCTGCCGCCGCCCCGGCGAGGGCTGGACGAGATGCTCGGACTCTGATCTCGTGACCGGGCCGGCCGATCCGGGAGCCCTCGCGCGCGAGTGCGGCGTCTTTACGCGCTATCTCGCCGGCATCGCGCCGAGCGGGTATGTGGTGTCACGCTATGCGGCCGCGCACCCGAGCCTCCCGACCCCGCCGAGTGAGGCGCCCCCCATTGACCAGCTCCTGGTCGGGGCGGCGGCCCGCGGGGTCCTGCTGTGCCGGGCGGCCGATGCGTATGCCCGGTGGTTTCGCCCGCGGGGGCTGCTCCGGCAGAAGCTGGTGCTCGCGCTCGCGGTACTGGAGAACAGCCCACCCACCCATCGGACGCTCGCCGCCGCCTCCACCGGCTCGCCCCTCCGGGTCGGGCTCGGGGTCGTCGGGGCGCTGGCGCTGGGGCTGGCGGCACTCCTCGCCGGCCTGATCGCCTTCGGGCCGCTCCACCTCGTGCTCGCCGCGCGGCGGTCGCGCCGCTTGCCGCCGGCCCATGGCTGAAATCGCGGTGGTGGGTTCGGGCGCCTGCGGGGTGCACTTCGCCCTCACCGCCCTCCAGCAGGGGCACCGGGTGGTCCTGCTGGACGTGGGCTATCGGCCGCCGCCCGTGGTCCGGCCGGACGCCACGTTCGACGGGCTCAAGGAAGGGCTGGAGGACCCCGTCGGGTACTTCCTGGGGCCGGCCGGCGAGGGCATCGTCTATCCCGCCAGCAAGCCGTCGTATTACGGCCACCCGCCCAGCAAGTCGTACGTGTTCCGGATCCCCGATCGCTTCGCCACCCGGGCCCGGGCGATGGCCCCGCTCTTTTCGTTCGCGCGCGGCGGCCTGGCCGAGGCGTGGACCGCGGGCAGCTACGCGTTCGGGGACGACGACCTGGCCGACTTCCCCTTCGGCTACGAGGCGCTGCGCCCCTGCTACCAGGAAGTGGCCCGGCGGATCGGGGTCGGGGCGGTCCGGGACGACCTGGCCCGGTTCATCCCGTTCGACGCCGACTACCTCGATCCCCTCCCGCTGGACGAGCACTCGGCGCTGCTGCTCGAGCGTTACGCGGCCCAGCGAAGCCGGCTCAACGAGCGCTACGGTTTCTACCTGGGCCGTTCCCGGGTGGCCACCCTCTCGCGCGACTACGCAGGGCGCCGGGGCTGCGCGCAGCTCGGCCGCTGCCTCTGGGGCTGCCCGGTGGGCGCCATCTACTCCCCGGCCCACACCCTGGAGGAGTGCTTGCGCTTTCCGGGGTTCCGCTATCTGTCAGGCGTGCTCGTCCGGTACTTCACCTACGGGACGGACGGCCGGGTGACCTCGCTTGCGGCCGAAGCGCTGGAGGGGGGCGGCCCGGTGGAGGTGCGGGCCGACTGGTACGTGCTGGCCGCTGGCGCGCTGGCCACCTCGAAGATCGTGCTGGACTCGGTGTGGCGCCGGACCGGGAGGATCGCGGCCCTGCCGGGGCTCATGGACAATCGGCAGGCCCATGTCCCGTTTCTCTCTTTCGGGATGCTCGGCCGGCCGGTCCAGACCGCCAGCTACCAGTACCACCACCTGGCCTTCGGCCTGCCGCAACCCGATCCCCGGGACTACATCCACGGGCAGATCACGACGCTCAAGGCGGCCGCGGTGCATCCCATCGTCCAGAGCCTCCCGCTCGACCTCCGGTCGGCCCTCGACGCCTTCCGGGGGATCCGCGCGGGCCTCGGCATTGCGAACGTGAACCTGTGCGACCGCCGCCGCGAGGCGAGCCGGCTCACGATCGAGCCGGTGCCGGGCACCGACCGCACGACTCTGGTGCTGGAATACGCCGACGATCCGGCCGAGCCGGCCCGACTGGCCCAGGCGCTCCGACAGGTCCGGCGGGCCCTGCGGAGTCTGGGCTGCCTGGTGCCGCCCGGCATGACCCGGATCCTCCCCAAGGGGGCGAGCGTCCACTACGCCGGCACGCTGCCGATGTCGCGAGAGGCGGGCGAGTACACCTGCGATCCGCTGGGCCGGGCGCACGGCTTTCCCAATCTCATCGTGGCGGACGGCGCCGGGTTCCCGTTTCTCCCGGCCAAGAATCTGACCTTCACGTTGATGGCGAACGCGGTGCGACTCGCGTCACAGATTCCCTGAGGAGCCGCCGGGTTATATTCCTGGCCCCGGTGCGCGCCGCCGCGCGATGGAGGACAGGACATGATGGGGTCGAACCGTTCCGTCTCGAGGCTTCTCGCATCGGGCCTGCTCGTGGCAGGGGTGGCCTGCGGTTCGGACGGCCCCACCGCCGGCGGGCTCGGACCGCCCGCTCTCGTCCGGATCGTCCCGAACCCCGTCACGGTGCTGGTCTCCGGCTCGATCCAGCTGGCGGCCGTGGTGCAGGACGCGTCGGGCCGGACCATCCCCGGCGTCCCGGTGTCCTGGAGCGTCGCCGACTCCGCCACGGCCACCGTCACCCCGGCCGGGCGGCTTACCGGGCGGGCGGTGGGATCCACGACGGTGACGGCGGCGGCCGGCGCGGTGAGCGGCCAGGCCGCGGTGACCGTGACGGCCGTCTCGCCGACCACGCTGCATCCCGATCTGGTCACGTACCTGGGGGGGGCGCTGCTCGACGTGGCGCGCGACGTGTCCGGGGACGCGGCGGGGAACGTGGTCCTGGGCGGGAGCACCGAGTCGCCGAACTTCCCGACCACCCAGGGTTCGTACGATCCCACGTTCAACACCGGCGGCACCAACCTCATGGACGGGTGGCTCGTCAAGCTCACCCCGGGCGGTTCCGAGGCGTGGGGGACGTTCCTGGGCGGGCCGAACTTCGAGCGCATCTATGCGCTGGAACTGGACGCGCAGGGCGCGGTGTACGTGGCCGGCCGGGCGGGAGCCGGCTTCCCGGTGACCGCGGGCGCCTTTCAGACCGCGTTTGCCGGCGGGCCGCCCTCCCCCGCCTACGGCCAGCAGGACGGCTTTGTGTGCAAGATGGCCGCCGACGGGGCGAGCCGGGTCTGGTGCAGCTACTTCGGCGTGGCGGACGGCGGGATCCTGCGGGACATCGCGGTGGACGCCAATGGTGACGTGTACGTGGCCGGCGGAACCAGCCTGGGCGGCTTCCCCGCGGCGTGGTTCAGCAACGCCTACCAGCCGGCGAAGAAGGCGGGGGAGGATGTGATCGTGGCCAAGATCAAGGGCGACGGCTCCCAGGTGCTGTGGGCCACCTACCTGGGCGGCTCCGGCGACGAGGGCGCCGGCCCGGTGGTCCGGGTGGACCCGCAGGGCAACGTGATCGTGCTGACCACGACGACCTCGACCGATCTGCCGACGGTGAACGCGGCCCAGCCCTCGCCGGGCGGGGGCAGCGATCTCTACCTGTTCAAGCTGGATCCGACGGGCCACGCGCTCATCTACGCCACCTATCTGGGCGGCTCCGGCACGGAGGGGAACGAGACCCACGAGCTGGCGGTGGACGCGCAGGGGAACGCGGTGGTCGCGATCGGGAGCACCTCCACCAACATCGCCACCACGGCGGGCGCCTATCAGCCCTCCTTCGGCGGCGGCCCCCGCGACATCGTGGTGTGGAAGATCTCGCCGGCGGGCGCCAAGCTCGCCTGCACCTATCTGGGCGGCAGCGGGGCGGAAGGCGGCGTCGAAGGAGTGGCCACCGATCCGCTGGGGAACGTCTACCTGGCGGTGACCTCGTCCTCCACGAACTATCCGGTCACCGCGCCCGGGGCTCCGGCCCGCGGCTTCGACGCGATCCCGACCGTGCTCTCGGCCGATCTCACCCAGTTGCTCTTCGCCCAGCGCTTCGGGGGAAGCGGCGACGAGCAGACCCGGAGCGCCGCCGTGGACAGCCAGGGCCGGTTCTACGTCGTGGGGCAGACCCCCTCGACGGATCTCGGCACCCTGAACGCCCCGCAGCCCGGCTTCGGCGGCGGGGGGAGCGACGCCTTCCTGATCCGGCTGGTTCCATGAGACGGCGGGTCCTTTTCTTCGGGCTGCTGTTCGTCGGCCTCGCGGCCTGTGGGGCCCGCGACGCCTCGCCATCGAGCCGGGCCGTCCGCGACACGGCGCACGTGATCCTCGCCACCTACCTGGGCGGCACCCGGAGCGAGATGGGCCGGGACGTCGCGTTCGATCACGACGGGAGCTTCGTCGCGGTCGGGAGCACGCGATCCCCGGATTTCCCGGTCACCCCGGGCGCCTTCCAGACGGCTTTTCATCCCGGGAAGCACGACGGCGATGCCTGGGTGGCGCGGTTCGGGCCCGATGGCCGGCTGCGCTGGGCCACCTACCTCGGCGGCCCCAACTACGAGCGGGCCTACGCCGTGGAGATCGCGCCGGACGGCGACATCGTGGTCGGCGGCCGCGGCGGCGACGGCCTCCCGGTGGGGCCGCACACGGCCCAGCCGACCTTCGGCGGGGGTGAGGAGGACCGGAGCTACGGGGCGCAGGACGGCTTCGTCTGCCGGCTCTCGCCCGACGGGCAGTCCCTCCGGTTCTGCACCTACTTCGGGACGCGGGACAATCGGATTCTGCGGGATCTCGCCCTGGACGGGGCGGGGAACATCGTGGTCGCCGCCGGGGTGGACCTGGACGAGTTCCCGCGCGCGTGGTTCGCGCACGCCTTTCAGCCCCGGATCCGCGGCGATCGGGACGTGGTGATCGCCAAGCTCGCGGCCGACGGCTCCCGCGTGCTCTGGGCCACCTATCTCGGCGGATCCGGCTTCGAGGACGAGGCTCCGTCAGTGCGGGTCGGGACCGGGGACACCGTGTACGTCCTGCTCAACACCCGGTCCACCGATCTGCCCACGCCGGGGGCGGGCGGCACCCGGCCCGGCGGGAGCCACGACATGTATCTGGCCAAGCTCGCCCCCGACGGCTCGCGCCTGCTCTACGGGACCTACATCGGCGGCAGCGGGATCGAGTCCATCGAGACCCACGGCCTGGCGGTGGACCGCGAGGGGAACGCGTACGTGGCGGCGGGCACCAACTCCGCCGACTTCCCGACCACTCCGAACGCGGTCCGTCAGGCGCGCGACCTCGCGCCCGGAGACTCCGGCGAGGCGTTCGTGGTGAAGGTGGGGCCCGACGGGCGCATCCTGGCGGCGACCCTGCTCGGCGGCCGCGAGAAGGACTGGTCGGAAGGCGTGGCGGTGGACGCACAAGGCTACGTCTACCTGAGCGGCGCCACGAATTCGCCGGACTTCCCGGCACCCGCCACCGGCGACGGCGGCGCTCGCCACGACCTCATCGCCGTCAAGCTGAGCCCCGCTCTCGACCGGATCGTCTGGGCCGCGCGACTCGGCGGCGACCGGTTCGACGCCGGGCGCTCGGCCGCGGTGAGCGACCAGGGCGACTTCGCCGTGGCCGGTATGACGCAATCCGCCGATTTACCGGTCCGGGAAGCTGCCCAGCCCGCGCGCCGCGGGCCGGACGACGCGGTCGTCACACTTTTTCGACCCACGCGCTAGCGCATCGCTCAACCCCTGCGCCGCCATCGGGGGCGCAGATGATGCTGGGCCCCGTGGCACCCTCGGTGCTCTCGGTGTCCTCGGCGGACCATCCACCGACGGCGCAGCCGTCCTCCCGCCCCGCTCAGCCCGCTCGCCGGGCTCGGCGGACCCGCCACCACGAGCCGGCCACCCACCCCGCGCCGAAGACCAACCCTGAAAAGGCCAGCAGCGCGACCGCGCGCTTCGGACTCGCCACGAGGTCGAGCAGTCGGCGGCTGAGCGGCGGCGGAGCCGGCGGCACCAGGTTGATCGCCTTCCACCGCTCCGGCGTGAACTCCCCGGAGGTCATCTCGCCCACGGTGTGCACCCGGTACTCGGGCCGCGGCCCGTCCAGGCGCACTTCGAGAAAATTGTCGAACTGGCTCGAGAGCAGGCGGCTCGGGATCCGGTTCCGGAGGATCTCCAGCGCCGGCGTCGTCTCGATGGAGGTCTGGAAGTACCGCACCCCGTCTCGCGACAGGGTCGAGAACTTCATCGGCCCGTAGTCGCCGGAGAACACGGCGTCCACCCGCCCCTGCACCAGCAGCGGGTGCACCACGCGCCACCACTGGGAGGTTTCGGGTTCCCACCAGAGCAGGTGATGCAGGGCGACGAAGACGTGGTCGTAGCGATCGCGTTGGGCCAGCTCGCGGCGCAGGAAGGCAATCTGGGTCGAGTCGAGCTCGCTGGGCCGCGTGTATGGCGCCTTCCGGGTGTCGCCGTCCGCCGGAATCCAGGCACTGCTCAGCAGGATGAACCGGCTCCGCCCGATTGTCACCGCGTCAGGCGGCAGGCCGTAGCGCGCCCGATAGACGTCCCGGCTCGCGAGGTCGCTGATGTCGTGATTGCCGGGTACCCGGAGCACCGGTACGCCGAGCGTCGCCAGGGCGGAATCGAGGTGGCGCCATTCGCGATTCAGCCACGCCGTATCCGAGGGGTGGCCGGCCATGTCGCCCCAGATCATGTCCCCAGTGAGGAGGACCAGGGAGGGCTGGATTTCGCGGACGCGGTCCAGCAACTCGCCCAACCTCGGGTTGGGGCCGGCGGGATCGCCCCGCACGTGCCCCAGCACGACGAACCGGAAGGGCCGGGCCTGGGCGTAGCGAGGCCACCAGGGTCCGGCCGAGGCCAGCAGGATGAAGAGCAACGGCATCGCGCGCGGTCGCATCAACGGCTCCGATCGCGGGGCGCGGGGCCGAAGGCGAGCGGGGGGCCGGGGTCGGGGATCACCTCCAGTCCCCGGAGGTCGAGCCGCCCGGCCCGGACCACGAAGAGGCCGGAGGGCGACGGGACATGACTCAGGCCGGGCCGCGGGGTGGCTTCGAGCCGCACCGCAGTGTACCGTGCCGGGGGCAGGGCGACGGTGGTCAGGCGGAACGCCGTGAGATCGTCGCCGGGGTCGAACTCGCGGGCGATCTCGCCCCGGTCCGACACGAAGACCACTCGCGCGCTCCGGAGGTCCCGGCCCGCGACCTCCAGCACCGCGGTGGCGGGGCCCGCGAGGTCCCAGCGGACCGCCCGCTCCGCGGTGCCCCGGGACCGTTCGGCCAGCATGAGCAGCGCGTCGCGCCGCTTCTCCAGGCGGGTCGTGCCCCCGCCGGGCTCCCAGCCGCCCGCGATGTCCTGGAAGTCGTCCTCGAACCGCTGGCGCTCGATCGGGGGGGCCGGGGACACGCTGTCCCAGGCCTCCACCGGGCCGATCGCCGGATGACTCGGGTGGATGCCGTACCGCGCGTAGAGCCACGGGACCCGCGCGGGCTCCCCCGGGCCGGCCAGCGTGTCGAGCCCCTCGACGCCGAGCGTCGTCAGGCGGGATGCCTCGTCCCGATCGAGACGCCTTCGGTTGGCCTCGAAGCGCGAGTTGATCACGGTGGCCCACCCCCCGCCGCCGTAGCGCCAGTTCTTGCGCCGTTCCTTGAGCCCGACCCCGCTCCCTCGCACCAGCGTGTTCAGGATCAGAGGCGCCGAGCGGTCCTTCACTTCGATCCCCGTGGTACAGCCCTCGATCACGGTGTTGAACACGAACGGCGCGCTCGCCTCGCCGATCGAGATGCCCTTGTCGCCCGAGCCCGCGATGTAGCTGTCGAGGATGCGCGGGGTCGAGCTCATCAGGTCAATGCCGTCGCCGCCGCTCCCCTCGATCCGGGTGTCACGGATCTCACCGTCGGAGATGTCGAAATCCACCGCGTCGGAATTGGCCCGCAGGAAACGGCAGTGCCGGAGCGAGACCCGGGCGTGCATGGCGTGGAAGGTGTCGTCGCTCCGCACGTTGTCCCGGAAGACGGCGTGCTCGAAGCTCACGTCCACGGCCCGATGCACATTGACCATGCCGATGTACTCGATCCGGTCTACCAGGGCGCCACCGCCCTCGGCGAACTCCACGTACCGGAACCGGCTGCTGTCGGCGCCGTGACCGAGCAGCGCCAGCGCGCCCCAGGGGCGGCCGGGCCGGGCCGCGAGGAACCGGATCGGCCGCTCCGCGGTGCCCTGGGCCAGGACCAGCCCTTCGATCACCACCGACACATCCGGCTCCAGGCGGAACGTGGTCCCGGCCTCGATGCGGACGGTGTCGCCGGCCGGGATGCGTAGGGTTTCCGCCAGGCGGACCGTGCCGGCGAACCGGTGGGTCCGCGGCACCCGGACCGGAAACTGCCAGGGGTGCCATCCGCTTCCCGGCACCAGGAAGGCGCCAGGCTCCAGCGGTTCCACGGTGGCCCGCGCGCCGGTGATCCGATTGGCCGCCTCGACCCCGACCACCCGGGCGGGCCCGAGGCCGGTCAGGAAGAAGCGATACGCGGCCCGGCCCGGTTCCACGCCGGGGTGCTCCGTGCTCCAGGCCGCGTAGAGCGGGAGCGGCTCCCGCAGGACGAGCCGGTGATCGCGGTAGTCCGCGGGGACCGGCGGGTCGCCCGGGTCCAGCACGCCGTTCAGGTTGGCGTCGCGGTGCAGCCGGGGCGTGACGCCGGGCGCCCGCGCCCCGGGTCCCCCGTCTCCCTCGAGCCCGATCGCCTGGAGATCCGCCCCCACCCAGCCTCGGCTCTCGAGATCGAGCACGGTCACCGGGCCGGATCCCGCAGCCATCGCCAGGCGGGCGTCGTCGAGCCGGCGGCGCAGGATCCGGGCGTTGTGCCGGATGACGGCCGCCGCCTGTTCCGCGGAACCCACGTCAGGCACGAGCCCCGCGCGCAGCCGGTCGTACTCGAAGTAGGGGGCGTACCGCGCCTCCGCGCTGCGGGCGAGGCTGTCGGCCACCCGGACGATCGTATCCCCCTCGAGCGCCGCCGCCAGCGCCCGGTTCACCCGGTCCACCACCCAGGGATCCCGGAGTGCCGCTCGGAAGAGATCGTTGAGCAGGTGCTGGGGCCGGTCCAGCTCCAGCAGGCGGATGTCCCACGGGATCGGGTGGAGCCGCTGGGTGCTGGGATCCTCGTAGAGGAGCTGGTTGTGCACCCCGTCCATGTGGTACGGATCGCCCACTACCAGCAGGTAGGCGAAGAGCCGCCCCAGCTCCTCCCGGTCCAGGCGCGCCATGACGCGGAGATGGTCGTCGAAGGTGGTCCCCACCAAGTCGCGCAGGAGGAGCTCGAGCTGCCCCGCGCCGGCCGAGGTCCAGCGATCGCTCGCCGCCGCGCGGTCCCAGAGGCTCGGGTTTTCGAAGAGGTTGCGCGGCACACCCTTGTACGCCTCCCCCCGCTCGGCGCGATCGCCTCGAAAGATGTTGCCCGGCATCCGGGGGAAGGGCCGGAGGAACGACTCGTCCGGCACCTCGACGAACCGGAACATCCCGTAGAACCGGTTGTTGAGAAAGACCGGGACCACCTCGGTCTCCGGCGCGAGGAGCCCGAACTCGCGCGCCAGGCGGTTGGCGAGATAGGCCGGGAGCACGTCCTTGACGGACAGGCCGAAGGTCCGGAAGCGCTTGTAGAACTGGTCCCGCGGGGTGCGGATCGTGAGCGTGCGCTTGTCGGTGAGCCAGTGGATGCTGTTGTCGCCCCGCTTGCGGATCCGGACCGGCACGGTGGTCCCGCCGTAATCGAGCGTGCCATCCACCCACTCCCCCCAGAGGGCGAGCGGGTCGCCTTGCAGCGAATCCCAGGCGTTGCCCGGGATCAGCAGGCGGATGATGCCGGGATCCCGCGCCGCCGGATCGAACCGCTGGCGGAGGCGGGCGACCTGTGGCAGGGCGAGGAGCGCGTGGATCCGCTGGCTCAGCGCGCCCGGCAGGGACTGGGCTCGCGACCACCAGTCGTCGAACTGGCGGATCCGGGTATAGCGCCAAGTGGCATCGCCGAGGAGCAGGGCCGCGGCCAGGAGCGGAACCGCGGTGAGCACCACCGCGTCCCGGAACCGGAGCGCCTGCCAGAGCCGGACCGGCCAGGACCGGACCGCGACCGGCAGCCTCCGCTCCAGCGCGCCGGCGGGGCTACTCATCGGCCGGCAGCGGTTCGTCGCGGGGGCGAACCAGCCAGGCGATCACCTGGTCGGCCTCCTCCGCGGTGGGAAGCGGCGCGGTGCGGGCCTGCGCCAGAGCCAGGCCGCGCTCCTCGAGCAGGTTGCGGTAGCTCCGGGCCACGCCGGCCCAGAGGGGGGCGTCCACCGGTTTGTAGAGCCGGAGCGTGAGGCGAAGCTCCACGGTGCCCCCGGGGAGCGGTCCCGGGCGGCGGATCAGGCCCGCTTCGGCGAGGGGCCGGAAGACACCGCCCGGCGCCATCTCGACCTGCTCGAGTTCCCAGGGGCCGACCTCGAGTGCCCGGACCGCCGTGTGCTCCACCCGGCCCGCTCTGGGGGCCAGGCGGGCGGTCATCCCCTCGACCCGGAACGGGAAGCCGCCGGTCGCGATCGTCAGGGGGCCGGTCGAGTCCACGGGTTCGGGAAAGGCCACCCGCACCGCGTGGGGCAGGCCGTCAATGAGCACCGGCACCACCGCGGTCCGTCCCCCGGCCTGGACCGTGACGCGCTGGATCAGAAACGCATCGAGGTAGCGCTCGTAGGCCTGGACCACCGGGATGAACTCGCCCCGGTCGAGGTAATACCGGATGACACCGCGCACCGAGGGAAGGTGACTCGGGAAGCGCTCCAGCGCCCGGCTGTACGCGTCCCGCGCCTCGGGCGCCTCGGCCCAGGTGCTGAGGAGTCGGGCCGCCCCCTCGGCTTCGAGGAAATGGTTGCGGTAGTTCAGGGAATCGAAGGCGGCCAGGCGCTGATAGGCCGCCATCGCGCGCCCCCCCCGCCCCTGCGCCTCGTAGCTTCGGCCCAACAGCTCGAGCAAGCGCTCCCGTTCCTTGTCGCGGCCGTGGCGGACGTTGCGCGCGGGGAACACCCGGTCCAGCCGCTCCAGATAGGCAGCGGCCTCGTCCCAGCGGCCCGCCCCGACCAGCGCCTCCGCCCGGCCGAGCCGCCGGGTCCATCGGTCGTCCCACCAGTCGGCGGCGCGCTCCAGTCGCCGGAGCAGCGCCGCGCGGGTCGGGGCGATCGCGAAGGCCGCCAGCGTGAGGCCCGCGAGCACCAGGTAGGCGGCCGCCAGGGCACGTTCGTGCCGGCGGAACCAGCCCAGCAGTCGGAACCCCGAACCTGCCTCACTCACACGTCAATGTTCTCCTGGCCGGTGAGCAGAGCGACTTTGCCCCCCTGGGTGAGCTGCCGGAGTTCACCCAGGAACGCGCTCTCGCTCGCGCCCGGCTTGAACTCCACCGAGTAGATGAGCTCGTTCCGGGCACCCCCGTCCACCGACTCCACGCTGAGCAGGGCGTGCTCGCGGAGATGGCGGTAGAAGACCTCGTTGAACGCGGTATGGTAGTCGAGCGCGGCCGGGGTGTGGAGCTTGAGGAGCACCTCCCGCTGCGCGGTGCTGCCGATGCCGAACCGGGTGAGCGCATAGGCGACCGCCGCCATGAACAGCGTGAAGACCACGGCGGTGACGTAGAACCCCGTCCCCACCGCCATGCCGATCGCCATGGTGACGAAGATGAACGCCACGTCCCGCGAATCCTTGACCGGGTTGCGGAACCGGATGATGGAGAGCGCCCCCACCAGCGTGAAGGCGCGGGCGATGTTGCTGCCGATG
The DNA here is from genome assembly GCA_035574255.1 of Gemmatimonadales bacterium. Lineage (GTDB taxonomy): Bacteria > Gemmatimonadota > Gemmatimonadetes > Gemmatimonadales > GWC2-71-9 > JADJOM01. Next base: position 18,131 of record DATLYZ010000003.1, on the reverse strand, counting down.
ATCAGCATGATCACCGACACCGTCACGCCCATGATGATCATCGCGTGGACGAACGAGACCGAGTAGGAGAGCCCGCGGTGCGACTGCCGGTAGAAGTATGCCGTGACGAGGCAGAGCGCCAGGCTCAGCGCGAGGGCCACGAACACCTCGCCGAAACCAAAGCTGTCGCCGCCCGCGGCCTGGGTCAGGAACTGGTCCACGCATCCTCCTCCGGTGAGTCGGGTTCAGGTGTTCTGGCCGCCGAAGTAGTACCGGTCCACCGCCGAGCAGTACTTGGACATCCGGACGATCTTGAGCCCGTGCCGGCAGACGGTCTTGGTGAGCCAGACCGGGGCCCGATGATCGTACTTCACCTCGAGTACCGTCACCCGGGGATCCAGCACGTAGCGCCCCACCTCGAACGGCCGGGTGAGGTCGAAGTGGGACGGGTGATACTGGATTCGCCCGTCGAAGGTGACCCGGAGCTCGGGGTCGAAGGCACCGAACAGCGGGCGCCGGCGGTAGGTGATCGCCATGCGGGGGCGGAGCCGGAACCGCTCGATCATGAGGGCCACCTCGGTGGCCACCGGATCGTCCGGCACCGCGTCCCAGTCCAGCCCCCGGCTCCCGTCGCCGAAGACGGCGAGCACCCGGTCCACCGGCCAGCGGAGCCGGCGCTTGTGCAAGGTGCGATCTTCCCGCTGCTTCACCTCGATGAAGATCTCGGGGGAACCGCCGTAGCGGCGGAACCGGAGCTTCCGGCGGTACTTCACCCCCTCGATCTTCTCCCAGAAGAAGGCGAAGTCCGTCGTATCCCAGTACACCGAGTACACCTGGTAGCCGTGCTCCGGGTCGGCGTGCGGATCGGGCCGGGTGTACTCGGCGATCTCCGCGAGGAGCGCGGGCACCGCCTTCGTCGCCACGAAGTATTTCACTTCGAAGCGATTCATCGTGTCGCCCCGCCGGGGGCGCTCGTGGGGTGGTGCCGCGACGTGCGTTTCGGTCACAGCCGACTCCGGTGCCAGGCGGTCTCGCGGGCCGGGCTCGGGCGGCGGGACGCGCCTGCATCCCCGGGCGGGTTCATCCGGCCCGCGCCGCTCGCCCTGCCGAAGGCTCCCCTCTGCGCAAGGGCCATGCCGCCATGGGCTAGACGGAGAGCACCGGCGGCTCCCCGCGACGCAGCCGCACGCCGCCCAACGCCAGGAGCCCGAGGCCGTAGCCCAGCGCCCCGAGCGGAAGGGCGACGAGGAGCGATCGGGGATCGAGCACCCGGAGCAGGACCGCCATCAGGACCCCCGCGCCCGCTGCCCGGGAGAACCGACCCAGGCCCGGGAGCGGGTACCCCAGGCGGCGGGCGGCGACCAGCGCGAATCCGAGTCGGCCGGTTTCCGTGAGGATCGTAGCAAGCGCCGCGCCCAGCAGGCCGAACCGCGGGATGAGGGTCAGATTGAGCAGCAGGCTCGCCAGCGCCGCCGCCGCAGTGAGGCGGAACACCGCCCGTTCACGGCCTTCGGCGAGGAGGGCCATGATCGGCACGTCGCGCGCGAGGCACAGCGGGATGGACCAGACCAGGAGCGCGAACGGCAGGTTGACCGGCGCGTAGTCCGGCCCGTAGAGCAGGGCGACGATCGGGCCCGCGAGGAGCATGCCTCCCACCGCGACCGGCAGGCCCACGGCGAATACCTGCGCCAGCGCCGCGTGATAGAGACCCTGCCGGCCCGCCCCGGTCGCGCGGAGCCGGGTGAGGGAGGGGAGCAGGCTCAGGCTGTAGGCGGTCCCGAGATTGAGAAAGAAGGTGACCAGCGCGTAGCCGGCGGCATAGTACCCGACCGAGCGGGTGCCGTGGAGGGCCCGCAGGAAGAGGAAACTCGCGTTGTAGATCACGAGCCCCACCAGCGCGCTCGCCACGAGGGAGGCACCGCGCCGGACCAGCGGGGCGAGCACGGACGGCGCGAGCCGGGCCGGGAGGCGCCGCACGGCGGGCCCGAGCCAGAGGAAGAGCAGCAGGGCGCCGGCGAGGTCGCCGGCCACCTGGGCCTGCGCCACGGCGGCCACGTCGCCGGGCCCTCGCACCAGGAGAAAGACCAGGGCGGCCATGAGCGCCTGCCCCGCGAGCATCCCGAGCGCCGCTCGGCGGTTCTGCTCGAACCCGAGGTGGACCCACCGGGTCCCGGCGCCGACCGCGAGCAGGCTGAAGGCGTACACGGCGAGGACGGTGTCGTCGGGCGCGGGCAGCACCAGATACCCGAGCCCCGCCGCGCCGAAAGCGAGGCCCAGGGCCGCGAGCTGCCGGGCGGTGAGCACCGCGGGAGCCGCTCGCTCGAGAAAGCCGGGGTCGGCGGCGATCTCGCGGACGCCGAGCCCCAGGTCGAAGCCGCCATCGGCGACCCGGTTGAGGTAGAGCAGCACCGCGGTGGCGACGCCGATCATGCCGAAGCCGGCCGGGCCCAGCGTGCGGGCGGCATAGACCGTGGCCGCGAAGGCGACCAGCCGCGCCGCGGCCTCGCCCAGTCCGAGTGCGACGAAGTTGCGGGCCACGCGGCCCGAGGCGGGGTTCGGGGCCTCCTCCTCGATCACCGCTCCGCCTTCAGGGTCTGGTAGTCGATCTTGTCGGTCGCGGTCCGCGGCAGCGCGTCCAGGAACCGGAACCGGTCCGGCGCCATGTAGCGCGGCAGCCGCTCTAGACAGAACCGCTTGAGCTCGATGATCGTCGGGCGGGCGCCATCCCGGCAGCAGAGAAACGCGGTGATCAGCACCCCCGATGCCTCGTCAGGCACCGCCACCACGGCCACTTCTCGGACGGCCGGATGCCCGGCGAGCCCGGCCTCGATCTCCCCCAGCTCGATCCGGTAGCCCCGCCGCTTGACCATCCGGTCCCGCCGTCCGTGGAAGTGGTAGACCCCGCCGGTCTCGACCACCAGGTCTCCGGTGCGATACCAGCGCCGGCCCGCGCCGTCCGCCAGGAAGGCCTGGGCGTTCCGCTCGGGGAGGTTCCAGTAGCCGGACATGATGCCGGGCCCCGCGATCACCAGCTCCCCCTCCTCCCCCGCCGGCACGTCGCGGCCTGCCTCGTCCACCACCCGCGAGGCCAGATGGGAGCAGGTCCTGCCAATGGGATAGGGCTCGGTACGTTCCTCGGGGACCGGCAGTGGAATCTCGGTGTAGGTGCAGACGTTGGTCTCGGTGGGCCCGTACAGGTTGAAATACCGCGGGTGCGGCAGCCTCCGGGTGAGCGCGCGAAGCGCCGGCACCGGAAAGACCTCCCCCGCGAACAGCACCAGCCGGAGCGCCGAGAGATCGTGGCGCTCGAGCTTCCCGTACTGGCCCAGCAGGCTCAGGATGGACGGGGTCGAGTACCAGACGGTGATCCGCCGCTCGGCGATCAGCGGGGCCAGCGCCTGGGGCTCCTTCCCCAGCTCCTCGCCGATCAGCACCAGCCGGGCCCCGTGCTTGAGCGAGACGTAGAGGTCGAGAATCGAGAGGTCGAAATGGAACGGCGCGTGGCTCGAGAAGCAGTCCCATTCAGTGGGCGCGAACACCTCGGAGCACCAGTCCACGAAGGCGAGCGCCGCCCGGTGCGAGAGCATCACGCCCTTGGGTTTGCCGGTGGAACCGGAGGTGTACAGCAGGTACGCCAGCGCCTCGAGAGGCGGAACCACCGTCCCGGCCCGGCCCGGGATCGTCGGCACACCCTCGGCGTCGAGCGCCCGGGCGAGGGGTGCCCCGCCCCCCACGCCGTCGAGCACCAGCACATCCGGCATCCCGCCTGACGGGGCGAGTTCGGCCTCGAGCGGAGCGAGCAGGGTTCGCTCGGCCAGCACCGCCCGGACCGCGCAGTCGCGCAGGATGTACGCCGCCCGCGCGGGCGGCGACAGGGGATCCACCGGCACGTAGGCGGCCCCGGCCTTGAGCGCCCCGAAGATCCCTGCCACCGCGTCAATGGACTTGGGCAGGTACAGGCCCACCCGGTCGCCCGGGCGGACGCCCCGGGCCAGGAGCCAGTCCCGGACCCGATCCGAGAGCGGGGCCAGCTCGCCATAGCGTACCCGGCGGCCGTCGGCCTCCTCCACGGCCACGCGGTCCGGCGCCCGGGCCGCGGTCTCGTCGAGCACCAGGTGCAGCGCCGCGACCGAGGTCATGGCCGCCAGGCTCGAGGTCCGGGCACGCGCACGACCGTCTCCCCGGTCAGAGCCCGAGACTCCGGGCGATGAGATTGCGCTGGATCTCGGAAGTCCCCGAATAGAGGGTCCCGCCGATCGAGTCCCGGAGATCCCGCTCGACCTCGTACTCGGTGGTGAACCCGTATCCGCCGTGGATCTGAATCGCATCCAGACAGGACCGGACCCACGCCTCGCTCAAAAACAGCTTGGCGATCGCCGCGTCCGCGCCCGCGGTTCCCGCCGTCTGCTTGAGCCAGGCCCCGCGGTAGAGGAGGCCGCGGGCCGCTTCCAGGCGCACCTTCATCGCCACCAGCCGGTGGGCCACGGCCTGGAACTCCCCGATGGGCTTGCCGAACTGCTTGCGCTCCCGGGCGTAGGCCACCGACTGCTCGAGTTGCCGCTCCATCGCCCCGAGCTGGCAGGCGAGGATACAGGCCCGCTCCCATTCCATCGCGTCGTTGAAGATCTCCGCCCCCCGCCCCTCGCGGCCCAGCCGGTTGGCGGCCGGGACCGGACAGTCCTCGAAGACGAGTTCCGCCATGGGCGAGGTCTTGAGGCCCAGCTTCGCGATCGGCCGCCCCACCACGAGCCCGGGGGTCCCCCGCTCCACCAGGAACCCGGTGATGCCCAGCACCCCTTTCGAGGGGTCGAGCGTGGCGAAGACCAGAAAGAGGTCCGCCACCGGTGCCTCGCTCACGAACGTCTTCGCGCCGTTCAGCACGTAGCCGTCGCCCCGCCGCTCGGCGCGGGTACTCAGGGCGAAGGCGTCGCTTCCCGAACCGGGCTCGCTCATGGCGTGCGCGCCGATCCACTCCCCCCGGTTCAGTCGGGCCAGGTAGCGCCGGCGCTGATCCTCGGTGCCGAACCGGAAGAGCGGCATCTGCACGCTCCACATCTGCGCCGCGAGGCCGAAGAGCAGGCCGTTGTCCTTGCAGCCGTAGCCCAGTGCCTCCATCGCCAGCACCGTGGTCAGAATGTCGGCGCCCCCGCCGCCGTACTCCTCCGGGAACGGCAGCCCCTGGATGCCGAACTCGGCGCACCGGGTCCAGAGCTCGCGCGAGAATTCGCCCGTCTGGTCGCGGCGGACCAAGTCGTCCTGGAGCCCCCGGCGCGCGAACTCCACCACCGCGCGCCGGAACTCGAGCTGCTCCGGGGTCCAGGCGAAGTCCATGCGGGCGCCTACATGTACCCGTCGCGGCGCAGGGTCTCCAGGCCGCCACCGTCGTCCTTGTCCTGGGCCCGGCCGGAGCGCTCCGCGATGTTGGCGAACTTGCCGGTCTTGAGCTCGACGATGATCTCCGCCACGTTCCGCGCGGTGGACTCGACCGGGTGGGTGCAGGGCCCGCAGCCGAGCGAGCGATACCGCGTCCCGTCGCCCTGGTCGTAGTACAGCGACACGGTGGGAATGCGCTCGCGCTCGATGTACTCCCAGATGTTGAGCTCGGTCCAGTCGAGCAGCGGATGGATCCGCAGATGGGTCCCCGGCGCGAACTCGGTCTTGTACTGGTTCCAGAACTCCGGCGGCTGATCGCCCACGTCCCAGTTGGACTGGCGGTCGCGGGGCGAGAAGTAGCGCTCCTTCGACCGGCTCCCCTCCTCGTCCGCCCGCGCCCCCACGATGACCCCTGTGTAGGGCTCGGTGTTGCGGTCCACTTCGTAGGTCTTCTTGGCGTGGTTGAACCGGTACCGGGGCCACTCGCCCGACAGCGTCTTCTTGAGCGCCTCGGTCTTGAGCAGGCGGCAGCAGGTGATCCGGTCCACCGCCCCGTCGGGGAAGGTCCGCTTCTCCCGGAGCGCCTCCACGTTCTGCCCGTAGATGAGGTTCAGGTTCCACTCCGCCGCCAGTCGGTCGCGGTAGGCGATCATCTCCGGGATCTTGAACGAGGTGTCAATGTGCACCAGCGGGAAGGGCACATGGCCGAAGAAGGCCTTCCGCGCGAGCCACAGGAGCACCGTGCTGTCCTTCCCGATGGACCAGAGCATGCACAGGTTCTTGAAGTTGGCGTACGCTTCGCGAAAGATGTGAACGCTCCGATGCTCCAGCTGGTCCAGATGGTCCATATCGTGTGCTCCCCGAAACGGGCGTCCGGTGGGGCGGCGCTTACCTCGGCCCGCCGCCCAGCCCGCCGCCCTGCGGCTCCAGAACCCCAGCCTCCGCCAGGTAGGCCCAGACCCGCTCCACCGCGTCGTCCACGGACAGGCCCGTGGTGTCCAGCGTGAGCTCCGGGCGCTCCGGCGGCTCGTAGGGGTCGTCCAGGCCGGTGAAGTGACGGATCTCCCCGCGCCGCGCCCGGGCGTAGAGGCCTTTCACGTCCCGGCGCTCGCATTCCTCGAACGGCGTCGCGACCCAGATCTCGATGAACCGGCGGCACAGCTCCCGCACGAAGCGCCGGGACGCGCGATAGGGCGACACCAGGGCGCAGACCACCACGACGCCGTGCCGCTCCAGCCGGCTCGCCAGGTACCCCACCCGGCGAATGTGCGCGTCGCGCTCGTCGCGGGTGAACCCGGTGTTCGGGAAGAGGTCGCGGATGGTGTCCCCGTCGAGGTATTCCACCGCCCGGCCCTCCCGCTCCAGCCGTTCCACGATCCGCCGGGCGACCGTGCTCTTCCCCGAGCCGGAGAGACCGGTGAACCAGAGCACCAGCCCCGCGCGGCTCCCCGTGTCGAGTGCCTGGTCCAAGAGCCCGATGACGAAGCCGTCGTTCCGGAGCTCGGGCTGGTTGTACCGGAGCGGCGAGCGGCGGGGGCCGCCAAGCCCCGAGTTGCGGAAGATGCAGTCGCCCGCCGCCACGTCCCATTCCATGGTGGGCCCGAACCGGGGGTAGACGTCGGCCTTCCCCTCCGCGACCCAGCAGAACTTGAGCGAACTCCCGGCCGCCACCCGCTCGGCGACCGGCACCGTGCGGAGCCACGCCTCCAGCTCGCGCGACGGATGCGAGCGGCTCTCCGCCACCCGGAGCGGATGCCCCGGGAGCGGCGGCCGCGAGACGAGCCGGACCGGTGCCCCCCCCCGCTCGCGCTTCCAGGCACCCAGGCCTTCCCCGGCGTAGTACAGCAGGTCGAGGGCCGGGGCGTGGATCGCGCCGAGCACCGGCACCCCACGGTCGACCAGGGCGATGTTCACGGTGAACTCGCCGTTCCGCTGGAGAAACTCCTTGGTCCCGTCCAGCGGGTCCACCAGCCAGAACCGGCTCCAGTGCCGCCTCACGTCGGGGCCGGGAATCTCCCCTTCCTCCGAGATCACGGGAATCGCGGGATCCCATTCCGCGAGCGCCCGCACGATCAGGTCGTGCGCGGCTCGATCGGCGGCGGTCACCGGCCCCCCCCCCGCCGCCCCCTTCTGCTCCACGGGAACACCGTCGTGGTACCAGGCCAGCGTGGCGCGCCCGGCCGCTTCCGCGATGGCCGCCAGCCGCACCAGCGCGTCCGGCGAGACCGCGACGGGCGAGGAGGAAAGCGCGGCGGTCACCATGGCCGGAACAGTATCCCCTTGTCCTGGAGCAGCAGCTTGATGCGGTCCACCCCGTCGCCGCCCGCTTCGTGGTCGCCCAGGATGAGGTCGTAGCTCACGTCGGTCGTCACCTGATCGCCCACCCAGACCACCTCGATCCGGTCCGGGGACACCGCGGTCTTGATGACCTCGAGATCCTCCTGGGTGAGTTCCGCCGCGGTCACGATCAGAATCGCCCCGCTGTCCAGCATGATGTTGGCGATCTCGCCCAGGCGCCGCAGGTGCTCCGCCCGGTGCTCCTGCCCGCGGTCAATGTCGGCATCCACCCCGTAGAGCACGTTCGCCATGCCGAGGAAGTAGACCACCCGGCCCTCGGCGAAGAGCCGAGCCTCGAGGTCCTTGCCCAGGGATTTCCGGTCGGTGTCGCGCGCGCCGGTGATGAGGAGCAGAGCGGCCTTCTGGCTGTACCGCTCCGCCCGGCGCTCCGCCGGGATGATGCTCGGCTCCCACTTGAAGTTGCGGAGCATCACCTTCTCGCGGACCCACGACTGGTTGTCCGGCAAGGCCTCCCGCACGATGCCGCCGCCCCGGATCTCGTACTCGTCCACGATCACGAACCGGCTGGTCGCCGCGATCCGATCCGCCAGGTCGAAGGCCACCGCGCGGCCGAGCTTCAGGGTGCACTCGGCCACATCGTGGCGCTCGATCCGGTCTTTCGACTCGCTGGCGGACAGGCTGGAGGCATCCACCACCCGGTGCACCGCCTCGAGCCGGCAGGGAACCCGGGCCGTCCCGAGCTTGAGCAGGTAGTCCCGCTTCGTGACCAGGGGCTGCTTGCCGAGCCAGAACAGACTCACCCGGAGCCGGGTCGTCACCTCCGGCTTCGGCTGGCCGGCGAGGGCCGCGATCTCGCCCCGGCTCACGTAGATCTGCTCGGTCAGGGTGAAGCCTGTGGCCATCCCCGCCCGGGCCTCCGTCTGCGGCGGGCGGTTGAACGCCTCGATCGTCTTGACCCGGCTCCGCTTCCCCGAGGGGTAGAAGACCACCTCGTCGCCCACGCGGAGGGTGCCGGTCTCGATGGTCCCGGCCACGATCCGGCGATCGTCGCCCTGGGCCGTGAACTTGTACACGTCCTGCACCGGCATCCGGAACGGCTTGTCGAGCGGGGGCGGCTCGGTCACGAACCGATCCAGCGCCTCCAGCACGGTGTCGCCGTGGTACCACGGCATCCGGGCGGAGCGCTGGGCGATGTTGTCCCCTTCGCGACCGGCCACGGGAATGAAGCAGGCCGGATGTACCCCGATCCGGTCCAGGAACGCCCGGTATTCGCGGACCACGCCCTCGAAGTGGCCCCGGTCGTAGCCCACCAGGTCCATCTTGTTCACCAGGACCGCGATCTGGCGCACGCCCAGCATGGACATCATGTACCCGTGCCGGCGGGAGTTCTCCTGGACCCCTTCGCGCGCGTCAATGACCAGGAGCGCGGCCTCGGCGCGCGACGCCCCCGTGATCATGTTCTTCAGGAACTCGATGTGTCCCGGGGCGTCAATGATGATGTAGTGCCGCCTGGCGGTCTTGAAGAAGACCCGGGCCGCGTCGATCGTGATGCCCTGCGCCTGTTCGTCCTTGAGCGCATCGAGGAGGAAGGCGTACTCGAACGGCCGCGCCGTGCGGGCGCAGAGTTCCTTCACCTGCTCCAGCTTCCCCTCGGGCAGCGAGCCGGTGTCCGCCAGCAGGCGGCCCACGATCGTGCTCTTGCCGTGATCGACGTGTCCGCCGATCACGATGTTCATCCGCTGGCCGGCCGCTCCCGACCCCTGTTCCGCCGGCACGGCCGCTGGCGCGACTCCGGTCTGTCCCATCCGTGCGCTCCCGAGGTGCTTCAACCCGGCATTCGAATGTAGCGGCTGGTCCCCAGCCGGGGCGCCATCGCCGAACCGGAACGGCAACCGTGGCCCGGCCCCACCAGCGAACCGTGGCAGGCGCGCCGCAGTCGGTTCTGACTGGCCAGCCGGAACCCGATGGCAAGCCAGAATCGGGCCAACGATAATTCAGCCATGAGGTTACAGGAGGCCCTGCCGCACCGCGTGGGGCTTGCCGAGCGCCGCCGGTCCCGAAGATCAACCGGCAACGATCGGTCTCGGAGGGTCGGGAGGGGTGGCGCCGGCGCGCGCCCCGGCAGCCTCGCTTTCCTCAGGATCGCTTGAAGAGCCGGCGTACGAAGCCGGAGACCTGTCGCCAGAAGATCAGCACCGCGCCTCCGATGGCGCCGAGGATCGAGGTGAGGGGCATCAGTTGATCGGGCCCGACGTACAGCAGGGCCACGGCGCCGAGCAGGGGTGCGGTCATCAGGGTCCTCCAGGTTCGTTCCGGCGCCAGCCGGCGGGTCCCGGCGTGGGCCGCGAGATGGCGGGGCAAGCTCCACGCCACCTGATGGCAAGGGCGGAAATATCGCGGGATGTGGCGGGTGTGCGACAGGGCGGAAGCCCCGGCGGACAGCGGGACGGGAGGCGCCCGGCTTCAGCTCACCAGCCGGTTGTACACCGAACCGATGAGCCGGCCGATGGCGTAGCCGATCACGAATCCGTACACGAACCCGATGAAGCTGCCCAGGTAGGTGACCCGGTAGCCGGGCAGGAACACCCGGAGGAGCGACAGGTGCTGCCCCACGTTAGGCCCGCCTTTGACGACCAGGATGATCGTCGCCAGGAAGAGTCCGCCGCCCAGGAGCAGGGCGAACGCGATTCCCCAGGCTCGGGCGTTGAGCCTGAGCAGTGCGGTCTGGAGCTCCGGCTCCTGGGTCGCCATGGGGTCCACCCCGTCAGATGTGGTCGAGGAAGTCACGGGTGGTCTCGAGGTCCGAGCGGGCCCGGATCAGAAACAGCGAGGTCGCGATCACGAAGTTCCGGGCGAAGGCCAGGAACCATCCGGCGACGAAGCCGGTGAAGAATCCCCAGCCGAATCCGAGGAACGCACCGCCCCAGGTGGGCGTGTACCCCGCGAAGTAGTTCCCGAGGATCCACAGGTTGAGCCCCTGGCCGCCGCGGAGCAGCCAGATCACGGTGACCAGGAACACCACCAGACCCGTGGCGAGGCCCACCGCCACGCCGAACGCCCGCTTGTGGATCGGCGCGAAGGCCAGCGTGATGGCCTGCGCGGCAGGCATCGCCCGGGGCGGAGTGGCCGTCATGGGGCTCTGGTCGGGGTGGAACCGAATACGGACCGCCAGGGCATCAATATCGTCAGGCCGGGGCGCGCCTTCAATGGCGCCGGGCGCCGGGGCTGGCATCAGCGCCCCGGCGCGGAGTCCGGTCGGGTCCACGGGCTGGACCGCCCCCGGGCCGGCACCGGCGGCCAGGTGCGCACCCCCACTTCGGCGAAGGCCTGCACCTCCGCCCGCGGGGACGGCTCGCCCACCAGGTGGTGGAGCAGCCACCCCGTCGCTGCGGAAACCCCGTTCAGGAGATAGTACCCGAAGTGGAGCGGGAGTGCGCGCAGCGCGAAGCCCAGGCCGCGGGTCCGGCGGAAGAACCGGTAGAGCGGCAGATTGGTGGCGAGGACGATTCCCGCCAGGGCGAGCCCGGCCCAGCCCCAGCGGGGGTCGTGCACCAGGCTCGCGGCCGCGGCCGCCGCGGCGAGGCCGGCGCAGGCCGTGTTCAGCCGCTCGATCGTGCTCAGGTTGAGGGCCCGCATGTTGCCGATCCGGCCTTCCTGGAGGAGCAGGCGCATCCACGGTATGCCGCGGTCCAGCAGATCGGTCCGGAACACGCCTGACAGCGTCCACTGCTTGAGATGGCAGCACTGGATCTCGGGCCGGAGCACGATCCGCCCGCCCCGCTCCCGGATCCGGTAGCCCAGCTCGATGTCCTCGATCGAGGGGCGCGGATAGTGCCACTCGTCGAAGCCTCCGACCGCGTGGAAGACGTCGCGCCGCACCGCTCCGCACCCGGCCCAGAAGGTTTCGGCCTCGCCCGGGTTCCGCTGGTGATGGTAGTGATGGAGCAGATTCCGGTACTGGGAGACGGTGCCAGGGGCGGGGGGGTTGGCATCGTAGGAGCCGAAGACCGCGGCCAGCGCCGGGTCCTGCTCGAAGGCCCGGGCGAAGCCGCGGAGCGTATCGGGGCGGACGCACACGTCCGCGTCAATGAAGACCAGTACCTCGCCCCGCGCGGCCTGCGCCCCCCGGTTGCGGGCGTAGGCCGGGCCCTGGGGCCGCCCCGGGAGCCGCACCACCAGGTCGGCGTACCGGGCCGCGATGAGCGGGGTCTCGTCGCTGCTTCCGTCGTCCACCACGACCAGCTCCCACTGGGAGCGTGGCAGATCGCTCGCCGCCAGCGCCTCGAGCGAGCGGGGCAGCACCCGGGCTCCGTTGTAGGCCGGGACGATGACCGAGAACCGGGGGGTAGGCGGCGTCATCCGGAGCCTCCGCCGGGGAACCGCTGCCGGAGCCTTCGGGCCTGCCCGCGGAACCAGAGCCGCCGCCGGAAGCGCGGCGTGCCCCAGGCTTCCAGCTGCCCCCGCCGCCGGAAGTAGTAGGCGTCGAGCCGGGGCAGCCGGAGCGGGTCCTCGACCGGCCCGAGGGGGCGGAACTCCGTGGTCACGGCCCGCCGGTAGATCCGGCCCGCCGCACGGGCCACCGCGGCGTCCACGTCGCCGAACGGATAGGCGAGATCCTCGGGGTGCTGCCCGGTTTCCCGGCGGATCAGCTCGGCGGCGCCCGCCAGCTCGTCTTCGAGCTGGGGCGGCGGCACCCGGGAGAGCCGCGGATGGGTCCGGCTGTGAGCGCCGAGCCGGATCCCGCGTTCGGCGAGGCCGGCGAGCGCGGGCCAGTCGAGCAGGGAGAGCGTCGGAATCCGCGGATCGGCCCGCCCCCCCCAGGCGTTGGTCGTCCCGACGTGCCCCGCGACGACGAAAAGCGTGGCGGGCAGTCCGTAGGTCTCGAGGAGCGGGGCGGCCTCCGCCGCGAAGTTGCTGTACCCGTCGTCGAAGGTGAGCGCCACCGCGTCTTCGGTCTCCGGCAGCGTGAGCAGCGCCGCCAGCGGGACGACCCGCACCGGCCCGCGCGCGAGCCACCCGCAATGGGCGCGAAACGCCTCGGGCGACACCGAGATCGGCGAGCCCGAGGAATCAATGGAATGGTAGGTGAGGATAGCCCGCATCGGACCGTCCACGCTGTGATCTCCGTCCCGGTGTGCCGGGGCCGGGGCCGGTCGCTCGCGGCGCGCGATCTCCTCCTGCCTCATCGCGCCGCCAGCCGGGCCCGCTGATCCGCCACCACGTCGGCCACGATGTCCCGGAGCGGGGTCCGGGGCCGGAAGCCGATGGTCCGCTCCAGCTTCCGCACATCCGGGACCCGCCGCTGCATGTCCTCGAAGCCCTCGGCGTACGCCTCGTTGTAGGGCACCAGCACGATCTCCGAACTCGACTCGGCCACCTCCCGGACCAGCTCGGCCAGCCGGAGGATGGTGACCTCCTCGTCGTTCCCGATGTTGTAGACCTGGCCGATCGCCGCCGGGGTCTCGATCAGCCGGAGCACCGACTCCACCGCGTCCCGCACATGGCCGAAGCAGCGCGACTGGGTGCCGGTGCCGTACACGGTGATCGGCTCGCCCGCCAGGGCCTGCGCCGCGAAGGTGGGCAGCACCATCCCGTACCGCCCGGTCTGCCGGGGCCCCACCGTGTTGAAGAACCGCGCGATGATCACCGGCACCTGCTTCTCGCGGTGATAGGCGAGCGCGAGCCACTCGTCCAGGGCCTTGGAGCAGGCGTAGGCCCAGCGCGAGTGGGTGGTGGGCCCGAGCTGGAGATCGTCGTCCTCGGCGAAGGGGACCTTGGCGCTCTTGCCGTAGACCTCCGAGGTGGACGCCACCACGACCAGCTTCCGTTTCTTCGCGGCGGCGTCGAGCACCACCTCGGTGCAGCGGACGTTGGTCTCGATCGTGTGCACCGGCCGGTCCACGATGAGCCGCACGCCGACCGCGGCGGCGAGATGCACCGTGACGTCGCAGCGGTCCACGCACTCCGCCACCAGCGGGCGGTCCAGGCCGGAGCCGATCCGGTACTCGAAGCCCCGCCGCCCGACCAGGTGGGCGATGTTGTCCATGGAGCCGGTCGAGAGATCGTCCAGCACCAGCACCCGGTCGCCCCGCTCGAGCAGCCGTTCCGCCAGGTGCGACCCGATGAACCCGGCGCCGCCGGTGATGAAGACTTTCATGAGGCCTCCGCATGCGCCGAGGGAATGGCCGCCAGCCGCGCGAGCAGGGCGCGATCGCCCTTGCGCTCCGCCGCCCGCCGGACCACGTCCAGATACCGCGGAATCACCGCCTGCTCGCTCCAGTGTTCCAGGAACGCCCGGTAGCCGGCCCGGGCTGCGGCCGCGCGAGCGGCGGGGTCGCCCTGGAGCCGCCGCATCGCGGCGATCAGTTCCTCCCGCGTGGTGAAGAGCTCGCCTCCGCCGGAGCCGGCCACGATCTCGGGGAACGGGCCGATGCGCCGCGCGATCACCGGGGTTCCCTGCCGGAACGCCTCGATCAGGATGATCCCGAAGGTCTCGAAACAGACCGACGGCACGATCAGGGCCACCGCGTGCTCGTAGTAGCGCCGGAGCGTGTCCGGCGGCACCCGGCCCAGGAACCGCACCCGGTCGAGGTCCCGGGCCTGGGTCCGGAGCGCCGGACCGTAGTCGCCGTCGCCCGCGATCAGGAGATCGGCCGCGTCGTAGTCGCGGAAGACCGGGATCACGTCGTCCAGACCCTTGATCTTTTCCAGCCGCCCCACGAAGAGAAAGTAGGGCCGCGGGTGCGGGGGGGGGCCACCCACCCGGGCGCCGCCCGGCTCGGGGGCGGGCAGGAAGTAAGGAACCACCTCCATCTCCCGCGGGAACCCGAACTCCCGGTGCTTCGCGCGGCTGAACTCGCTCATGGCGATGAAGGCGTCAATATGCCGGAGCTCGCGCGCCAGCAGCCCGGTCCAGCGCCACCACTGGGGGGGGCGCCGGTAGGCGAGCTGGCACCGGAAGCACTGCCGGCCGGTGCAGAGCTCGCGATTGTGGCGCCAGAGCACGTGGCTCGGGCACACCAGCCAGTGCTCGTGCGCCATGTACAGCTTGAGCGCCCGGCCGTAGCGGAAGAGCCCCGGCCCGCCGATCAGCGAGGTGTTGTGGAAATTGATGACATCGAAGCGCCCGGCCTCGAGGATCCGGCCGATCCGGCGGCCGTTGACCACGGGCCGCCCGAGCTGCTGGGTGAGGAGCGGCGAGAGCGGGCCCAGCGCGCTCCGCAGGCGGATCACCTCCACGCCTTCCGGCTCCGGCTCCGCCGCCGGTTCGGGACCGCGCGAGAGCGCGCGGTAGGCGTCCACGTCGTGGACGACGGTCACCCGGTGTCCCGCCCGGGCGAGTCCCCGCGCCAGGCGCTGCACCCCGATGCCGTCCCCGCCGAAGTTGTGCGGCGGATAGAACGTGGTGAGGAAGCAGAACCGGAGCCCGCTCATGCCGCCGCCTCCCGCAAGGCCTCGAGCGCGGCCCGCGCGCCCTGCGCCCAGTCGAGCCGGGCGGCCCGTTCCGCCGCCGCGCGCGCCATCCGGGTCCGGGTGGCGGGATCAGTGAGGAGGGCCCCCATCGCCGCGGCGAGGCCGTCTTCGTCGCCCGGGCGCACGAAGAACCCGCCGCCCTCGAGCAGCCGGGGGAGCGGGCTCTCGGTGGTGGCCACGACCGGGGTGCCGCACGCCGCCGCCTCCACGGCCGGCAGCCCGAAGCCCTCGCACGCCGACGGTAGCACCAGCGCCACCGCGCCGGCGTGAAGATGCCGCAGTTCCTCGTCCGGCACGAACCCGGTCCAGTGGACCAGCGCCTCCGTCCCGGCCGCGCGGATCGCCTCCCGAATCCGGGCCTGATCGCCGTGGAAGACGTCCTGGTCCACCGTCCCCACCAGGAGCAGATGCACCGGGGGCCCCGCCGCCTCCCGGACCAGCCGGGCGTGGGCCCGGACAAGGGCGTCCACGTGCTTGTGCGGGTTGAAGCCGCCGACGTAGATGAACCACCGGTCGCCGGGCCCGAGGCCTGCCCGCTCGGCCGCGGCCCGGACCTCCGCCGCCGACCCGCCGGGCCGGAAGGCCGGGGCCGGCGCCTCGCCCGCCACCCGGATCCGCTCCGGCGGCACCCCGAGCACCTCGACCAGCTCCCGCGCGGCGAACTCGGACACGGTGAGCACCAGCCGCGCCTGACGGAGCGCGAGCCGCACCTTCAGGGCCCAGAACAGCCGGGCCCGCCGGGTCGGAAGGGTGAGGTGGGGGAACCGTTCCGCGATGGCGTCGTGCACCGTCACCACCGCGCGCTGGCCCGGCGGCAATGGGAAATAGGTGTACACCGAGGGCGAGAAAAACACGGCGGGCCGCTCGCGCCACACCGCGCGGGTGAGCCGGAGCAGGTCTCGGGGCGAGCGGTACCCGTCCGCGGCCGCGGCCCGCGTGGGCGCCTCGTCCAGCGCCACCACGACCGGCCGCACGTTCGGGGCCTCGAGATCGAATCGCGCCGCCGCGGCCGCATCGAGCAGGCAGGCGAACTCGTCGTCCGGCGCGAGCGCGGCCATCGCCGGCAGGAGGTGCCGGGTGAAGCGGCCGTAGCCGCGGCCGTTGGCCCAGCACGTGGCGTCCACCCCGATCCGCATCTCAGCGCCCGGCGGGGGCCGGGACGGGCGCCGGCGCCTCGAGCTTCTGCTCCTCGTGGTACTCGAAGTCCGTGTTCACCGCCCAGATGTCGTGCGACGCCCCCTGCATGTTCTCCACCGCGAACATCGCCGTGAGCATCGAGTGGTCCTGGTTGTTGTACTTGTGCATCCCGTTCCGCCCGACGGTGTGGAGATTCGCGATCGGGTCGATGAACGAGCGCACCGTCGCGAGCTGAGCCCGGTAGCGCGAATCGTAGATCGGATACGCCTTGGGCATCCGGATCACCGTCCCGTCCTTCACGTCGCTGGCCCGGGCGAGCCCCAGCGCTTCCAGCTCCCGCGAGGCGAGCGCGATCAGCTCGTGGTCCGGCGCGTTCCACATCCCGTCGCCGTTGAAGCAGAAGTACTCCATCCCGAGACACGTGGTGCCCGGCTCCGGCACCATCGCCCGGCTCCAGTTGTTGAAGTTCTGAATCCGGCCCACCTTGACGCCCGGGGTGTGGATGTAGATCCAGTTGTCCGGAAAGAGATCCTCCTTGTCCAGCATCAGGGCCACCACCACGAAATCGCGATACCTCAGCCCCTCGGCCGCCCGCAGGATCGCGGCCGGGGGCTGGGGATCGAAGGCCCGCACCAGGTCCCGCACCGCCATGGTGTTGATCACGTGATCGGCCTCGAACCGGCGCTCCCCCTCGGGGGCGCGGGCCCGCACCGCCGTCACCCGCCCGTCCTCCAGCTCGATCGCCGTCACCAGATGGTTCAGCAGCACCTCGTTCCCCATTTCCCGAACCCGGGCCGCCGTGAGCTCCCACATCTGGCCCGGTCCGAGTCGCGGGTACCGGAACTCGTTGATGAGGGTCTTGATCTTGGTCGAGCGCTTGTTGAGCTGGGTCGCCGAGAGGATGGCCTTGGCCAGCGAGAGTCCCTGGATCCGCTGGGCCGCCCACTCGGCCCGGATCTCGGTGCAGGAAATCCCCCAGACCTTCTCGGTGTACGTCTTGAAAAAGATCTCGTAGAGCCGCTTGCCGAACCGGTTGGTCACCCACTGTTCGAAGTTCTCTTCCACCGGGTAGGGCCGCCAGTGCCACTTGAGATAGCTCAGCACGATGCGGAGGGCCTCGAACAGGCCGAGCCCCCGGAGGGCGTTGGTGGCCTTGAGCGGATAGTCGAAGTAGCGGCCCCGATAGTGGATCCGGGACAGGCGGGGGACCGAGATGAACTCGTCGCCCAGCACCTCCTCCCACATCGCCTCGACCGGCGCGATCTTGGTGAAAAAGCGGTGCCCCCCGATGTCGAAGCGGAACCCCTTGTACTGAGCCGTGCGCGAGATCCCGCCGACCGTATCGTCACCCTCCAGCACGGTCACGGTGTAGCCCCGCTTGCTGAGGAGGTAGGCCGCGGTGAGCCCGCCGGGTCCTGCGCCGATGATCACCACGCGGTCACCGGGGCGTAGCCGGGCGACCTCGCGCGGGGTGGCCTCGGTCGGTGCCTCCATGCAACGGATCGGCTGGAGTGGAGCGGGCCTACGGGGAGGCAGATGGGCCGCGCCGCCGCTCGCGGCGAGCGGCGGCGCGGCTGGCTCTGCCAGCGCGGGGCCGCTCCGGCCCGGGCGGTACGCGCCCATGGGCCGGAGCCGGCGAATAATCTAACGCGAGCGGCCGGCTGGGCGAAGTCCCCTTCGGCTGGGCGGTGAGCGCGCCGCACGACGCCCAAAGGGCCGTGGCTTCCCCGGGCTCGGTCGGCGCACGCGACGATGAGCCCGCAGCGCCGCGTGCCCCCACGCCACGCCGCCCCGCCCGACCCGACCGAGCGCGCCGCGGCGTGGGCGGCCCGCTTGGCCTAGAACGTACCGCGCACGCCCAGCAGGAGCGC
>DATLYZ010000002.1:0-68964 GCA_035574255.1 Gemmatimonadales bacterium | reverse complement strand
AGCGCCTCGCGGAAGCGTGCATCGCTCGGCTCGGTGATGGGCTTTCGCGCCACCAGGCGTCTCCCGCAGAGGACGAAGGGGCCCCCGGCGGGGACCCGGCCGCAGGCCCGGCCAGCGCTTCTTAGGGCGAAATTGGGTCCGGATACAGCGGCCAAGCGGGAGCTAAGCGGCCTTGGGCGGCTCCGGATCCTCGCGGCTTGCGGCAGCGGCCGGCTATGCGGGCTGCGATCCCCGGGACGCATCGCGCCGCTTCTCGTCGCACCGTCCATACGTGCGGCCCCGGAAGCCGCGCCTCGGCGCGGCTGTCCGGGGTCTTGCCCGCGGATGGGGACTTCACGTGGCAAAGCGGAAGTGCATGACGTCGCCGTCGCGCACCACGTAGTCGCGGCCTTCCAGGCGCATCTTGCCCGCCTCTTTGGCGCCCTGCTCGCCGCCCAGCGCCACGAAGTCCTCGTAGGCGATGGTCTCAGCACGGATGAAGCCCTTCTCGAAGTCGGTGTGGATGACGCCGGCGGCCTTGGGCGCCTTGGTGCCGGCCGGCACCGTCCAGGCGCGCGCCTCCTTGGGGCCGGCGGTGAAGAAGGTAATCAGGCTCAGCACCCGATAGCCCTCGCGGATCAGCGCGTTGAGGGCGGGCTCGGCAAGCCCCAGGTGCTCCAGATAATAGGCGCGCTCCTCTGGCTCGAGGCCGGCCAGCTCGGCCTCGAGCTTGGCCGAGATGACGACGCAGCCCGCCCCCTCCGTCCGGGCGCGGGCCTCGACCTTGCGGGTGAGCTCGTTGCCGGCGACGGCCGCCTCCTCCACGTTGCACACGTAGAGCACGGGCTTGGCGGTGAGCAGCTGCAGGGCCCGCCAGCCGCGCTCCTCCTCGGCGGAGACGCGGGCCAGCCGCGCCGGCCTGCCCTCGCGCACCAGCGCGAGCGCCTTGTCGACGAGCGCGAGCTGGGCGCGCGCCTCCTTCTCGCCCACCTGCGCCTTCTTGAAGAGCGGCTCGCGACGGCGCTCCAGGCTCTCGAGATCGGCGAGCATCAGCTCGGTCTCCACCGTCTCGGCGTCGGCGAGGGGATCAATGCGCCCCTCCACGTGGGTGACGTCGGGGTCAGTAAAGCAGCGCAGCACGTAGGCCACCGCGTCGACCTCGCGGATGTGGGCGAGGAACTGGTTGCCGAGCCCCTCGCCCTTGGAGGCGCCGCGCACCAGGCCGGCGATGTCGACGAAGGTGAGCCGGGTGGGCGTTACCAGGGGTGAGCCGGCGATGGCCGCAATCTTGTCGAGCCGGGGGTCGGGCACCGCCACCTCGCCGATGTTGGGCTCGATGGTGCAGAAGGGATAGTTGGCGGCCTCGGCGGCGGCCGTCTGCGTGAGCGCGTTGAAGAGGGTGGACTTGCCGACGTTAGGCAGGCCGACGATGCCGAGGCGGAGCACAGGGACGGTGAACGGGAAACGGTTGACAGTGCCAGGGAACGAGGGACGGTAAACGGCGGACGGGAACGGGGAACGGGCAGCGGTGGACGGGTGCCGCGAGCCAGCGGAAGACCCGGCCCGAGGTCACGGCCCTTTCCGGTTGGCGGTGGCCGGCTCTCGGGGCGAGTGGGTGCACGGCTTACCGGCCACCGCCCCCCTCGCTCGAGCCATTCCTTTCTCCGGGCGCCCGCCGGTTGAACCGGTTCATCGCCGTCTCGATCCCCTCGGCGAGCCAGCACTCCACGGCTTCGGCCATCGGGTTCAGCAGCCGCTCGAGCTCCTCCCGTTCCTCCCGCGTGAACTCGGCCAGGACATAGTCGGCGCTGTCGTCCACCTGTTCCGGAAGCGGGCCGACCCCGATCCGGAGCCGGGCATAGTCCTGGCTGCGGAGCGCCCCTTCGATGCTTTTGAGCCCGTTGTGCCCGCCGGCGGACCCCCGCGCCCGAAGCCGGAATTGCCCCAGGGGAAGAGCGAAGTCGTCCACCAGGATCAGGAGATCGCGGGCCGGGTCGAAATCGGTTCGGTTCCGGAGCGGGGCCAGCGCGGCGCCACTCCGGTTCATGTAGGTCTGCGGCTTGAGGAGCAGGACGTCCTGGCCTGCCACCGTGCCCCGGGTCTCCCGGGCCGCGGGAACCCGGCGAAACGGCGGGAGCTGCCAGCGCCGCGCCAGGTGGTCGGCCAAGAGAAACCCGGCGTTGTGCCGGGTCTTCTCGTACTCCGGGCCCGGGTTGCCGAGCCCCACAATCGCGCGCAGGGGCTATTCCTTTTCCTTTTCCTCGGCCTCGGCCTCCTCCTCGGCCTTGGGCTTGCGAATGAGCTCGGGCTCCGCCGGGGTCTCCGTGACCGGAACGGGCGCCGCCTCCTCGGTGCGCGGCGCAACCACCGAGCAGATCGGCAGCGCGGGGTCGTTCAGGATCTCGGCCTTGGGAATCGAGATGTCCCGGACGAACAGGGCGTGGCCGATGGCGAGATGGGTGACGTCCACATCCACCCGCTCCGGGATATCGGCGGGATAGACCCGGATCTCGATCCGGTGCATCACCTGGTCCAGCACGCCCCCGAAGTTGCGCACCCCGTCCGGAACGCCGACCAGATGGACCGGTACCTCGAGGGTGATCTTCTCGTCGGCCCGGACTTCGTAGAGGTCCACGTGGAGGATTTCGCTCGGGCGCAGGACATTCCGCTGGATTTCGCGGATCAGGGCCTTGACCGGCGCGCCGCCCTCGAGCGTGACGTCGATGATCGTGCTGGCCGCGCTGATCCCGGCCAGCAGCTTGGTGAAGGCCGCGGCGTCGAGCTCCAGCGCCTCCGCGGGGCGGTTGTGGCCGTAGATCACCGCGGGAATCTTGCCCTGACGGCGGAGCGAGCGGGCCGCGCCCTTGCCGGTGTGCCGGCGCCGTGCCACGCTGAGAGATGCCTGGTGTGCCATGCCTGAATCCTTCGTGGTCCGCTCAGTCGAAGAGCGAGCTCACCGACTGATCGCTGTGAGTATAGCCGATCGCCTTCGCCAGGAGCGGGGCGACCGAGAGCACCTTGAGCTTGTCGAACCGTCGCTCCGGCGGGATGAGGACGGTGTTCGTCACCGCCACCTCCTTCACCGGACTGTTCATCAGCCGCTCCACGGCGGGCCCCGAGAGCAGGGCGTGGGTGGCGCAGCAGTAGATGTCCTCGGCGCCCAGCCGCTTGAGGGCGTGGATCGCCTCGGTCATGGTGCCGCCGGTGTCGATCATGTCGTCGGGGATAAGGCAGTCCTTGCCCCCCACCTCCCCGACCACGTTCACCACCTCGGCCACGTTGGCCGAGGGCCGCCGCTTGTCAATGATGGCCAGGCTGGCATTGAGCCGCTTGGCGAATCCCCGGGCCATCTTGGCGGCTCCCACGTCCGAGGCCACCACCACGAGCTCCCGGAGCGGCTTCTGCCGGTAGTGGTTCACGAAAACCGGTGCCGCGTACAGGTGATCCACCGGCAGGTCGAAGAACCCCTGAAGCTGGTGCTGGTGGAAGTCCATCCCCAGGACCCGGTCGGCCCCCGCCACCGAGACCAGGTTCGCCATGAGCTTGGCGCTGATGGCCACCCGGGGCTGGTCCTTCCGATCCTGCCGCGCGTAGCCGAAGTACGGGATCACCGCCGTGATCCGGGCCGCGCTGGCCCGCCGCGCCGCGTCAATGAGCAGCAGCAGCTCCAGGATGTTCTCGGCGGGCGGGTTCGTGGGCTGAATCACGAACACGTCGCGCCCCCGCACATTCTCGTCGATCTTGACGAAGATCTCGCCGTCCGAGAACCGCCGCAGCGTTACCTGACAGAGCGCCTGCCCCAGCTGCTGCCCGACCTCCTCCGCGAGCGGCCGGTTGGCCGAGCCGGAGAGGAGGAGCATCTGGCTGTGGTTGAGCGAGAGATCCGCCATAAATCGAGCCGCCAAACGTAGTTACGCGGGCGGGGAGAGTCAACGGGGCGGGCTGGACGGGCCGGGTCAGGCCAGGAGGCAAGCGGCAGCTCGGCGCACGCCTTGCCAGCCGGTGCGGGGCTACCACGCCCGTCAGGGCAAACTGTTCTCGAACAGATACCGGTCCCCCGTTGCTCGCGGCGATCCGCAGGGGGCCGGCCAGCATCCCGAGTTCACCGCTGCCCGAACCGTGAGGCGGAGGCCACCCCGGTCCAGGGTCCCGCGGCTGGGCAGGTCCCGCGGCGGCCAGGAAAAAGCCGGCACCCCGCGCCACGGCGCGAAGGACGGTTACATCGCGGGTCGGGTGCCCGGCCTTCAGGTGGTCCCGGATTGGCCCTGGTGGATTCGAACCACCATTCCCAGATCCAAAGTCTGGTGTCCTGCCGTTGGACGAAGGGCCAGGCTGCGGAGAAGGTACACGGGGGAACAGGGGACGGGCCACCGGGAACCGGGAACGCCGCAGGGGAAACGGATGGAACCTCGATTCCGGCAACGGGAGATCTCAGCGTTCGGCCGGCTGGCCATGTTCCGGGTTGACCGTTCCGGGTTCCCCGCCTCCAATCCCGCTCCCGCCCGCCTCGACCGGCCCGGGCGGCTGGCTCGCCAGGGTCTCCACCGCCATGGTGTCCCCGTACTTCCTCCCCAGGACCATACGCGCCTGGTCCCGATCGGCGGCCGAGCGGTACACCGCGAAGAGCGCGGATCCCGAGCCCGACATCCGGCAGACGAGGGGGTGGGTGGCGGCCAGCGCCTCGAAGGCGCGTCGCAGTTCGGGGTGGCGGCCGAAGAGGACGGACTCGAAGTCATTGCCTGACAGGCGGCCGATCTGGCCCCAACTCGACAGGACCGCGGGATCGAGGGCCACGGCTCCCCGGCGCCCGGTGCCGTGCCGGGCCTCGTCCACCTGGCGGTAGGCCTCCGGGGTACTGATCGCTACCGCCGGGAGGACGAGCAGGGCCGGGGCGGGCGGAAGGGGAGGCAGCCGGAGCATGCGCTCGCCGTGGCCCCAGGCGAGCGCGAGCGGGCCGCCGCTCACGAAGAACGGCACGTCGCTGCCGAGGCGGGCGGCGAACTGCAGTAGCTCGTGGCGCGGCACGGGGTCGCCGGCGAGCCGGTTCACCAGATCGAGCGCTGCGGCCGCGTCGCTCGACCCGCCTCCCAGCCCGGCGCGCACCGGGATCCGCTTCTCCAAGCGGAGGTGCACTCCGAACCGGTTGCCGGTGGCCTCCAGCACCATTCGGGCCGCGCGCACCGCCAGGTTCTCCTCCGCCGAGCCGGTGTCCGCGCCCCGGACCTCGATCGTCACGCCGGGGGCGGTGCGCCGTTCCGCCGCGAGCAGGTCGGCGAGGCTGATCAGGCAGAAGAGCGTCTCGAGCCCGTGGAATCCATCCGCCTCGCGGGCCAGCACCCGAAGAAAGAGGTTGAGCTTGGCGTGGGCGGCGATCTGGACGGCGTCGCTCATCCGATCTCCTGCCGGAGGCGCTTGAGCCCGACGTGGGTCCGCAGCATGGACCAGGCGCCGAGCAGGGTAATGGGGAGGAAGGTGGTGACATGGTAGGTGATCGCGTAGGTGGCGGCGAGGGTACGATCCACCTCGTACAGCGCGAGCACCGCGATGATCGGGGCTTCGAAGACGCCGACATACCCCGGGGTCGAAGGCACCGCGATGCCGAACATAATGAGGCCCTGCATGATGAGCGCGCCCGGGAAGTCCACCGTGATGCCGAAGGCTCCGAACATGACATGGAAGGAGAGGGCGCTCAGGCCCCAGAGCACCAGCGACCAGGCGGCCACCCCGAGGATCCGGGCCGGCGAGGTGAGGACCAGCAGCCCCTGCCGGATTCCCTCGATGATGCCCACCACGCGGGCGGCCAATCGGGTGCTCGGGATGAGCCGCCGGGCCACGCGTTCCGCGCGGAGCGGGAACGCGACCACCAGCCCCGCCGCCACGAACCCGGCCAGGGCCAGCAGGCCCACCGCCGTCACCAGCCGGCCGATCGGAACCCCGCCCACCGCGGAACCGGACGGGAGGCCCGCGGAGAGGAGCCCGGCGCCGAGGAGCGCGATCACGGTGATGGCGTCGAAGAGCCGCTCGACGGCGATGGAGGCGAGGGCCCCCGTGAAGCGGACGCCCGCCAGGTGATGCACCGCGAAGGTCCGGAACACCTCGCCCATGCGCAGGGGCAACGTGTTGTTCGCCATGAACCCCATGGCGATGGCGTGCCACAAGGGGAGGGCCGGGAGCGGTGCCCCCGAGTCGCTGCGGAGGAGGAGCTGCCACCGGAAGATCCGGACCACGAAGGTGGAGGTGGCGAGGATCACCCCCAGGAGGATGGGTAGCAGGCGGGCCTCCCGGACCGCCTGCCCCACTTCGCGGAACTGCACGTCTTTGAGGGCCCACCAGAGCAGGAGGGCCGAGATCAGCACGCCGAGCAGAGTTTGCCAGACCGGGGCTCGGCGTCGGGCGGGCGGGGCCGTCAAGGGTGGGGTCAGTCGTGCTCGGCGAGGGTCACGAGGTCGAGCAGTTCCTCGACCAGGGGTCGGAGGGCGGTCCCGCTCGCGGCCCCGGCCAGGGCCCGCCGCAACTCGGAGCCGACCTCCTGCGCTCGCTCCAATGCCGAGCGGCCGCGATAGAGGATCGAATCAATGTCCACGATCGGCGGCCCCTCGCGCGCGGCGACGGCGGCCGGGGCGGGGGCTCGCTCTCCGGCCGTTGCGGCACCCGCCCGGGCTCCGCTCAGCAGCGCCTCGTACTCGGTCCAGCTCGCGGCCAGGTCCGGGGTCTCCTCGGTGAGTTCGAGGCTTTCGATCGGGACGATCGGGAGTTCGTCCGTGTCGATCTGGCCGCTCGCCACGGCGGTCACCGGGGCCGGCTCGGTCCCCACGGTGCCCATCGCGTCGGCCAGCTCCTCGAAATGGCGGGCGAGGGATGCGGGATCCACGGTGTCGGAGGCGGCCCGGAGCCGGGCTCCGGCCTCGCCTAACAGTTCGGCGAAGCGGCCGGGATCGCGGGCGGCGCCGCCCCGGGCGATGGCCGCGCGCGCGGCCCCCGCGAAGTGCTCGACGGCGCGCTCGAGCGGCGGCTGGAGCCCGCTGGCCAGCACCCGGAGGTCGGCCATGAGCGTGTGCAGCCGGAGTTCGCGCTGGGTGGGCGAGGCGGCATGGGCGATCTCGTCGGCGACCTGGCGCAGATGCTCGCCGCGGCTCACGATCGAGAGCGGCGCCAGCGTGTGCGCCTGGGTGCCGCGGGGCGGCGTCCCCCGCAGCACGATCCCGTCCTCCCCGGCGTAGAAGAGCTGCTCGATGGGGACGACCGGGGCCGCCTCGCTCGTGGCCAGGAGCAGGGCGGCGAAGGCCCGGAACTCGGCGGCCTCCGGCTCCGGCCGCCCGATCTCGGCGATGTCTCGTGCGGCCCGGCCCAGGGCCTTCGCCGCGGCCTCGAACCGGTTCGCGATCTCGGGCGCGCCAAGCTCGAACCGGCTGAGCGCGGCCACGGACCCCTCGATCCCGTCCAGCAGCTCCACCAGCGGAGGGTAATCGGCGAGCGCCGCGAGACCCCGGAGCGGCTGCATGCGGCGGAGCACCATCTGGGCCGCATCGGTCGCGCCCGGAGTCGCCCGCAGGCTCCGCGCCGCCTGATCGAGCGCACTCCCCACCGCGGCGGCTTCGCGCGCGAGAAAGGCCCGGACGCCCGCCTCGCTGGCCGCGGGAGGCGCCCCGGCCGCGGGACGGGGGGCCGACCCGGCACTCCCCTCGAGCATCGCCACCAGGCGTTCGGCCCGCGCCGCGTGGTCGGCGGTCCAGTGGCGGACCCCCTCGACCAGCGCCCGCAAGGTCCCCACGGCCTCGATGCAGAGCGAGGCGAGGTCCGGGTCCCAGCCGCGCCGGCCTTCGCGGTAGGCCCGCACCAGCTGCTCCAGGCCGCCGGCCGCGCGAGCGATCGCGTGCTGGTTGGCCATAAGCGCGCTCCCCCGGAGCGCGCGCGTGAACCGGACCAGCTCGTCGGCGCTGGGCGGCGATTCCGACGCCACCATGATCCCCATCCGCTCGAGGTACTCCCCGGCCTCGAGGATGAAGAAATCGTCCATGGCGAGCGGCTGGGTCATGAGGGCGGCACGAGCGCTGAAGGCCTGTCCATAGTAGGCATCGCCGGGCTCGGGGTCAAACGGTCCGCGCCCCGCGCACGAGCGCCAGCATCTCGGCGGTCGCCTGGCGCATGCCCACCATGACCGCCCGGCTCACGATGCTGTGACCGATGTTGAGCTCCTCGATCTCGGCGATCGCGGCCACCGGAACGACGTTCCGGTAGGTGAGGCCGTGGCCGGCGTGGACGGCGAGCCCTGCCCGGCGGGCCTGGCGCGCCGCCTCCCGCAGCTCCTCGAGCGCCGCGGGCCCTTCCCGCCAGGTGTGGGCGTAGCGGCCGGTATGGAGCTCGACGGCCGCGACCCCCAGCTCGGCGGACCGATCGATGCTCCGGGCCACCGGATCGATGAAGAGGCTCACCCGGACGCCCTGGTCGCGGAGCCGGGCGATGGTCTCGCGCAGGCGCGGGTCCCGGCGCTCCAGGTCGAGCCCGCCCTCGGTGGTGATCTCCTCGCGGCGCTCGGGGACCAGGGTGGCCTGATGGGGGCGCAGCCGGCAGGCGAGGGCGACGATCTCGGGGCTCGTGGCCAGCTCGAGGTTGAGCACCGTGCGGATCGAGGCGGCCAGGCGCTCCACGTCGCGATCCTGGATGTGGCGGCGGTCCTCGCGCAGATGGACCGTGATCCCGTCGGCGCCGGCGGCCTCCACGAGGGCAGCGGCCTCCACCGGATCCGGTTCGTCGGTGCGGCGCGCCTGGCGGACGGTCGCCACGTGGTCAATGTTCACGTACAATCGCAACGCGGTCATTGCCCACTCCTCGGGTGGCTGTGTAAGTTGCGCCACCCACACCGTGCGGATTCGAACCCGGCGACGTCACCCGGCGGTCATCGGTGACGGCCCCGGCTCGAGGGAGGATCGCGTGATACAGGGACGCTCTGCCGCGCTGCTCGTGCTCCTCGCTGCCTGCGGCGGTGGCCGCACCGCCCCCCCCCCGACCGTCGCCCCCGCCGCCTCGCCGGAGGAGGCGGTCCGCCGCTTCATGGCGGCCGTGGCGGACAGCAACATCCCCCTGATGGGCCGGCACTGGGGGACGGCCCGAGGTCCGGCGTCCGTCACGGGCCAGCCGGCGGACTACCAGCGCCGCCTGACCGTGACCCAGCTCTACCTGCGCAACACACCGTACAAGATCGTGCGGATCGAGGCGGAGGGCGGCAACCCCACTCGGCAGGTCGTGACGGTCGAACTGGATCGGCGCGAATGCGTGCGGGCCGTGCCGTTCACGACGGTCAAGACCGCCGACGGCGCATGGATCGTCGCCGCCATCGACCTCAACCTGGCGGGGACGCCCGGCCGGCCCTGTGCCGCCCCCAAGCCGGACGCGCAGCCCTGACATCGGCCGGCGTCATTCGGTGAGTTCGATCAGGATGCCGGCGGTGCTCCTGGGATGGACGAACGCGATGGGGCGGCCGCCCGCCCCGCGGCGGGGTGTCTCGTCCACCAGCCGGTAGCCGGCTCGCCGGCAGGCCTCGAGGGCTCGCGCCAGATCGGGCACGCGGTAGCAGACATGGTGGATGCCGGGGCCGCGCCGGGCGAGAAACCTGGCGATCGGGCTCTCGGGCGTGCGGGGCTCGAGTAGCTCCACCGCCGAGTCGCCGAAGGGGAGGGCCACGATGGCGGCCCCGTCGGCCTCCTCCGGCTCGCCGGGCTCCAGCCCCAGCACGTCCCGGTAGAATGGCAGGGCCGCCGCGATGCTCTCGACGGCGACTCCAATGTGGGCAAGGCGCGGTTGATCGCTCACCATCCCTCCGGCTCGGCACGAACGCTGCCAATCGCCCTCGCGGCGATCCGGGCACAAGCTAACGCGAAAGGATCGAGAACGCATGGCCAGTCCCCACATCGTCCACGTCACCGACGCCACCTTCGCGAGCGAGATCGAGCAGTTCAACGGACTGTCGCTGGTGGACTTCTGGGCCGCCTGGTGCGGCCCCTGCAAGGCGATCGCGCCGGTCGTCGATGAGCTGGCCGAGCAGTACGCGGGGAAGATCAAGGTCGCCAAGCTCGATACCGATCAGAACCAGGAGACGGCCGTCCGCTTCAACGTCCGCTCCATCCCCACCATCCTGTTCTTCAGGAACGGGCAGCCCGTGGACAGCGTGGTGGGGTTCGATCCGAGGATCAAGGCGATCCTCGAGGGGAAGATCCGGCAGCACCTCGCGTGAGCGGGAGGGCGGCCTCCGCCGCCCTCCGTGGCCGGTCCACGAGCCGGCGAGGACCGGCCGAGGGCCGGGTGGCGACCGGAGACGCCCTGGACCGTTTCCCGTTCCCCGGTCGCCGTCCTTAGCTTACGGGGCATGCCCCCCGCCACGCTGTACGTCGTCGCCACGCCGCTCGGGCACCTGGGGGACCTGTCGCCGCGGGCCGCCGAGCTCCTCCGGACGGTTCCGGTCGTGGCGGCGGAGGACACCCGGCGGGTCCGGGGACTCCTCGCCCATCTCGACGCCCACCCCAAGGTCCTCAGTTTCCACGCCCATTCACCGGAGCGCCGGGTGGAGGCGCTGCTCGAGATCCTGCGCGAAGGTCGCGACGTTGCGCTGGTGACCGACGCCGGCACCCCGGCCATCAGCGACCCGGGTGCGGTGCTCGTCGCCGCGGCGCGCCAGGCCGGGTTCCACGTCGTGCCCGTGCCGGGCCCGGCCGCCGTGACGGCCGCGCTGTCGGCAGCCGGGTTCCCCGCGGACCGCTATCTCTTCCTCGGCTTCGTGCCGAGGAAAGGGAAGGAGCGCGATCGGCTGCTCCGGATCGCGGCGGCCGCGGAGTGGACGGTCGTGTTCTACGAGGCGGCCAACCGTCTGGGCGCGCTCCTGGACGATCTTGCGGCGCTGGCCGGGCCCGATCGCCGGGCGGTCGTGGCGCGCGAGCTCACCAAGGTGCACGAGGAGATCCGGGCCGGGACGCTGGCGGAACTGGCCGCGCGCTACGGGCAGCACGCCCCGCCGGGCGAGGTCACGGTCGTGCTGGAGGGTGCCGGCACGGCGGAAGCGCCCGCGGTGAACCGGGAGGACATGGAGCAGCGGGCCGCCCGGCTCCTCGCCGGCGGCCTCTCGCGCCGGGACGCCGTGCAGCAGCTCGTGGCTGAAACGTCTCTCCCCCGGAACGAAGCGTACCGGATCGTGATGTCCCTGCCATGACTCGACCGGCCGCCCTGTGCGGCATCCTCGCGACCCTGCTGCCGCCGGCGCTCCCGGCGCAGCGGAACGAGCCGGTCGGCACCATGACGATCGGCCGGCTCCACTACGACGGGGGGGGGGACTGGTACGCCAACCCGTCCAGTCTCCCCAACCTTCTCCAGGCCATCGCCACCCGGACCACGCTGCGCGTCGCCGCCCGCGAAAAGATCGTCCGGCTCGCCGACGACGAGCTCTGGAGCGTCCCCTACCTCTACATGACCGGCCACGGAAACGTCCGGTTCAGCGAGGCCGACCTCGCGGCGCTGCGCCGCTACCTCCTGAACGGCGGCTTTCTGCACGCGGACGACAACTACGGGATGGACGAGTCCATCCGCCGGGAGCTGGCCCGGCTCTTTCCGGATCGTCCCCTGGTCGAGGTCCCGCTGGACCATCCGATCTATCATCTGGTGTACGACTTCCCCCGGGGGATCCCCAAGATCCACGAGCATGACGGCAAACCGGCGCAAGGATTCGGAATCTTCCTGGACGGCCGCCTGGCGGTGTACTACTCGTACCAGAGCGATCTGGGCGACGGGTGGGAAGACCCGGAGGTTCACAAGGATCCACCGGAGAAGCGAGAGGCGGCGCTCCGCATGGGAGTGAACCTGTTCGCCTACGCGGTGGCGTTCGGGGGCTGGCCGTGAGCGAGACGGCCGCGGTGCTGCGGGCCCTGGCGGCCCCGCTTCGGCGCCGGGCCGCTCTGGGGTGGGGACTCGGCGTGGCGGGTGCCCTCGGGCTCGCCCTCGGCGTCGCCGCGTGGGCCGCGCGCCTGGGCTGGCTGGGCGAGCCCTGGTGGGTGCTGGTGACGTGGCCACTGGTGGCGGGGCTGGGGGGGCTCGCGGGCGGGCTGGCATGGCGGGCCGTGGCGGCGCGTACTCCCGATTGGCTCGCCACCGTCCTGGAGCGGACCGGTTTCCGCGAGGGCGCACTCCGCGGGCACCTCGAGCCTGCCGCGCCGGGCACGAGTGCCGAGCTCCTGGCGCTCGCCGACCGCCGCCAGGCGGTGGAACTCGCCCAGCGGGCCCCGGCCGAGCTGGCCGAACTGCGGCGCCGCTCGGCCCGGGTCGCGGTGCGGGGCGGGGTGGTATTCGCCGCGGGGGCGGCGATTCTGCTCGCCGCCCGCCCGCTCCAGGGACCGCCCGCCCTCCTCTGGCGTCCGGGGGCGGCGTGGGACGCCATCGCCGCGCCGCTCCGGCTGACCGTGGACCGGACCGAGATCGACCGGGGGGAGGCCGTCACCGTCTCCGTGGAGGCGCCCGGCCGCCGCCACGCGATTCTCTGGACCCGGGCGCCGGGCGAGTCCTGGCGCGGCTGGGGTCTCGCGCTCGACTCGCTGGGGCGCGCCACGAAGGCCCTGGGCCCGCTCACCAGCGATCGCTTCCTGCGCCTGACGAGTGGTGGCCGGCACTCCGATACCCTCCAGGTGAAGGTCCGGATCCCCGCCTTCCTCGCCGCGCTCACCGTCACCGCGCGGTACCCGCGCTACCTCGGGCTCGACGACGAGCCGATCTCCACCGCGGGCGACACGGTGTTCGTGCCGGCCGGAACCCGGCTCGACACGCGGGGCGAGGCCACCGCCGACCTGGCCGGCGCGGCGTGGGAGGCCCCCCCCCAGTCCGCTCGGCTCACCGTGGCGGGGAACCGGTTCAGCGGGAGCTTCACCCCGGCCGGGAGCCGGCTCTACCGGCTCCGGCTCACCACGGCGAGCGGCCGCCCTCTCGCGGGCGATACCATCCGGCTCCCGGTGATCGCCGTCCCGGACTCGGCTCCCCGGGTGGAGGTGCCGGTCCCGGGCGCGGATACCGTGGCGCCGCTCAGCCTCCGGGTGCCGCTCGTCGTGGACGTTCGCGACGACCACGGGGTCGCTCGCGTGGTCCTGGAAAGCCGGCGGATCAGCCGGCTCGGGTTCGAGGATCCCCCCCGGCTGGAACCCATTCCGCTTCCGTCCCCGCAGCCCGACCGGGCGGTCCTCAGCTACGAGCTCGACCTCAACGCGCGGGGTCTCCTCCCCGGCGACACGGTGCGGTACGTCGTCCGCGTGAGCGACAACGCGCCGGCCGCCAACGTCGCGCGCTCGCCCGAGTACGCGCTTCGCCTGCCGACCCTGAGCGAGATCCGCCAGGCGAGCCGCGAGACCGCGGACCGGATCGAGCGCCGCCTGGATAGCCTGGCGCAGGCGGGCCGGTCGCTCGAGCGGCAGACCGAGGACCTGGCCCGGGAGCGGCCCCGGCAGGGAAGCGGCGAGCGGGGACAGGGGGCCGGCGAGCAGGCACTCAGTTTCGAGAACGCCAGGCGGGCGGAGGCGGTGGCCGCGACCCAGCAGGAGCTGTTGCGCCAGGCGGAGGAGGTCAAGGACGCGCTGGAGGCGCTCCGGCAGAGCGCGGCAGCCGCGGGCCTCGACGATCCGGCCTGGATGGAACGGCTGGCCGAGATCCGCCAGCAACTCGAGCGGGCCCTGACGCCGGAGTTGCGCGAGCAACTGGCGGAGCTCCAGCGGGCACTCCAGGCCCTCGATCCGGACCAGACCCGCGAGGCGCTGGCGCGGCTGGCCGAGGCCCAGCAGAAGCTGCGCGAGGCGCTGGAGCGGAGCCGGGAGCTTTTCCGCCGGGCCGCGGTGGAAGGGGAGATGGCGAACCTCACGGCCGAGGCGCGCGATCTCGAGGAGGCCCAGCGCCAGTGGACGGAGCGGGTGCTGGAACTCGATTCGCTGCGGGCGGATCGGGAAGAGCGCTTGCTCGCCACCCGGACCGATTCGCTGGGGAGCGCGCTGAAGGAACTGGCCCAGGACCTGGCGGCGGAGGGCGAGCCACGGCGCGAGGCGGTGGCCGAGCTGGGCACCCTGGCCGAGGCGGCGGCTCGAGCGATGCGCCAGGCGGCGCGGTCCGCGGCGCGGGGGCAGCGCCAGCAGGCCCAGCAGGAGGGGCGGCAGGCGCTGGAGCACTTGGGCTCGCTCGGCGAAGAGCTCGAGGGAGAGCGGGAGGCCCTCCAGGACCAGTGGCGCGAGGAGATCCTCGCCGCGATGGACGACGCGCTGGGGGAGACCGCGCGGCTCGCCGAACGGCAGCTGGACCTGAGCGAGGCACTCCGGCGGGGCGAGACCGGCCCGGCGGTCCGCGCCGAGCAGGGCGCGGTGGAGGAGGGCGTGGACCGGTTGCTGCAGAAGCTCAAGGAGATCAGCGGGAAGAACGCGCTGATTTCCCCCGAGTCGAGCGTGGCGCTGGCCGCGGCCCGGGACCAGATGCGCCAAACCCGCGAGACGCTGGCGACCGCGGTGCCGAACGGCCGCGAGGCGGCGCGCCGCGCCGGGGAGGCCGTGGATGCCCTCAACGCGGCCGCCCACAGCCTGCTCCGCAGCCGCGGGGCGGTGTCGGGATCGGCCAGCGGCTCCGGGCTGGCCGAGGCGATCGAGCAAATGAACCGGCTGGCCCAGCAGCAAGGTCAACTGGGCCAGCAGGGGGCGGGCATCTTGCCGCTGGCGGGGACGGGCGCCGGGCAGGAGCAGATCCGCCGGCTCGGCGCGCACCAGCGGGCCCTCGCCGAACGGCTGGAACGGCTCCGGGCCGGGGGCGCGATGCCGGGGGCGGCCGAGCTGGCGCAGGAGGCGAAGGAGCTGGCCCGGCACCTGGAGGCGGGACGGCTCGACCGCCAGACGGTCGAGCGCCAGGAGCGGCTCTTCCGCCGCATGCTGGACGCCGGGCGCACGCTCCAGGGCCGCGAGGAGGACGAGAACAAGGAACGCCAGAGCACCACCGCCCGCGACGACAGCGTGCATCTTCCCCCGGCGCTCCGGGCCCGCCTGGGACTCGGCGCGGACCGGTTCCGGCTGCCGTCGTGGGAGGCGCTCCAGGCGCTGTCGCCTGACGAGCGCCGGATGGTAGTCGAATACTTCCGGAAGCTGGCGGAGCCGCCGGACGGGAAACGGTGAACGGGAACGCCAGGGCGAAGGGGCACGGGGCCTCGGCCGGCCGCTGGGTGCCGGGGCTGGCGCTCGCGCTGCTGGCCTCCCCGCTTGCGGCGCAGCGCGACTCGCTGGCGCGCGCCTTCGACCTCGAGCGCCGGGGGAACTTCGGCCAGGCCGCCGAACTCTATCGCGCCGTCCTGGCCGGCCGGCCGGGCGAGGTGAACGCCCTCCTCGGGCTGGAGCGCGTCCTCACCGCGCAGAACCGGCTTCCCGAAATCCTCCCCGCCGTCCGAGCCGGCCTCGCCGCCAATCCCCGGGCGGTACCGATCTACGGGGTCGGGCTCCGCGCGTTCGCCGCCGCCGGCCTGCTGGACAGCCTTCCCCGGCTCGTGGACCGGTGGGCCGCCGTCGCGCCGGGCGACGAGACGCCCTTCCGGGAATGGGGAACCGCCGCGCTCGAGCGGCGTGACCTGGCCGCGGCCCGGCGTGCCTATCAACTGGGGCGGGAACGGCTGGGCGCGCCGGAGGTCCTGGCGGCAGAGCTCGCCCAGCTCGCGGTGGTGGACCGCGACTGGGCCACGGCGGTCCGCGAGTGGACCCGCGCGGTGCGGCAACTCCCCGGGTATCGGAGCAGCGCCGTGGCCGCGCTCGGCCAGGCGCCGGAGGCCGACCGCGACGCCATCCTGCGGGGGCTCGCGCGGGAGGGAGGGCCGGAGGCCGCCCGGCTCGCCCTCGAGCTCCGCGCCCGCTGGGGCGATCCGGTGGGCGCGGCCCGCGCGTTGCTCGGCGCGCTTCCCCCCGGCGTCCCCCAGCAGATTGACGCGCTCCAGCAGTTCCTGGAACAGGTGCGGGTGGACCAGGCCGGGCCGTACCGGCTGGCTCAGGCGATGGTGCTGGAAGCGCTGGCGGAACGGGTCAATACCCCGGCCCAGCAAGCCCGCTACCGGCTGGAGGCGGCCCGGGCCTACGCGGATGCGGGCGATCGGACCGCAGCCCGGCGCATGCTCTCGGCCCTCGCGGGCGACGGGGCGAGCGCACCGGCGATTGCGGCGGGCGCCGCCGCCACCCTGATCGAGCTGCTGGTCGCCGAGGGCAGCGTGCCGGAAGCCGCCGCACGGCTGGACCAGTTCCGCCCGGCCTTGGGCGTGGACGAGTACCTGCACCTCCGGCGGCTGGTCGCGGCCGGCTATGCCCGCCACGGGGATCTCGGCCGGGCCAGTCGCCTGCTCGAGGCGGACAGCAGCGTGGAGGCGATCGCGCTCCAGGGCCGCTTCCGGCTCTACGCCGGCGACCTCCGGGGCGCCTCCGAAACGCTTCGCCAGGCAGGGCCGTTCACCGGCTCGCGGAGCGACGCTACCGAGCGGGCCGCCCTGCTCGCCCTGCTCCAGCCCATCGAAGCCGACTCCCTCCCGGAACTGGGCGCCGCGTTTCAGGCCCTGGACCGCGGCGACACCGCGGCCGCCGCCCTTCGGTTCGAGCAGGTGGCCCGGGGCCTCCCCGCCGCCAAGGGTGGGGCAGAACTCCGGCTCCTCGCCGGGCGGCTGCTCGCCGCGCGCGAGGCCGCGGAGGCGGAACGGCTGTTCCGGGCCGCCATGCTCCCGGAGGCACCGGGGGCCGCCGCCGCGGCCTCGCTCGAACTGGCCCGACTCCTGCTCCGGCTCGACCGCCGGACCGAGGCGATGGAGACCCTGGAGCAGATGATCCTCGCGTATCCCGGAAGCGCGCTCGTACCCCAGGCCCGGCGCCTGCTCGACCAGGCGCGGAGCGCGGTGCCCCGGACATGAACCGGCGCGACTTTCTCGGCCTGGTGGGTGCGGCACTGGGGGCTCCCGCGGCGATCCCTCGCCTCGCCGATTGGCGCTGCACGGCCCGAAGCCCGGCCGGTGCCGCGCCCTGGCTCCTCGTCCCCATGGACGACGTGCAGTCGGACCACCTCAAGGCCTACGGCGTGACCTACCGGGTGCTGGAGCGGGGGGGGCGGGCCGAGTGGTTCCTCAACTACCGCAGCGGGTCGTTTCTCGTCCCGAACGACGGCGTCACGGCGCGGGACGCGGCGGTCGCGGGGGTCCTCACCGAGCCGGTTGCGGAGGATCGCCTGATCTCGATCCGGGCCGAGATCCAGCAGGCGAACATGGACGCGATCCCGCTGGAAAAGGCGCCGCGGGTGGCGGTGTACGTCCCCCCGAACACCTCGCCCTGGGACGATGCCGTCACCATGGCGCTCAATTACGCCGGGATCAAGTTCGACAAGGTCTGGGACGCCGAGGTGCTGGGGAAGGGGCTCTCCCGGTACGACTGGCTCCACCTGCATCACGAGGACTTCACCGGCCAGTACTCGAAGTTCTACCTCAACTACGCGGGTTCGCCCTGGCTCGCCGAGATGGTCCAGCAGAACCAGGCGATGGCCCAGCGGCTCGGCTATCCGACCGTGCCCGCGGAGAAGCGCGCGGTGGCGAACGAGATCCGGGCCTTCGTCGAGCGGGGCGGGTTCCTCTTCGCCATGTGCACCGCCACGGAAACCCTGGACCTGGCCCTGGCCAGCGACGGAGTGGACATTGCGGCGTCCTACGCCGACGGCACCCCCATGGATCCGGAGGCGAGCGGCAAGATGAACTGGAGCCGCGCGCTGGCGTTTCAGAACGCGCGCCTCGAGCTCGCGCCCAACATTCCGTCCTTCTCCGACATTGACGGGCACCAGGTCAACACCCTGGACCGCCGCCAGCCGCTCGGCGCCTTCAAGCTGTTCGGGTTCAGCGCGAAGATCGACCCGGTGGCCACCATGCTGGTCCAGAGTCACCGCGACGTGATTCCGGATTTCTACGGCCTCACCACCTCGTTCACCCGCCGGACCCTCAAACCCTCGGTGACCGTGCTCGCGGACGAGCCGGGTGCCCCGTGGGTGAAGTACATCCACGGCGAACTGGGGCAGGGGACCTGGACGTTCTACGGCGGCCACGACCCCGAGGACCCGCAACATCAGATCGGCGACGCGCCCACCGACCTGTCGCTGTATCCCCACTCGCCGGGCTACCGGTTGATCCTGAACAACGTGCTGTTCCCGGCCGCGAAGAAACGGGAGCTCAAGACCTGAGCCCGTGCCCGGCCGCGCCGGCCGGGTTGGGCCGCGGTGAGCGACCGGGGTTACTTTTGCTGGCGGTGCAGGACGGGCGGTCGAGGTGACCGCTCTCCGCGCCCCGGTCCGGCCCGGCCCTCGGGCATTCCCGAACCTTCGAACCGACTTCGCGGCCGCACCCCGTGTCTTCCCGCCTCACTCCTGAGCTCCGGCACTACCTCGCCACCCAGATCGCCGCGGCGGGAGGGCGCGAGGTGTGCTTCGTCGCCTCGGCGGATGCCGAGGGGAGGCTGGCGGCGGCGCGCGTGGTGGCGCGGGGCACCGCGGACCGGGTGCTCGCGCTGCCCGGGGTCGCGGAGCGGGGGGAGATGGTGCTGCACAACCACCCCGACGGCGTGCTCGAGCCGTCGGTGGCGGACCTCACCGTGGCCGCCCGACTGCACGACGGCGGGATCGGTTTCGGGATCGTCAACAACGAGGCCACCGAGCTGTACGTGGTGGTGGAGATCCCGCGCGGCCGGCGCCCCGAGCGGCTCGACACCCTGTCGGTCGTGGGCCTGCTGTCCGAGCGAGGCCCGGTGGCGCGCGCGCTCGGGCGCTACGAGGATCGCCCCAGCCAGCGGGACATGGCCGCCTACATCGCCGACGCGTACAACGACGGCGGGGTGGTGCTGCTCGAGGCGGGAACGGGGGTCGGCAAGTCCTTCGCCTATCTGGTCCCCGCGCTGGCCTGGGCCCGGGCCAACGGCGAGCGGACCGTGGTGAGCACCAACACCATCAACCTCCAGGAACAGCTGGTGGGGAAGGACCTCCCGCTTCTGCGCGACGCGCTCGCCACCGGCGATCACACCCCGAGCTTCGCGCTTCTCAAGGGCTGGCGGAACTACCTCTGTCTCGCCCGGCTCCACCAGGCCGCCGGCGCCCAGCGGTCGCTGCTCGAGCCCGACCAGTACGGCGAGCTGGAAGACCTCGCCGCCTGGGCCGCGCGCACCGCCGACGGCACCCTGGCAGACTTGCCGGTGATGCCGAGCCCGGAGGTCTGGGACGAGGTGAGCGCGGAGCCGGACCTCTGCCCCCGGCTCGAGTGCCCCCACTTCGACGCCTGTTTCCTGTTCAAGGCCCGGCGGCGGGCGGCGGAGGCCGACGTGGTGGTGGTGAACCACCACCTGCTCGCGGCCGATCTCGCGGTGCGCCGCAGTTCGAACAACTGGCAGGAGGCGGCGGTGCTGCCGCCCTACGACCGCCTCATTCTCGACGAGGCCCACCATCTCGAGGACGTCGCGGCCAATCATCTCGGTGCCCAGGTGACGAGCCGGGGCATCCGCCGCCTGCTGGGCCGGCTGGAACGGAACGGCAAAGGGTTGCTCCCCGCCCTCGCGTTCGAACTGTCCCGGTCGCCGGCGCCCGAGGCCGGCGCCGGCCTGGCGCTGCTCCGCGATCGGCTCCTGCCCGCCGTGGCGGACGCCCGCCGCGCAACCGACGGCCTCATCCTCCGGCTGCACGGTCGCCTGGACGAGGTGCCGGGGGGCATGCTCCGGCTCACCGGCGAGTTCGCGGCGGACCCGATCTGGGAGGAAGGTCTGACCTGGGACCTGGACGCTACCCTCGGCGCGTTCCGCGCGATTCGCGACGGCATCGAGAGTCTCGCGGAACCCCTCGGCGGAGAGCCGGGCGAACGCGGTCTGCAACTGGTCCAGGAACTCTGGGGTGTGGTGCGGCGGCTCGAAGGGATGAGCGACGGCCTCATCCAGGCGCTCCGGCCGGCCGGCGGAGGTCCGCCTACGGTCCGGTGGTTGCAGCGCACCGGCATGCGCGGCCAGCAGATCGCCCTGGCCGCGGTGCCGCTCGACCTGGCGCCGCTCCTCCGGGAACTCATCTTCGACCGGGTGAAGACGGTGGCGCTCACCAGCGCGACGCTGGCGGCCGGCGGCGCCTTCGACTTCCTCGAGTCGCGGGTGGGGCTCGCCAGGGAACCGAATCCGGTGACCGTCCGGGCCATTCTGCCGTCGCCCTTCGACTATCCCGCCCAGTGTCTGTTCGGCATCCCCGACGATCTCCCCGATCCCCGGGAGGACGAGGCGGCTCACGGGATGGTTGTGGTGCAGGTGGTGCACGACCTGGCCTGGGCCTCGGACGGGGGCATGTTCGTGCTCTTCACGAGTCATGGCGCCCTGCGGCGCACCGCGGTGGAGCTTCGCGGCACCCTGGGCGAGCGCTGGCCGATCCTGGTGCAGGGCGAGGCGCCGCGCGACACGCTGCTCCGGCGGTTCCGGGAACTCGGCCGCGCCATCCTGCTGGGCACCGACTCGTTCTGGGAAGGGGTGGACGTACCCGGGCGCGCGCTCCGCGTCCTGGTCCTGACCAAGCTACCTTTCAAGGTTCCGTCCGAGCCTCTCACCGCGGCTCGACTCGAACGACTGGCGGAGCAGGGTGCGGACGGCTTCATGAACTACCTGCTGCCGCACGCGGCGCTCAAGCTCAAGCAGGGGTTCGGGCGGCTGATCCGGACCCGCGCCGACGTGGGTGTGGTGGTCTTGCTGGACAAACGGGTGCTGACCAAGCGCTACGGACCGCTGGTCCTGAGCGGTCTGCCGCCCGCGGAACGGGTGACGGCCCGCTGGGCGGAGGTGCGAACCAGGATCGAGGACTTTTTCGCCCGTCACGGTATCGGAGCCGGTGTATGAATCTCCCTCGGCCGACCAAGATCGTGGGTGTGGGGCGGAATTACCGGGCGCACGCCGAGGAGCTGGGGAATCCCCTGCCCGAGGAGCCCATCCTGTTTCTCAAGCCCACCTCGGCCCTGGTGGGACCGGAGGAGCCCATCGTGCTGCCCGCGCTCTCGCGGCAGGTGGAGTTCGAGGCGGAAATCGGGGTGGTCGCCCTGGAGCGGCTACGCCATCTCTCCCTCGAGGAGGCCGAGCGGGCCCCCATCGGCTTTCTGTGTGTGAACGACGTGACGGCGCGCGATCTCCAGAAAAAGGACGGGCAGTGGACCCGGGCGAAGGCCTTCGACACCTTCTGTCCGGCGGGCCCCCGGGTGGCGACGGGCCTCGACTGGAAGAGCCTGGAAGTGATCGGGAGGCTCAACGGGGCGGAACGACAGCGCGCCCGGGCCACCGAGATGGCGTTTGGGATTCCCTTTCTCCTCTCTTTCATTACCGCCGTGATGACGCTGGAGCCGGGGGATCTCATCGCCACCGGCACCCCCGCGGGCACCGGCGTGCTGAGCCGCGGGGACGTGGTCGAGGTGGAGATCCCGGGGGTGGGTGTCCTGCGGAATCCGGTTCGCTGAGGGAGCCTGCGCATGCGCCTGAGCCGGCGGGTCGATCTGCTTCCCGGCTACCCGCTCGCCGAGCTGCCCGGTATCAAGCGCCGGCTGCTGGAGCAGGGGGTGGACCTGATTGATCTGGGAGCGGGAGATGCCGACTATCCGCCGCCCGCGCCGGTGGTCGAGGCGATGCGGCAGGCGCTGGGCGATCCCGCGCTGAGCAAGTACGGATTCCAGCAGGGGCTGCCCGAGTTCCGGCGCGCCGCGTGTCGGTGGATGGAGCGGCGGTTCGGCATCCAGTTCGACCCGGTCACCGAGACCCTGCCGCTCATCGGCTCGAAGGAAGGGCTGGCGCACCTGCCGCAGGCGGTGCTCGATCCGGGTGACCTGGCCGTCGTGCCGGAACCCGGCTACCAGGCGTACCTGGGCGGCACGCTGCTCGCCGGGGGCGAACCGTATCGCTACCCGCTCACCCCGCGGACCCGGTTTCTGGTGGAGCTGGAGGAGATCGGCGAGGCGGCGCTCCGCCGGACCCGGCTGGTCTTTCTCAACTACCCGAACAACCCGACGGCCGCGGTGGCCCCCCGGGACTACCTGGAGCGAACCGTCGCGCTGTGCCGCCGGCACGGGATCGTGCTGGCCTACGACAATCCTTACTGCGACCTCACCTTCGACGGCTACCGGGCGCCGAGCATCTTCGAGATTCCCGGTGCCCGCGAGGTTGCCCTCGAGTTCCACTCGCTTTCCAAGAGCTTTTCGATGACGGGCTGGCGACTCGGCTGGGCGGCGGGGCGGGCCGACTTGATCGCCGCGCTTACCCGGGTCAAGTCGTACGTGGACACCGGCCCCTGGCTCGCGGTGCAGCAGGCCGGCGCCTTTGCCTTGGACCATGCCGAAGAGCTGGTCCGGCCGATCGTCGCGGAGCTGGCCCGGCGGAGGGACGCTGGCGTGGCCGCGCTCCGCGCCGCCGGCTTCACGGTCGAGCCGCCCCGGGCCACGATGTATTGCTGGGTTCCCCTTCCGGAGGATGTCGCCTCGGCCGGGTTCGCCCGGACCGCCCTGGAGGAAGAGGCGGTGGTGGTGCTGCCGGGAAGCGCGTTCGGTCCGGGGGGCGAAGGATTCTTCCGGGTCGCGCTCACCGTGCCGCCGGAGCGGCTCCGTGAGGCGGCGGGGCGGCTCGGGCGTACCTTGCGGAGAATGGGCTCTCGTGCCGGGGTTGCGGCCTCCTGACTTCGGGTTCCGTCCCCGCCGTCCGCGGCGATGGATGCGCCGGCTCGCGATCCTGGCGAGCCTGGCTCTCCACGGCTTGCTCTTGCTGGTGGTGATCGAGGGCCGGCTCCCGGAGGTCCCGCGCCGCCCGTCCGTGGTGCTGCTGCCGCTGCCGGAACCGGATCAGGAACGCGCCTCCCCGATGCCTTACTATGTGCCGAGGCTGGAGCAGGGAGGCGGACGGCGCCCGCGTCTCCGGCCGCCGCCGAACCCCCTGCCCGCCGACACCGCTCGGCCGGTGGCGCCGCCGGCGTCGGAGCCGGCTCCCCGGGAGGCCCCCGCCCGCCTGCCGCCCAGTTTGCGGCCCTCGCTCGGCGACGGGCGGCTCTGGGTGCGGCCTCTCCCGCTTCCGCCTCGCGACCTGGCGCGGCGCCTCGCCCGAACCCACGAGGAGCTGGTGGACAGCGCGGTCAAGGCGATCGTGCAGGCCTACCTCGATTCGATCGCGAACGAGCCCGGGGCCGGCCAGGTCCGGATGCCGGAGTGGGTGACCGAGGTGGACGGCAAGAAATTCGGGCTGGATGGGAAGAACATCTACATCGCAGGGCTCAAGATTCCCGCCGCCGTGCTCGCGCTGCTTCCTCTCCCGAGCGGCGGGAACCAGCAGACCGCGCTCGACCACAACGGCCAGGTGATCATGGACGATCTGCAGCGCGCGGCGCTCCGCTCCACCAACCTCGCGGAGTTCAAGGAGGCGATCCGCCGGCTCCGGGAAGAGAAGCAGCGGGAGAAGGACTTCGAGCGTGCCCAGCGGGAGCGGCCGGATACGGCGGCGAGCCCGCGGCCCGGCTCGGACCAGCCATGAAGGGACCGAGAGCATGAAGCTGGTCGATACCGACGAAACCGTCGTGCTGGTTACCGGCTCCGATATCCGGGCCGAGGAGCGCGACCGGCCCACCGCCTATCGCCTGAAGCACGAGATTGACCGGCGGAGCGACGGCCAGCCGTTTCGCCGGGCGGTGGTGGTGGGGGACGTGTGGTATCTCGAGAACCGGATTTTCCACCTCAATCCGACGCTGGCCATCGGGGGCCCGGGCGTCAACGGCCTGGCGGCGGACCTGGTGCAGCGGCTTCCCACCCTCTGGACCCAGGACCAGCGGGCCTTCGTACAGGCCGATTTCGATGGTGACCCGAAGCGGGGGCTTCTCTGGGGGATGGACGCCGAGGCGACCATGGCGGCGGTCCAGGCCTTTGTGGCGCAGGGTTACCTCGACGATCTGTTGCGCCGAATCTGGCGCTTCCGTTCTGGCGTCATGGTCTAGTGCCGTACCAGCCACGCACTTAGCCGGCGGGGCCATGGCGGTACCCCACTTGCGGGAGGTCAATCCGGCCTACACCTTGAGGCCCGTGGCCCCCATGCTCCCATACCAGTCCCGCACCCTCTCGGGTGTCCGCCGAGCGCTGCCCCTGG
Source organism: Gemmatimonadales bacterium (assembly GCA_035574255.1). Classification (GTDB taxonomy): domain Bacteria; phylum Gemmatimonadota; class Gemmatimonadetes; order Gemmatimonadales; family GWC2-71-9; genus JADJOM01. The sequence continues at coordinate 44,824 of DATLYZ010000002.1, read as the reverse complement.
CAGCCGCGAGCCTCCTGCTCAGCACCTGCCAGGAAGCGGGCACCGGCCCGGGCCCGGCGCTGGCCAGCCTCCGCGTCGTCACTCGACTTCCTCCGCTCGGCGCCAACTTCGCGGGCACCGGTCTCGAGATCACCCAAGTCACGGTCCGGCTGATCCGGCCGCCTGCTGCGGTCGTGCTGAGCCAGACCTTCCCGTTCTCGGTGGATGCCCGCTCGCTCCAGGCCACGCTCCAGCTCGTGGTGAGCGGCCAGGAGACGTTGACCCTGGAGGTGGATTTCCGGAACGCGGCCGGCCGGGTGCTCTTCGCGAGCACGAGCAGCGTCACGCTCTCCCCCGGAAGCACAGCGCAGGCGCCGCCCGCGCCGCCGGTCTATCTGGGACCCGGGAGCAACGTGGACTCCATCGCCATCACCCCGGTGTCGCCGCAGGTCGCCGCGAGCGACTCGCTGGCCTTCTCGGTGCTCGCCTTCGACGCCCAGCGGCAGCCCGTGCCGCCGGAGAGCGTGTACGTCAGCTGGCGCACCAGCAACCCGGGGATCGGGATGAACGCGACCGGCCTGCTGCGGGCTCCCGCGACCGCTACCTCGTTCTGGGTGGTGGCGCGGGTCCCGGTACCGTCCCCGCGCGACAGCCTGCTCGATTCCACGCTCGTCTCGGTGACGCCGGCGGGCACCCAGCTCCTCCTGCTGCCCGATTCGGTGGAGAAGCTCCCCGGCGGGACGCAACAGTTCGCGGTGACGAGCGGGCCGCCGGGCCCCTACGAGTGGCTGGTGAACGGTGTGGTGGGCGGGAACGTGACCGTGGGATCCATTGACAGCACCGGGTTCTACACGGCGCCACGGGCGGTGCCGAATCCGCCCACGGTGCAGGTCTGCGCCCGGGTGACCGCCAATCCGTCGGTGACGGGATGCGCGGTGGTGGTGATCAATCCGGTGCCGTCCGCGGGGGCGGACGTCGTGGTCTTCAACGACATCAACATCTGGGACAGCGCCGCGGTCGCGCTGGACTCGGTGGACAACGACCGCCTGATCAGGAACCTCGTCACCTTCACCGGACCGGGACCTCGAGTGGCCGGCAACACCGTGCTGTTCCACCTCGGCCACAGCTCGGCGTGCGGCTTCGCCTGTTCGGTGCAGAGCAACACGATCATGGCGGCGATCATTCGGTCCACCGGTATGGTGCCGGTGGACGATACCAGCTCCACGTTCACCGCGGCGTTCGCTCCGAACGTCAAGGTCCTCCTCCTCTGGACCCCGATGGTCACGTTCACGAATGCCGAGATCAATCTGATGAAGTTGTTCGCGGGCGAGGGGGGCCGCATCGTCTTCATCGGCGAGCACCAGGGCTATTACGGATCGGGGATTGCCGTCGAGAACGCGTTCCTGCTCGGCATGGGCGCGGTCATGACCAACATCGGCCAGTCGGTGGATTGCGGCCGCGTGGTTCAACCGGCCTCCTCTCTGCGCCAGCACCAGATTACCGCCGGCATGAACGGCGTCTCGATGGGGTGCGCCTCGGTCATTACCCTGGGTCCCAACGATTTCGCGCTGTGGTACGACATGACCAACACGCTGGTGCTGGCGGGGGTCGCCAAGGTTGACCTCACACCGCTCCCGGCGTCCCCGGCTCCGATCCGGGCTGCGGCGCAGAACCCGGTGGTCCCACCGGGCGACCCGGACGGAACCGGACGCCTCTCGCCGTGACCTCGGCGTTCGCGGGAGCCTGGATCCGGGAGAGCGGGGCGGCCTCAGGTCGCCCCGCTCTCGTTCGGGTCTGGTGGATTGCTGGGGGCGCGGCGGGGGGGAATCCCAGCCGGTGGGAACACCTCACCGCGTTCTCCGATCCGCGCCCCTGTCGCTCCGAAATCCTGGCGAGTCACTCGCCGGACGAGCCGCAGGGCGGCGCCGCTCGAGTCGGGCACCGGACCCTGGAACGGAAGCTGGCGGAGGCTCACCAGCCGGGCCGCGGCGAAGCCGCCGCCGGGGTGCAGGTCGAGCAGGAGGACCGCGGTGAGGTCGCGCGGTGAGTCCAGGTTGAACCCGCGGTAGGTCGCGAAGTTGCCGAGCGAATAGAATACCGGCTTCCCGCGGTAGAACTCGACGCCCCGGAGCACGTGCGGCCCGTGGCCCACCACCGCGTCGGCTCCGGCGTCGATCACCGCGTGGGTCCAGCGCCTGAGATCGCCGCGCGGCTCCCCCGCCATGGTCTCGGGCCCCCGGGGAACCCGAATCGCCTCCGCGCCTTCGCGCCCGCCGTGGAACGTCACCACCAGCAGGTCCACGTAGCGACGGATCGAATCCACCACCGTGCGGCTCCGTTCGAGATCGAGCAGGTTGTACGCGAACGGGTAGGTGGCGAACCCGATCAGGCCGACCACGACCGGGGTCTCGCCCACCCAGACCGGCTGGATCACGATCTGCTCCAGCGGCCCGTACCAGCGAAGGCCCAGCGAATCGAAGACCCGCTGGGTGTGGAGCCGCGCCTCCAAGCCGTAATCGTTGGCGTGGTTGTTGGCCAGGTTGAGATGGGTGAAGCCGGCCTCGACGAGCCGCGGTGCGAGCCAGGTCGGCGTCGCAAACGCATAGCAGACCGTCGAGTCCTTCCGGCACTTGGCCGATTCGCCGGTGTCCGAGAGCACCCCCTCGAAATTGCCGATCACGAACTCGCCGCGGAGCAGGGAGTCCACCCCGGCGAACAGGGTCCGGCCGCTGTCGGCCGGGAGCCCGTCCGCAAGGGTGCGGGTACCGAGGTTGATGTCGCCGGTGAAGACGAGGCGGACGCTGGGAGCGGTCCTTGCCGCCGAGTCCGGGGACTGGGCGGCCGAGGCGGCCGCGATCGAGAGATGGGCCGGCAGCAGGGGCGAGAGGGCCCGGAGGGCCAGGACCGCCAGGGCGGCGGCCCGGGGCCGCCGGCGCTGGCCGTGCCCGATCACCGCGCCGCGTTCCGGAGCCGGGCCAGCACCGCCTCCCGGCCGGCCGCGCGGGCGATCACCGAGACCAGCTGGTCCACCGGCTCGGAGACGGTCCCGCCGGTGAGCGCGATGCGGATCGGCTGCATGACGTCGCCCAGCTTCTGGCCGCTCCGCTCCGCCTCCGCCGCGAGCGCGGCCGCGATCGAGGCAGGCGTCCAATCTTCCAGTGTTTCGAGCCGCCGGGCGGCCCGCTCCAGGTTCTCTCGGTAGCGCTCGGGGCCGAGCTTGGTCACGAACTGGGTGGCCTTGGGGTCCGGATCGCCCGGAGCGCCGCGGAGCCGCACCGCGACCTGCCGCGCCACATCGAGCAGGGTGCGCGACCGGGCCTTCACCGCGTCAATCACCGGATCGAGGTCCACTCCGTTCACCGTGAGGCCCATCTCCGCCAGATGGCGCAGCACGGGAGCGCGGAGTTCAGCCGGCGGCAGCATCGAGAGATACTGCCCGTTCATCCATTCGAGCTTGGTGACGTCGAACACCGCCGGCTTTTTTTGGATCCCTTCCAGCGAGAAGAGCTGGATCATCTCGGACTCGGAGAGAATCTCCCGGTCTCCCCCCGGGGACCAGCCGAGCAGGGCGAGGAAGTTGCGCATGGCGAGGGGCAGGATGCCCTGCTTCTGATAATCGCCCACGGCGGTGGCGCCGTGCCGCTTGGAGAGCTTCTTCCCGTCCGGCCCCAGGATCATCGGCACATGGGCGAAGACCGGCAGGGGCCGGCCCAGGGCCCGGTAGATGGCGATCTGCTTGGGCGTGTTGGAGATGTGGTCGTCGCCCCGGATCACGTGGGTGATCCGCATGGCGAGGTCGTCGGACACCACGGCGAGATTGTAGACCGGCGTGCCGTCGCTCCGGAGCACGATGAAGTCGTCCAGATCGCGACCCTGGAAGCTGATCCGGCCGTGGACCGCGTCGTCCCAGGCGAGCTCCTGGTCCGGCATCCGGAGCCGGATGGCGAAGGGGACCCCGCGGGCGAGCCGGTCCTCCACCTCGGCGGGCGAGAGCCGATCGCAGCGCCCGTCGTAGCGAAAGCTCTGGCCCGCCCGCTCCGCGGCGACCCGCGCGGCCTCCAGCTCGTCGCGGGTACAGAAGCAGCGGTAGGCCTGGCCGTCCGCGAGCAATCGCTCCGCGTCAGCCCGGTGGCGCGCGGCGTATTCGCCCTGGAAGTAGGGCCCCTCGTCCCAGGTGATGCCGAGCCAGGTGAGCCCGTCCAGGATGACCCGGGTGTGTTCGTCGGTGCTGCGCTCGCGATCGGTATCCTCGATCCGGAGGATGAACGTCCCGCCCGTCTTCCTGGCGAAAAGCCAGTTGAAGAGCGCGGTGCGTGCGCCGCCCACGTGCAGGTAGCCGGTCGGGGACGGCGCGAAGCGGACACGGGGAGAGGACATGGGGGTGATGGGGACAACGTGAGGACGGGGTGCGCCGGACCGGGTGCTGCCTGGGGCCGCAGGCAGCACCGGACCGGCGGGGCGGTCCGGCCTGGAACGGAGTGGGAGGGATTCGAACCCTCGATAGGGAGTTTTTCCCCCTATAACGGTTTAGCAAACCGCCGCCTTCAGCCACTCGGCCACCACTCCCGTGGGGGCGGATTCTAGCCCCTCGGGGTGGGTGGGACAAGGTTCGGATCCCTCCCGATTCTGGGACCATCGCCCGGGATGGGTCCGGGCCGCCCGGGCCGCGGCATCGGCTTGCTCCCGGAGGTCCCGGCGCTATTGTACCGTCCATGCGCCACGGACTCGCGGCCGCCGGGCTGGCCGGTCTCGTGGCGTGCGGGAGCCCGCCCCCCGCGCCGGACGAGACCGCGATCCCGGAGCAGCGCGTGCTGCTCACGGGCGTCGTGCTCGACTCGCTGGCCGTCCTCCCGGTCGCCGGCGCCCGCGTGCTCGGTACCGACTCGATGGTGGTGACCGACGCCGCCGGGAGCTTCCGGATCATGGTGCCCACGGGCCCGTTCACGATCCTCGTGACGCACCCGGACTACGAAAGCTACGGCCTGTCCGTCACGCTCGAGGTGCCGGCGCACCGGATCGTCCAGTTGCGGCGGCTCGCGCCGGCGGTCCTCGGCTGCCGGATCGCGTCGGACACAGTGTACGCCACCGTCGTGGACCTGCAGGGGAGGAAGACCGTGAACCGCCGAGAGGGTTCCGTGGCGATCGTCCGGAGCGGCGGTCAGGAGGTGGTGCTCTCCGGGCTCTCCTGGTCCTGGCAGCCGGTGGACAGTCTCACGCTCGCCGTGTCCATCCCCCCGCCCGGCGGGGCGGTCACAGGCGCCACGCTCACCGTGAGCGATGTGGCGGGGTTCCGGGGGGCTGCGGCGTGTTTCCGGGCGGAGCCGCCCTCGCCTCTCGGAGCGGCGTGGGTGAGATTCGAACTCACGGAACCCTTGCGGGTTCGGCGGTTTTCAAGACCGCTGCATTAGACCACTCTGCCACCACGCCCGACCGGTCCAACGACCAAGTTGGACGATAGCCGGCCCTGGCGGCCGCAACAAGCCGTGCCCAAGGCGCCCCGGCGACCGGCCCCGCCGGCCGCACTCAACGCAGTTCCACCTGACGCGAGACGGCCTGGGCGATCGAGTCGGCCCGCGCGGCGAAGGTGGTGTCGCCGCTGGCCAGGAAGGTCCGGGCGGCGGCACCGTAGATCACGCTATAGAGATTGAGAATCGAGGCCGAGGGCTTGTCCACCCAGCCTCGGGGGCGGGGCCGGGCGATGCTCCGCCAGTGGTACACCTCCTCGAGGAGCCGGCGGGTCCGTTCGAGGTTGAGGTAGCCCAGCCCCCGGCTCAAGACGATCGGGTTGCCTTCCTTCACCTTCCGGGGCTCGAGGCGCCGGACCAGCCCCTCGGTGACCAGGTACTCGGTGAGACCCAGGGTCTCGTCGGGATAGTTGGCGGCGCTCCACGCGAAGTAGATCGGCCGCTTGCCGAGGTTGTCGCGGATCAGGAAGATCGCCGCGAGGTCGCTCAGGAACAGGACGTTCTGGCCGAACGAGATCGTCAGGCTGTCGAAGCGGACCCCGCCGTCCTTGGGGACCTGCATCGCCTCGGGGAGGCTGTCGATCTCCCGCTCGGTGAGGCTCAGGACCGGGGCGGTTGGTTTGGGCCAGGACCCCTCGCGCCAGATCGGGGCGGCGCGCGCCGGGTCGAAGTCAGGGGTCACCCGGCGCCGGAGCTGTTTCAGGTGCCAGGTGGTGTTCATGAGCGACAGGTTGGCCAGCGTGACGTCCGGCCTGATCCGCTCCACCTCCTGGGCGTACCACAGGGGGAAGGTGTCGTTGTCGCCGGCCGTGATGAGGATCGAGTACGGCGGCACGGACTCGAGCAGGTCCTCGGCGAAGTCGCGGGCCGCCGTCTCGTGGGATCGGGGGGCGGTGATCCGGTTGCCGAGGAGGGGGATGGCGGCGAGCGCGAGGACGGGGGTGGCGAGGGCCCAGCGCCGCGGCTCGCCGAACTGGTGCAACAGGTCGGCGATCGCCCGGAGCACGGCGCCGAAGCCCACCGCGATCCAGAGCCCGAACGCCGCGAAGGAGATCACGAAGAAATAGTCCCGTTCGCGGACCTCGCGGGCCACCGGGCCCCGGGCGGGGTCCACCGGATAGGACCAGCCGTACTTGAAGTTGAGATAGAAGACCAGGGCCAGCGTCAGGGTGAACATCAGGGTCGCCGAGGCCCAGAAGGCGCGCCGGTCGCGGCGCCAGAGGGCGAGCGCGCCCCAGAGTCCGAGCACGGTGAAGAGCGCGGTCGTGGCGCGCATGCCGACCTCGCCCCAGTCCCGGGCGAACTGCCACCGGAAGTACTGGGCGTAGTTGCCGAGCTGGGAGAGGAAGTCCGCCTGACGGACCTCGAACACCGAGGGTTTGGCGTACTGCTTCCGGTTGAGGACGTCCAGCAGCGCCTGCCAGGTGGTGGGCTCGCCCTCGTTGATCGGCGGGAAGTGCGCCGCGCGGATCGGGAGAAACACGTAATTGAGCGTGACCCCGATCACCACGGCGAGCACGCCGAGGTAGAGCAGGGGGCGGCGGAATTCGCTCCGGTCACGGAACCAGGTGTACCCGAGGAGCGCGGCGAAGACGAGGACCAGGAGGACTCGGGCTTGCGCCGGTCCGGAGACCAGCGCGGTCCACTGGCCCGAGACGGCGAGGGCGAGCGCGAGGCCCAGCCAGAGCACCCACGGCTTGAGGATCAGCGCGGGGTCGGTGAGCAGGACGTACATCGCGACCGCGGGAGCGGCCAGGACGCCCATCATGTGGTTGGTGGAGCTCAACGCGATGATGTAGGCGATGAGCACGAGCCAGCGGTCTCGATGGGAGCCGGGCTCGTCGTCGGCCCAGTGGACGCCGAGCCAGAGGACCAGCGCCGTGGAGAGCATCGAGACGGTATAGACCTTCTCGTTCACCGTGGACTGGTTCCACACGGTCCACATGGTCGCGGCCACCAGCACGCCGGCGAAGGCGGCCAGGAGGCGGACCCACCGGACCGGCACCACCTCGCGCATCCAGCGGTCGGCCACCAGAAACCAGAGTCCGGCCGAGGCGGCGCTCGTGGCGGCGGCGAAGAGGTTGATCCGGACCGCGTACGGGACACTGAAGGGGAGCGCGCCCCAGACGTGCGCCAGGATGGTGAAGAGCGGGTTGCCGGGCGGATGGGGAATACCCAGGACGTACGCCGCGGCGATGTACTCGGAAGTGTCCCAGAACGCGGTGGTCGGTGCGAGGGTGACGACGTAGAGGCCGAAGACCGCTCCCGCCACGAGGGTCGCGGCGAGGTAGGGGGGGGGCTCGCGTCGGGGGGACTCGGGAGCGGTCATGGCAGGGAGTGGTGAACGGTCAACGGTCAACGGTGAACGGGAACCGGGCCGGGGAACGGGGAGCCCCCCACCGGTCGGGCGGTCAGACCCGGCGGCATCGGGTGGGGGCGGCCAGGCCAGGGCCCGGCTCGTGTCCGGCTGACCACGTCGGGCGGCGCGCGCTTCAGTGCCGGAACTGTCGCTTCCCCGTGACCACCATGGCCATCCCGTGCCGGTCCGCGGCCGCGACGACCTCGGCGTCGCGCACCGATCCGCCGGGCTGGACGATGGCGGTGACGCCGGCGGCGGCGGCCTGGTCCACCCCGTCGGCGAAGGGGAAGAAGGCGTCGGACGCCATCACGGCGCCCTTCGTGTCGTGGCCGGCCTGCCGGGCCTTGTGGACGGCGAGGAAGGCGCTGTCCACCCGGCTCATCTGGCCCGCCCCGATCCCGATGGTCATCTCGTTCCGGGCGAGCAGCACCGCGTTGGACTTGACGGCCGCGACCGCGGCCCAGGCGAACCGGAGGTCCACCCACTCGAGGTCGGTCGGGTGGCGCTGAGTGACCACTTTCCAGTCGGCGTCGGAGGGGTCGAACACGAAACGATCCTGCACCAGGACGCCGCCCCGGACCCGCTTGAAGTCGTAGCCCCCGGCTCCCCGCATCACGGGCAGCTCGACGGCGCGCAGGTTCTTCCGCGCGGCGAGGACCGCCAGGGCCTCGTCGTGGAAGGAGGGCGCGACCACCACTTCCAGGAAGGTCTCGCTCATCGCCGCCGCGGTGGCGCGGTCCACCACCGTGTTGAAGGCCACCACCCCGCCGAAGGCCGAGACTGGGTCGCAGGCCAGGGCCCGGCGATAGGCCTCCGTGGCGGTCGGCGCGATGGCGACGCCGCAAGGCGTCGTGTGCTTGACGATGGCGCAGGCGGGGACGTTGGACCAGAGCGAGGCGGTCCACATGGCGGCGTCGAGATCCAACAAGTTGTTGAACGACAGCTCCTTCCCCTGCCGCTGCTTGAGGTCCCGGAGGCCGCGGGGCTCCTCGTCCACGTAGAGGGCCGCCCGCTGTCCCGGGTTCTCGCCGTAACGCAGCGGCATCAGGCGCTCGAACGACCAGCCGAGCCGATACGGCAGTCCCTCCTCGGGGGGGGTGAGGTAGCGAGCGATCGCGCCGTCGTAATCCGCGGTATGGCTGAACACCTTGGCGGCGAGTGCCTGGCGCTCGCTGGGCGGCACCCCGCCCGCGCGGAGCAGCTCCAGGATCCGCCCATAGTCGGTGGGGTCCACGACCACGATCACGGATTCGTGGTTCTTGGCCGCCGAGCGCAGCATGGCGGGCCCGCCGATGTCAATGTTCTCGATGGCGTCCTCGAAGCTCACTTGCGGCTTGGCCACGGTTTCCCGAAACGGGTAGAGATTCACCGCCAGCAGATCGATGGGGACGATGTGCCGTTGGGCGAGCGCGGCCATGTGCTCGGGGACCTCACGCCGGGCCAGCAGGGCGGCGTGAATCGCGGGGTGCAGCGTCTTCACCCGCCCGTCGAGGATCTCCGGGAAACCGGTGACCTGCTCGACGGGCGTCACCGGCACACCTGCCGCCTTGAGCGCGGCCGCCGTGCCGCCGGTGGAGATGAGTTCCCAGCCCAGGTCCACCAGCCCCTGGGCGAAGGCTACGATACCGCGCTTGTCGCTCACCGAGATCAGCGCGCGGGGCACGACGGCCTCCTCACGACATGAGCTCCACGGGTTGGGTCAGCGGGACCGGGCGTCCGGCGCGAGCGGCCGCGAGCACCACCGCGGGCAGCAGCCGGTGCTCGACTTGCAGGACCCGGGCAGCCAGCGTCTCGGGGGTGTCACCCGGGAGCACCGGGACCCGTGCCTGGGCCAGGATCGGGCCCCGGTCGTACTCCTCGGTCACCAGGTGGACGGTGGCCCCGGACTCCGAGGCGCCGCTCCGCAGCACCGCCTCGTGCACTTTTCGGCCGTACATCCCCCGTCCGCCGAACGCGGGAAGCAAGGCCGGGTGGATGTTGATGATGCGATCGCGATAGGCGGCGATCACCGGGGCGGGCACCAGCTTGAGATATCCCGCCAGCACGATCAGGTCCACCCGGTGCTCCGCCAAGCGCCGCAGCCATTCCTCGGCATCGCGGTAGTCGGAGAGCGACTCCGCCGGAATCCCCGCGGCGCGGGCCACCGCCAGGGCCGGGGCCTCCGCCCGGTCGCTCAGCACGACGGCGACCTCCGCCTCGACCGACCCGCGGAGGGTCTCGACCAGCGCGTTCAGGTTGCTGCCCCGGCCAGAGACGCAGACGGCAAGCCGCATCGGCATGGCGCAAGAACATAAGGGACCCACCGCGGCCGGAGTAGGGGCTGCGCCTGCGGTGCGCGGGCAAGGGCCGGACCCCGGGCCACAGGCGTCCTCCCGCGATAAGCCGAGCCGGTGCAAGCGATTAGCGCGCCCCTTCGGCGGCAGGCTTCGCCGGCAGGCATGCCCGACCCGGTCGTGGCCTTTCAATTGCCCCGGCCCCGTCCGCTCAGGTTCGGGGCAGGCCGTCCTGCACGGAGGAGGGGAGGACCATGAAGCGTCTCGTGACCGCTGTCCTGGTGCTGGGGCTTACCGGCTGTGAGGCACAGCTCAAGGAAACGGGGATCAGCATCACCAACGTTCTCACTCGGGTGACCGACGCGAGCGGCAGCGTCCAGGCCGTGCTTCATCAGGGCTTCCCGCCTGGTCCGAACGGCGGCCCGAGTCACACGGTGAACGGATTCGGAGCCATGGTGAACGGGGGCAGCAGCCAGACCACGCTCACGTCCACCGGTGGGAACTTCGACCGGGTGATCGTGACGGTCCCGGGCACCGACGACTACTACGAACTCGCCGTCCCGAGCGGGACCGGTACCCAGGTGCTGCTCCAGGCCTCTACCGGGCTGTCGAGCGGTACCTGGGCCATCCAGTATGCGGTCGGCACCGCGGGGGTGATCGGAAGCTACTCGACGCAGCGGTTGCGGGTGATCGGGGTAGGGACAGGGGACGTGCAGATCAGTGTGGCCTGGAGCGATACGAGCGACGTGGACCTTCACGTCTGGGATCCGAGCGGCGAGGAGATCTTCTACGCCGACACGGCCTCGACGAGCGGCGGATTCCTCGATCTCGATTCCAACGCCGCATGCAGCCGCGACGCCAACAACGAGTTCAATAGCAACGAGAACATCGTCTGGCCCACCGGGCGGGCGCCGAGCGGGACCTACGTGGTGAAACTGCACCACTGGAGCCGCTGCAACATCGCCCAGAACACCGACTGGGTGGTGACGGTGCAGGCGCGGGGCCAGTCGCCGCGGATCTTTTCAGGGAGCTTCGCGGCCTCGGATACCACGCCCTGGCGGGATATCACGACGTTCAGCTACTAGCGTGACCGGCGTTCACGAGGGGTAGGCAGGCAAACCTTTGAAGGGAACGGGCCGCGAAGGACGCCGAGGGCGGGGAGCCGCTTACCCCTCGCCGCCCACCGCCGCCAGCGCCTCTCGCAGCGCTTCGACTTCCCCCTCCCCGATCGTCCTCGGATCCAGCAGCACCGCCTCCTCTTGCACCCGCGCGACGACCGCCGGGTTGCCTAACCGGAGCCGCAGCGCCAGCCCGTGGGCGCCGAGCGCCCCGGGCGCGAGCCGCACCAGGGTGGTGGGCAGGGTCACCCCGGGGAACGAGCCGCCGCCCACCGCGGACTCGCCTGGCAGGAGGGCCGGCTGGAGGGCCGCAGGCGCCAGGGCCGCGATCCGCTCCGCGCGGCCGGAGAGCTCGGCCGGGTCCGCCGTGAGCATGGCGAGCACCGGGATCTCGCGGCGGGCCCGCGCCGGGTCGCGATAGAGCTCGAGCGTCGCCGCGAGGCCGGCCAGCGTGAACCGGTCGGCGCGAAGCGCCCTCGCCAGGGGGTTCTCCCGGCACCGGGCGATGGCCGCCCGGGTACCCACCAGGCACCCCGCCTGCGGGCCGCCCAGCAGTTTGTCCCCGGAAAAGACCACGAGATCGGCGCCGGCTCGGACGCCGTCCTGCACCCGCGGCTCCGAGGCCAGCCCCCAGGGCGCGAGATCGGCGAGCAACCCGCTGCCCACGTCGTACACGTAGCGCACACCCCGCTCGTGGGCGAGCCGGGCCAGGTCGGCCGGCTCCGGGGTCGCGACGAAGCCCCGCTGCTCGAAGTTGGAGCGGTGGACCGTGAGGACCAGAGCCGCCCCCTCCAGATGCCGCTCGTAGTCGGCGAGGTGGGTCCGGTTGGTCGTGCCCACCTCGCGGAGCCGGGCCCCGCTCTTGGCCAGAATGTCCGGGATCCGGAACGACCCCCCGATCTCGATCAACTCGCCCCGGGAGATCAGCACGTCGCGGCCTTCGGCGAGCGCGTTCAGCGCGAGCAGCAGGGCCCCCGCGGCATTGTTCACCACGAGGGCGTCCTCGGCCCCGGTCAGTTCGGCGAGCAGGCCCCGGCAATGATCCGCCCGGTGGCCCCGGGTGCCGGTGCAGAGATCGAACTCGAGGGTGCTGTACCCGGTCGCCACCTCCGCGATGGCGCGGAGCGCCGGCTCGGCGAGCGGAGCCCGGCCCAGGTTGGTGTGGAGCACGACGCCGGTGGCGTTGATGACCGGGCGGAGTGATCGCGCGGCCCGCGTGGCGAGCCGCTCCGCGACGTCCTGGGCCCAGTCCTCCGGCGGGCCGGACCGACTCCGGCGGGCCGCCTGGATCGCGTCGCGCACCGCCGCCACCACCAGGCTCCGCGGCGCCGTCTCGAGCAGCGCCTGGATGCGGGGCTCGTGCAGCAGGCGGTCCACCGCCGGCAGGTCGCGCCGCGGATCGCTCATGGCGATCTGAGGCGGGGGCGGGGCCGCGGCTTGGGTCGCACCCGGGTAGTGTCGGCGCGCGGAGCCGCCGAGTCGGCGGGCGCCGGGGCCGGCGCGGGCCCGGCGGCCGGGGTCTTGGGCTTCGGGACTTCGAAGCCGAGGCGGCTCTGGCCGGCGACCCCGCTCAGGTTGCGCGGGCCGGCGATCTCGACCACGTAGCGGGCCCCCGGCGTGAACGCCAGGTCCGGGCGGAGTACCAGCTGGTCGTAGGGAAGCCGGCGCCGGGCCAGGATGGCCCGGTCGGCCGCGGTGTCCGCGGCCGGTGTGCGGGGCCGGCCTGGGCCTGGTGCCGGTCGCGGGGCGACGGGGGGGGGGACTACGGTATCGGCGGCCGCGCGAGTCGAATCGGCGGCTCGGCGGGCGAGCTGGCGCAGGCTGTCGTCCAGGGGTTTGGGGAGCAGGGAATGCACCGGGACCGGGGTGGAATCGGGGAGCAGCCTGAGGCGCGCCGTCAGGCTTTCCGGCGGCTGGTAGGGATCGAGTGCCTGATTGAAGCTGATCACCGCGGCCTGCGAGTCGGCGAGGGTCACCGACTGGATCCGAGGCGCCACGGTGTCGTGCGGAAAGGCCCAGAGCACGAGGTCCCGGGCGGCGCCGCTCGAGACCCGGGCCGTGTCGAAGGCTTCGCGCCCGTCGCGGCGGAGGTTCTTGTTCCGGTCCAGCACGGCGGTCACGAGGTACTCGCCCCGCGGCAGCGGCCCCACCGCGAACCGGCCCGTGCTGTCGGCCAGGGCGCGGTACACCAGGCTGTCAGGCATGAGCGCGAACTCCAGCAAGGCGCCTCGCGCCAGGCGGCCGGCGGGCCAGTCCACCGCGGCGCCCCGCAGGGTATCGGTCGGGAGCGGCGCCCCGGTGGTGAAGGTCACCGTCCGGGTGGAGTCGAGCCGGTTCCGGCGGAGGTCGGTGACGCCGGCCAGGAGTTGGACCCGGTAGACCCGGTTGCGCTTCCACCCGTCTCGGGGCGCCACGGCGAGCCGGTTCCGCTTCCACTCGACCCGCGGCACGCCGCTGGCGGGCGAGAGCAGGACGAGTTTCTCCAGGTCCCCGGTGCCGAACCCCTGACTCGGCGTGCTCCCCTCGGAGATCACCTCGTCGAACACGAACTCCACGCTCCCCTGGAAGTCGGGGTAGGACCCGAGCGACTCGGGCCGGGTCGCCACGATCCGCGGCGGCGCGGTGTCAGGCGGCCCCCCGGGCGGCGGGCCCATGCGGGCGCAGGAACCCAGGGCGACGGTCGCGGCCAGGACGCCGCCGATCAGCCGCACCCGAGGCGGCTCCGGCGCTCGGCGAGCGTGCGCCGTTGCTCCTCCAGCGCCGCGAGCTTGTCACGCTCCCGGGCCACCACCGCCGCCGGCGCCCGGGCGACGAACTGCTGGTTGGCGAGCTTCGCCCGCTGGCCCTGGATGCTCTGCTCGATCCGCTCCAGCTCGGCGCCCAGCCGGCCGCACTCGCGGTCGAGATCCAGCACCTCCCCCAGCGGCACGAATACCGCCGTGCCGTCCGGCAGGACCGCGTTGGCGCCCGCCCCCGTGGGAGACCCGTCGAGGCGGAGCTCCGAGACCTTGGCGAGCCGCTCGATCGTGCGCCGTTCGGCCTCGAAAGCCCGCCGCGCCTCCTCGGAGAGGTCGCTCAGCAGGGCGCGTACCTGGGCCCCCGGCTCGACCCCGTATTCCGCCCGGATCTGCCGCACTGCCGTGATGGCGGCCTGCACCAGCGCGAACTGCCGCTCCGCCTCGGCGTCCGCCGCGCGGGCGTCCGGCCGGGGCCAGGGGGAGAGCATGATGGTCTCCTCGGCGCGGCGGCCGGGGTAGCGCCGCCACAGCGCCTCGGTGATGAAGGGCATGATCGGGTGCAATACCTGGAGCGCCACCTCGAAGACCCGCGCCGCCACGGCCCGCGCCACGTCGCCGCCGGGCTGGGTGCCGTAGAGGCGGGGCTTGATCTGCTCCAGGTACCAGTCCGCGAGATCGCTCCACACAAAGTGATAAGCCGCCAGCGCCGCCTCGTTGAGCCGGAACTTTTCGTAGCACTCGGTGGCCTCCCGCACCATCCGGTCGCAGCGGGCGATGATCCAGCGGTCGGCCAGCGCCAGCTCGTCGCGGCGCACCACGTCGGGGTACCGGCCGGCCAGGGGCCGGAGGCGGCTCCCCGCCGGGCCGGCCGTCGCCAGCGCCCCCAGCACCAGTCGCCCCACGTTCCACAGCTTGTTCGCGAAGTTGCGCCCCGGCGCGAACGAGGTCGCCAGGTCGTCGGGATCGAGGATGAGGTCGGCGCCCACGCCCAGGCCCGCGATCACCGTGTAGCGCAGCGCGTCGGCGCCGTATCGCTCCACCACCTCCAGCGGATCGATCCCGTTCCCCAGCGACTTGGACATCTTCCGATGTTGGGTGTCGCGCACCGTGCCATGGAGATAGACGGTGTGGAACGGGACCTCGCCCATCATCGCGCAGCCCGCCATCACCATCCGGGCCACCCAGAAGAAGAGGATCTCGGGGGCGGTGACCAGCACCGAGCCCGGATAGTAGGCCCGCAGATCCTCCGTGTCGTCCGGCCAGCCGAGGCTGGAGAAGGGCACCAGCCAGGAGGAGAACCAGGTATCCAGCACGTCGGGGTCCTGCCGGACGGGGCCGCGGCAGACCGGACAGGCGGTGAGATCGGTGCGGCTGGCGCGGTGGGTCCCGCACGCGTCGCAGTACCAGACCGGGATCCGGTGGCCCCACCAGAGCTGCCGGGAGATGCACCAGTCCCGGATGTTGACCATCCAGTGGGCGTACTCCTCGCCGCGCCGCTCGGGAATGAACCGGAGCCGGCCGTCGCGATAGGCGGCCAGCGCGGGTTCGGCGAGGGGCCGCATCTTCACGAACCACTGGTCGGAGAGCCGGGGCTCGACGATCGTCTCGCAGCGGTAGCAGCGGCCCACCGCATGGCGGTGGCGCTCGACGCCGAGGAGCAGGCCCTGGGCCTGGAGCTCCTCCACCACCCGGCGCCGCGCCTCGAACCGGTCCAGGCCGCGGAACCGCGCCGGCACCGCGTCGTTCATCCGCGCCTCGTCGGTCATGACGTCGAGCGCCGGGAGCCCGTGGCGCTGGGCGATCTCGAAGTCGAGCGGATCGTGCGCGGGAGTCACCTTCACGGCCCCGGTCCCGAACTCGGGATCCACCCCGGCGTCGGCCACGACCGGGATCGGGCGCTCGGCGAGCGGGAGGCGGACCGTCCGGCCGATCAGCGCCCGGTAGCGCTCGTCGTCGGGGTGCACCGCCACCGCCGTGTCGCCCAGCATGGTCTCGGGGCGGGTGGTCGCCACCACGATCTCCCCGCCGCCGTCCAGCGGGTAGCGAATCCGCCAGAGCTGGCCCTCGGTGTCCTCCTTCTCGGCCTCCTCGTTCGAGAGCGCCGTGAGGCAGCGGGGGCACCAGTTGATGATGTACTTGCCGCGGTAGATGAGCCCCCGGTCGTAGAGCCGGACGAACACCTCGCGCACGGCGCGGCTCAGATCCTCGTCCAGCGTGAAGTAGGTGCGGGTCCAGTCGGCGCTCGCGCCGATGGCCCGGAGCTGCTGGAGGATGGTGCTGCCAGTCTCCCGCACGAACGCCCAGACCCGCGCCACGAACGCCTCGCGCCCGAGGTCGAAGCGGGTCTTCCCTTCGCGGGCCAGCAGCTTCTCGACCACGTTCTGGGTCGCGATGCCGGCGTGATCGGTGCCCGGAACCCAGAGCGTGGGCCGTCCCCGCATCCGCTCGAAGCGGACCAGGACGTCCTGCACCGTGTTGTTGAGCCCGTGGCCCATGTGCAGCACAGCCGTCACGTTCGGCGGGGGCATCATGATGACGTACGGGCGCCGCGACCCGGCGGCCCCCGGTCCTCCCGGGCGCGGCTGGAAACAGCCCCGGGTTTCCCAGAACCGATAGAGATCCGCCTCGATGGCCCGCGGATTGAACTGGGGGGGCAGGTCGTCGGTCATGCGGTCTGATCGCCGGCTGCCGGGAGCGGCAGGCCCGGGTCGTCCTCGCCCCGCACCAGGAGGCCGTTGATCACCGTGTCCACCCCGGTCACGGTGGACGCGATCCGGCCGGCCCGGGCCCGCAGCGAGCGGCTCGCGACCCAGCCGTGCAGCTCGACCGTGCCCGGCCCGCCGGGCACGGTCTCGATCTCGGCGTCCCGGAGTTCTCGGTCGAGCCGGAGCGCCTGCCGAACCGCACGCGCCAGGGCCGGCGGACGGGGCGGGGCGGCCCGCCCCCGCGCGAGGTGCTCCGCCGCCCGCTTGACCCGGCCCGGGTCCATCGGACCGAGCCATTCGGCGAGGAGGAGGCCCGCGGCGAAGCCGAGCCCGGTGCCGACCAGCATCCAGGCGATGAGCTCGGAGGTGGAGGGCGGGAGTCGAGGGCGCATCCGATTCGGGTCGGTGAACTTACGCAGGTGATCGGCGAGGGCTTAAGTTAACATCATGCCCCAAGATAATGCGCGCGTGACGGCCGTTGAGCTGAGCTGGTGGCTGTTCATCGCGGTGCTGATGGTGGTCTGTCTCGGCCTCTATGTCGGGTACGCCCCGCGCACCCGACCGATCATCCATCCCGTGGTCACCGAGGGGGAGCCATGAGCACCGTGCGGCTCACGCTCCCCGACGGGAGCGTCCGCGAAGTGCCCCGCGGCACCACCGCCCGGGCGGTGGCGGAGAGCATCGGCCCCGGCCTCGCCCGGGCTGCCATCGCCGCCAAGGTCAACGGGCAGGTCTTCGACCTGGATCGCCCCATCGAGCACGATGCGAGCGTCACGATCCTCACCGAGCGAGATCCGGAGGCGCTCCAGGTGCTCCGCCACTCCGCCGCCCACGTGCTCGCCACGGCGGTCCGGGAGCTCTTCCCCAAGGCGGGGATCGGCTTCGGCCCGCCGATCGAGGACGGCTTCTACTACGATTTCGCCGTCGAGCGTCCGTTCACGCCCGAGGACCTGGCCGCCATCGAGAAGAAGATGGCCGAGGTGACCGCGAAGGATTACCGGTTCGTGCGGGAGGAAGTGAGCCGGGAGGAAGCCAACCGCCGCTTCGCGGACGACCCGCTCAAGCTGGAACGGATCGCCGAGCTGGGAGACGGCGAGGTCATCTCGGTGTACACCGACGGGCCGTTCGTGGATCTCTGCCGGGGGCCGCACATCCCGAGCACCGGCCGGCTCAAGCATTTCAAGCTGCTCTCGGCCGCCGGGGCGTACTGGCGAGGCGATTCGCGGCGCCAGATGCTCCAGCGGATCTACGGCACCGCGTGGTTCAAGAAGGAGGATCTGGACGCCTACCTCCATCGCCTGGAAGAGGCGCGGAAGCGGGATCACCGGAAGGTAGGGCGCGAGCTCGACCTCTTCATGTTTCACCCCTATGCGCCGGGGGCCGCCTTCTGGACCGACCGGGGCGCCACGGTGTACCGCCTGGTGGAGAACTACATCCGGGAGCTCCAGCAACGGCACGGGTATCAGGAGATCAAGACCCCGCTGCTCTACAACAAGGCCTTGTGGGAGCTGTCCGGCCACTGGGGCAAGTACCGGGAGAACATGTTCCTCGTGCTCGACAACGAGACCGGGGAGCACGACCTCTCCCTGAAACCCATGAACTGTCCCTCGCACTACGTCCTGTACGGCGCGAAGAAGCACTCCTATCGGGATCTCCCGCTGCGGTACGCCACCTTCGACGTGCTGCACCGGAACGAGGTGACCGGCGCGCTCTCCGGGCTCACCCGGGTGCGCCAGTTCCAGCAGGACGACTGCCACATCTTCCTCATGCCGTCCCAGATCCCCGCCGAGGTCGGCCGCCTCACGGCGCTCATTCTGGAGGTGTACCGGACCTTCGGGCTCACCGCCACGCTGCGCTTCGCCACCCGGCCCCCGATCCGGATCGGCGACGACGCGATGTGGGACCGGGCCGAGGCCGATCTCAAGGCCGCGCTGGAGGCGACGGGGCTCGAGTACGAGACCAAACCGGGCGACGGCGCGTTCTACGGCCCCAAGATTGACTTCGAGGTGGCCGACTCGATCGGTCGGAAGTGGCAGCTCGGCACCATCCAGCTCGACTACGCGGCGCCCGAACGGTTCAATCTCATCTATGTCGGCGAGGACAACCGGGAGCACCGCCCGGTGGTGATCCACCGTGCGATGTGCGGCTCGTTCGAGCGGTTCATCGCGATCCTGATCGAGCATTTCGCGGGCGCCTTTCCCCTCTGGCTCGCGCCCGAGCAGGTACGGGTCCTGCCGATCTCCGATGCCCAGCGCGACGCGGCGGTCCGGGTCGTGGAGCGGCTGCGGGCCGCGGGGCTCCGCGTCACCCTCGACGATCGGGCCGACACGCTCAACTACCGCATTCGGGACGGCGAAATCTGGAAGGTGCCCTACCTGGCGGTCGTCGGGCAGCGGGAGGCGGACGCGGGCACCGTGGCGCTCCGGGCGCGCGGGGCGGGCGCCAAGCAGCAGGTGCTGCCGCTCGAGGCGGTCGTGGCGCGGCTCGGCGAAGAGGCGCGGACCCGCGCCCTCACCCCCTGACCTCCGGCCCCGCGCCAACCTTGGCCACCGTTCTCTGGGGCGCGCTGGTTGCACTGGGTGGGGTCCTGCTCCTGCTCGTGCTCCAGGGGATCTACCTCGGCGCCGTGCTGCGGTGGCAGGACGAGCGCACGGTGGGGCTCGCCTACTACGGCCTGCCCCCGGCCGGTCGGGCCGCGTTCAAGCGGGCGCTCCGGCGCCACGCCCGGCTCCTGGCCCCGCTCCTCTGGCTCAATGCCCGGACCACCCGTCTCGATTTCCGGCGCCTCACCTTCCAGTACAAGGGCGTCCCCGGGCCCCACGGGACAACCAGCCCGGAGAGCTTCGCCCGGGGCGAGGCCTACGAGCCGCGCCCTGGCGATGTCTTCGTGGCCACCCAGATGAAGTGCGGGACCACCTGGATGCAACACCTGGTCTACGAGCTGCTGCACCGGGGCGGGGGCAACCTGGTCGAGAGCGGAACCCCCCTCTATGCCGTCTCCCCCTGGCTGGAGGGCCGCAAGAGCGTCTCGCTCGCCGAAGCGCCGTCCCTCGGCGCCGAACGTCCCTCCCGGGTCATCAAGACCCATTTCCCCGCGGACCTCTGCCCCCGGAGCCCCGAGGCCCGGTACATCTACGTGGTGCGCCACCCGGTCTCCTGCTTCGCGAGCTGCATGGACTTCATCATCACCAACGTGGGCGGGCTCGCCCCGGGGGTGGGGGTGTTCGAGGAGTGGTTCTGCTCGCCCGAGCTCATGTGGTGGGGCACCTGGCCTGGCCACGTCCGGGGCTGGTGGGCACGCAGCCGGCGCGACGGGAACGTGCTGGTGGTGTCGTTCGAGGAGATGAAGCGCGATCTGCCGGGCGTCGCGCGCCGCGTGGCGGGCTTCCTCGGGCTGGCGCCGCTCGGCGAACCCGAACTGGCCCGGGTGGTGGAGAAGTGCAGTTTCGCGTACATGCAGCGCCACCAGGACAGCTTCGAGATGCACCCTCCACACCTGCTCCAGACCAACGCCGAACTCTTCGTGCGCGGCACGGCGGATCGGCACCGGGACGTCCCGGGGGAGGTTCGCGAACGGCTCCTCGCCTGGAGCGCGCGAGGGCTGGAGGGGAGTGATTTTCCGCTCTCGGCGTTCTACCCCGAGGTGGCGGGGGCGCGCGGGAGATAGGATCCCTGTCACCCCGCGCGCGCCGGGGGGCCTCCCGCCCCCGCGCCCTGGATTCCGGCTGGCGCAGGAACGGCACCGGCGCCGCCTTCCACCGTCCCGCATACTCATGCAGGACCTACCGCCCGGTCCCGCGCCTCGGCATACTTGAGCCCGTCCGAACCGATCTGAGGATGTCGTGAACGACGCCACGACCCCCGTGATCCTCTCCGCCTGCCGCACGCCGATCGGCAAGTACCTGGGTGCCCTCGCCGGGTTCCGGGCCCCCGAACTCGGCGCCATCGTGGTGCGCGAAGCGGTCCGGCGGGCCGGGATCGACCCCGGGGCAGTGGACGAGGTCATCCTGGGCCAGGTGATCCAGGGTGGATCGGGACAGGCCCCGGCCCGGCAGGCGGCCATCCATGGCGGGATCCCGGCCACCGTGCCCGCCCTCACGATCAACAAGGTCTGTGGCTCCGGGCTCAAGGCCGTCATGCTCGCAGCCCAGTCCATCCGGGCCGGCGACGGAGCGTGCATCGTGGCGGGCGGGATGGAGGCGATGTCGGCGGCCCCGCACTACCTCTACGGGTACCGGAGCGGGGTCAAGGCGGGCAACCAGACCATCGTGGACGGGATGATCCACGACGGGCTCTGGGACTCCTTCGGCCAGAATCACATGGGGGAGTACGCCGAATACACCGCCCAGAAAGCGGGGATCACGCGTGCGGAGCAGGACCAGTTCGCCCTGGAAAGCCACCGGAAGGCGGTGGCTGCCCAGGAGGCGTGCCGGTTCGCCGCCGAAATCGTGCCGGTGGAGGTGCCGGGCAAGGGCGGGACCACCCGGGTGGACCGGGACGAAGGCCCTCGCAAGGACACCTCGCTCGAAGCTCTGGCCCGACTCAAGCCCGCCTTCAAGCCGGACGGCACGGTGACCGCGGGGAATGCCCCGGGGTTGAACGACGGCGCGAGCGCCCTGGTGGTGGCCTCCCTCGCCTTTGCCCGGGCCCACGGCCTGACGCCGCTCGCCCGGATCACGGGGTACGCCACCGGCGGCGGGGAGCCGCGGGACCTCTTCTTCGCGCCGATCGTCGCCGTGCAGAATCTCATGAAGAAGGCCCGCACCACGATCGGCGACTACGACCTGATCGAGGCCAACGAGGCCTTCGCGGTCCAGGCGCTGGCCGACGGCCGCGCGCTGGGCTGGGACTGGGCCCGCGTCAACGTCCACGGCGGCGCCATCGCGCTCGGCCACCCGATCGGCGCCAGTGGAGCCCGGGTGCTCACGACCCTGTTGTACGCCCTCGCCGCCAGAAACCAATCTACCGGCCTCGCCACCCTGTGCCTGGGTGGCGGCAATGCCGTCGCCCTCAGCGTGGAGCGCACTGCATGAATCAGCCCGCCCCGATGTCCACGGTCGAGACCCGGCCATTCCCACTCCGCTGGCCCTTGGCACTCCTCGCGGGAGCACTCGCCGTCGCGCTGGCGGCGCAGGTTTCCATTCCGCTCTCCTTCTCGGTGGTCCCGATGACGCTCCAGGGGCCAGCCGTGCTCCTGGTCGGCGGTCTCCTGGGGAGCGCGGCCGGCGCCGGCGCGCTGGTGCTTTATCTCCTCCTCGGCCTCTTCGGGGCACCGGTGTTCGCGGGCGGCGCCAGCGGCCCGGCCCACCTCGTCGGCCCCACCGCGGGATACCTGCTGGCCTTTCCGGTCGCCGCGCTCGCCGTGGGGCGCGTGGCCGAGCGGGGGCGGCTGGGCCGATCGCTGGCGGGCGCGCTGTTCGGCCTGGCGATTATCCATATCGGCGGCTGGTCCTGGCTCGCGATTCTCACCGGCGATCCGGCCCGGGCCTTTGCGGTGGGGACCGCACCCTTCGTGCTCCAGGATCTGCTCAAGGCCCTCCTCGCCGGCCTCGTGCTCTGGCGGGCCCACCACGCGCTCCGCCTGCGCGCGTGACCGACGCCCCCCCGCTCGCTCCGCCTCCCGTCCAGCCCGGCTTGCTCAGGTCGCTTGCCTGGGCGGTACTGTTCTTGGGTGGGGGGTTCCTGCTCATGCTCGGCCTCGGCACCGGGCTGCTCTACGCGGTGGCGGGGTTCGATCCGGTGCGGTTACACGGCCTGCTGGCGCGGGTCTGGCCGGCCCTGGTGGCGCAGGCGGCGACAGGCCTGATGGTCTTCGGCGTGCTCACCTGGGCCATCGGGATGCGGGCGCTCAAGCTCACGGCTCGGGACCTCCGCTGGGTACCGTGGGCGGCGGCGGCACCGGGGTTCGTCCGCGGCCTGAGCCTGGGCGCCCTGGCCGCGGCGGGCACGTTCGCCCTCTCGGCGCTCCTGGGCGGGGCCCGCCTGGCCAGCGACGGCGGCGCCTCGAGCGAGTACCTGGGCGCGCTGGCGACGCTCCTCCTCTCGCTCCTCCCCGCGGCCTTGCTGGAAGAACTCGTGTTTCGGGGCGTGGTGCTGGTGACCCTGGCCCGGTTCGTGGGGCGGTGGCGGGCCGTGGCGCTGGTCGCGGCGCTCTTCGCACTGGCTCACATCCGCAACCCCAACACGACCCCGCTCGGCCTCCTCAACATCGGGCTCGCCGGCGTGCTCCTCGGGGCAGCCTTTTACCTTCCCGGAGGCATCTGGACGGCCTGGGGCGCCCACCTCGGCTGGAACGCCACGCTCGCCGCGGCCGATGCGCCGGTGAGCGGGCTCCCGATCCGGCTGCCGCTGGTGGATTACGAGCCGGGGGGGCCGGCGTGGCTCACCGGAGGGGCCTTCGGGCCGGAAGGTGGTCTTGCGGCCTCGCTGGCGATCGGCGGCGCCATCGCCGTGGCGGTGCGCTGGACTCGGCGTGAGGCGACCTGATGCGCGTCGCGGTGATCGGGGCGGGTACGATGGGGAACGGCATCGCCCAGGTGTTCGCGATGCACGGGCACGCGGTCCGGATGGTGGACGTCTCCGCACAGGCACTGGAGCGGGGTCTCGAGACGGCGAAGGCGAGTCTGGCGCGGCTGGTGAAGAAGGGGACCCTGAGCCAGGACCAGGCCGATGCCGCGCTCGGGCGGATCGCGGTGGCCACCACGGTCGAAGCGGCGCGCGACGCCGAGTTCGTCGTCGAGGCCGCCAGCGAGGACCCGGGACTCAAGTACGGGCTGTTCGAAGAGCTCGACCGGGTCTGCCCGCCGGACACGATCCTCAGCACCAACACCAGCTCCATCTCGATCACCGCCATCGCCGCCCGGACCCGGCGCCCCGACCGGGTGATCGGCATGCACTTCATGAACCCGGTGCCGGTGATGCCGCTGGTCGAGGTGATCCGCGGCCACGCCACGAGCGAGGCCACCGCCCGGGCGGTGATGGACCTGGCGCGCGCCCTCGGGAAGACGCCGGTGGCGGTCAACGACTACCCCGGCTTCGTCTCCAACCGCGTCCTCATGCCGATGATCAACGAGGCGATCTTCTGCGTGATGGAAGGCGTGGCGACCCCGGACGCGGTGGACACCGTGATGAAGCTGGGGATGGCGCACCCCATGGGGCCGCTCGCGCTCGCCGACCTGATCGGGCTCGATACCTGCCTCGCGATTCTCGAGGTGCTGCACCAGGGCCTGGGCGATGACAAGTACCGTCCCTGTCCGCTGCTCCGCCGGATGGTGGCGGCGGGCGAGCTGGGACGGAAGACGGGCAAGGGGTTTTATACCTATTGAAAGGGTCGGCGGCTCGCGGGACGGCGCTGGACGGTTCCGCCCTCCGCCGATCGCGGGCTCCCGTCCGGGGTGAACATGGACGTCTTTTCCGCCATGCAGCGCTACGCGCACGAGCAACTGGTGTTCGGCCACGAGCCGTCGTGCGGGTACTTCGGCATCATCGCCATTCACGATACCACGCTGGGGCCGGCGCTCGGCGGCACCCGGTTCTGGCAGTACGCGTCCACGGAGGAGGCCGTCCTCGACGCCCTGCGCCTGGCCCGCGGGATGACGTACAAGTCCGCGGTGGCCGGGCTCAATCTGGGCGGCGGCAAGGCGGTGATCGTGGGCGACAACAAACGGCGCGACCGCGAGGCGCTGTTCCGCGCCCATGGGCGGTTCATCGAGTCGCTGGGCGGCCGCTACATCACGGCGGAGGACGTGGGGACGAGCCCCGCCGACATGGAGTACGTGCGGATGGAGACCCGCCACGTCGCGGGGCTGCACGGCCGCTCCGGCGACCCCTCGCCGGTCACGGCGTACGGGGTGTACGTGGGGATGAAGGCGTGTGCGCGGCAGCGCTGGGGTTCGGACAGCCTGGCCGGCAAGCGGGTCCTGGTCCAGGGGTGCGGGAACGTGGCCCGCCACCTCTGCGACTACCTTCAGAAGGAAGGCGCCCGGCTCGTGGTCACCGACCTCGACGAGGACAAGGTGCGGCGGGTGGTGCAGGCGACCGGCGCCCGGGCGGTGGCGCCCGAGGCCATCTACGACGAACCCGGCGACATCTATTCGCCGAACGCGCTGGGCGCCACGGTGAACGACGCGACGCTCGCGCGGCTCAAGGTCGAGATCATCGCCGGCGGCGCCAACAACCAGCTCGCCGAGGAGCGGCACGGCGACGAGCTCGAGCGGCGCGGCCTGCTCTACGCGCCGGATTACGTGATCAACGCGGGCGGCGTCATCAACGTCTTCGGGGAGCTCATGGGCTGGGACACCGACCGCGCCAAGCGCAAGGCGGACCAGATCTACGACACGCTGCTCTCGATCTTCCAGATGGCCGCGCGCGAGGGGATTCCCACCTACCGCGCCGCGGACCGGCTGGCGGAGCAGCGGATCGGGGCGGTGGGCGCGGTGGCGGGGATCCGGGTGGGGGCAACGCGGAACGGGACCCGCTGAGCGGCAAGCGATGGACGGGCCCTCCCGCCGGGCATCCTGCACCGGGGCCCCCGGGGTGGTTGTATTTTTATTCAGGGCGAGGTAAACTCTCCCGTGTCCGAAGTCATTCCCATCGGCGCCGACCATGCCGGGTTTGAGCTGAAGGAGCGGCTCAAGGCCGAACTGAAGCGCCTGGGCTACGAGCCGCTGGACCTGGGCACCTACTCGGCGGACTCCACCGACTATCCGGACTATGCCCACCCGGTCGCCGCCCGGATCGCCCGAGGCGAGGCCCGCCGCGGGGTGCTGTTGTGCGGGACCGGGCAGGGGATGGCGACCGCCGCCAACCGCCATCCGGGGGTGCGGGCCGCCGTGGCCTGGTCGCCGGAGATCGCGCGGCTCGCGCGGTCGCACAACGATGCCAACGTGTTGGTGCTGCCGGCCCGGTTCGTGAGCGGCGACCAGGGGGTCGAGATTCTCAAGGCGTGGCTGGAAACACCGTTCGAGGGCGGGCGGCACGAGCGCCGGATCCGCAAGATCGACAAGGACGAGGAATGACGCTGGACCACAATGCTTCCCTGCGACAGGCCGATCCCCAGGTGGCGGCGCTGATCGACGCCGAGCTGCGCCGGCAACAGAGCGGCCTGGAACTCATCGCGAGCGAGAACTTTGCCAGCCGCGCGGTGATTGACGCGATGGGGACCCCCCTCACCAACAAGTACGCGGAGGGGTACCCGGGCAAGCGGTACTACGGCGGCTGCGAGATCGTGGACCAGGTGGAGCAGCTCGCCATTGACCGGGCCAAGCGGCTCTTCGGGGCCGACCATGCCAATGTGCAGCCGCACTCCGGGGCCCAGGCCAATTTCGCCGCGTTCATGGCGGTGGTGCCGCCGGGCGAGACCATCATGGGCATGTCGCTGGCCCACGGCGGGCACCTCTCGCACGGGGCTGCGGTGAACCACAGCGGCAAGGTCTGGCGGGCGGTCCATTACGGAGTGGACCCGGCCACCGGGCGGATTGACTACGACCAGGTGCGCAGCCTGGCACGGCAGGAGCGGCCCCGGCTCATCATCGCGGGCGGCAGCGCGTACGCCCGGATCATCGATTTCGCCGCCTTCCGGTCCATTGCCGACGAGGTCGGGGCCGTGTTGCTGGTGGACATGGCGCACTTCGCGGGACTGGTGGCGGGTGGGCTCTACCCCTCGCCGGTGCCGCATGCGCAGATCGTGACCAGCACCACCCACAAAACGCTCCGAGGGCCGCGGGCCGGCTTCATCCTCTGCCAGCAGGAGCTGGCCCAGGCGGTGGACAAGTCGGTCTTTCCGGGGCACCAGGGCGGCCCGCTCCAGCACGTCATCGCGGCGAAGGCGGTGGCCTTCGGCGAGGCTCTCACCGACGATTTCAGGCGCTACGCCCGGCGGGTGGTGGAGAATGCCAAGACCCTGGCCTCGGCACTCCTGGCCCGGGGGTTCGAGATCGTCTCGGGCGGGACCGACACGCACCTCATGCTGGTGGACCTCCGCCCCAAGCACATGACCGGCAAGGCGGCCGAGGAACTGCTCGGGCGGGCCGGGATCACGGTCAACAAGAACGCGATCCCCAACGACCCGCAGAAGCCCTTCGTGACGAGCGGGATGCGGCTCGGCACCCCGGCCCTCACCACCCGCGGGATGGGGAAGGCCGAGATGGAGCGGATCGCGAGGCTCATTGACGAGGTCCTGTCCAGTCCGGGCGAGGAGACGCTCGCCCGGGTGCGCGGGGAAGTCCGCGACCTCACGGACCGGTTCCCCCTCTACCGGCCCCGCCGCGCTTGACGCTCTCGGGGACCGCCGTCTAGCTTCGCTGGATCATCGGCGGTCCCAAGCGAGCGCATGAACGACCTCCAGTTCTCGACGGATATCCTGAGCCGGATCCGGTCCTTCGACGACCGGTATCACGAGCGCGCCTATCTCTTCGTGCTCGCGGCGATCGAGTTTCTCCAGTCGCGGCTGGAGGTGAGGCGGCATGTGACCGGTCCCGAGCTGGCGTGGGCCTGCCGCGACTTCGCCCTCCAGCAGTTCGGGCTCCTCGCCCCCCGGGTGCTCGAGTACTGGGGGGTCACCCGAACCGAGGATTTCGGCCGCATCGTCTTCGTGCTGGTTCGCGCGGGGCTGCTCATCACCCAGCCCACCGACCGCGAGGAGGATTTTGCCGGCGTGTACGACTTCGGTGCCGCGTTCGGCGAGCCGTACTCGTGGGACGGGGTGGCGGCGCTGGGGCCGGGCGGACCGCTCCGGGGCTAAGGCGCGGACAGAGGGGCGTATGGAGCTCAGCGAGTTGCCGGCCTGCCGGAAGTGCACCCAGGGCACGCTGATTCCGCTCTCCGACTACGGGCGGGACGGCGCGCCCATCACCTACAAGGCCTGGGTCTGCACCAATCCCGAGTGCGGGTTCAACATCCGGATTGACAACGGCGAGATCTCCATCGGCCGCACCATCGGGCCGTCGTTCAAGTGAGTCCGGCGGCGGTCGGGCGCCCGTGACGGGCGACTGGCCGACGGGTGAGGGGTCGGGGCCGCGCCCGGCCCCGGCCATTCCTTGCCAGCCCCCGATCCCGCCCGCGTCGTGAACGACGGCGGCGCCGGCCGCCGGCGCGCCCCGCGCGATCACCCATGCCTCCCATCCCCGTCCTGTCTCCCCGACAATCCGCCGAGTGGGACCGTCAGGCGGACGCGGCCGGCATCGAGCTCGCCACCCTGATGGATGCCGCGGGGCGGGCGGTGGCGGCGGTCGCCGCAGCGCGGTTCCCGGATCGGCTCCGGAGCGGTGTCCTGGTCGCCGCCGGTACGGGCAACAACGGCGGGGACGGCTGGGTGGCCGCCCGCGCCTTGCATCGCGCGGGGGTGCCGGTGTTCGTGGCCCCGCTCCCCGGGGAGGGCTCGCCGCTCTGCCGCCGGATGAGCGGCCTCGCCCGCGCGGAGGGCGTGCGCGTGGTCGAGCCGGACGGCCCCTGGCCCGCGGTCGGTCTGGCCCTCGATGCCCTGCTCGGCACGGGGGCGGAGGGGGCGCTCCGGCCTCCGGTGCAGGCGCTGGTCGAGCGGCTGCTCGATCTGGCGGTGCCGATCGTCGCCGTGGACGGCCCGACCGGAGTGGACCTCTCCACCGGGGTCACGCGCGGGCCCGCCGTGCGGGCCGCCGTTTCGGTCACCTTCGGCGGCGTGCGCCGCGGACACCTGCTGGCCCGGGAAGAGGCCGGCGAGGTGGTCGTGGTGGACATCGGCCATCCGCCTCCCCCGCCTGACGTGCCCCGGCTGGTCAGCGACCTGGAGGCCGCGACGTGGCTACCGCCGCTCAAGGCCCGGGACCACAAGGGACGGCGGGGGCGGGTGGTGGTGATCGGGGGCGATGCCGGGATGACCGGCGCGCTCCGGCTGGCCGCGCGCGCCGCGTTCGGCGCCGGGGCGGGCCTCGTCTTCGCCGCCGCCCCGCGCGACACCGTGGCGGCGCTGGTGCAGGCCGAGCCCGATCTCCAGACCGCGATCCAGGAGTTCGATCAGCCGCTCGCCGGCCGCCTGCTCGATCTCCTGGCCGGCGCCGACGCCGTGGTCGTGGGGCCGGGGCTCGGCCGCGGTGCCGGGCGGCTGGAGTTCGTGACGGCGGTGCTGGAGCGGGTCCGGCGGGCCGTCATTGACGCCGACGGGCTCAATGCCTTCCAGGGGGCGGAGGACACCCTGCGGCGCCTGGCCGCCGGACGCGCCCTGGTCCTCACCCCCCATCCCGGCGAGTTCCGGCGGCTCTTTCCCGGCCGTGCGGGCTCGCTGGAGCACGATCCGTGGGAAGCCGCCGCCCTCGCGGCGCAGGATTGCGGCGGGACCGTGCTCCTCAAGGGGGTCCCGAGCGTCATCGCGGAGCGGGGACGGGCCGTCTGGACGGTGGCGGCCGGGAACCCGGGGCTCGCCACGGGAGGGAGCGGCGATGTGTTGAGCGGCCTCATCGGGACCCTGCTGGCCCAGGCGCTCGAGCCGGCGACCGCCGCGGCCCTGGGCGCCCAGATCCTGGGTCGGGCGGCGGACCTCGCGGCCCGCCGGGTGACGGCCCGAGCCCTCCGGCCCATGGACGTGATCGCCGCCCTGCCTGACTTGTGGCGGAGCTGGGAGGCGTCGGCTCGCGTGCCGCCGGCGCCGCGGCCGCCGGTGCTGTACGAGCTGGAGGGACCGCAGCGGTGGTAAGGGGCCGGCGAGCGGGACCGATCGGATGGGGGGCCGCTGGGCCGAGCCTGACAAGGGTCGTGCCGCTCGCGCTGGGGCTCCTGCCCGCGCTGGCCCGCGCGCCCGCGGCCGCCCAGACCCGGGACTGGGCCCCCGAGGACCGTGCCGTCATCGGCGACTTCACCACGATCACCGCCGTGGCCGTCTCGAACGATCTGGTCTTCGCGGTCACCCCCACCGCCGTGGTGGTCTGGAACCCGCCGGCCCGCCGCTGGCAAGGCCCCTATACCCCGCCCGACGGGCGGCTCTTGCAAGGGGTCTTCGCGGCCCTCGCCGACCCGCTGGATCAGGCACTCTGGCTGGGCCGCCGCGACGGCTGGACCCGGTTCGAGGTCCAGCTCCGCCTCTGGGCCGGCGGCCCGGTGCCCGGGAACGTGCTCGACATAGCGCTCGACCAGGACAACCCGCTCGGGGGCCTGTTCCTGCGCACCGGGGCCGGGTGGTACACGGTCCCGAGCGGGAGCGAGGTGGCCACGCCGGGCGCAGCGCCCGCTCGCCCGCTCCGGCCCGCCAGCGTGAACGACGCCATCCGCGCCAACCCCGCGCTCGAGGCGAACCGCGCCGCCATCCTCACGGCCGGCCGGCTCCGGAGCGCGCGCTACACGGCGGCGGCGGCCGCCAGCGGGTTCGCGGGCCGGGGCTGGTACCTGGGGACGGCGGGCGCGGGCCTCCTCTATCTCGCGGAAGGGGCCGCCCTCCCGGAACGCCTCCGCTTCGGGCTTCCCGGTGCCGCCGTCGCGGCGGTGTACGCGGCGCCGACCGGTGTGTGGGTCGTGACCGAGCGGACGGCGGCCAGCGATCCGAGCCTGAGCTTCGTGAGCGCCCGCCTGGACGAGTTCCAGTGGCTCCAGGGCTCCTGGATCCGCGGCCTGCCGTTCAGTCAGGCACGGGCGCTCGTGGGCCAGGGAAGCGCGCTCTGGCTCGGCACCGACGCCGGGCTCATTCGCATCGTCCCCAAGTCGGAGGACGTGACAGCGTTCGACGAGAGTCGGGGATTGCCGGACAGCCGCGTGCTCGACCTCGCGGCCCGGCGGGGCCGGGTCGTCGCCGGGCTGGCCCACGGCCTGGTCGTGGCCGCCGACTCGGGCGAGCCGGAACGCCTGGCGCCCGACTTCAGCGACGAGGCCCGCGCGGTGCTCCTGGGGCCCGGGGACACGGTGTGGGTGGGCACCCGGCTGGGCCTCTTCAGGGCACTGCCCGGCGAGCGCGAGCTCCAGCAGCCGGCGGGGCTCCGCGAGGCGCCCTCCCTCCAGGCCCCAGTGTACGACCTCGCCTGGCGCGGCGATACCCTGGTGGCGCTGCTCGAGGACCGCCTGCTCTGGCGCGACCCCGGGTCGGGGCTCTACGCCCTCGGCCCCGCGCTGGGCAACGTGGTGGGCCGGGTGCACACGCTGCTCAGCACGCCGGCCGAGCTCTTCGTCGCCGGCGAGCGGGGATTCGTGCGGCTGGGCCTTACCACGCCGC
Source organism: Gemmatimonadales bacterium (assembly GCA_035574255.1). Taxonomy (GTDB): domain Bacteria; phylum Gemmatimonadota; class Gemmatimonadetes; order Gemmatimonadales; family GWC2-71-9; genus JADJOM01. Next base: position 14,017 of record DATLYZ010000002.1, on the reverse strand, counting down.
CCGGCCGGCCCACCCTCACACCGGGCGACCTGCCGGGACCGGTCACCGATCTCGCTGCCGACGAGACCTACCTGTGGGTGGGTACCACCCAGGGGCTGGTCCGGTTCAGGCTCGATGCCGTGCCGCGATAGGCCGGCCGCCGGAGTGGTCCGCCTGACGGCCGGCGGGTGGCGGGGATGATCCCCCTCGGTCCGGGCCCGGAGTTCGATCGGATCCGGCGGCTCGTGGCGGCGCTCGGCCCGCAGGCCGGTCCGGTGGGCGACGACTGCGCCGTGCTCGCCTGGCCCGGCGGCGCGCTGGTCCTGAGCGTGGACCTCGCGGTGGAAGGGGTCCACTTCCGCCGCGACTGGCTCTCCCTTCGCGAAATCGGGTGGCGCGCCACCGCGGCCGCGCTCTCCGATCTCGCGGCCGAGGCCGCCGTGCCGGTAGGGCTCCTCACGAGCCTGGGGCTTCCGGCCGGCGCCAGCGAGGCGGAGCTGGACGAGCTGGCGCGGGGGATCGGCGCGGCCGCGGAGGCTGCGGGGACGGCGGTGCTGGGGGGGGACCTGTCGCGGGCCGACCGCCTGATCGTGGACGTGGTGGCCGTGGGGCGCGCCGAGCGGCCGGTAAGTCGGGCCGGCGCGAGGCCGGGCGACGGCCTCTGGGTGAGCGGGACTCTGGGGGGGGCCCGCGCGGCGCTGGCCGCGTTCCTCGCCGGCCGGGAGCCTGACCCCGAAGCGCGCCGGGCCCTGGCGCATCCCGTCCCGCGGCTCGCCCTGGGCCGGGCGCTCGCCCGAGCCGGCGCCCGCGCCATGCTGGACCTGAGCGACGGGCTGGGGGGGGATGCGCGGCACCTGGCCGCGGCCTCGAGTGTGCGCCTGACGGTTGACCTCGCCGGCCTCCCGGTTGCGCCCGCGGCCGCGGCGGAAGCCGCGGCCGCGGGCCTCCCCCCGCCGGTGTTCGCGGCCCTGGGCGGCGAGGACTACGAGCTGCTCGCGGCACTGCCGCCCGAGTTCGGGCCGGAGCAGGCCCGCGCCGTCGAGCGGGAGACCGGCGTTCCGCTGGTCCGGATCGGCGAGGTGGCCGCCGGCACGGGCGTGGCCTTCCGCCTGGACGGCGCGGAGCTTTCCCTCAAGGGGTACGACCACTTCGCATGATCCGCGCGATCCGGTTCTGGCTCACCCTGGTGGGCTCGGTGCTGTACTACGCGACCCGGGTGCTCTGGGCCGCGCTGCGGCGGGTCCCGTATCGGCCGGGCGGGATCTACGATCAAGTGCCCGTGGCCTGGTGCCGGTTCATGCTCCGCGCCAACGGGCTCACGGTGGGGGTCCAGGGAGCCGAGCATCTCGCGGGGCTCGGGCCCTGCGTCTTCGTGGCCAATCATCAATCCTGGGTGGATGTCTGGGCCGCCTGCACCGCGCTGCCGGGGCCGCTCCGCTTCGTGGCCAAGGAGGAACTCACCCGGATCCCGTTCTTCGGCCCGGCACTCCGGGCGGCCGGTCATATCTCCATTGATCGAAAGGACCGTACCTCCGCCGTTGCGGCCTACGCCAGGGCCGCCGAGATCGTCCGCCAGGGCGTCAGGGCCGTGATCTTCGCCGAAGGAACCCGCAGCCGGACCGGCCGGCTGCAGCCCTTCAAGAAAGGGCCCTTCGTGCTGGCCATCCTGGCGCAGGTGCCGGTCGTCCCGGTCTTCATCGAGGGGACCTTCGACATCCTCCCCAAGGGCGCCGGCTGCCCGCGTCCCGGTCCCATCACCGTGCATATCGGGCCGCCGATCGCCACCACGGGCCTCAGGTACGAGGACCGGGACGCGCTGATCGCCCGGTGCCGGGCGGCGATGGTAGCCATGGGGGCGAAGGACGAGCCAGGGTGAACGGGTTCACCGTTCGCCCTGACCCGTACCGTGTGCCGTTCACCGTTGCCCGTCATCCGTTTAGCTTTCGCCAGCATCTCCCACACTCCCTGACCCCGTCGCCATGTCCACCATCATTGAAATCCACGCGCGCGAGATCATTGACAGCCGGGGGAACCCGACGGTCGAGGCGGAGGTCGTGCTGTCCAGCGGCGCCACGGGGCGGGCGGCGGTGCCGAGCGGTGCCTCGACCGGCGAGCACGAGGCGGTGGAGCTCCGGGACGGCGACCCCAAGCGGTTCCTGGGCAAGGGCGTGCTGGAGGCGGTCCGCAACGTCAACGAGGTGATCGGGCCGCGCCTGGAGGGGATGGCCGCCGAGGACCAGGTGGCGATCGATCAGGAGATGCTGGACCTCGACGGGACGCCTAACAAGAGCCACTTGGGCGCCAACGCCATCCTGGCGGTGTCCCTCGCGGTGGCCCGCGCGGCGGCGCAGGACGCGGGGCTCCCGCTGTACCGCTACCTCGGCGGCCCCCTGGCGCGGGTGCTGCCGGTCCCCATGATGAACATCCTGAACGGCGGGGCCCACGCCCCGAACAATGTGGATGCCCAGGAGTTCATGGTGGTCCCGATCGGCGCCGACACCTTCGCCGAGGGACTCCGGGTGGGGATCGAGGTGTTCCACGGCCTCAAGCAGGTGCTGACCCGGCGGAAGCTGTCCACGGCCGTAGGCGACGAGGGCGGGTTCGCCCCCATGCTGCCCTCCAACGAGGCCGCGCTCGACGTGGTCATGGAGGCGATTCAGCAGGCGGGCTACGAGCCGGGGCGCGATGTCGCCATCGCCCTCGACGTGGCGGCGTCGGAGCTGTTCCAGGACGGCGAGTACGTTTTCAAGAAGGGCGACGGGAGCCGGCGGCCCGCCTCGGGCCTGATCGAGCTCTATCAGGGGTGGGTGGACCGCTATCCCATCGTGTCGATCGAGGACGGCCTGGCGGAAGACGACTGGGACGGCTGGAAGCTTCTCACCGAGCGCCTGGGCGACCGGGTGCAGCTGGTGGGCGACGACATCTTCGTGACCAACGTGGACCGGCTGAGCCGGGGGATCGAGCAGGGGGTCGCGAATGCGATCCTGGTGAAGGTGAACCAGATCGGCACCCTCACCGAGACGCTGGAGTGCATCGAGATGGCGAAGACCGCGGGGTACGGTGCGATCATCTCGCACCGGTCGGGGGAGACCGAGGACACCTTCATCGCCGATCTCGCGGTGGCGACGGGCGTGGGGCAGATCAAGACCGGGAGCGCGAGCCGGACCGACCGGGTCGCCAAGTACAATCAGCTCCTCCGTATCGCCGAGGAGCTGGGCGACATCGCGCAGTACCCGGGGCGCGATCTCTACGCGCTGTGAGCCGGGCGCGCCGGATCGGGTGGTTGGTGATCGCAGGCTCGGCGGTGTTCGCGCTCGCCGGCGGCGAGTACGGGACCTGGGACTGGCTCACCCTCCGCCGCGAGGAGCGGGCGGAGCGGGACCGGGTGGCGCGGCTCCAGGCCGAGGTGGATTCGCTGCGCGCCTATCTCCGGGCGCTCGGCTCCGACGCGCGGCTCCAGGAGCAGGTCGCGCGGGAGGAGTTCGGCATGATCCGGCGGGGGGAGTTCCTGTACCGGTTGGAGCCGGATAGCGGGGCGGGGCGGTAGGGAAATTCGGCCCCAGCCTCGATTTCGAAAGGAGTGTCGCCCTGCTGGCCAGACGCTTCGTGCTGCGGATACTCGTCGCGGCCGGCCTCCTGAGCGCCGGCTGCGGTCCTCGCCAGGCGCCTCCCGAGGAACGGGCCGCGGAGCAGGCCCCGCCTCCCGCCGCCGCGCCGGCCGACGTCTCCCACGGGGAGGCGCCGGTGGGATCCCCGGCGGTTCCCCCGCCTCACGATCCCAAGGCTCCCCCGCCCAGTCGAGAGCGACTGCACCGGGTGCGGCTGGAGATACACCACGCCGTCCTGACGGTGGACTCGGGCGTCACCTACGACGGCTGGACGTTCGGGGGCACGGCGCCGGGCCCAACCCTCCGAGTCACCCAGGGAGACACGGTGGACTTCACCCTGGTGAACCGGGCCCCGATCCCGCACAGCATGGATTTCCACGCCGCGGAACTCGCGCCGGACCGGTATTACGTGAACCTCCTGCCGGGCGACTCGATTCGCTACCGCTTCGTGGCGCGAGTGCCCGGGGTGTTCATGTACCACTGCGGCACGGCGCCGGTGGCCGCCCACATCGCCAACGGCATGTACGGCGCGCTCATCGTGGATCCGGCGCGGCCCCGCCCGCCGGCCGCCGAGTTCGTGCTGGTGCAGAGCGAGTTCTACCCCGGGGCCGCCGCCGCGGGCGGCGGGGCGCGCTCGCTCGACTGGGCCCGGCTGCTGGACCAGGCGCCGGCCTACGTGGTCTTCAACGGGCGGGCGGCGCAGTACGCCCGACACCCGATCGTGGTGCGGGCCGGGGAGCTGATCCGCTTCTACGTGGTCAACGCCGGGCCGAACCGGGTGTCGTCGTTCCACGTGGTGGGCGGGATCTTCGAGCGGGTCTTCGAGGACGGCCGGAGCGCGCCCACGCTCGAGGGAGTGCAGACCGCCCTGGTGCCGATCGGGGGCGGGGCGATCTTCGAGATCCGGCTGGCGGAGCCGGGGACGTATCCGTTCGTGACGCATGCCTTCGCGGACGCGACCAAGGGCGCGGTGGGCATGCTCCAGGCGCGGGAGCGCTTGACGGGCGGCCAGGGGGGTCGGTAGGATTGGCGCCCCGGGATGCGGGGAGGGCAGGGGCCGGCCATGGCCCTCCGGGACATCCCGGCATGCGGCTGGCTGGGTAGCTCAGCTGGTCAGAGCACGGCACTCATAATGCCGGGGTCGCGGGTTCGAGTCCCGCCCCAGCTACTTGCAAGCCCCACGCTTCCCGAACGGCGCGGGGCTTTACTGTGTCAGGCGCCGCGCGGAACGCGACGGCAAGCCTACCCCCGCACCACCTTCACCAGCGTCGCGATCTGTCCGGCATGCCGTGCGGTGTGCTCGGCGGCGTGGAAGAGCAGGCCGAGCACCGTCGAAGGGAGCCGAGCCCGGCCCACCTCGCGCGCGGCGAGCACGGCCCCCGCCTCCGTGGCGCGGAGCTGCGCCAGGGCGGCATCGCAGGTCCGCTGGAACGCCGCCAGCAGTTGCGCCAGCCCGGGCCGCGCCTCCGCCACGGCCCGCTCCGCCGCCAGCGCGGCCTGCTGCTCCGGGGAGAGACTCTCGCCCCGGGCATAGGTGAGCAGGCGATCGAGGCTCCCCGTAAGATGGGCCAGGTGAAAGCCGATCGGCGCCGACCCGCCGGGCCGGGCCCAGAGTTCCTCGGGCGTGAGGCCGCCGAGCACCGTCGGCAAGTCCTCGGCCACCTGGAGCAGGGCGTGCGCCACCGGCTGGAGAACGGGTGCGATGCCCTCGACCGGACCGCGGAGCCAGACCTCAGGGTTCCTGGTCATGCGCAACGTGCCGCCTCGGATCTCCGAAACACAGACATAACATAGACGTGGCGCCGCCGGAGTGTCACACCCCGGCGACCCGGTAGCCGCCCCGCTTGCGCGGGGCGAGTCCGGGCTCCACGTTCTGAGGCATCGGATTCGCCAGGAGGGCGAGATGATCGGGCGCGCTGGTCCTCTCCTCTTACTCGCTGCAATCCCCTCAGCAACCTGGGCCTCCGGCTTCACGAGCCGAGTGCTCGACCTCTGCACTCCGGGCCGGTTCAGTACCTGCGCCAGCGTGCAGCTCAGCGTGATCCAGAACCCGGTCGGGAGCCTGGTGGTGCTCCGGATCCGCAACATGCAGGGATCCAACCCCTACGGCACCTCGCGGGGCTCCACGTTCGCGCAGTTCCTGCTCCTGGCGAACCGGCCCAACTTCTTCTGGTTCGACGTGGACCGGCCGTGTCCCGGCTGCGGGACCCGATTCGCCACCGAGGGCCCCGTCCGGACCTTCGGCGGAGTGGAGCCGGGCAACCTGGGCAACATGGATATCACGTACTATGACATGCTGTGGGGCGGCGGAGTCGCCTGGCTCCTGTTCGACAGCCAGAACTTCCTCGCCCTGGGCTTCTATGGCTGCGACCGGGGGCCGCTGGTCCGCTCGGATAACGAGGGAGGCCGCACCGAGCGGGCCATCGCCACCTGCCCGGCTCAGGGGTACACCGGCTGGTTCACCTGGGCCTTCCAGACCAACCAGCGGATCCAGCCTCACGAGCTCGGCTATAGCATGACATTCTGGGATGTGAGCGGGACCGTGACCGGGTGCCAGTACAACGCGCCCGGCGTCGGCGGCTCGACCTGCGTCGTCACGCCCGAGCCCACCACGCTCGCCTTGCTCGCGACCGGGCTCGGATCGGTGGGGCTCGCCTGGCGCGGGCGAAAGCGCGCGGGCTAGCGAGACCAGGGTGCCGGCGGACCGCTCTCGTCCCAGGCCGCCGGCAGGGGAAGCTCCAGCCCTCGCTCCCGGAGGAGGGCCGCGAGTCTCTGGGCATCCCGCGCGGCGTGCGCCTGCCAGTCATTGTCGAAATACACATAGACCAGGCGCCGCCGGGGCCGCCCGGCCGGCGATGCGGTCCGCCCAGGCCGCGAGTTCCCGGTCGCTGTAGCCGCTCGCGTAGAGCACCCGGGAACCGTGGAGGCGGAGGTAGGCGAAATCCGCCGTCGGCTGATCGAGGCAGGGGTATCGGCCGGCCGTGTCGGCGGTGACGAGCGCCGTGCGGTATGCACGGAGGAGGTCGTAACACTCTTCGCACGCGAACGAGGCGTGCCGCACCTCGAGCGCGTGCCGGTACCGCACCCGGACCGTGGTCTTGGCCAGGGCCCCATAGCGGAGCCGCCGGTGGTGGCGGCGGGCGAGGCGCGCCGCCGATTGCGAGTCCCGCGGCAACGAGGCGAGGAACGCCTCCAGTCGAGCCAGGTCGAACGCGAGCCCCGGCGGCAACTGCCAGAGGAAGGGGCCGCACTTGCGTCCGAGAGCCAGGACCCCACTGGCAAAGAAGTTGGCCAGCGCCCCGGCCGGGTTCGCCAGCTCGAGCTGGTGCGTGAGGTAGCGGCTTCCCTTGACGGCGAAGACGAACCCACGGCCTGGCACGGCCCGGGCCCAGCTCGCGAAGACCCCGGGCGATTTCAGGCTGTAGAAGGTGCCGTTGAGTTCGATCGAATTGAAATGCCGGCTTGCGTAGGCAAGCCACGCGCGTCGCGGGAGTCGAGCCGGGTAGAAGAGCCCCCGCCATCCGGGATAGTCCCAGCCGCTGGTACCGACAACGATCCGCGTCATCCCCCCCCACCCCCCCCCGGCCTCGCCCGGCGTGGGCGCCTGTCGCGTCCTTAGGCCAGGTGAGGCCCGCGGTCTCGTGCGCGGCGTGGTTCGCCTCTATCTTCGAACCGATCCACGGCGCCAGGCATCCGGGCCGGCGCTGCGTCGAGACCCTCTCACCGCCGAGGCTCCATGCGTTCCCGTCCCCGTGTCCTGCGGCTCCTGGCCGCGGCGTTCGTGTTCGCGATCGGCTTCCCGCCCGTCCTGCCGGCCCAGCAGGCCCCGGCCCCCACCGCGAGGCCCGCGCCGGCCGCGCGGCCGATCCGGGCGGTGAAAGGACCGACGGTCGAGGGCATCGCCGAGTACACGCTCCCCAACGGGCTCAAGGTGCTGCTCTTTCCGGATCCCTCGAAGCCGACGATCACGGTGAATGTCACCTACCTGGTGGGCTCGCGCCACGAGGGGTACGGCGAGACCGGCATGGCCCATCTGCTCGAGCACCTGCTCTTCAAGGGAACTCCGCGGCACCCGAACATCCCCCAGGAACTCACCGAACACGGTGCTCGTCCCAACGGAAGCACCTGGTTCGACCGCACCAACTACTTCGAGACCTTCACCGCGAGCGATACCAATCTGATCTGGGCCCTGGACCTCGAAGCCGACCGGATGGTGAACAGTTTCGTGGCGCAGAAGGACCTGGAGTCCGAATTCACCGTGGTCCGCAACGAGTTCGAGGCGGGCGAGAACGATCCCTTCAACGTGCTGATGGAACGGGTCTTCTCGGCCGCGTACCTCTGGCACAACTACGGCAAGTCCACCATCGGCGCCCGGTCCGACATCGAGCACGTGCCCATCGAGCGGCTCCGGGCGTTCTACCGGAAGTACTACCAGCCGGACAACGCGCTGCTCGTGGTGGCCGGCCAGTTCGATCCGGCGCGCACGCTCCGGCTCATCGAGCGGAAGTTCGGCCGGATCCCGCGCCCCCGGCGCGAGGGCGAGATGCGCATCTGGCCCACCTACACGCTCGACCCGGTGCAGGACGGGGAGCGGAACGTGACACTCCGCCGGGTGGGCGACGTGCAGGTGATCATGGCCGCCTACCACGTGCCGGCGGGCACCCACCCGGATTTCGCCGCGCTGGACATCCTGGCGGAGGTGCTGGGCGACGAGCCCTCGGGCCGGCTCTACAAGGCGCTGGTGGAGCCCCGGCGGGCGGCCAGCGTCGGGGCGTTCGGGTTCCAGCTCAGGGAGCCTGGCCTGCTGCTGGCGTACGCGCAGCTCCGCAAGGAGGACGACCTCGACAGCGCCTGGGTGGCGATGCGGGCCGCGCTCGCCGAGGTGGTGAGCCGCCCGCCCAGCGTCGAGGAAGTGGAGCGGGCGCGGACCCAGCTCCTCAAGAACATCGAGCTCAACCTCAACCGCTCCGACCGGGTGGGGCTCGAGCTCTCCGAGTGGGCCGCGATGGGCGACTGGCGCATGCTCTTCATTCACCGCGACCGGCTGCGCCGGGTGACGCCGGACGACGTGGGCCGGGTCGCGGCCGCCTATCTCAAGCCCGCCAACCTGACCACGGGCACGTTCATCCCGACGCCCGAGCCGGACCGCGCGGAGATCCCGCCGTCGCCCGATCTCGCGTCCCTGGTCGAGGGCTATCGGGGCGACACGGCGCTCGCCGCGGGGGAGGTGTTCGACCCCTCGCCCGGCAACGTCGAGGCGCGGACGGTGCGGTCCACCCTTCCCGGCGGCCTCCAGCTGGCGCTCCTTGCCAAGAAGAACCGCGGCGAGGCGGTCAACCTGAGCCTCACGCTCCGGTTCGGGTCGCAGGAGGAGGTGCGGGGTCGGAGTACCGCCGCCGATCTCGCCGCCGACATGCTGCTCCGCGGCAGCGCGAGCAAGACGCGCCAGCAGATCCAGGACGAATTCGACCGGCTCAAGGCCCGGGTCTCGATCTCCGGCAGCGCGACCGCGCTCCGGGTTTCGCTCGAAACCACGCGGCCCAACCTGCTGCCGGCCCTCCGGCTCCTGGGCGAGGTGCTTCGCCAGCCAGCCTTCGATCCCAAGGAGTTCGAGGAGCTCAGGCGCCAGGACCTGGCGCAGCTCGAGGAACAGCGATCGGACCCGATCGCCCTGGGTTCCAACGCGTTCAACCGCCAGCTCAACCCGTATCCCAAGGGCGACCCGCGCTACGTGCCCAGCCTGGACGAGCAGATCGCGGAGTACCAGGCGGCCACGGTGGAGGAGGCGCGCCGATTCTATGCCGAGTTCTACGGGGCGAGCCGAGGCGAGCTGGCCGTGGTGGGCGACTTCGATCCGGCCGCAGTCCAGCAGGCGGCGGCGGAGATCTTCGGGGAGTGGAAGAGCCCCAGGCCGTTCGCGCGGGTGCCCCAGGAATATCACGAGGTGGCGCCGACCGCGATCACCCTCGAGACCCCGGACAAGGCGAACGCCTTCTTCCTGGCCGGGCACAATCTGAATCTCCGGGACGACGACCCCGACTACCCGGCCCTGGTGCTCGGCAATTACATGCTGGGCGGCGGGTTCCTCAATTCCCGGCTGGCGGTGCGGATCCGGCAGAAGGAGGGGATCAGCTACGGCGTGGGCTCCGGGCTCTCGGCGGGCTCTCTGGACCGGAGCGGCAACTTCCTCGCCTACGCCATCTACGCCCCGGAGAACGCCGCGCGGCTCGAAGCGGCCGTTCGCGAGGAGCTCGACAAGGTCCTGCGGGACGGCTTCACTGAGGAGGAGACCCGGAAGGCGAAAGAAGGCTGGCTCCAGTCGCGCAACGTCACCCGCGCGCAGGACAACGCCCTGGCGGGCCAGCTCGGAAGCTATCTCTTCCTGGGCCGGACCCTCGCCTGGGACGCGGAACTGGAGCGGAAGGTCGCGGCCCTGACCCCGGACCAGATCCGGGACGCGATGGCCCGCCACATTGACCCGGCCCGGCTGGTCGTGGTGAAGGCGGGCGACTTCGCCAAGGGCCGGCAGGAGCCCGCCAGGCCATGAGCCGGCCCTCGCCGTCCTGACCTCGTCCCGCGGACCGGTCTCGCCCCTCTATCTTGAAAGCATGTCGCTCCGCGACCGTTTCGCACGGCACCTCCGATCGCTCGGCCTGCCTCCGGGCCGGGCGATTGTGGCGGTGTCCGGAGGGCCGGATTCGGTGGCCCTGCTGGACCTGCTCTGGCGGAGCCGGGAGGAGCACGGCCTCGATCTCCTGGTCGCGCACGCGGATCACGGGATCCATCCGGAGAGTGCCATGGTCGCGCGCCGGGTCGCGGCGCTGGCCCGAGCCTACGAGCTTCCCGTCGTGGTGGAACGGCTGGGGCTCGGCGCCGGGGCCAGCGAAACCCGGGCTCGCGAGGCGCGCTACGAATGGCTCCGCACCCTGGCTCGGGAGACCGGCGCGCGGTACCTCTTCACCGCCCATCACGCCGACGACCAGGTCGAAACCGTGCTGCTCAGGGTACTCGGCGGGAGCGGCCCGGCGGGGCTGGCCGGCATGGGTGCTGTGAGCCCGATGCCGCCGGGGCACTCGCCATCCGCGGTTCCGCTGCGCCGGGGAACGCCGGGGTCCCCCGGTCGCGCCCTCGTGCGGCCGCTCCTTCCCTTCCGGGCGGCCACGATCCGCCGCTACCTCGCCGAGCACGGCCTCTCCGCCTGGCAGGACCCGGCCAATGCCGATCCGGCTCATGTGCGATCCTGGGTGCGCACCGAACTGCTGCCGGTCATCCGGGCGCGGATTCCGGACGTGGATCGGCGGCTCAGCCGGCTGGCTCGCCAGGCGCTGCTGGCCCGCACGGCCTGGGACCAGGCGCTCGACCTGCTTCCGGGGCTCCGGCTGGAGCAGGAACGGGAGGCGGTCTCGGTTGACCGGACGGCGCTGCTGGCGTTTCCTCGAGCGCTCCAGGTGACGGTCCTCACGGCACTGGCCCGCCGGGCCGGCTGGCTGATCGGGCCTGCGCGGGCGGGGAGGGCGCTGCGAGCGCTCCACCGCGCCGGCTCGGGGGCCTCCGCTGACCTGGGCGGCGGCTGGCGGCTCGAGTGCACCGCGGTCCGGTTCCGCGTGGTGCCGCCCCCGAGCGGGCCCGAGCCGGAACCGATCCTGCTCGAAGGCCCCCGGGGCGAAGCCGAATGGGGTGGCTGGCGCCTGGCGTGGCAGGTCGAGCCGGCGCCGCCTCCGGCCGACCAGGGGCGCGACGGGCTCACCGCCTGGTTCGCCCCGGCCCGGCTCCGGGTTCGGTCCTGGCGGGCCGGTGACCGACTTCGCCCCTTGCGGGGGCGGGGGAGGCGGCTCGCGGTGCGCTGCTTCCAGGACAAACGTGTCCCCCGGAGCGAGCGGCGCCGCTGGCCGCTCGTCGAGGGGGAGGGAGAGCTGCTCTGGATTCCCGGGGTCTGCCGCTCGGACGGGCGGGTGCCGGGTGCCGGCGAACCGGCGGTGCGGGTGGATGTCGCCCGGTGCTGAGGACGCCCGGACCGGCGGGCGCCCCCTCAAGCGGGTGATCTACGACGCGGCGACGCTCGCCCGCCGGGTGAACGAGCTAGGCCGAGAAATCACCGGGGCGTACCCCGACGGCGACCTGCTCCTCATCGGCCTCCTCAAGGGAGGCGTCGTCTTTCTCGCCGACCTGATCCGCGCCATCGAGCGCCCGCTCCAGCTCGACTTTCTGGTGGCCAGCTCTTATGGGAGCGCCAAGGTCTCGAGCGGGAACCTCACGGTCCACTACCGGCCGCGGTTACCGGTCGCGGGCAAGCATATCGTGCTCGTGGAGGATATTATTGATAGCGGACGGACCCTGGCCGCGCTGGCAGCGGTCCTGCGGGAGGAACGGCCGCGGAGCCTGGCCATCTGCGCGCTCCTGGACAAGGGTCTCGCCCCGGTGCTCCCGGCCGAGGCCCGGTTCATCGGGTTCCGAGCCCCGGAGGCGTTCCTGGTGGGCTACGGCCTGGACTATGCGGAGGATTTCCGTCACCTCCCGTACATTGCGGAAGTGGGTTGACTTGAATGGCAGAACGACTACCGCCCCAGAGTAATCGGCCCGACTGGCGCAACCTGACCAAGAGCCTCGCGCTCTGGTTGCTGGTGGCGCTGGTGGCGATGGCGCTGTTCCAGCTCATGAACAGCCAGCGCGGGAGCATGCAGGAGTTCACTTACACGAGCTTCAAGCAGCAGCTCCAGGCCGGGAACATCAAGTCCGTCACGGTTTACGACGGCAAGCAACTGGAGGGCGAGTTTGTCAATCCGGTGGTGCAGGACGGGCGGCGGGCCAGGACTTTCACGGTCCTGCTCCCCATTCGCGACAGCCAGGAGCTGATTGACGAGCTGGAGCGGGCCGGGGTCCCGATCGCGGCCAAGGAGCCCAAAATCGGGCTCGCGGTCTTTCTGATCCAGGGGTTGCCCTGGCTGGTCATCATCGGGCTCTGGGTTTTCCTCCTCCGTCAGCTCCAGGCCGGCGGGAACCGGGCGTTCAGTTTCGGGAAGTCCCGGGCGAAGCTGCTCTCGGGCGATACCCCCAAGGTCACCTTCGCCGACGTGGCCGGCTGCGACGAGGCCAAGGTCGAGCTCCAGGAGATCATCGAGTTCCTCAAGGATCCCCAGAAGTTCACCCGGCTCGGCGGGCGGCTCCCCAAGGGTGTTTTGCTGGTGGGCCCGCCGGGCACCGGCAAGACCCTTCTGGCCCGGGCGGTGGCCGGCGAGGCTGGGCGTCCCTTCTTCTCGATGAGCGGGTCGGACTTCGTCGAGATGTTCGTGGGGGTGGGGGCGAGCCGGGTGCGCGACCTCTTCGAGCAGGGGAAGGCCCATGCGCCGTGCATCATCTTTATTGACGAGATCGACGCCGTGGGCCGCCACCGCGGCGCCGGGCTGGGCGGCGGGCACGACGAGCGGGAGCAGACCCTGAACCAGCTCCTGGTCGAGATGGACGGGTTCGAGTCGAACGATGGCGTCATCCTCATCGCGGCCACCAACCGGCCCGACGTGCTGGACCCGGCGCTGCTCAGGCCGGGCCGCTTCGACCGCCAGGTGGTGGTGGACTCGCCCGACGTCCGGGGCCGCGAGGGGATTCTCCGGGTCCACACCCGCAAGATCCCGCTCGCCGCCGACGTGAACCTCGAGGTCCTTGCCAAGGGGACGCCGGGGCTCGCGGGGGCTGATCTCGCCAACCTGGTGAACGAGGCCGCGCTCCTAGCTGCCCGCCGCAACAAGGCGCTGGTGGACATGCAGGACCTGGAGGACGCCAAGGACAAGGTGATGCTGGGCGTGGAGCGCCGGAGCCTGGTGCTCACCGAGGACGAGCGCCGGCTCACCGCCTATCATGAGGCGGGGCACGCCGTGGTGGCGGCCAAGACCCCGGGCAGCGATCCCCTGCACAAGGTGACGATCGTCCCCCGGGGGCGGGCGCTGGGCCTCACGGCCTCCCTCCCCGAGACCGACCGCCACAACTACACCCGCGAATGGCTCCTCGGCCAGCTCGCGATGTTCTTCGGCGGGCGGGCGGCGGAAGAGATCGTCTTCGGGCCCGACAAGGTCACCACCGGTGCCGGCAACGATATCGAGCGCGCGACCGACCTGGCCCGCCGGATGGTGACCCAGTTCGGGATGAGCGAGGTCATCGGCGCCATGGCGGTGGGCGATCGGGAGCAGGAGATCTTTCTGGGCCGGGAGTTCTCGCAGCGGCGCGAGGTTTCGGAACGCACCGCGCAGATGGTGGACGACGAGGTCAAGCGTCTGCTCGACGAGGCGTACCAGCGCGCTCGCCGCATCCTCACGGAGAACCGGGCGCTGCTCGATCGCCTGGCCGAAGAGCTGCTGGAGCGCGAGACGCTGGATCGCGAGGAGCTAGAGGCGCTGTTCCGGGGGCAGGCGCTGCCGCCGCGGACCGCGCCGCCGGCG
>DATLYZ010000001.1:0-16984 GCA_035574255.1 Gemmatimonadales bacterium | reverse complement strand
CCCCGCCGATGCCGGACCGGCGGGACGCCGGACCCTGCTCTTCATCAACGGCCGGCCGTTCCGCGACCCCTTTCTCGTGCGGGCCGCGGAGGCGGGCTACCGGAGCGCCATCCGTGCCGGCGACCGCCCCTCGCTCTTCCTCCGGATCGAGACCGCGCCGGAAGACGTGGACGTGAACGTGCACCCGGCCAAGCTGGAGGTGCGGTTCCGCGACCGGATCGGGGTCGAACGGGTGCTGGAGGCCGCGGTCCGCGACGCGCTCGGCCGGCTGATGGCGGCGGCGGTGCTCGGCGCGGGTGCGCGGAACGCGCCTGGCGGCCCGGTCGCCCTGGACCTCGCCGGAGCCGAGCCGGAGGGGGTGGCCCCCGCCCCGCTCCTGGCCCTCCCGGCCGCCGGTCCGCCCGGCGCGCTCGAGCCCCCCCCCGCCGTCTCGGCGCCCCCCCCCACGCCGGCCGTCTTCCAGCTCTTCGAGACCTATCTGGTGTACGAAACGCCCGACGCGCTCGTCTTCGTGGACCAGCATTCGGCCCACGAACGCGTGCTCTACGAGCACGTGATGGCCGGGCTCGCGGGCCGCGCGATGCCGGGGCAGCGGCTGCTCCTCCCGCTCACCATCGAACTCACCGACGAGGAGCTGGACGCGGTGGAGGACTATCGCGACCTGCTGGACCGGCTGGGGTACGAGGTGGAGCCCTTCGGCGGGCGCACCGTGCTGATCCAGGCCGTCCCGGCGCCCCATCCCCGCTTCGATGCCGCGCGCTGCTTCCGGGAAACGGTGGCGGACCTCGCCCGGGGGCGCTTCGGCGGCTGGGCCAACCGGCTGGAGCGATTCGCCGCGACCTATGCCTGCCGCGCGGCGGTGAAGGCGGGGGAGCGGCTGGACCCGCGGGAGATGCAGGAACTCCTGGTGCGGCTCTTCGCCACGTCGCTGCCGCCGCACGACGTGCACGGCCGCTCCACGATCGTGCAACTTCCCCGCGAAGAGCTGGAGCGCCGCTTTGGCCGGCGTTAGGGTTCCCGTGCTGGTGGGCCCCACCGGGATCGGGAAGACGGCCGTGGCCTTCGCCCTGGCCGACTCCTGGCCCCTGGAAGTGATCTCGGCCGATTCGCGCCAGGTGTATCGGCTGCTCGACATCGGCACCGCCAAGCCGCCGCGCCGCTGGCTGGCCCGCGTGCCGCACCACGGGCTCGACCTGGTGCTGCCGGGAGAGCGCTACAGCGCGGGCCGCTTTGCGCGCGACGCGCCCGAATGGATCGCCCGGGTGCTGGCCCGGGGCCGGATGCCGGTCGTGGTCGGGGGGACGGGGCTCTACGTGCGGGCGCTCGCCGAAGGGCTGTTCGTCGAGCCGCCCCTCGATCTCCGCCGGCGCCGCGCGCTGGAACAGTTCGCGCGCGGCCTGGAACCCATCGAGCTGGTGCGCTGGGCCGGGCGCCTGGACCCCGGCTTCAAGGGCGGGGGCCGGCAGCGCGCCCTGCGGGCCATCGAGGTGGCCCTGCTCACCGGCCGCCCGCTCAGTTACTGGCAGGATGCGGCCAGGGGGCAGGGGGCCATCGCGCCGTGGTACGTCCGGCTCACGGCGCCGCGCGCCGTCCTGCACCAGCGGATCAAGGTCCGCGCCGCGGAGATGGTGCGGCGCGGGCTCATCGAGGAGACCGCGGCGGTGCTGGCCGAAGGCTACCCCGCGGGCGCGCCGGGGCTGGATGCCATCGGGCCGCGCGAAGCGGTGGAGTACCTGCACGGCCTCCGGACCCGGGAGAGCGTCGCCGAGGCGATCACCGTGGCCACCCGGCGCTACGCCAAGCGCCAGGAAACCTGGTTCCGGCACCAGCTCGAGGGTCCGGTCCTCACCCTGGATGCGAGCCGGCCCCCTGACGAGGTGGCCCGGGTGATCGCGGACGCGTGGGCCCGGGCCCAGGCACCCGCGGTCCCGGGGGGGGCGGCGGAGCAGGGGGCGGGACGGTGACAGGCCCGCCCGGCGCCGCTATCCTCCGGCATGCCTGACTTCCGGCGCGAACTCTCCGAAGCCGCCCAGACCGGCGACACGGCCCGGCTCCGGGCGCTCCTCGACGGCAGCCCGGCCCTCGCGAGCATGCCCGACGATGACGGCTACACCCCGCTCCATTACGCTGCCTACTTCGGCCATCTCGACGCGGCCCGGTATCTGGTCTCGCTCGGCGCCGACGTGCACGCCGTCTCGCTCGACCCGTTGCGGAACACGCCGCTCCACGCCGCGGCCGGGAGCGGGCATCGGGAGCTGGTCCGGCTGCTCCTCGAGGCGGGGGCGGACCTCGAAGCCCGGCAGACCGGCGACTGGACCCCGCTCCATGCCGCCGCCGAGCGCGGCCACGCGGCCGTGGTGGCCCTCCTGCTCGAGCAGGGCGCCGATCGGACCGCCGAGAGCGTGTCCGGCAAGACGCCCCTGGCCCTGGCCCGGGAGAAGGGGCACCGGGCGGTCGTGGCCCTCCTCGACGCCGACCGCTGAGCCCCGGGCCGCTTCGACCCCATGAAGATCGGGATCACCTGCTACCCGACCTACGGCGGCTCCGGCGCGGTGGCCACCGAACTGGGGCTGGCGCTCGCCCGCCGGGGCCACGAGGTCCATTTCATCACCTACGCCTCGCCCTTCCGGCTCCGGGGGTACGCCGAGCGGGTGTTCTTTCACGAGGTGGACACCAGCATCGCCCACTATCCCCTGTTCGAGCACTTCCCGTACACCCTCGCGCTCGCCTCCAAGCAGTACGAGGTGGGCCGCCGGGAGGGTCTCGATGTGCTGCACGTCCACTACGCGATTCCCCACGCCACCACGGGCTGGATCGCCCGGGAAATGCTCCGGGGCCAGCACGACCTCAAGGTGATCACCACGCTGCACGGCACCGACATCACGCTGGTGGGCCAGGAATCGTCGTTCTACGCCATCACCCGGTTCTCGATCGAGCGGTCCGACCTGGTCACGGCGGTCTCGAACTTCCTGCGCGACGAGACCTACCGCACCTTCGGCTGCGTGGACTGCGACATCCGGGTGATTCCCAACTTCGTCAACCTGGAGGAGTACCGGCCCGACCCCTCCGCCTGTCGCGACTCGCTGGCGCCGGCCGGCGCCAAGGTGATCACCCACGTCTCCAATTTCCGCGAGGTGAAGCGGGTGAAGGACGTGATCCGGGTCTTCGCCCGGATCCGCAAGGCGATGCCCGCCCGCCTCGTCATGGTGGGCGACGGCCCCGACCGGACCGAGGCGGAACGGGAGGCGGAGACCCTGAACGTGCTGGGCGAGGTGCGCTTCCTCGGG
Organism: Gemmatimonadales bacterium; assembly: GCA_035574255.1. Classification (GTDB taxonomy): domain Bacteria; phylum Gemmatimonadota; class Gemmatimonadetes; order Gemmatimonadales; family GWC2-71-9; genus JADJOM01. Next base: position 13,697 of record DATLYZ010000001.1, on the reverse strand, counting down.
CGGCTCGACCGGGTGGCCTCGATCCTTCAGGCCAGCGACCTCTTTCTCCTCCCGTCGCAATCGGAGTCCTTCGGCCTGGCCGCACTCGAGGCGATGGCCTGCGGCGCTCCCGCGGTGGCGAGCCGGACCGGCGGCCTCCCGGAGGTGATCGAGGACGGGGTGAGCGGGATCCTGGAACCCCCCGGCTCGGTGGAAGCGATGGGCCGGCGGGCGGTGGACCTGCTGCTCGATCCGGCACGCCACGCCGCCATGCGGGAGGCCGCGGTGGCCAGGGCCCGCCTCTTCTCGGCCGACCGGGTGGTGCCGCTCTACGAGGACCTCTACCGGGAGGCCGTGCGTGCTTGAGCGCGGCCCGATCGAGGCGGCGGTGCTGGGCATCGTGGAGGGCGTCACCGAGTTCATCCCGGTCTCCTCGACCGGACATCTCATCGTGGCGGGGGACTGGCTCGGCTTCACGGGGGAGGCCGCCAAGACGTTCGAGATCTTCATCCAGCTCGGGGCGATCCTCGCCATCGTCTGGCTCTATCGCGCCAGGTTCGCCGAGGTGACCCGGACCCTGGTGCGGGAGCCGGCCAGCCGCCGCTTCGCCACCAACCTGATCCTGGGCTTCGTGCCGGCGGCAGCGGTCGGCTTCCTGGCCCACGGCTGGATCAAGGCGCACCTGTTCACCCCGGCCGTCGTCGCCTGGGCCCTGGTAGGCGGCGGCGTCGTCATGCTGGCCATCGAGCACTGGAAGCCCCGGGTGACGGTCCACGACGCCGCCGACCTGGCGCCCCGCACCGCGCTCGGCATCGGGCTGGCCCAGGTGCTGGCCCTGGTCCCCGGCGTCTCCCGCTCCGGGGCCACGATCATGGGAGGGTATGTGCTCGGGCTGTCGCGGACCGCCGCCACCGAGTTTTCGTTCTATCTGGCGGTCCCCGTGCTCGCCGCCGCCGCGATCTACGATTTGCTGAAGAGCCTGGAGTACCTCGCGGCCCCCCAGGTGCCGATCTTCGCGGTGGGGTTCGTCGTCTCGTTTCTGTCGGCGATCGTGGTGGTGAAGGGCTTCCTCCGCTACCTGGTGTCGCACACCTTCAACGCGTTCGCATGGTATCGGATCGGCTTCGGCCTGCTCTTGCTCTGGCTCTCCCGCGGGTGATCGAACGGCACGACCGGCTCCCCTCCACCCAGGACCGCCTGCATCAGCTGGCGGCGGCGGGCGCCCCGGCCGGCGCCGCGGTGGTGGCCCGGGAACAGAGCGCGGGCCGGGGCAGCCGGGGCCGCGCCTGGCACTCGCCGCCGGGCGGCCTCTGGGTGAGCGTGCTCTGCCGCCCCCGGGACGAGGCAGCCGTCTGGGTGCTGAGCCTCCGGGCCGGGCTGGCCGTGGCTCGGGTGCTCGATGGGGTCCTGGCCGAGCGCCCCGGGCTCAAGTGGCCCAACGACCTGATGCTCCGCGACCGCAAACTCGGCGGCGTGCTCTGTGAGGCACGCTGGCAGGGGTCGGGGCCGGGCTGGGTCGCGGTGGGGATCGGGCTCAACGTGGCCAACCCGATCCCCGGCCCGCTGGCCGCCACCGCCATCGCGCTCGGCGAAATCCGGCCGGGGATCGGGCCGGACGAGCTCGTCGAGCCCGTGGTGGCGGCGGTCGCCGCGCTCTCGGAGGCCGCCGGCCCGCTCGCGCCGGCCGAACTGGCGGCCTACGCCGAGCGCGACTGGCTCCGCGGGCGGCGGGTGCTCGCCCCGGCACCCGGCATCGCGGAGGGCATCACCGCGGCGGGCGCGCTCGTGGTCAGGCAGGTGAGCGGCACCACCACCCTGTGCAGCTCGGGGAGCGTGATGCTCGACGGGCCCTGAGCCGCCCGGGCCAGCGTCCCCCGTTCACCGTTCACCGTTTACCGTTCACCGCCGCCCCCATGCTCCTCACCCTCGACGTCGGCAACACGGAGGTCACCGTCGGCCTGTTCCAGGGCGACGAGCTGGGCGCCCACTGGCGCCTGACCACGAGCGCGGACCGGACTCCGGACGAATGGGGCGTGGTCCTCGGGGCCTTCCTGGTGAACGCCGGGCTCTCCCCCAACCAGATCCGGGCCGCCGTGCTCGCCTCGGTGGCGCCCGCCGCCACCCAGAACCTCGTCGAAGCCGTGCGCCTGGTGACCGGGCTGGCGGTGACCGTGGTGGACGCCCGGTCGCCGCTTCCCATCCGGCTCGAGGTGGACGAGCCGCTCTCCGTGGGCGCCGACCGCATCGTCAACACGCTGGCGGCGGTGGAGCGCTACCGGCGCGACACGATCGTGGTGGATTTCGGCACGGCCACTACGTTCGATTGCATCACCGCCGATGCCCGGTTCCTCGGCGGCGTCATCATGCCGGGGCTCCGGAGCTCGGCGGACGAGCTGAGCCGCCGCGCCGCCAAACTCCCCGCCACCGAACTCCAGCCACCGGAACGGGTCATCGGGCGGCGCACCGAGGAGTGCATCCGGGCCGGGGTGCTCTTCGGCACCGCCGACGCGGTGGACGGCGTGGTCCGCCGCATCCAGCAGGAGTGGCCGGGCGGCACGATACCCCAGGTCGTCGGCACCGGCGGGCTGGTGCGGGTGGTGGCCCCGCTCACCCGCACCATCGCGACGGTGGATCCCGATCTCACCCTGCACGGCCTCCGGATCGCCGCCCGCCACCTCGGCCTGCGATGGTGACCGGGGAGCATCCCGCCGCCATCACCCCCGCCCGGCGGCTGGGCTACCGCCTGCTCGGCCGCGGGTTCGATTATGTCCTCCACCTGCGCCCCGCCGAGTGGCCCATCATGGCCGCGCACACGGCGCTGGGCTACGGGCTCGCCGTGGGCCTGGCCGGTGTTGCCGCGGGCGAACAGCTCGGTCCCGCCCTCGCGGGCCTCGGGATCTGGGTCGTCCTGCTGAACGGGGGCACCCTCGCCCTCAACTCCGCCTTCGACCAGGACGAGGGCGACATCGGCTACCTGGTCCGCCCGCCGAAACCACCGCGGCACCTCGCGCTCTTCGGCCTGGCGCTGATGGCGGTGGGGCAGGGGTTGAGCGGCTTGCTCCCGTCCCGGTTCGCCGCCGTCTACGCGGTCTGCTTCGCCCTCTCGCTCGCCTACTCGATGCCGCCGCTCCGGCTCAAGGCGGCCGCCGGCGCCGACTGGCTGGTCAACATGTGGGGCTTCGGGACGTTCACCCCGTACGCCGGGTACGCGGCCACCGGCCGGCCCCTGGACGAGGGCGTTGCGCTCGTGCTGCTCGGGTTTTGCCCCCTCTTCGCGGGACTCTATCCGCTTACCCAGCTCTACCAGCTCGACGAGGACCGCCGCCGCGGCGACCGGACCCTGGCGCTGGTCCTGGGCAGGCGGGGCAGCCTGCTCATCGCCCTCGCGGCGGTGGGCCTGGCCTTCGCATGCTTCGGGTACGCCGCCCTGCGGACCGGTGGACCGATCCCGAGCGGATCGGCCCTGCTCCGCTGGGCCGGCCTGGGGGTCGCCCTCGCGTGGTGGCTCGCGGTGCTCCTGCCCTGGCTCGAGGCCCACGCGGCGATGACGGCCGCCCAGCACCAGCGCGGCATGTACCGGGCGCTCGGCGCCTGGGCGGTGACCGATCTGGCCGTGCTCCTCGGGTGGGCGCGCTGAGCGGGAGGCCGCACCCCGCGCCGGCCGGCCACTTTGCCCGCGTCGCGCCTCCGTTTATACTCGTGGCACCCCACAGCCTCTTCCGTCGGAGCGCGCATGAGTTCGGTGGCCCGCCCTGAATCCGCCGTGGACCAGAGAGACATTCCGTTCGTCGTGCGCGCCTCGGTAAAGCTCGCCGCGATCGAGGCCGGGCTGGTGCTCGCCATCGCGCTGGTCTCCCGGGGGATCGAGGGCCCGCTCGAAACCGCCTTGCTCGCCCTCCTCGTGGCCGTGGGACTCTTCCTGGTGGCTTTCCTCCCCGGGGTCTGGACCCGGGCCCGCACGCTGGAGGGCATCGCGGCCGCCGCCGGGATCGGGCTCGCCGCCTCCTGGATCTTCATCGTGCCCGACATCGCCTATCAGTTGGCCGGGGTGTACACCCACCGCTGGCGCGCGCTGGGCGGCGGGAGCAACTGGTGGCACCTGCCGGTCTGGTGGATGGCGGGCACGTTCCTCCCCTGGATGGGTGCCTGGGTGCTGGCCAACCAGGCGGCCCGGGGCGGGGGACAGGAGCCCTCGCTGGCGAGTGCGGCGGCGCTCGCGGGGGCGATCACGGCCGCGCTCGGAGCCATCGCCGTGGTGACCGGCTTCCCGGGCGCCGGGTGGAACGTGCCGACGTTCGGCATCGCCTCCCTGCCGGCCCTTGCCCTGGCGGCGCTCGTCACGGGACTCGGCGCCCGGCGCAAGTAGGAGTGGATGCGCTGGCAAAGAACCCTGGTCAGGATCCTTGGCTGGCTGCTCACGCCGCTCGTGGCGTGGGCAGCTTCGTTTTTGGCCGCCTGGGCCTTTCTCCGAACCCAACGGGCGTTCGACCACCCCTGGACGGCGATCGCCCTCGCGCTCGCCATCGCCGTGGGGGCCGGTGTCGCCGCGCTGCTGGGCTGGCTGCAGCTCCTGCGCCGCTCGCCCCGGCTCCGTCACTCCCTGCACGTGGACCGCGCAGGCCTGCCCGTCGTCGAGGAGGGCAACGATGCGGAGCGTGACCGCTAGCGCCATCCTGCTGCTCCTCGCCTGCGGCGGGTCCCCGCGTCCCGCCGGAAGCGCCGATTCCCTCCCGGCGTCCGCTCAGCCGCCGGAGACGCTGGTGCTCGCTGCCCCGGGCGGCGCCGAGGTCTGGTTCACCGGCGCCCGGACCGCCCGGCGCGCGGACGGCAGTTCCTGCCTCGAGCGCGCGATGGAAATCCGGCGCGGCCCGGAACGGCGCCCCATCCCGCTCCTCTACACCGGGGCCGCCCCCCGGCTGGTCAACGACTCCACCATCGAGGCCCGGATCTGGCGCGAGTGCGCGCCGGGCCACACCTACCGGGTGAACCTTCGCACCGGCTTGCCCGTGAGGGTCCGGTGAAGCGCGCCGCGTTAGGCCTGGTGCTCGCGGCCGCCCCGCTCCAGGCGCAAGGGCCCGGGTTCCAGCTGGGCCGGTACGACGCCGAGACCGACGCCACGACCTACCGCGCGGGGATCACCGGCGCGGTGCTCGGCCCGGTGGGGGGAGCACTGCACGCGGTGTACTACGACGGGCGCTACCCGGCCGGCAACCTGGCCGGCCTGGGGGTGGATGTCTCCGCCTTCCGGAGCGGCAGGAGCGGGATCTATCTCGTGGCCGGGCTCGAAGGCGGGCTCGGGATCGAGGACGGGAGCCGGACCTTCTGGGGCTCCTGGGGAGCCGGGTTGGGGTACGAGCTGTTCCCGTTTCGCGGCCTCTCCCTTGCCGCCGAGGGCCGCTACCGAGTCCTGAACATCTCCGGGCACGAGGGCCTCGAGGTCGGCATCCGCCTGGGCTACGACCGCGGATCGCGAGCACGCCGGCCGAGACCGAGCGCCGCTCCGCCGGCCCCGCCCGAGCCGGCCGCGGTTCGCGACCAGCTCCGGGAGGCCGGGGTGCCCGAAGACCGGGCGGCGCTCGCCGCCGCCGTGGTCCAGACCGCGCTCGATGTCATGGGGATGCCTTACCGGTGGGGCGACGAGGGGGGGGAAGGGTTCGACTGCTCGGGCCTGATCCGCTACGCCTTCGGCGCCCACGGAATCGCCCTGCCCAGGCGGAGCGCCGACCAGGCACGCGAGGGCGCGCCTGTCGAGCGGCGGGTCGAGGCGCTCCGGCCGGGCGACATTCTCACCTTCGCCACCGGCGGGGACGGCCGGATCTCCCACGTGGGACTCTACGTGGGGACCGGCCGCTTCATTCACAGCGCGACCAACGGGGTGCAACTGAGCGTGCTCAGCCCCGACGACCTGTCCGGCCGCTGGTGGTGGCGCCGCTGGGTGGGTGCCCGCCGGATCGTGGACGCCCCGGCGCCCTGAGCCCGGCCGCCTAGCGGTCGTGCTCCCTGTGATGGTGGGCGTCTCCCCCTTCGCTGGCGAGGCCCCGGATCTCCAGTGACGCGAGGTCCCGCTGGAAGGTGGGATCCGATTCGTCAATCGGCGGCCACTGGCTGAGGTCGTCCGGGGCGAAGATCCCCACCATGGAGGCCATGGCCCCGTTCACGAGGGTCTCGCCCGTCGGGTTGTCGTAATAGCCCGTGACCCGATAGCGGCGGCCGGCCTTGAGCCGGATCCCGGCTCCCTTCACGCCCGGCAGGTGCCGGCTCACCTTGCTCACCCGGCCCTCGGCGTCGCGGACCGCGGTCACCCGGGCCAGCTCCTTGCCCGACGCCACGTCCTCCAGCGTCACCTGCACCCCGTAGTCGTGCAGGTGGCCGCTCATGCCCAGCAGGCGGCCCGAGATCGGCATCTCGAACTCCCAGGATTTCCGGCTCTTGCCGGGCGGCACGTCGAAGGTGTTGGTCCCCCCGACGTGGAGGTTCACGTCGAGGTAGAGCGGCAACACGTCGAGCGGGCGGGGATTCTGGTTCCGCGGCAGGTACTCGAGCCGCATGGTGAGCTGGACGCCCTGCAGGTCCTCGCCGGTGTCGTTGTGCCACGCCACGTAGAAGCCGATCTCGCTCCCCGGCTCCACCGGGATGCCGATGGTGGCGGGCAGCGAGGCGTCGCCCGTCTCGGTCCCCACCCCGAAGAGTCGCTCGGCCGCCTGATACACCAGTTGCCGGCGGTTGAAGTTGACGACGATGAGATGGTGCATGATCCGGCGGGGGAGCAGGCGCCCGGTTCCGTCGCGCACCTCCAGTTTGAAGCCCCGGAACCAGCCCTCGACCGGCCAGGTGAACCGCTGCACCGGGGTGTCATGCGAGGCGCCGTGATCCATCATGGCGTGGTCGTCCATGGGCGGCATGTTGGGCAGGTCGAAAGGGCCGGCCCGCACCACGACCTCCTTGCGGGCCGAATCCACCTGGACCGTGACCGCGGGAACGGAATCGCCGGCCGGGGCGGCCAGCAGGCGGGCCAGGGCGAACAGCGCAGCAACCATCATGGACCACTCCTGGGAACGAACGGACCGAGTGCGTCAGTGATCGTGGGTGTGAGCGCCGTGCCCCGGGGCGGCGGAGTCGGTCGAGGCGGCGGCGGGGGGGGCCGCCGGGGGGCGGCGCCTCATGCTGCCGGCGCCCCGGCGGGCGAGGAAACGAAGGTCCCGCTGGAAATCGGGATCCTCCGGCTCGAGGCGAGGCCAGTGGGCGAGATCGGACGGAGCGAAAAGCCCCGCCAGGCTGCCCATCGCGCCCTTCACCAGCGTCTCCGGCGTGGGATTGTCGTACACGGCCACGACCCGATACCGGCGACCGGCCCTGAGCTTGAGCCCCTCGCCCCGGACCCCGAAGAGCTTGCGCTCCATCTTCCGGATCCGGCCGTCGGGCCCGCTCACCGCCTTCACGCGGGCCAGTACCTTCCCGCTCTCGACCTCCTCCAGGCGCACCTCCCGCCCGTAGTCGTGCAGGTGGCCGGTCACGCCGAGCAGCCGCCCCGGCACCGGCACCGTGAACTCCCACGCCTTCTCCGACCGGCCGGGCGGAATGTCGAACTCGTTGCCGCCGCCGACCCGGAGGTTGACGTCGGCGTAGAAGGGGAGCACGTCCACCGGGCGGGGCATCTGGTTCCGCGGAGTCCAGAGCATGCTGATCCGGAGCTGGACGCCGCGGAGGTCCCGGCCCGTCGTGTTGTGCCAGGCGATGTACATCCCCAGCTCCATGTCAGGCCCGAGCGGCACGCCCACGGTGCGAGGGATCTCGGCATGGCCGGTCTCGATCCCGGCGCCCCAGAGCCGCTCCGCCGCCGGATAGAGCAGTTGCCGGCGCTGGTAGTTGATCATGATGACGTGGTGCAGCAGCCGGCGCGGGAGCGGACGGCCCTCGGCATCGAGCACCGCCATCCGGAAACCCCGGAACCAGCCTTCCAGCGGCCAGCGGAACCGGAGCACCGGAGTGTCGTGGCTGGCGCTGTGGTCGTGGACCCCCGACATGTCCGGCAGGTCGAACGGGCCCGCCAGGATCACGACTTCCTTGGCGGCGGAATCAACCCGCACCGACAGGCCGGGCGGGGTGGAGTCCAGACTGGCGGCGACTGCCAGGGCGAGGAAGGCTAGCATGGGGACAGGAGCCAGGGGGTCATCGGGGTTCAACGCGCCGTCCCCGGACCCCGTTCCCTGGGACAAGCGGGGGGAAAGGTGGGGCCGAGAGGTCGGGAAGTCAAGCGAGGTGTTTCCGTAACCCGCTGATTCATATCGGTTTAGCGTGAGAGTCCTGGGCCTTTAGCACTCACCATTGACACCTGCTAGCCGCCGTCTTATTTTCGTGCGCGTCGTTGGCAGTCGCCGGTCCAGACTGCTAACCCCTTGGTTTTTCAACGTGTTAGTTGCACAACCACCGGCGTGGAGGAAGCCTCATGAGCACCACGAAGGCCAAGCCGAAGCTCAAGATCCAGCCCCTGGAGGATCGGGTGGTCATCTGGCCCGATGACGAGACCGAGACCATGCGGGGTGGGCTCTACATCCCGGACACGGCGAAGGAAAAGCCGACCCAGGGCGAAGTGATTGCGGTGGGGCCGGGGCGGTTCGAGAAGGGGGAGCGGGTCCCGATGGAGGTCAAGGTGGGTGACAAGGTGCTCTACGGGAAGTACAGCGGCACCAACATCACCGTGGACGGCGAAGAGGTCGTCATCATCAAGGCATCCGACATTCTGGCCAAGCTGGGCTGAGGAGACTGATCTATGGCAGCGAAGGAGCTGATGTTCAACGCCGAGGCCCGTGCCAAGCTCAAGAAGGGCGTGGACGCGCTGGCCGACGCGGTCAAGGTGACCCTGGGTCCCAAGGGTCGCAACGTCGTCATTGACAAGAAATTCGGTTCGCCGACCGTCACCAAGGACGGGGTCACGGTGGCCAAGGAGATCGAGCTCGCCGATCCGGTCGAGAACATGGGGGCTCAGATGGTCAAGGAGGTGGCCACCAAGACCAGCGATCTGGCGGGCGACGGCACTACCACGGCCACGGTGCTGGCCCAGGCGATCTTCCGCGAGGGGCTGAAGAACGTCACCGCGGGGGCCAACCCGATGGAGCTCAAGCGTGGCATTGACAAGGCCGTCGAGGCGGTGGTCGAGGAGCTGAAGCGGCTCTCGACGCCGTCGGCCGGCAAGAAGGAGATCGCCCAGGTCGGCACCATCTCCGCCAACAACGACGAGGAGATCGGCAAGCTCATCGCCGAGGCGATGGAGAAGGTGGGCAAGGACGGGGTGATCACGGTCGAGGAGGCGAAGGGGCTGGAGACCACGCTGGAGACCGTGGACGGGATGCAGTTCGACCGCGGCTATCTCTCGCCCTATTTCGTGACCGATCCCGAGAAGATGGAGTGCGTCCTGGAGGACGCCTATCTCCTGATCCACGACAAGAAGATCTCCGCGATGAAGGAGCTGCTGCCGATCCTCGAGAAGATCGCGCAGACCGGCAAGCCGTTGCTCCTCATCGCCGAGGATGTCGAGGGCGAGGCCCTGGCGACGCTCGTGGTGAACAAGCTCCGGGGCACGCTCAAGGTCTGCGCCGTCAAGGCGCCGGGCTTCGGCGATCGCCGCAAGGAGATGCTGCGCGACATCGCGGTGCTCACCGGCGGGCAGGTGATCTCGGAGGAGACCGGGTTCAAGCTCGAGAACACCGTGCTCAATGATCTGGGCCGCGCCAAGCGGATCGTGGTGGACAAGGACAACACCACCATCGTGGACGGCCGGGGCAAGCCGGAGGCGATCCAGGGCCGGATCAACGAGATCAAGGTGGCCATCGAGAAGACCACCAGCGATTACGATCGCGAGAAGCTGCAGGAGCGGCTGGCCAAGCTCTCCGGCGGCGTCGCGGTGATCAACGTGGGGGCGGCCACCGAGACCGAGATGAAGGAGAAGAAGGCCCGCGTGGAGGACGCGCTGCACGCGACCCGGGCCGCGGTGGAGGAGGGGATCGTGGCGGGTGGTGGGGTGGCGCTGCTCCGCTGCCAGGCCGCGCTGGACAAGGTCAAGGGCACCCCGGACGAGAAGATCGGGGTGGACATCGTGCGCCGGGCGCTCGAGGAGCCGATCCGGATGATCGCCCAGAACGCGGGCGCCGAGGCCTCCATCGTGGTCGGCAAGGTGAAGGAGTCGAAGGACAAGAACTTCGGCTACAACGCCGCCACCGACACGTTCGAGGACCTGGTGAAGGCCGGGGTCATTGACCCCACCAAGGTGACCCGGACCGCGCTCCAGAACGCGGCGTCCATCGCCGGGCTCCTGATCACCACCGAGGCCGTGGTGGTGGAGAAGAAGGAGGAGAAGCCCGCGCCTGCCGCGCCGGGTGGCGGCATGGGCGGGATGTACTGAGCTGGACTGGCGTGGATGGCCCGCTCCGGCGGGCCATCCCTGCCAACGTCGAGCCGGTACCCCAAGGAAGGGTCTCCGCGGGCGGGACGAGGCACGACAACTTCGGTCCGCCGGTTGGTCGAGCGCCCCGACGATTCGTCGGGGCGCGTTGGTTTCGGCGGGGCAGCCGCCTCGCCGCTGCGTCTGGTGGCGCGCGGGGCTCCCAGTCACCCTGGTCTCCGGACGGTGTCCGAGCGGCGCGGCCCCGGGGTGGGGGCCGGCGCGGACACTCCCGAGCGGCGCCGTCCCTCGCTGCCTGCGTTCTCCGGCAGGCTATCTTTCCCCCGTCAATTCTGGCCCGGTTTCTGCGCGGGTCGCCCGCGTGGGATCCCGGGAAGCCCGATTCGACCTCCAGGAGAGTCAGGGTGCGTCTTCCGCCGGTCACTCTCGCGCTCGTGCTGACCCTCGTCGCGCCCGGCTCTGCGCTGGCTCAGGGCCCGGGCATCCTCGGCACCTGGCAGGCGGATCTCAAGGACGCCGACCGGAAGGACGCCCCTCGGACCGTCGTCGTCCGGGCCGATTCGAGCGCAAGCTACGGGCAGGAAACCGTACGCTGGCGGCTCGTGGCCAGGGGCGACAGCGTCGCGCTGGCCCTGGGCGGCGAATGGGTGGTCTACGGCCTCAAGGTGCGCGGGACCAAGCTCACCCTCTCGGGCGGCGACCTCGCCAAGCCGATCACGCTCACCCGGATCGGGCCGCCCACCCCTCGACCGGATTCCATCCCGATTCCCCCGGACCCTGACGCCGTCGCGCCGTAGGCGTCAACGGGGCAATCTCCGGGGCACGCCCTGCTCGCTGTCGCGGCCGGGCCGGTGCCAGGGTCTCGCTGATCCTTCGCGCCCGCCTCCAGGGCGAGCACGCCCTCGACGCTCTTGCCCGCCTCTGCTCGCTCCGTTCGGGCCTTCCCCGTCAGGATCGGTAGTGTCGCCGGAGCGGTCGGTTGGAACGTCCTCGAGTGCGCGAGGCGCGGTTCGTTCTCGTGCGCGGCTCGCCTCGCTCCACACGACGCTATGGCTCAAGCGCGATGGCTTCCATGGCGACGAGATGTCCCTCTGGCCATCGATCCCCCTGGACGGTTGAGCGCGCTGGCGTCCGGCCCGAACCGAAGAACTCTGGATAGGCTTCGTTCATCTCCTTGAAGTACTTCCAGTCGCACAGAAAGACTGTGACCTTGACGACGCGATCCAAGCCGCTGCCCTCGGCTTTCAGAACGGCCTCGATGTCTCGGAGAACTCGGCGCGTCTGCTCCTTGATCCCGCCGGGGACCAGTTGCCCCGTCGCCGGATCAAAAGCTCCCTGACCTGAACGGAAGATGAACCCTCGGGCTCGGGTACCCTGCGAGAAGGGTCCGACAGACGCGGGTGCATTCTTGGTCGCAATACAGCTGATCTCGTCCGCCATGAGTGCTCCGTTGCAAAGGCTTGGTCTTGCCTCGGACTACCCATGACCGCGCGCCGCCCTCTGTTTGATCCACCCACGATGTGGGCTGTCTGCCGAGTGACGCGGATGGGTAGCGGGACGAGCAGATGTGGAACGGGTTCCTCATGTCGGGGTCCTTCTGCAGCCGAAACCGAGACTCCTGCAGGCGTTGCAGGCTAATTGGCATCACTGCTGCCGGATGGCGCCCGCCTGATCTCCGAACCGGAACCGCGCCGCCGGCCGGCGCTGCGGGCTGATTCTGCCTGCGGCTTCATTCCGCGGACCGAGGAGCCCTCTACCGCGTGGGTCCGGCGGTTGGTTCGATTTCACGGGCTCCGGCCCGGCGGAGGGGGAGGCGGAGGTGCTGGGGTGTCTCACCCACCTGAGTGTGGTGCGATGGGTGGGCCGGCCATCCGGGCGTAGGCTTAGGCTGCGCTGGGCTCCCTTTGGGCCGCGGTGGTGGGGAGCGCCTGGGAAGAGGTGTGCGTGGTCCGGCCGGCCGGGGCGCCGGCCCGGCTCCCGGTGGCGTTGACCAGGTCGGAGGTCCAGCGGGTTGGACCGCGGTGCCGGGGGGCACCCTGGAACAGGTGTGTGGTCGGGCCGGCCGGGGCGCCGGGCCGGCTCCCGGTGGCGTTGACCAGGTCGGAGGGACAGCGGGTTAGACCGCGGTGCCGGGGGGCACCCTGGAACAGGTGTGTGGTCCGGCCGGCCGGGGCGCCGGCCCGGCTCCCGGTGGCGTTGACCAGGTCGGAGGGACAGCGGGTTAGACCGCGGCGCCGGGGGGCACCCTGGAACAGGTGTGTGGTCGGGCCGGCCGGGGCGCCGGCCCGGCTCCCGGTGGCGTTGACCAGGTCGGAGGTCCAGCGGGTTAGACCGCGGTGCCGGGGGGCACCCTGGAGCAGGTGTGTGGTCGGGCCGGCCGGGGTGCCGGCCCCGCTCCCGGTGGCATTGACCAGGTCGGAGGTCCAGCGGGCGCTGGCTGCGGTGCGTGGGCCATCTGCTTCCACGAGTCGGGGCGCGGTGCGGCCGGTCGGCGTGGCCGGGCTGCCGAAGGCCCCGGACGCCGATTGCCGGGCTTTGTGCCTCCTGCGGGGTTGTCGGATTAGGTCGCGAGCCGTAGTGTGGTTGGGGATTGGGGCCGGCCCTGGGGTGGGGGGACAGGCGGGTCCAATACCCGTTAGGTGCACAGGAAAGAAAATGGATCAACAGTTCCTGCAGGGCCGAAACCTGCTGCAGCAAGTCAGGAACGTACAGGACGAGACAGAAAGGGTCACGTCCATTCTCGAAGGAAACGGCCAATTGGGTGTTCGCGCCCCGCAGATGCTTGAACGGTTGGGCGATGGGCTGTCTCTACTGGCTCAGATTGCGTCGTGCGCTTGGGGCTGTCGCGAAACTGATCACACAATTGAGAACCTCGTCCGTCGATTCAGTAACGCGGCAACCGCGGCACTGCGGTTGGCTTACCTGGGCCAATATGACGAGGCTATTGCGCTAATCAGAGTGATGGGGGAGTTGGCCAACCTGCTTCAACTATTTGCTATGAATTCCGAGCACCTCGACCGCTGGAGGAGCGTATCGGACAAGGAGCGCATAGCGGAGTATGGACCGGTAGGTGTCCGTCTAAAATTAGAAGCCCTTAAGGCCACACCCATTCTGGACCACAAGTCCTATAACAAGCTGTGTGAGCTGGGGGTCCATGTGACGCCTGCCTCTGCATTTACTTCGCATGACATTGAGGGAACGCGCGTCTATGTAGGATCGCAACTATCTGTTCCAGCATTCCTTATGGTTCTAAGTGAACTTGTTTACCTTACCGCTCAGGTATTGCCCCATTGCGGAGAAATTACTGGCAGGGAAGAAG